>CACWID010000031.1 GCA_902760865.1 uncultured Bacteroidales bacterium | reverse complement strand
TCCTGGCCAGCCATGTTGAAGTAGCGTACGCCAGCAACGGTCTTGTCAGCGTTGAGCTCCTCAACACCGGTGAAGATACCGCGGGAGATCTGCATGTAGTAGTTGCCGGTCTCACGGTCGGTGATCACGCCGATGGTGTACCAGTAGCCGGTGGGAACTGCGAAGTGCTCAGTACCCTCGAAGAGCTCGTGGTGGTTGGCATTGCCGAACTGCTCGTCCTCGGTCAGAGGCTCGTAAGCCTCGGGACCATACTGTACACCATTGATCATGATGTAGAAGTCAGCGTTGGGCCACTCGGTAGCGGTGGGATAGCCATAAACCTTCTTGTTCAGCGGCAGGGTGATGTTGTAAGGAGTGGGAGTTCCGGCACCCGGAGTCATCTCATACCAAACCTCGTTGTCATTCTTGTCGAAGAATACAACCCAAACACCAGCATCGTGGGGATCCTCGGGCTGTTCGCCTTCGAGAGCGGGGATGGTGATATCCATGCTAGCAATCTCGCTGATGAGCTGGCCCTCGGCCTGAGCGGTAGCGGTAACAGCAACTACAACGTCGGCATTGCCACGCGCGATGGTGTAGGGATTGTCAACCTCAACGCCGTCAACGTACATGGTTACAGTGCCCTCACCGGTAGCGGTGATGATAACAACATCGTCAAGAATCTCGTAGGAGATCTCGGGAGTTGCGGTGGGCTCGGGTTGAGGCTCGGGTTTAGCCTTCTGGTTCACCTTCTCGGTCACATAGATGATTTCGCTGTCAACGCCGTCCTTGGTGGCCTTGGCGCTGAAGTGAACGTAAACGGTTTCAGCCGTCTCGTCATATTCGGGACGCTCAATCACAACGGGGTTCTCGGCAACTTCCTGACCATACTCATCATAGATGGTGAGTTCGCCTTCCTCGCAGGAGAAGGTGATGTACATGAAGTCGGCATCATAGGTTACCACGTAGGTGGGAGCTGCGGGAGGAGTTACGACAACCTCCTTGGCGGGAACGACAACGGGCTCAGCATAGACAACGGGGCTGTTGTAGTCCTCGTCGGCAGCAAGGGTCTTTGCGCTGAAGACGATGGTCTGCTCGACGTCGGTCTGCTCAACAGTGTAGGGGTTCTCAACCTCGACACCGTCCTTGTACAGAACAACGGTGTGATCACTGCAAACGGCCTCCATCGTGAAGGTCTCGGCGTTCCAGTTGAACTCGGGAGTGGGAGCTGTGGTGGGGTAGTGGTAGTAGAAGTCGTTGGTGGCCACCTTGTCCTTGTAGCCATCGGCCTTAACGGTAACGACCACATGGTTCTCGCCCTCAACGGCTGCGTAGGTACCCTCAACGATGGGCTCAACTACTTCGCCGTTGATGGTGACAACGATCTCGTATTCACCCTCATAGTCGCCAGGCAGGTAGTTCACATAGAACTGACCGTTGCTGGCAGGCGAGCCAACGATGATGTAACCGGGCAGTTCAGGCTGGGGAGGTACACTGCCCTCAACAGTCACGTGGCAAGTGAAGGTGAAGCCATGAGCGTGCTCACCATTCTCACGTACTGTGCCGCCACGGGTATCATTGCCAGAAGCAACGACAGTGTAAACAACGATGTCACCGCCCGTGAAGCCCTCATCGAACTGGAAGTAGTACAGTAACATCTCGTCATAGAATCCGGCTTCCCACTTGTTAACGCCGTAGCATTCTAGATCGCCATTCTCGTTGTAGTAGTAACCTGCGGTAGAGAACGTGGAAACCCAATGATTATAGGGATCTACCAGACCAGCAAAAGCGGGCGTTTCGGTGGCAGGTCGACCACGACCGTTCAGCGTATTGACGATGCAGTCTGAGCCAAGCTCGGCAAACACGGCGTGCATGCCCTCGGGGAAGGTGATTTGGCACTCGGTACCGCTCACGCGTGCGCTCCAGTAAGCGCCTAGACCGAGTTCGAACTCACCAGTGAGATCCTCGGGTGTCAACACCAGTGTGGACTCGTTGGTCGATCCCAGGGTGGACTCGTCAAAAGTACCAAAGAAGAAACCACTGTCAGCAAGTGCTGTGCTTGCTATGAACAGGGCAGCAAGAGTAATAAATGCTTTTTTCATAAATGATGTTAGGTTTAAGAATTAATACATATAGTGAATAAAAACAATCAATCCTTTTATGTTTGGAGATCAGTATTCTGCTAATCGTCTGCAAATATAGTAATAAAATGCGAAATAAAGCCAAAAAGTGAGGAAAAAAGTGCGTAAATTGCATGGCTGATAAGTTGTTCTGTAATCTCCTGTATGCAAGATGGCGCACTCGCTTGTGAACTCGTGAATCTTGATATGCAGGTATCTCCTGCTTGGATGTAACAATATAATAACGGGTTTGTAATGCCTTCGTAAACGGTTGGCAATGCAGCAATATGTAATTTTGCAGCAAAAAAAGAAAACATCAACAAAAATGGAAACGACTCAGCAATATGTAACGGTTTTACTAAAGATTTTAGGCACATTAGGTCTCCTGATATTCGGCATGCGGATGATGAGTACCGCGCTGCAGAAGATGGCAGGCTCACACTTGCGGCATGTGCTAGGGCGTATGACCAACAACCGCATCATGGGCATGCTGACAGGCGCCGGGGTAACCTGCGCGGTGCAGTCGTCATCGGCAACGACGGTGATGACGGTCTCGTTTGTGTCGGCAGGCCTGCTCACCCTGGGCCAAGCCATCAGTGTCATCATGGGTGCCAACATCGGCACCACATTGACGGCGTGGATCATGAGCCTGGGTTACAACGTGGACTTGACCAATGTGGTTTTTCCCGCCTTTCTGGTCGGAATCTTGCTCATCTATCACAAGCGCCACCGCTATAAAGGTGATTTCTTGTTTGGCATCGCGTTCATGTTTTTCTCATTGGTGCTGTTGAGCAGTGCCGGTAAGGAATTGGATTTGGAACATAACGAGGCAGTGATGCAATTCTTTGCGTCGTTTGACACCAGCAGTCACCTGTCGATTCTCGCTTTCCTGGCTATCGGCACCATTATCACCTGCATCGTGCAATCGTCGGCAGCAGTGATGGCCATCACGATCCTACTATGTTCGACAGGTGTCTTGCCCATCTACTTGGGCATTGCTCTGGTCATGGGCGAGAACATCGGTACGACAGCGACCGCCAATCTGGCGGCGTTGGGAGCCAACAACGAGGCGCGCCGTGCCGCCCTCGCCCATCTGCTATTCAATGTGTTTGGCGTGATATGGGTCATGCTGGTGTTCTATCCGTTTGTTGACATGGTGTGCTGGCTGGCGGGCTATGATGCGACGGCCGGGGGGCAGCATGAGAGGCTCCCTATCGTGCTGGCCATGTTTCACACATGCTTCAATGTGACCAATACCGCCCTGCTCATCGGCTTTATCCCCCAAATGGAGAAAGTGGTCCGCTGGCTGTTGCCTGACAAGAAAGAGGGCGAGCATGAGGATTTCAAGTTGCTCTATATCAGGGATAACCTGATCCAGACCCCCGAGATTGCAGTCATGCAGGCCCAGAAGGAGACCGCTCACTATGGCAAGCGGGTGCAGGAGATGTTCAATCTCGTGCAAACCATGCAAAATGAGCATGATAGTGACAAGATTGAAGAAATCTACCAGCAGATTGAACGTGACGAAGATGTCACCGATCAAGCCGAAATCAGCATCGCCCGTTTCCTGGAACAGGTGAGCGATGGGCACCTGAGCGACGAGTCAAAGATGAAAGTGAGACAGATGCTGCGTGAAATTGGCGAAATCGAGAGCATCGGGGACTCCTGTTATCGCCTTGCCCGCACAATACAGCGACGCAATCATCAGGGGCGTGACTTTAATGACGATCAGCAGCAAAATCTCAACCAGATGATGGCGTTGTGTGAGAAAGCTTTGGCCCAGATGAACCTTGTGCTGGAAGAGCGTCTGGAAGACCACGACATGCGGCAGTCCTACTACTACGAGAACCAGATTAACACCTTGCGCGACCAGTTCAAGGCCGACAATGCCAAGGCTGTTGACGAACGGCAGTATGACTACGCGTTAGGAACGGCCTATGGTGACCTGGTGGGAGAATTAGAGAAATTGGGTGACTATGTGGTCAATGTCGTTGAGGCGCGTTTCGGACAGATGTAGCGCATCTCGCATCGTCTCTGCAAATACAATAACGAGAGGGCCTCACTGTTGTGGGACCCTCTCATTTTAGTACAGGGGAAACGTCAGGGATTAGCCGAGGCGCTTTTCGAGGTTGGTGCGGATGGCCTTGATGAAGTCAGCGCTGTTGACAGCCTTAGCCTCAACACCTTCCATCAAGTTCACGAGGTCCTTGGTCACGATACCAGCGTTCAGGGTGTCGAAGCAAGCGCCCTCGAGCTGGTCACCAAAGTTCATGAGGTCCTTCAGACCGTCCTTCTCACCGCGCTTGCGCAGGGCACCGCTCCATGCAAAGATGGTAGCCATGGGGTTAGTGGAGGTCTCCTCGCCGTTGAGGTACTTGTAGTAGTGGCGGGTTACGGTACCGTGGGCAGCCTCATACTCGTAGTTGCCCTCGGGGCTAACGAGTACGCTGGTCATCATAGCGAGTGAACCGAAGGCGGTGCTGACCATGTCGCTCATCACGTCGCCGTCGTAGTTCTTGCAAGCCCAGATGTAACCACCCTTGCTGCGGATCACGCGAGCAACAGCGTCGTCGATCAGGGTGTAGAAGTACTCCAGACCGAGCTTCTCGAACTCAGCCTTGTAGTTCTGCTCGTAAACCTCCTCAAAGATGATGCGGAACTGAGCGTCATACTTCTTGCTGATGGTGTCCTTGGTCGAGAACCACAGATCCTGCTTGGTATCGATAGCATACTTGAAGCAGCTGTGAGCAAACGAACGGATGGACTTGTCCAGGTTGTGCATGCCCTGGAGGACGCCTTCGCCCTTGAACTCGTGGATAACGACTTCCTCGTGCTTGCCGCTGACGCCGTCAAAGACGAGCTTGGCAACACCGGGTTCGTCGGCACGCAGCTCAACACTCTTGTAAACGTCGCCATAGGCATGACGAGCGATGGTGATGGGCTTCTCCCAGTTCTTCACAACGGGCTTGATGCTCGGGATGGTGATGGGAGCGCGGAACACGGTACCGTCGAGGATCGAACGGATGGTGCCGTTGGGGCTCTTCCACATCTCGTGCAGCTTGTACTCGTCCATACGCTTCAGGTTGGGGGTGATGGTAGCGCACTTCACGCCGACACCATACTTCTTGCAAGCCTCAGCAGCCTCGATGGTAATCTTGTCACCAGTCTCGTCGCGCTTTACAAGACCCAGGTCGTAGTACTCACTCTTGAGGTCAACAAACGGGAGGATGAGTTCGTCCTTGATCATCTTCCACAGAATGCGGGTCATCTCGTCACCGTCCATCTCCACGATGGGAGTGGTCATCTTAATTTTTTCGATCATGATTGAAATTTAATGTGATCAGTTGTTATTGATAAAAAATGATTTGTTGTTATTGGTTGTCGTGCTCAGGGATAGTGTCTCTAATCACTCATCCCTAATCACTAATCAACCTGCCCTGGGCAGATGCCCAGGGTCAGGTTTTTAAAGATTTACTTCTTCTGTGAAGCGTAGAAGTTCATCAGGCAGCCCTCGGCGAGGATGGTGCGCTCGTCGGGAGTGAGGTTCTGGAAGAACAGGTGCAGGTCATGTACGCCGTCGGCAGCGATAACCTTGGCATCGATCTCCTCCTTGCCGTTGATGATGGCCTCGCGGATGCCGGGAACGAATACCATGTCACCGGGGTTGTAGTTGAACTCAACATCGGGAGCGATGGTGAAGGGCACGATACCCCAGTTGATACAGTTGCTGCGATAGCGCTTGGTAGCGTACTCGTAGCAGATGTTGGCGTCACCGCCGAGCACCTTCTGGCACGATGCGGCCTGCTCGCGGGCGGAACCGTCACCGGGCTTGTGGGCGAATACGCAAGAACCGAACGAGGTGTTCTCGGGCTTGGCACCTACCTTAGCGAGAGCGTCGAGGACGTTCTGCGGGCACTTGCCGTCGCGGCGCTCGTGATCCTGTGCCTGGATGCGCTTGCTCAGGCCAACGTACTCGGGCACGCGGCGTGACAGGGCGAACTCAGAGAGCTTCAGCGGGTTGGAGCGGTAGCTCGAGGTCTCACCGCTGGGGATCAACTCGTCGGTGGTGGTTACGCTGTCGTGGATAACGGCTGCCAGCTCGAGCAGCATGTTGTCCTCCATAGCATACATCTTGGGCCAGTCCTTGATGTTGGGACCGTAGCGCAGCTCGACGTCGGGCTGCTCCTTCTCGAAGCCGTAGTAAACGCGGCGCTCATAGATCTTGGCATCGTACTCGTAGGGCTTGTGGTCGTCGGTGTAGTCAACGTCGGTAGCAGCGGTGATGACGCCGCCGTTAGCTGCGGTAGCAGCGATTGAGCGGGCATCCATCAGGGCAACCAGCGAAATCTGACCCTGGCCGGGCTTGGAACCCTCGCGGTTGGGGAAGTTACGGGTGGTGTGGCGGATTGACAGGCCATTGTTGCTGGGCACGTCACCGGCACCGAAGCAAGGACCGCAGAAGGCGGGCTTGATGATCGTACCAGTCTCGAGCAACTCCTCAACGATGCGCTGACGAACGGCTGCCATGTAGACGGGAACCGACTGGGGATAAGCGCTCATGGTGAAGTAGTCGTTACCGATGCTCTTGCCGCGCATGATGCTGGCAGCAGCGCTCAGGTTGTCATAGGTACCGCCCGAGCAGCCAGCGATGATACCCTGGTCGGCCTGTACCTTACCGTCCTTCATCACCTTGTCGACGAGGTCGCACTGTACCTTGTCGCCGAAGCGCTTCTTGGTGTCCTCCTCGACCTTGCGCAGGATCTCGACGGGATTAGCCTGCAGCTCGTGGATAGTGAAAGCGTTGCTGGGGTGGTAGGGCAGAGCGATCATACACTCCTGAGTGCTCAGGTCGATCTTGATCATGCTGTCATAGTAAGCTACCTCACCGGGCTGGAGCACCTTGAAGTCCTCCGGACGCTTGTGGATCTCGTAGTGGTGCTTCACCTCGTCATCAGTAACCCAGATCGAGCTCAAGCAGGTGGTCTCGGTGGTCATGATGTCGATACCGTTACGGAAGTCGATGGGCAGGTTCTTCACGCCGGGGCCAGCGAACTCGAGGACCTTGTTTTTAACAAAGCCGCTCTCGAAGGTAGCCTTAACGAGCGAGATAGCAACATCGTGGGGACCTACACCCTTGCGGGGAGCACCCTCCAACCATACCAGGACAACCTCGGGAGCGTTGATGTCCCAAGTGTTGCGCAGGAGTTGCTTCACGAGCTCACCACCGCCTTCGCCGACGCCCATGTTACCGAGCGAACCGTAGCGGGTGTGGCTGTCACTACCCAGGATCATGTTACCGCACTTCACCATTGCCTCGCGGGCGAACTGGTGGATAACGGCCTGGTTAGCGGGCACGTAGATACCGCCGTACTTCTTGGCAGCCGAGAGACCGAACACGTGGTCATCCTCGTTGATGGTACCGCCGACAGC
This sequence comes from uncultured Bacteroidales bacterium, assembly GCA_902760865.1. Taxonomy (GTDB): domain Bacteria; phylum Bacteroidota; class Bacteroidia; order Bacteroidales; family Muribaculaceae; genus Sodaliphilus. The sequence goes on along the minus strand of CACWID010000031.1, from coordinate 48,480 downwards.
GCACAGCGAGTTGTGGCAGTTGGTCATTGCATAGGGCAGGGGGAACTTCTCGAGACCACTGGCGCGGGCGGTTTGGATAATGCCCACGTAGGTGATGTCGTGCGACATCATCGCGTCAAAGCGGATGCGCATCTTCTTGCCCTTGCTGCCGTCCACGTCGTGACTGCGCAGGATACCGTAGGTGATGGTGTTCTCACGAGCCTCGTCAGGCGTGGGAAGACCAGTTGCATCAGTGCGAATTTCGTTACCGTTGATTAAGTAAACTCCTTGTTTGATTAATTCTACCATGATAAAATTTTGAAAATGTTAATTGATATATAGAGTTGTTTAATTCAATATCGAGTGAATAAATAAAGTGAGCGCAACCATGTCGGCGCTGCCGCCGGGCGAGATGTTGCGGGCGATATAGTCGCGGTTCATCTGCTGCATGGCCTGCTCGGTGTAGTTGTCGAGCAGCTGGCGGGCTTCGATCTTGACCTGCTGGGCCTGGTCGTAGCCCACGCGGTGGATGACGTTGGTGTCGTCGAGCTGGCTCATGATGAGCAGCAGCAACCGCTGTGGGGCCGTCACGGCATCCTCGGCAAGGTAACTGCGGTAAGCCGGCAGCCAGTCGTTGAACAGTTGCTCATAGCCCGCCTGAGCCATGTCGAGGGCTCCGGACACACGGTGGGCAGTCACGGCATTGTTGCCGTGGGTGCCTGCCGTGGGCTTGAACTGTTCGGCCACCTGCATGATGATTTCACGCAGCTGCTTGCTACCCACCACCTCGTCGCGTGTCGCGCACCATGCGGCCGCCAGTGTGGTCAGCCCCATGGCGAACAGCGCTCCGCGGTGGGTGTTGACACCGCCGGTGGCATGGAGCATCGCCTCCTCGGCCTCAAGGCCGATGCGGCGCACCTCCTGACCATCGGGAATCTCGTAGTCCTCGGCACAGGACCTGCCGTATAACGCCAGCTTGACAAAGTAGGGCTGCAGCGCGGTGATGCTCTTGTTCATCAGCGCCAGGTCCATGTCGCGGTGCGCACCGTTGTCATTGCGGTCCACCAGGCCGGGCTTGGGGGTCGTGTGGAGCTCGGCACGCAAGGCGTCGCAGGCCAGGTGGGCAATGATGTAGGGGTCGGTGGTCTGAGGAACCAGGGCTCCAGCCATGCAAAAAGAGCCGTCGGCCATCGCTTGGCGCACACGCGACGCGCTGACGGGCTGGCCGTCGAGCATCAGGCGCTCGATGGGCTTGACCTCGATGCCGCGCGGCGGCAACTGCTCGAGCATGAGCTCGTTGTAGCGAGCCGTCAGGGCATCGATGGGCTCGCTGCCCACGACGCGGACGGTGACGCCCAGGGCGGGCGCGATGTGCCGCGCGAACAGGTCCAGGTCGAGCGTGATGTGCGTGTCGGTGGCGTCGGTCACCTGCTTGAGGAAGTAGGTGGGGAACGTCAGCTCGCTGATGGCGTAGTCGCTGCCCTCAAGGACGACGACGTTGTCGAGGTTCTTGCAGCCGTCCTGTATCATGGCCAGGCGCTCCTGATAGCTGAATGCGGACCGATCCTCGCGCACAGCGATGACATAGAGCGTCGTCGCCTCCTGTGCGGCCAGATGGATTAGGTAGCGGTGGCCCAGGGTGAATGGGTTGGCATTCATCACGATGGCGGTGGCCCCGTCGGGGCGGTCGCCACGCATGCTGCGCAGGTAGCTGGTGTAACGGCCGATGCCCTTCACGCCGTTCTCCATGAGGATGGCTTGGGGCGCACGGGCAATGACCGTAAATCCCATGCTCTCGAAGATGGCGCTGTTGCCGGGCTTGGTATAGACCTTGACCGAGTCGGCGCCCTGCTGGGTCGCCATGCCGATGAGGTGGCTGATGAGCTTGTTGCTCAAGCCGGTATCGCGGGCGGCCTCGCCCACGGCGATGCACTTGATGACGTTGCCCTGCAGGCCCCCGCCGGCGATGATGTTGCCGTCGTCGTCGGTGACGGCGGCATAGTAGTCCACGCCCTCAAGGCGCAGGCCACTGTCGGCAAGGAAGCGCTCTACCCTTGTCCTGTTGGACTTGAGCGAGAGCGGCATGTCGCAGATTTCAAAGTTATCGTACATAGTCGTTGACCAGCTTGGTGATATGGGCCATCAGCTCCTCCTGGGTGTGGCTGTGGTTGCGCATGCACCAGCGGGACTCGTGGTCGCACAGCAGGCAGCGGCGAGGTTGCCCGCCCACCGACTGGCGGCTGACGGGAACGCCGTCGACACCCATGACATCAATGTCGAACAGCCGCCCTAACGGGTGGCTGTCTTCAATGTCACAAGTCACACGTTTGGCCTCGAGCGCCGGCAAGTCGGTAATGAGGTAGGCCTCATAGCCGGTCACCAGGTCGCGGGCACGTGTGGCCACCACATGCTCTCCCAGCCGGTCGAGCAATGCGGTGAGCGCCGCCTGTGCGGTCACCACCGAGTAGAGATTACGCTTGACGCTGCCGGGCATGACCACGGTGAGGCACACGAGTGTGCCGCCGGGGTGCTGCTGGAGCAGTTGCTGTTGTAGCGCGTGACGGTTGTCACGGCTTTGCAGTAGAGCGTCGAGCGTAATCTCCATCGCTGATGTCTTATAGTGTAAGTGTCAGGCTAAAACCCGAGGGGTTAGCCAACGATGTTCTTGATTACATCCTGTACCGAGCCGTCGCGGTTCAAAACGACGCCCACCACCTTGTCGCCGAAGGGCAGGGGAGCGGGATTGCCGATGATGGAGCGAGCCTTGGCTGCGAGGTCGTGGATATCCACAACCTTCAGGCCGGCGGCTACCAGACGCTCCTTGATCTCGGGACGGTTGGGGTTGACGGCGATACCGTACTCGGTAACGACAACGTCCACGTTGCTGCCCGGGGTGATCAGGGTGGTCACCTCGTCAACGACGCAGGGGATGCGGCCGCGCAGCAGCGGGCATACGATAACCGACAGGGCGCTGTCCTGAGCGGTGTCGGGGTGTCCGCCGATGGCGCCACGGATGATACCGTCGCTGCCGACGAGCACGTTGACGTTGAAGTTAACGTCAACCTCGAGGGCCGACAGGATGACAACATCCAGGAAGTGGGTTGCTGAACCCGGCTCCAGCATGGCGGCATACTCGTTGGCCGACACGCTCTTGTGCATCGGGTCGTTCATCAGTGACTCGGCAGCCACCTTGTCAAACGACTGAACGTCGATCAGACGGCCGATGAGGCCCTCCTGGTGCAGCTTGACCATGTGGCTGGTGATTCCACCCAGAGCGAAGCTGGCCTTGATGCCCTTGTCGATCATACCCTGGCGCAGGTACTTGGTCACGGCGAGCGAAGCACCGCCCGAGCCGGTCTGCAGTGAGAAACCGTTCTCGAAGTAGCCACTGTTCATGACCACCTTGGCAGCCTGCTTGGCGAGCAGGATGTCGCGCGGGTTCTTGGTGTCGCGGATGGCACCCGAGGAAATCTTGCTCGAGTCGCCGACAGAGTCAACCACAACGACATATTCCACGTCAGCCTCGCTGATGGCGCTGTGCTGGTTGGGATAGTCAACGAGGTCATCGGTCAGGATGACGGTGTGGTCGGCATACTTGGCATCGGGCAGGGCGTAGCCCAGAGAACCGCAGATGCTCTTGGCATTCTCGCTGGTGGAGTAACCGGCAGCGTTGCCCAGGGGGTCGCACGACGATGCGCCGAGGAAGGCGACGTCGATGTGCAGCTCACCACTCTTGATGGCATAGCCGCGCGAACCGTGTGAACGGAAGATGACGGGCTTCTCCATCAGGCCGTGCGAAACCTCGGTAGCGAGGTTGCCGCGCAGGCCGCTGGTGTGCAACTGGGTGATAACGCCGTTCTTGATGTGCTCAATCAGGGGCTCGTGCACGTCAATCAAGCTTGACGATGCCAGAGTCAGGTTCTTAAAGCCCATCTCGGCGAGCTTGGCGACAACCATGTTGATGACCTTGTCACCGCCGCGGAAGTGGTGGTGGAACGAGATGGTCATGCCGTCCTTGAGGCCAGTCTTGCGGATGGCTTCCTCGAGGGTGACTACCTTGCCGCAGTTGCGCTGCAACTCATGGCGCGGCGTGATGTTCTTCTTCACCTGGGAGTCGTTATAGACTTCCTTATTCATCTGCTTTGCAGCCTCGGCAATCAGGGCTGCTCTATCTTTGATACTGTTCATGCTAAGTCCTCCTTTGTCAAGATGCCCGACGCGATGGCCAGGTCGATGGTACGTTGTGCTCTGATAACCACGGGGCGGTCAACCATCTTGCCGTTGACGGCAATAACGCCGCTGCCGCGCTTCTCGGCTTCCTTGATGGCGGCGATGATGGTCTTGGCCTTCTCGATTTCCTTCTCCTTGGGAGCGAAAATCTCATTGACAACCTCGATTTGACGGGGATTGATGATCGACTTGCCGTCGAAGCCCATAGCCTTAATCATCTCAACCTCGCGACGGAAGGTGTCCATGTCGTTGAGGTTGCTGAACACGGTGTCCAGGGCGTCGATGCCGGCAGCACGGGCAGCCGTCACGATGCACTGACGAGCCATTTGCAGCTCCATGCCGAAGAAGGGCGAGTCGCCCGTCGTGCGCTGTGCCTTCAGGTTAGCGCAGTAGTCCTCAGCGCCCAGGGCGATACCCATCATGCGCTTGCTGGCGGTGGCGATAGAATAGGCGTTGAGTGCGCCCAGCGTGCTCTCGATGGCAGCCATGATCTGGGTGCGGCCCACGCAGCCCAGCTCGGTCTCCACCTTGATGATTTCCTCTTCGAGTTCCTTTACCTCCTCGGCAGTCTCGGTCTTGGGCATACGGATCACGTGAACACCGGCCTTTACCACGGCCTCGACATCCTTCTTGCCGTAGGGGGTGCTCAGCGGGTTGATACGTACCACCATTTCGGTGTTGCCATAGTCAATGGTCTTCAGTGCGTTGTGAACCAGCAGACGCGCTGCATCCTTCTCGGCCATCGATACAGAGTCCTCGAGGTCGAGCATGATGGAATCGGGTGCATAGATGTGGGCGTCGGCCATCATTCCCGGGTTGTTACCAGGGACAAACATCATTGTTCTTCTGAGTCGTTGCATAACAATTTTCTCGTTTTTAGATGGTTTTTTCGGTGTTAATTAGTCGGCCCACACGTCTTTGCCAGTAGCGCGAACGGCGGCAGCCGTTACGCGGGCGCGGATGGTGCAGTCCAGGGCTCCCTTGTCCGTGGCTTTCACCTCGGCTTGATCGATGCCCAGGCCCTGCAGGGTCTCGGTGATAACTTTCTTGATTTGGTCGCCAAACTGGTAGGCCACCGTGCTGTCAAGATCAATGTGCAGTCCAGCGTTGTCGTTGGGCGCAATCTGGATGAAAATGTCGCCGGATTCGAGCGTTCCGGCCATTGCCGTTTTGATCTCCATTGTTTAAGTTCGAAAAACGTTTTTAAAATATTAATAAAAGTTCGTTAATGTTGTCAATTAGATGGTTGCTTAATCATGAACTTGTGCAAGCCGAAAACAATTAAAGGTTCTTTTTAATGGTTGAGGCGTCGTCAAGTTGTATTAAAAGCGCTCAAAATTAGATATTATTTTATTACTGACAAAATATTTTAACCACCTTTTTTCTACACCTTTAGCGAGGCCGAAATGCGCGTTTTTTCGGGCACTTTGAAAAACTAGTATTTCTTGTCGGAAAAACGAAAAAACAGGCATTTTGCTCCGTTTTAGCTTTCATTTTGTCATTTTTATTCAGATTTCGGCAACCAGCCTCCGCGGCCGGTTAATTGGCGGCCTTGCGCTTACCCCTCAGCAACCTGTTCAGGGGCTGTGTGAAGTAGCGGTGGATCAGGTATGATTCCAGGAAAAGTGCCACGACGGTGATGGGCACAGTGAGCAGCGGATTCTGGTCGATATGGGCGTGCTCGAACCAGGGCATCAACGAGAAATAGGCAAAGAACTGCAGCAGGTAAACCTCGGTTGATACCTTGCACAGCGAGGGGAAGGGATTGACACACAAGGCCCGCGAGATAGCGCCCGGATGGGACGAGGTGAGAATGAAGGTTGCCAGTATCACGACGATGGCGGGAGCCGATACGCACAAGGCTCTGTAACAGTGGATGTTCAGGTGTGTCTTGCCTAGCCAGAACAGGATTGCGAACGCCACTATGGCAGCGACCTCGAGCAAGGTGCTCGACCGGGATGACAGGCGGCTGGTGCGGTCGCTCCACCAGGGGGTGAGCGTGACGTTGAAGAGGATGATTCCCAGGGTAAAATCAAGCAGCCTCATGGGCGGGAACTGATACAGGTAATAGGTGCCGATGAGTCCATGCCCCTGACCGATGCCAGGAACGTAACCGCCGATATATTCCAGCACCAGTAACACCGTGATAATCAGGATTTGACAGGTTACAGGAATGCGCCGCAACAGCCTCACGACAACGGGGGCCATCAGGTACAGGAAAAACAGCGAACAGATGTACCACGCCACCGGATTGTAGCCGAAATAGTAGTCGTCGATGGGAATCCACGAACTGAGCAATGTCAGGTGGTAGAACAGCACCTTGAGGGACACGTCATGAATCATTCCGTTTCTCCACATGACAATGATGTTGAGCGCAATCGCCAGTAGATGAAGGGGGTATAGCTTGACCAGTTTGTTGAGCATGAACCGGCAATGATCCTTCAGCCCGTAGGAAGAGTCAAACCGATGGTGAAGGGCGGTAAAGAAGCCGCTATAGACGAAGCAGAACCCCACGCCCAGGCTGTTCATGAACGCATTGTCGGTGAAGCCGAAGTGGCCGACGACAACCATCACGATAGCCAGCAGCTGCAGGCTGCCCAGGGATTGGAGGTATGATTTCTTGGTTCCCATGACAAAACAAAAGGCAAAGGTAGTGCAAGCCATGGACAGAACAAAATGAAAATGAAATTTTTCATTTTTTTTGTCATGGCGCCGCCTACCTTCGCTGAAAGCAACGGTAATGCAAGCCATGGACAGAACAAAATGAAAATGAAATTTTTCATTTTTTTGTCATGGCGCCGCCTACCTTAGCTGAAAGCAACGGTAATGCAATCTTTAGGAATTATCGGCTATTATTCGGGTTTACTTTTGGCACCCTGTTTGCTTTTGCTGGCATATTCTGCGGCGGGTTCGGCTGCCAGTGGCAGCTCTTCATGCTCGGGTAGGGTGTAGGAGGGCTTTGCTGTCTTTGGCGTTCTTTCCAGCACGATGCGGCTGATTTCCAGGTCGAGTTCGCGCAGCGTGGCCATGCGCCGCTTGGCCGTGAGCTGGCATTCCCACACGACAATCACGTGCCAGCCGGCCTCCTGCAGGAGTTGCTGGTTGCGGGCATCGCGCTCCCGATTGCGCCTGATTTTGTCCTGCCAGAACTGGGCATTGGTCGTGGGGCTATGCTTCTGGCACTCATGGCCGTGCCAGAAACATCCGTTGACAAAGATGGCCGTCCGCCACTTCCTCATTACAATGTCCGGTGTGCCTGGCAAAGCCTTGACATACAGCCGATAGCGGAATCCCTGATGCCACAACCAGCGCCGCACCACCATCTCGGGCTTGGTGTCGCGCCCCCTGATGCGGCTCATGCAACGATGCCGCTGCTCCGGTGTCATCTTGTCCGCCATAGTCTTCTCTTTTCTTTATAGTTCTATAGCAACTATAGTAACTATTTTGCAAAGTTAGTACAATAACTTGAGATTGCAATCATTAATATGGCGGGGCCTCTGAAAACTTTTTGATAGAAAAACTTGGGTAGATTAGGCAGTGTGGGGAAAAAGTTGTATCTTTACACTCCGAAAAAAATACGGAGAACACAGAAGATGAAATTCAGCGAAGTTTTAGGTAATGAGCAGGCAATAGGGCAGATTCGTCGCATGATTGACGCCGACCGTTTGCCCCATGCGTTGCTGCTCTATGGCGAGCTGGGTGTGCCCAAGCTGGGCCTGGCGATGGCTGCGGCGCAGTATCTGCACTGCAAGAACCATGTGGACGGTGACTCCTGCGGCGTGTGTCCGATGTGCCGCCAGCACCAGTCGTTCAACCAGGTAGATACCCACTACAGCTACCCGTTCACCAATCGCAAGGGAGACAGCAACAGCCCGTGTGATGCCGATGATTATATCGACGAGTGGCACGAGTTTGTCACCAAGTATCCCGTTGAGGATTACCAGGCGTGGCTCGGCCTGCTGAAGAACGACAACGCACAACCGCAGATCTTTGTGCGCGAGGCGGACAGCATCATGCGCAAAATGACGCTGAGCGCCTACACGTCCAAATATAAGGTGCTGATCATGTGGCTTCCCGAGAAGCTGAAGGATGAAGCCGCCAACAAGTTGCTGAAACTCATCGAGGAACCCTACGACGACTGCAAGTTCATCCTCGTGAGCGACAACGAGAAGGGCATCCTCGGGACTATCCTGTCCCGTTGCCAGCGCATCGAGCTACGCAAGCCCTCCACACCGATGGTGGCCCAGTATCTGGTGAAACGGTATGGAATGGACATGCAGAACGCCCTTGCCCTGGCTGCCCCTGCCGACGGCAACGTGACGATGGCCGAGCGCATGGTCCAGACCGGCAGCGAGTTCCACGAGTTCCGTGAGCGCTTCATCGAACTGATGCGCCTTTCCTATCAGCATGATCTGGCCAAACTCAAACCTTGGAGCGAGGTCATCGCCGAAATGAAGCGCGAGAAGTCGCGCCGTTTCCTGGATTATGCCGTGCGTCAGGTGCGCGAGAATTTCATCTACAACCTGCACAACCCGGAACTGAACTACATGACCCACGAGGAGGAGGCTTTCTCAACACGCTTCTCCCCATTCATCAACGAGCGCAACGTCGAGCCGATTGCCGCCGAGCTGGAGCGCGCCAGCACTGACATCGCCGGCAACGGCAACGCCAAGCTCATCCTGTTCGACCTGACCATCCGCCTGTCAATCCTGATCAGACGCTAACTGACAACTGAAAACCGAAAACTGACAACTGAAAACTGAAACACCATGAATCCCTTTCTGCAACAAGTCGCACGTCATTACCTTGATGTCCAGGGGCTTGAAGACTATTGCTTCGTGTTCCCCAACCGCCGCAGCGGACAGTTCTTCACACACTACCTGCAGCAGGAACTCATTGCCCGAGACAGGGGCTCCGCAACGGTGAAACCCCACCTGATGCCGTGTGTGACATCCATCAACGAGCTCGTGGCCGAGCTGACCGATACCACCGTCGCCAGCGACATCGAGATGGTATTTGCCCTCTATGATGCCTATTGCCGCGCCATGGGCGACGTTGCCCAGGAGTTCGACAAATTCATCTACTGGGCTCAACTCATCGTAAGTGACTTTAACGATATCGACCGCTCGCTGGCCGATGCAGGAGAGATCTACCGCAATCTGGATGACCTCCACAACCTGAGCAGCAACTACCTCACGCCCGAGGTCGAGGCCCAGGTGCGACGCATCTTCGGCGTGAACCTGTTCTCTGCCTTTTTCGACACCAGTGCCGAGGCCGACCTGTGGCAGCATCGCCGCCAGTCAGCCGCCAGCGACGACAAGGTGAAGCGCGAATTCATGAGCCTGTGGAATGCGTTGGCTGCCATCTATGAGGGCTACCATGAGGCGCTGGCCCGCAAGGGCGTCACGGCACCCGGACGTCAGCTGCGCATGGCCGCCGAGGCCAGTGGCGATGAGGCGTTGCATTATGTCAGGATGGTGTTTGTCGGTTTCGGCGTGCTGTCGGCCGCCGAGGTCCGTATCTTCGACCGCTTCAAGGATAAGGCCGACTTCTGGTGGGACAATGCGGGCATCGAGGCATTGCTCAAGAAGGCGCCCCATGACCCTGGAGCATTGCTCATCAAGGGGTACTGCGACCGTTTCAAGGCCATGCCCATCGCGCCGCTCGAGGCCGTTGAGCAGCACGTTCGCGTCGTCTCAGTCCCGTCCAATGTGGGGCAGACAAAGCAGGCTTTCAACGAGGTAAAACTCATGAGGCAGGGCCAGCAAGGCCAGGCCATTCCCGGCATCGAGACGGCGATTGTGTTGCCCGACGAGGGCTTGCTGGTGCCGCTGTTGCACTCGGTCCACGGCGTTTCCCACCTGAACGTGACGTTGGGTTACCCCCTGCGCAGTTCGGGCATCGTCTCGCTGATGCATATTGTGGCCCGTCTGCACCATCAGGCGAGCAAGGAGCGCGACGAGTGGACCTATTACCGCGAGGACGTGAACGACATCCTTTCCCATCCGCTCATCAAGACCTATTTCACGAGCGAGGCCCTGACCGTAGCGACCGAGCTGGCGCGGACCAACCGCTTCCGTGTGCCGGCAAAGGAGTTGACGACGCTGGAGTTCGGCGACCTTTTTGTCCCCGCCATGGACAGCGCCCAGGAGGGCGACATCCGCACCAGCCAGGTGGGCTATCTGGACCACCTGCTGGCCTTCTGCAACCTGCTGGCCGGCAAGATGATGCCCGCTGTCGATGCCCGTGATGATGAGGAGGATGGCCCGAAGATGGACGGCGTGGAGGTGCCCTTGCAACAGGCATTCCTGGTCATGTATATCGACGTGCTCAGCCAGCTGAAGCGTTCGCTTGCCGAATGCAACCAGGTTATCGCGCGCAGCACCGTGTTCTACCTGATTGACCGACTGACGGCGGCAGCCATCGTGCCCTTTACCGGAGAGCCGCTGCAGGGCCTGCAGATCATGGGCCTGCTCGAGACGCGCAGTCTGGACTTCGAGAACGTGGTCATCCTGTCGATGAATGAGCGCGTGTTCCCGCGCCGTCGCAGCATCAACTCGTTCATCCCCAACTACATCCGCCGTGCCCACGGCATGTCCACCATCGAGCAGCAGGAGGCCATCGTGGCCTATAACTTCTATCGCTTGCTAAATCGCTCACGCAACGTCACGCTCATCTACGACTCCAGTGCCCAGAAGATGGGCTCGGCCGAGCCGTCACGCTACATCACGCAGCTCGAAAAAGTCTATGGCCGGCAACTGCATCACGTCGAGATGACCCCCGAGGTGGAGACTTCCTCGGTGATTGCCATCGAGGTGCCGACGATGCTCGCTGGTGACCTGCGCGACCGCTACACGCGTGACCCGGTGCAGGGTGGTAAATATCTGTCGGCCAGTGCTATCAACAAGTATATCAACTGCCCGTTGCAATTCTACCTGCACTATGTCCAGGGACTGAACGATGACAACGAGACGAGCGACTTCATGGACAGCGGCACCTTCGGCACCATCATCCACGACACGCTGGGCGACTGCTATGACAACGAGGGCGTGAGACAGCGTGGAGGACTGATTGATAAGCCTTATCTGCAGGATTTCAAGAGTAAGAAGCTCAAGGCTGCCGTCGTCCGCAACATCAAGAAGACCTACCTGCGCGTTCCCGAGGAAAAACTCGACACTGACACGCAGCCCTTGCGCGGCGAGGCCTATATGCTCATCGACACCATCGAGAGCTATGTGAAGTTTGTCATCGACTATGACCTGGAACTGATTGACAAGGAAGGAAACTTCACCGTGCTGGAGTGTGAGCAGACCCACAACATGCCCTCCATGGAGATGGGCGGCGAGCGATTCAACTTCACCTATAAGCCCGACCGCGTTGACCGGCTGGCCGATGGCACCGTGCGCATTGTGGACTACAAGACCGGCAGGGACGAGACATCGTTTACCTATAATGAAAACGAGGGCCTGAGCCCTCTGTTTGAATGTGATATGGACAAGCGGCGCAAGGCCATCCTGCAGCTGTTCCTCTACAGCTATGCCTACCTCAAGGAGTTCCCTGATGCGGGCCGTGTCATGCCTGTCATCTACAAGCTGTCGTCGATGAAGGACAGCGGCGTCATGTACAAAACCGGCAAGAGCGCCCCGTTGCAGCAGTATGTCTTCTCGATGGGCGACGGGATGGCTCGAGAGTTCATCGATGCGATGGCTGGGGTCATCCGGTCAATCTATGACGGCAGTTTCGGCCAGGCGCCCGAGAATCCCAAGTCGCGCTGCTGCAATTATTGCAGGTTTATCGACTTCTGCCGCCGCACGCCCTCCAAGTCCAGTTATTGACGGCCCGGTAGTGAGGGGTTTTGTGCAGCACAATCTTATTCCTTTGAGATAACGACTAGAGACGCAAGAATTTTGCGTCTCTAGTCGTTGGACGTTTCAAAAATTTCGTTCACAAAACGCCATATTTTGCGTCTCTACAATGCGGGCGAATTGAGCGTCGGCACTTAGCCGGGAATCGCTTTATTCTGCCTTGTTGTTCTCACTTTCCTGCTGCCGGCGGGCGATGTCCTCGTTCAGGCGGGCCTCGTCTTCAGCGGTCCAAATCGGGTTCTCGTCTTCGTCCCAGTCGAAGGCGTCGTCGATGGGTGTCGGGTCATCAAAGCCGAAGAAAGCCTCGTCGGTAAAGTCCTGCAGCTCGCGGCCTTCCTTCTTGGTGGGACGACCCATGCCGCGCTGGCGGTTGACAAAGCCGTCGATCTTGACCATCTCGAGCAGGCGTAGCTGGTCGGGGCTGGTGATGTTTTTCAGATATTGAGGCACAAGTTTGGCGCCCACTCGGTTATTGAGCAGGGCTATGACCTCAAAGGTATAGGTTACGGGAGGTTTGCGGACGTCGATGCGGTCGCCCACCTTGATGCCGTGTGACGGCTTGACGGGCATGGCCCCGATGGTCACTCGTCCCAGCTTGCACGCCGTGGTGGCAATGGTCCTGGTCTTGAACACGCGTGTGGCCCACAGCCACTTGTCGATTCTCACTTCCTTCATTCCCCTAAAACTTCACTAATCACTAATCTCTAATCACTCATCTACTTGTTATTGTAGTTGTTCATCGCGAATGTCACGCCCGAGAGGCAGAAGGCCTTGATGGCATCGGCCGCCACCTTGGCGCGCTCGGGCAGGACGGCGAGCTCCTCAGGGGTGGGGTAGCCCAGCACATAGTCCACCTGGGCGCCCGGCGGGAAGTCGTTGCCGATGCCGAAGCGCAACCGCGCCCACTGCTGGCTCTGCAGCATGTCGTTGATGCTCTTCAGGCCGTTGTGGCCGCCGTCGGCACCCTTGGGGCGGATGCGTATGTGGCCGAAGGGCAACGCGATGTCATCGACGATGACCAGCAGGTGGTCAAGGTCGATGTGCTCCTTGATCATCCAGTAGCGCACGGCCTCACCGCTCAGGTTCATGTAGGTCGAGGGCTTAAGCAGCACAAGCTGCTGGTTCTTGACGCGCATCTCGGCCACGGCTCCATAGCGCTGGGTCGTGAAAACAATATTGGATGCCTCGGCGAGAGCATCCAATATTGTAAATCCTATGTTGTGGCGGGTCCCCTGGTACTCTGCACCAATGTTCCCCAAGCCGACAATGAGGTACTTCATAGGTTGTAGTAGCTGTGCAGCGGTGTCGTCCGCCGCAAGGGTGAACATTACTCGGCAGCAGCCTCGCCTTCAGCCTCCTCGCCCTCTTCGGTGGTGGCAGCGTTGGCAGCAGCACGGGTGGTGCGTACGCCAGCGATCACGAGATCCTTGGCGTTAACCAGCTCGATGTTGTCGAAGTGGCAGTCGCGAACCTTGATGGTCTTGCCGATCTCCAGGGCATCCACGTTGAGGATGATGGTCTCGGGAATGTCCTTGTACAGGCCCTTAACCTTCACCTTCTTCATGCTCAGGTAGAGCTTACCACCGGCCTTAACACCGACAGCGTGACCCTCGAGGTGCACGGGAATCTCAACAACGACGGGCTTGTCATCGCTAACCTCCAGGAGGTCGATGTGCAGAACGGCGTCGCTAACGGGATGGAACTGCAGGTCCTTCAGGACAGCCTTGCGGGTCTGTCCGTCGTAGGTCAAGTCAATCACGCACACGTCGGTGCTGTAGATGAGCTTGCGCACGTCGGCGAAATTCACTACCAGGTCAGTGGTGATGATGCCCTTGCCGTCACGGCCCACGGGAACCACCTTCTCACCAGCGAGGAGCTTGCCATTGTACTTGCCGTCCTTGTCGAGGTCAACGAGCTTGCCACCATTCAGGACAACGGGAATCTTGTTCTCCTTGCGGAGGGCCTTAGCGGCCTTCTTGCCGAGGTCAGTACGAGCCTCTGCGTTCAGTTGATAAGTCTTCATTTTTAATTGGTTGTGTTACTCAAAATTAAAGTAATTGGTTTATAAAAACGCTTCCTTTAATTTCCCATCACACTGGAAAAGTTTAAAAAAGCGCGGCAAAGATACTGCTTTTTTTTGACATGGCAATGCCATTGGCATAAAAAAGTGAGTGCCAGCTGAAAAACAACTGGCACCCACTCGATGTATCTCGAAATGAGAAATTAGTCAACGTTGAGGTTGACACGCTTCAGGTCGATGGCCTTGAGGTCCTTGTCGGCGGCAGCCAGGAACTGTGCAACAGTCTCCTTGTTCTCACCAGCCTCATAGACCTGCTCCATCAGGACGTTCTCCTGATAGAACTTGTTCAGGCGACCCTGGGCGATGTTCTGGATCATCTGCTCGGGCATGTTGGCCTCCTTCTGCTTGGCGGTCTCATCCATGAGCTTGAGAGCGGCAGCAACCTGCTCCTCGGTCATGTAACCCTTGCGGATGGCCTCGTCGCGGTGCTCCTCGGTAGCGCAGTAGTAGGGGTTGAAACCGGCCTTCTTGAGGGCGTTCTCAACAGCCTTGCTTACCTGCTCGGCCTTGGTCTTGTCGATAGCCATGCGCAGCTCCTCGTCGATAACCTCCTGAGAGATCTGGTCGCGGGTGGCCTTGATGGGGTTCATCGATGCAACCTGCATAGCGATAGCCTTGGCAACGTCCTCGGCCACGTTCTCCTGGTTGAAGGCAACAGCAGCCGAGAGCATACCATTGAAGTGGTTGTAAACAACGGTCGAGGGGGCATTCAGGCACTCATAGGCACCCAACTCCATCTTCTCGCCGGTGATACCGCTCAGTGCGGTGATCTGCTCACTCACGGCCTTGCCGTCCATCTGGAGGGCGTTGAGCTCGTCGAGGTTAGCGGGCTTCTGGTCCATAGCGACGAAGTCGGTCTCACACTTGAGGGCGATGATAGCAGCAAACTTGCCGTCGGTCTTACCGATAGCGATACCCTGAGCTGCCTGACGGTCTTCACGCTTGGCTGCGATGGCCTGTCCGCGCTTGCGGATCAGCTCCATAGCCTTGGTGATGTCGTTGTCGCTCTCGATGAGCGCCTTCTTGCAGTCGCTCAAGCCTGCGCCGGTCATGTCGCGCAGTTTCTTGATGTCATTGATGGTTACAGCCATAATTCTGTTTTTGTGAACTAAATTTGTTAGTTGTTATTGTTTGGAATTATTCCTCTGCTTTGGGTGCTTCCTCAGCTGCGGGAGCCTCTTCCTCGGCGGGAGCCTCCTCAGCCCTGGGGCGGCGAACACGCTGGCGGCGGGGCTTGGGAGCCTCTTCGTCCTCGGCGTTCTCGTCCTTGTTGTCGATCTGCTCGACCTTGCGCTCCTCAAGACCCTCCTTGATAGCCTCGCAGACGGTAGCCAGGATGATGTCGATTGACTTGCTGGCGTCGTCATTGGCGGGGATCACGAAGTCCACGTTGCTGGGGTCGCTGTTGGTGTCAACGATACCGAACACGGGGATACCCAGACGGTTAGCCTCGGCAACGGCGATGTGCTCCTTGAGCACGTCGACAACGAACAGGGCGCTCGGCAGACGGTTGAGCTCCTTGATAGAACCGAGGTTCTTCTCGAGCTTAGCGCGCTGACGGCTGAGCTGCAGCTTCTCGCGCTTGGACATGTTGTCCATGGTGCCGTCGGTCTCCATCTTGTCGATGGTGTCCATCTTCTTCACAGCCTTGCGGATGGTGGTGAAGTTGGTCAGCATACCGCCGGGCCAACGCTCGATAACGTAGGGCATATTAACGCTCATGGCACGCTCGCGGGTGACGTCCTTGGCCTGCTTCTTGGTGGCAACAAAGAGAATGCGCTTGCCGCTCTTGGCAATGTTCTTCAGAGCATTTGCTGCCTCTTCCAGCTTTGCGCCGGTTTTGTATAAGTCAATGATGTGGATACCGTTACGCTCCATGAAGATGTAGGGCGCCATAGCGGGGTTCCATTTGCGTTTCAGGTGACCAAAGTGACAAGTTGCGTCCAGCAGTTGGTCAAAATTCGGTGTTTGCATTGTTTTTTTGTTTTTTAAAAAATTGTTTACTTTCGACTAAATCAATCGCATAGTAGCCACCGCAGTTCCCAGTGTGAGTCTATGCGATTTGGATACTAAACTCTTCAATAGGCATTCCCCAGCGCGTGAGGCTCGACCTATTATATAATGTAGAGCAAGCATCGGGCCTGTGGCCCGTCGTCATGCGGCGATTAGCGCTTGCTGAACTGGAATCTCTTGCGGGCCTTGGGCTGACCGGGTTTCTTGCGCTCTACGGCACGCGGGTCGCGGGTCATGAAACCCTCCTTGCGCAGGGCACTCTTGTCCTCGGGGTTGATCTTCACCAGTGCGCGGGCGATAGCCAGGCGCAGGGCCTCGGCCTGTCCCTTGTAACCGCCACCGACGAGGTTAACCTTGATGTCATACTTCTCGGCAACATCCAGCGTGCTAAGCGGCTGCTTAACGATGTATTGCAGGATGGGGTTGGGGAAGTAGTCTGCCAACGGGCGCTTGTTCACTGTGATCTCGCCATTACCTTCCTTCACGTACACGCGTGCTACGGCGGCTTTGCGGCGACCTACTGCATTAATCTGTTCCATGCTTCTTATTTCAGTTTGTTGATGTCAATAACTTTGGGATTCTGAGCCTCGTGGGGATGCTCGGGGCCGTTGTAAACGTGAACGTTCTTCAACAGCTTGGCACCCAGGCGATTCTTGGGCAGCATGCCCTTGATCACCTGCATGTACAGCGGGTGCATACCCTTGCGGAGGTCTTTCTTCTTCTCACTCTTGGCTTGCAACAGGGCAGGGGTCGAGAAGCGCTGACCACCAGGATAGCCAGTGTAGCGTACGTACTGGTGCTCGTTCCACTTCTTGCCAGTCATCTTGCACTTGTCGGCATTGATGATGATTACATTGTCGCCACAATCAACGTGGGGAGTGTAGTTGGGTTTGTACTTGCCACGGAGCAACTTAGCCACCTTGGAGCACAAACGGCCCAGGATCTGGTCGGTAGCATCAACTACCACCCATTCCTTCTGAACGGTTTCGGCGTTGGCCGAAATGGTTTTGTAACTTAAAGTATCCACTTTTAAAAATCCTAATTAATAGTTAGTTAATTGCCCGAACAACACCGTGCGGAACGGCCAAATTCCACACAGCATTGCCTAAAAGGCTATTACTTTGATAATAATCGGCCCGCAAAGGTACTGCTTTACATTTACCTGACCAAAAGTTTTTTTTGATTTAGGCTTGAGAAAGGCGGAAAATGGCCGTTATTTTGCATTATTTAAGGATAATTAACGGTTGTCGGACTGCGATGAGTCGTCATTTTTTCGGGGGGGGGAATGTTAAAATACTGTTAATTCTTGTGTTAAGGTGCTGGTTTGTAGGTGGATAGGTGCTTTGCTGTGGTACAAGGCGTTGCCTTGCACTACTACAACTGGGGGACGCGGGGATGGCACGGGCGGTTGTGGAATCATGGCATGGTGTTTTTCTTGCAATGATAATGCTGTGGATGGGGATTGTCAAGGACAAAAAGCAGCCCGCGCGTTCGCTTGCGGGCGCTTGTCGGGGAGGGGAGGAGTATGATTTACCCTCAAAGCACTTCCTCTTGGGGTGTCAACGCCCCCCCGGCCCCCTCTAATCTTAGAGGGGGAGTTGTGACAATCAATGATTTTGATGAACTCTCGATGATTAAGTCGCTTTGGGCGTCGGTGGCGCGGGCGGGTTAAGAGTCGCCCAGGATGATGTCGATGACGGTGTTGATGTCGGCGATCGTCACCTCGCCGTCGTCGTTCACGTCGGCAGTTCCCTCGTAGTCGTCGGTGTCACCCTGGATGACGCTGATCAGGCAATTCACGTCGGCGATGTTCACCTCACCGTCACCATTCACGTCACCAAGCAATGAGACGCCATTCCCGGTGAGGTAACCCGGGTTGCTTGGGCCTCCGTCAATGTGGGCGCGGGTCGCATCGATATAGTTCTCGTCGTATGTTGTGCCCAGGCCGCCGACAAGCTCGGTGCAGCCATAGAACATGTCATCGGATTCGGTCACGGCATCTGTGCGCCAGCCACGGCCGGCATAGATGGTTTCCAGATGATTACAGCCCTGGAACATGGCTTCCATGTTCCACACCTTCTTGGTGTTGAAGCGACCCAGGTCAAGTGACCTCAACGATTTGCAGTCCTCGAACATGCGTTCCATGTCTGTCACATTGGCGGTGTAGAAGTTGCTCAGGTCCAGGGGTGCCAAAGATTCGCAGCCCCGGAACATGTATTCCATTTCTGTCACGCGCGAGGTGTTGAAACCGCTCAGGTCAAGGGATTCCAAGGACTTGCAGCCCGAGAACATATGACCCATGTATCTCACATTAGATGTGTTGAAGCCGCTCAAGTCAAGAGCCGTCAAATGTTTGCAGCCAGCAAACATGCCGGCCATGTCTTTCAGACTATCAGCCTTGAAGGTGCTCAGGTTTAGATAGGTCAGAGTATCGCAGTCCGAGAACATGCGTGCCATGTTTTTCACATTGGAGGTGTTGAAGGTGCTCAGGTCGAGCGAAACCAAAGAATCACAGTCGGCGAACATCGCCCACATGTTTGTCACATTGGAGGTGTTGAAACCGCTCAGGTCAAGGGTCGTCAAAGTATTACAGCCAGCGAACATCCTTCTCATGTCGGTCACCGAGCTGGTGTTCAGGTAGGTGATTCCGGAAATGGAATCAAGATTAGTCATACCGTTGAACCAACAATAAGTGGTAGTGGGGCGGGCAATAACAAATGTAGAATCAATCACCACCTGGGTGATGCCTCCAGCATATTCAGACCAACCGGGGCTGGTTATTCCCGTATTCAGCGGATAGGTCGTGGTTGGGCGGATGGTACGCTCGTCGTCGTAGTAGAACGTCAACGTCGTTTGGTCGGCGGAAATCAGTGCATAGGCAGTTCTTTTTCTGGAGAGATAACCCGGATCGGTCAGACCTAGGTCGAAGTGGGCATAGGCGACATCCACATGGTTCTCATCATAAACTGTACCATGCTCACCGACAAGACTGGTGCAACCCAAGAACATTTCTTCGGATGAGCTCACGGAATCGGTGGACCATCCTTTGCTGGCATATATTGTTACCAGATGATCGCAGTTCTTGAACATTCTATACATCAAATGCACATTTAAGGTGTTAAAACTGCTCAAGTCGAGGGAGGTCAAGGAACTGCAGTCAGCAAATAAGTAGGACATATCAAACACATTAGCGGTGTTAAAGCTACTCAGGTCAAGGGATGTCAAGGATTTGCAGGCAGAGAACATCTCTCTCATGCCCTTCACACTGGAGGTATTGAAACTACTCAAGTCAAGGGAATCCAAAGACTCACAGGCGAGGAACATATCCTCCATGTTTATCACCTTCGCGGTGTTGAAGTTGCTCAAGTCAAGGGATGTCAAGGATTGGCAGGAAGCAAACAAGTAGGACATATCAAGCACATTAGCGGTGTTGAAGCTACTCAGGTCAAGGGATGTCAAGGATTTGCAGGCAAGGAACATACCCGTCATGTCGGTCACATTGTGGGTGCTAAAGCCACTCACGTTGAGGGATGTCAAGGAACTGCAGGTAGCAAACATCGCCTTCATAGTTGTCACCTTCGCGGTGTTGAAGCTACTCAAGTCAAGGGTGTCCAAGGATTGGCAGTCCGCGAACATACCACTCATGTCGGTCACATTTTGGGTGTTGAAGCCACTCACGTCGAGGGATGTCAAGGATTCGCAGTCCAAAAACAAGCAGGCCATATCAATCACATTCGACGTGTTGAAGCCGCTGACATCAAGGGAATCCAATGATTTGCAGCCTTGAAACATTCTCCTCATGTCGGTCACCGAGTCGGTCTTTAAATACTTGATGCCAGTAATGGAGTCCAAATGATATAGATCCTGGAACCAGGCCCTAGTCGATGTAGGACGGGCGGAGACAAATGTGGTGTCGAAAACCGCCTTGAAGACATTCTCCCTGTTCTCATGCCAACCGGGAATGCTATCTGTGAAGGCCAACGAATAGGAAGTGCCCGTGCGGGTACTGCGCTGGTCGTCATAGAAAAACGTCAGCGTGCTGTCCTCCTCGGTGAAAACCGAGTAGGCCTCCTGGGCCATGGCGCCGAAGGAACACAGCAGGCACGCCATGAGGGCAATCGCATTAATGAGAAATCCTTTTTTCATATCATGATAGTGTATTATTCTTTGTCCTATGGACTCAGCATCGATTTTAATAACTCGCAAAGATAACCATTTTTTCTCTAAATAGACATTTCTCTTCTCTTTAGGTGATGAAATGTTCCTTTTTTACTATGGCAGAGCCCTGGTCCACGGGGCACTTCTCGTGGGCCAGGGCTCTGTCATGGTGATTGCGGTTACATTGTGCAGATGAGGGCTGCGAGGTCGTTGAGGCGGTTGCACTGGTCGCGGGTGATGGTGTGGCGGTCGCTGTGGTAAGGCCAGGGGGCGACAAGGAGCACTTGCCCGGTGGCACAGGCGTTGAACATCTCCCCGCCTGGTTTCCACATGGGGGAGAATCCATTCTCGAGCAATTGGATGAAAGGAAAGCCTGCCTCTTGAATCATGTCCATCACGGCTTTTTCGCCTGGACTGATGCGGGGAGATACCAGTACGGCGCCGCGTTGCGCCATCATCAGGAAACGTTTTGTCGCGTTTCCTATTTCATCGTCGGTCATTCTTCGGGAGCATTTCACGACGACCTTGAAGGGGCTGTCGAGCAGGAAACTGTTACCCATGACTGAAACACTCTGACCTCCGATGATGATGTCCTGCTGCGTTTTGAAGAATTCTGGGTGGTTGCGTTTGATCCATAGGCGGCGAGGATTGTCGTTCAGGTACTTGAACATGGCATTGAGTTGCCCTTTGCTTTGCAGGATGCGGTCGTTGTAGCCCTCTTCCCAGAGAGGAGACAATGACTGTTCCCGGGCCACTCGATTGCACCCGACCTTGAAGCCGTTGATGACATGGCCTAAATGGCGCGGCAATCGGTCAATGACATGGATGATGCCATGCAGGTGGTCAGGCATGAGTTGAAGGGCGAGTAACCTGACCTGGGGATAGAATCGGGGCATCTCGCGCCAGCATTGAGAGATGAGGTCGCCGAGGGGTGATGGCTTGAACCAGGGCTGGTGATGGCTGTCGTCGGGATTGCAGACGGCACCCAATAGAGGGCGGCGCCCCTTGATGGCGAGCGTGATCATGTAGATGCACGGCGACTGGTAGTCATGGCGGTCATGCCGCCGCTTCATGGATTGATGCCGTCCCAGTTCAGGGTGAGCGGCCAGCCATCGCTTCTTGTTCTCGCTCAATGGCATGGTTTCTCTTGCTATTTAACCGGGGCAGAGCCCCGGCCCACGGGACAAGGTTGCGATGGCGTGTCTCGCGGGCCAGGGCTCTGTCCTGGTAGTGATATTACTTCTCGACGCGGATGCGGGCATCGACGGCGGTGACGTGGTCGGGACCGGCCAGCAGCGGGTTGATGTCCATCTCCTTGATCTCGGGAGCGTAGTGGAGCATGGTCGAGAGGCGGCAGATGATCTTCACATAGGTGGCCTCGTCAAGACCCTGCTTGCCGCGGGTGCCCTGGATGATCTTGTAACCCTTGAGGGAGCGCACCATGCGCTCGGCCTCGGGCTGCGACAGGGGTGCGAGACCGAACTGCACGTCCTTGAGCACCTCGACGAAGATGCCGCCCAGACCGCACAGCACGTTGTGGCCGAAGGTGGGCTCGAACTTGGCGCCGATGAAGAGCTCGGTGCCGCTGATCATCTTCTGGATCATCACGGCGGTGGCGTCGGGAATCTGCATCATGCGGTCGAACTCGGCCTCGAGCTGTGCATCGTCCTTGACGTTGAGGGTCACGCCGCCCACGTCGCTCTTGTGCACGGGGCCGACAACCTTGACGACGATGGGATAGCCCATCTCGCGGGCTGCGGCGACGAGCTCGTCACGGTTGCTGGATACCTTCTCGGGCACGACGGGGATGGCGGCTGCCTGCAGCAGGGCGCGCACGTCGTCGGGAGCGATGTAGCCGTCCTCCTTGATGCCGTCGATGATAGCGCGCACGGCCTTGACATCCACCTCGGGGCAGAGATTGTCGGCTGTGGCGGGCTTGGGCGTGTCGCTCACGCGGATGAGCGCCTCGGCCAGGGCTACCTCATCGGCAAAGTTCACATGGCCCTTGTCGATGAACTCCTTCACCTCGCGGCCGGCGATGTTCAGACACGGCAGCACGGGGAAGATGGGCTTCTTGCAGGTGAGCATCTTCTCGTGGAGCACGTTGTAGGCGTCGTCGCAGGGTACCAGACCCGGAGTGCCGAAGATGACCACGATGGCGTCAACGTTGTCGTAGCGCTTCTCGCAGAAGTCGATGCAGATGCCCAGGTGCTCGGGAGTACCCGTGGCCAGGAAGTCGATGGGGTTGGCCACCGATGAGCCGGGATAGAGCTGTGCCTTGAGTTCCTCGCCGATCTTGGGATCGAGCAGGGGCACGTTCATGCCGCCCTTAGAGAGGGCGTCGGTCAGCATCACACCGGGGCCGCCGGCATGGGTGACGATGGCGACGTTCTTGCCGGTCATCTCGGGCAGGGTGAGCACGCAGCCGATGGTGGTCAACTGGTCGCGCGAGTAGCAGCGCACGATGCCGGCCTTGCGGAACAGGGCATCTACGGCGGTGTCACTCGATGCGATGGCACCGGTGTGGCTCGATGCGGCACGGCTACCGCTCTCGCTGGAACCCGACTTGACGGCGGCGATGCGGCAACCCTTGCTGATGAGCGAGCGGGCATGCTTGAGCAGGCGCTCGGGGTGGGAGATGTTCTCGATATAGAGCAGCTTGACCTTGGAGTCGCGCTCGGGGTCAAAGTGTTCGTCCATGTATTCCAGCACGTCCTCGATACCGATCTGCTTGCCGTTGCCGATGGACCACACGCTGTTGAACTGCAGACCCTTGCTCACACCCGAGTCGATGATGAACACGGCCGTGGCACCCGAACCGCTGATGAAGTCGGCTCCCTTGGGGTTCAGTGCGGGGATGGGCAGCGTGAACACGCTGTGGTGGTTGGTGGTCAGCAGGCCGATGCAGTTGGGGCCGATGAGTGCGGCACCGTACTTCTCGCATGTGTCCAGGATGTGCTGCTCCAGGATGGCACCCTCGTGGGTCTCCTCGCCGAAGCCGGCGCTGATGATAATGAACGCGCGCACGCCCTTGTGCTCAGTCAGGTAGTCCACATAGTCGGGGCAATACTTCGCTGCCACAACCAGGATAGCGAGGTCTGCATTGGGCAGGTCCTTCATGTCGTGATGGGCCTGGATGCCCTGCACCACGTCCTCCTTGGGGTTGAGAACGTAAAGGTCACTCTTGAAACCGCCCTGCTTGAGGTTGCGCACGATAGCGCCACCGGGCTTCTGCTCGTTGTTGCTGCCGCCAATGACGACAATACTCTTAGGATTCAGTAATTGCTGGTTAATCATTGTAGTTATTTAGTCTTTAATTTGTTAGATTTTAGTCTTTAGTTAACGGTTTCTCAATTCGGGCGCAAAGGTACACAAAAATATAATATCCTGCAACCCGCTGCTCTGCAGTCATCAAAAATGAGTTTGAGGGTCCCAAGCTCATTTACCGTGCGGGCAACTCGGCAGTGCCCTCAAAGGCGATGGTGGCGGGGCCGCTCAGGTAAACGTGGCCGTCGGTCTCGCGCCAGTCGATGTCGAGGGTGCCGCCGTCCATGATGATGCGCGATTGACGACCGCTGCGCCCAGTGATGGCGGCTGCAACGGCTGTAGCGCAGGCGCCAGTGCCACAGGCCATCGTGATGCCGCTGCCGCGTTCCCACACGTGCATGCGGATGCCGTCTTCCCCAACCTGTGCAAACTCGATGTTGCAACGCTCCGGGAAGCGGGAATGATGTTCAAGGCGTGGGCCCTCTCGGGGCACGTCCACAGCATCGATGTCATCGACAAAGATGACATAATGGGGATTGCCCAGCGAGACAAACACCCCCTCGGGCAAGGTCTCGCCCTCGGGGAGGAACAGATGCTCGTCTTCCAGGAGCGGTGCCGACATGTCCACGGTGACGCTCTCCACCGTGCCGTCGTCGCCCACCTTCAGGTCAAGCATTTTGATGCCCGACGCCGTCATCAAGCGGATTTGCCGCTTGTCGGTCAAGCCGCGCTCATAGACGTACTTGCCGATGCAGCGGCAGGCATTGCCGCACATGAGCCCCTCGGAGCCGTCGGCGTTGAAAATGCGCATTGTAAAGTCGGCATCAGGCGTTTCTGGACGCCCGATGAGTACCAGGCCGTCGCTTCCGATGCCAAAGTGGTGGCGGCTCCAGGCGACAGCGGCTGCCTCGGGATTCTCAATAGGGTATAGAGTGGTATCGACAAAGATGTAGTCGTTACCCGCACCATGCATTTTGATAAAATGGATTGTCTGATTCATCATAATATGAATTAAGGTCTGCAAAAGTAATCATAATTCAGAAAAATGCTCTAATTTTGCAGCCAGATTTATCAACACTTATTCTCCTTAAATCAAAATTTTGATTCTAATGCCGAAGTACAATTTTGACCTCAGTATTGATCGACGTGGCACCCATTGTAAAAAAGTTGACATGTTGGATGACCTCTTTGGGCGTCACGATTTGCTCCCCTTGTGGATAGCTGATATGGACTTCCCTGTGTGTCCCGAAATCAGTGATGCACTGGTGTCGCGGTTCGGTGACCATCCCATTTATGGATACACCCTTCCGTATGACGAGTATTGGCAATCGATTATCGACTGGCAACGTCGTCGCAACGGCTTCGAAATCAGCCGAGAAGAGATGACCTTCATGCCTGGTGGAATGCCTGCCCTGGGCATGGTCCTCAACTTCTACACCAAGCCCGGTGACCGCGTGGTGCTACAGGAACCTGTGTACTACGACTTTAAAGATGTAATTGAAGGGAACCGTCGATTAGCGGTGCGTAACAACCTTGTACCCACTGGTGACCATTTCTATCGAATGGATCTTGACGACCTGGAGCGTGTTTTCATTGAGCAGAAACCGCGACTCATGATCGTATGCAATCCTCAGAATCCTATCGGCATCGTGTGGAAAAAAGAAGAACTGCAACAAGTTGCAGCACTGGCCCGCAAGCACAATGTGATTATCTTCAGCGACGAGGTGTTCGGCGACATGACACTCTTCGGGCACAAGCACATCCCGTTGGCAACAGTGAGCGAGGATGCGGCTGCAATGACCATTACCTGTGGGTCGCCTGGAAAGACATTCAATATTCCGGGAGTGAAGAGCACTTGGCTGGTCATCAAGAACCCGGAATTGCGTCAGGAATTCTATCGTTGGGTAGAGGTGAACGAGTTGTGCAATGCCAATATCACGGCACTGCTCGCCACCGAGGTGGGTTATCGTCATTGTGAGCCTTGGCTCGAGGCTTGCAAGAAGTATATTGAGCAGAATGTGCTCTATGTTGCTCAATTCTGCAAAGAACACATCCCCAGCATCTATGCCATCAAGCCTCAAGCATCGTTCTTGATGTGGCTTGACTGCAGGCGATTAGGACTTGATCATGCCGAACTGGTGCGTTTCTTTGCCGAAGATGCACATCTTGCGCTCAATAATGGTGAAATCTATGGCGTTCCTGGCTATTGCCACATGCGACTGAATGTGGGAACTCCGCGCGCGCGACTTGAGCAGGCCATGCACCAGCTCGAGGCCGCCGTCAACGCACTGAAATAACCGCAAAATACATTAACCCTTTACTGTGAAGGAGGCAGTCACATCTGCCTCCTTTTCTTGATGGTATTGGTCAAAAATGCTTAAAAATTTTGTGGGATGCAGATTAATGTGTAACTTTGTGACTTGAAAGAAACTTCTAATACATTTTAAGAGGCAGATAATACTAGTTAAACCTTATAATAATGAGAAAGTTACTCTTAGGTGATGAGGCAATCGCCCAGGGTGCGCTTGACGCGGGCTTGAGCGGCGTGTATGCCTATCCAGGTACTCCCTCGACCGAGATCACGGAGTACATTCAGAATTCCAAGTTAGCGGTGGAACGCAACGTTCATCGCCGCTGGTGTTGTAACGAGAAGACGGCTATGGAGGCAGCCCTGGGTATGTCCTTCATGGGCAAGCGTGCGCTGGTCTGCATGAAGCATGTGGGCCTGAACGTGTGCGCCGACCCGTTCGTTAACTCGGGCATGACGGGTGTGAACGGCGGTCTGGTGGTCCTCGTGGCCGACGACCCCTCGATGCACTCGTCACAGGACGAGCAGGACAGCCGCTTCTACGGTAAGTTCGCAATGATTCCCACGCTGGAGCCGAGCACTCAGCAGGAGGCCTACGACATGATGGAGATGGCCTATGCCCTGAGCGAGGAGGTCTGCCTTCCCGTGCTGATGCGCGTGACGACCCGCATGGCCCACAGCCGCGCCGTTGTCGAGGTCAAGGAGACCCCGCGTGCCGAGAACGAGCTCAACTACAATGCCCAGGCCAGCCACTGGGTGCTGCTGCCGGGCAACGCCCGTCGCCGCAACGTGACCGTGACCGGCCAGCAGGCCGACCTCGAGCGCCGCGCTGTGGAGAGCGAGTATAACAAGTATGTCGATGGCCCCGACCACAAGATGGGTATCATCGCCACCGGCATCGCTTATAACTACCTGATGGAGTGCTATCCCGACGGATGCCCCTATCCCGTGCTGAAGATCAGCCAGTATCCCATGCCCAAGGAACTCATCAACCGCATGACCGCCGAGTGTGACGAGGTGCTTATCGCCGAGGAGGGCCAGCCCTTCGTCGAGGACCTGGTGCGTGGCGTGATGCCCGGCAATGCCGTCATCAAGGGCCGCCTCACCGGCGAGTTGCCCCGCACGGGCGAGCTCAGCCCCGACGCCATCAAGCGCGCCCTCGGTATCGAGGTGTGCGAGGGCTATGCCAGCTGTGACGATGTCGCTCCGCGTCCCCCCGCACTGTGCCAGGGCTGCGGCCACCGCGACGTATATACCGCCCTCAACGAGGTGCTGAAGGACTATCCCAACGCCCGCGTGTTCGGCGACATCGGTTGCTACACCCTGGGCTTCATGCCGCCCTTCAAGGCTATCCACTCGTGTGTTGACATGGGCGCCAGCATCACCATGGCCAAGGGTGCCAGCGATGCCGGCCAGTGGCCCGCCGTTGCCATCATCGGTGACTCGACCTTCACCCACTCAGGCATGACCGGCCTGCTCGACGCCATCAACGAGAACGCCAACATCACCGTCATCATCAGCGACAACCTCACCACCGGTATGACCGGCGGTCAGGACTCGGCAGGTACCGGCAAGTTTGAGGACATCTGCCGCGGCCTGGGTCTGTCCGACGAGCACCTGAAGGTGGTCGTTCCCCTGCCCAAGAACATGCCCGAGATCACCAAGGTCATGCGTGAGGAGATTGAGTACCGCGGTACCAGCGTGATCATCCCGCGCCGCGAGTGCATGCAAACATTACAACGTCATCTCAAACAAAAGAAAGCACAGGAGGCAAAGCAATGAAAACCGATATCATCCTTTGCGGCGTGGGAGGACAAGGTATCCTCTCGATCGCAACAGTCATTGGCGAAGCAGCCATGCACGAGAACCTTTATATCAAGCAGGCCGAGGTCCACGGTATGTCACAGCGTGGCGGTGATGTGCAGTCCAACCTGCGCATCAGCAGCGACCCCATCAGCAGCGACCTCATCGCCCTGGGTGCTGCCGACGTGATTATCTCGATGGAGCCCATGGAGGCCCTGCGCTACCTTCCTTACCTCAGTAAGGAAGGCTGGATCATCACCTCGAGCAAACCCTTTGTCAACATCCCCAACTACCCCGACGTCGAGACCGTGATGGCCGACCTGAACAAGGTGAAAAACGTCATCATCCTCGATATCGAGAAGCTGGCCCAGGACAACGCCATTCCCCGCTCGGCCAACGTCATCCTACTGGGTGCCGCCCAGAAGGCCCTCAACATCGAGTATGACAAGCTCGAGAACGCCATCCGCCGCGTCTTCGGACGCAAGGGTGATGCCGTTGTCGAGGCAAACCTCAAGGCACTTGCCATCGGAAAGGAGGCTCAGCGATGAGACCCACCCCCATTAGCCGCGAGATCATCGACCGCGCGATTAACGAGTATGGCATCCAGGACTATGGCAACGCCACCATCCGTGAGGTGAAAGCAATTGCTGCGCGTGCCGAGCGTGAATCGGGACAGGAGTTCATCAAGATGGAGATGGGCATCCCTGGCCTGCCCGCTGCCAAAATCGGAGTCGAGGCACAAATCAAGGCCTTGCAGAACGGTTGCGCACGACTCTATCCTGATCTGCCCGGTCAGCCCATGCTCAAGGACGCCACGTCACGCTTCATCAAGGCGTTCATCGACGTGGACGTTCCTGCCGAGTGCTGCATTCCCACCGTCGGCTCGATGCAGGGCACCTTTGCCTCGTTGCTCACCATCACCCAGAGCAACAAGAAGAAAAACAAAGCCCTGTTTATCGACCCCGGTTTCCCCGTGCAGAAACTGCAGCTCGAGATTCAGGATGTCCCCTACGAGACATTTGATATCTACGAGTTCCGTGGCGACAAGCTGCGTGCCAAGCTCGAGGAGTATATGTCCAAGGGTGACATCTGCTGCTTGATCTACAGCAACCCCAACAATCCCGCTTGGATCTGCTTGACCGATGATGAATTGAAGACCATCGGTGAACTGGCTACCAAGTATGATGTGATTGTGCTTGAGGACTTGGCTTACTTCGCCATGGATTTCCGCATTGACCTCAGCAAGCCCTTTGAACCGCCCTTCCAGCCCAGCGTGGCCAAGTATACCGACAACTACATCATGCACATCAGTGGCAGCAAGGCATTCTCCTATGCCGGCGAGCGCATCGCTATGACCTGCATCAGCCCCGCCATCTTCAACCGCCACTATCCCGACTTGTCGGCCCGCTACGACGGGCTTCCCTTCGGCAAGGTGTTCATCACCCGCACACTCTATGCCCTGTCATCGGGAACTAGCCACAGTGCCCAGTATGCCCTGGCAGCCATCATGGATGCCGCCAGCAATGGCGAGTATGACTTCCGTGACGATGTCATCGTCTATGGCGAGCGCGCCCACAAGCTGAAGGAGATTTTCACCCGCCACGGCTTCCGCATCGTCTATGGCATGGATGGTGACAAGCCCATTGCCGACGGCTTCTACTTCACCATCGGCTACGGCAACATGACCAGCGGCCAGTTGGCCCGCGAACTGATGTACTACGGCGTGAGCGCCATCTGCCTGGCTACTACCGGCTCGTGGCAGGAAGGCCTGCGCGTGTGCACCTCGTTCATCCAGGATCACCAGTATGCCATCCTCGATGAGCGCATGGCCATCTTCGCCGAGAACAACCCTATTGAATAAGTTAGGAGTTAGGAGTTAGGAGTTAGAAGTTAGGAGTTGGCATCCGCCCCCTAAAGCCTAAAACCTAACGACTAAGATGAAGTGTTGAGAAACTGATTTTCTTGACACACGCACATGCAATGCGGGGAGCCTCAACAGGGCTCCCCGCATTGTTTTATACCCGATGGTCGGTTCTTGCCGATCCCGTAGGATTCAAATGACTTTTTCGTCTTCCTGAAATTAGAGGAATGCATAAGCCGTCAGAACAATCAGATTGGTCTGTTGTTCTGATGGCTTGTGTTGTGAGTGGTTGTTACTTGTTGGCAGGTTTAATAACCTCAACGATGAACTGGGCGAGACGATTCGGAGTGTTCAATTGCTCCATCATTTCTTCTGTCAGTTGCACACCAAAGCTGCGCTCTACCTCTTCGATCAGACGTGTCTTGTCATCGGAATCCAATTCAGTCTTGCTATAGAATACTTTTCTTTCCTCGCCGCGGAAACGCACACCCATATCAGAGATGTTGTCAAGGTAAGCTATGATTTTGCTCTCGACATAAGCAATAGCTTCATCCTTACTGTATTCGGCAATCTCGAGGCGCACTTGTTCAGGATCTGATGATTCATACGAGGGACGAGGCGGGCCATAGACGAGTTTATATTCTCGTTGCATGACACGTTCAATGGAGTCGCGGCGAGCTTTTTCACGTGCTGCTTTGAGCTCGTCCATTTCTTGGATCTGCCTCTTTTCCTCTCTCGCGGCAGAATCGGCAATCTGCCATTCTCTCATCTCTTGGCCCTTGTCGTTTTTCTTCTTTTTGTCTTTGTCTTTCTTCTTCTCCTCCTTTTTCTTCTTTTCCTCCTCCTTTTTCTTCTTCTTCTCCTCCTTTTTCTTCTTCTTCTCCTCCTTTTTCTTCTTCTCCTCCATTTTCTTAATAGCTTTCGGCGAGCCATAGACGACAACCAAGGTCTGGTCCACCGAGACGGGATCGCCCTGATTCATTGCGAAAAGGTCTTCGAAGTCGTACATTTCACCATTGATGGAAACTACATCGGCAGCCGTGAGATTGATGTCGGAGCTCAGCGGCTCTGGGAGCGGGAGCGGTGTGCCGGTGACAATGCCTGGCGTGAGGCCCGCAGCGACTACTGCACCCACAGCGGTGATCGATTTCCGCGATTGGTTCTTGTTTTTCTTCTTCATAATAGTGCTATGTGTTAGAGTTTGATATTCTTCAGTCGGTTGTAGTGGCACACCATCAGGTCGCCGTTGCCGTCGCGCAGGTGGAACCCGTTGCCCTGGCAGTAACGGAACACTTCACAGTCACTGCACACACCGCGGCGCATCCACTCGCGGTCACGGTACTGTTCGAAGCGGTTCTCCCACACGTCCCAGAAACTGTCGCGATAGATGTTGCCCTGGTTGTAGTCGCTGCGGATGCTCAGGCAACCTGAGATGGCGCCGTCGGCGCGCACACTTGCCACCGTGAGCCCTGCCTGGCAGTTGTAGAAATAGTCGCGCACAAGCCCCTCATAAGCACCGAGGTAGCCCTCGCAGGCATAGCTCAGGTGTATTTTGCCCTCACGGCGGGTGAGGATGATGAAGTTGAGCAGGTCGCGGAACTGCTCGTCGGTGAGTTGCAGGCTCTCGTCGTCGGCAGCGCGTCCCATGGGGATGATGGTGAAGCAGCGCCAATGGGTGACGCCCGCCTCGATGAGCAGCTGCTTGAGTTCTTCCAGGTGGTTGATGTTGCGGCTGTTCACGCAGGTGATGATGTCCCAGGTGAGGTGGGGAATGGTCTGCACGGCTTCCACGGCCCGCATGGCGCGGTCGAAGCCGATGGCGGAGTTGCGCAGCCAGTTGTGGTCGTCGTGCGTGCCGTCCACATCGATGGACAGCGAGTTGATGCCTGCCTGGGCCAGCTCGCGGGCGACAGAGCGGTCCAGGGTGATGCCGTTGGTCACAAAACCCCACATGAAACCGCGCTCGCGTATGGCGCGACCGCAGTCCATCAGGTCGGGACGCACCAGCGGCTCGCCTCCCACAGTGTTCACCAGTACTTGCTGTGGATTGCAGTGTGCCGCCACCTCGTCGAGCACCGGCAGGAAGTCGGCCAGAGGCATGTCGGGAACGGCAGAGACCTTCAGGCAGTCACTGCCGCAGTGCCTGCACGCCATGTTGCAGCGCAGGGTGCATTCCCAGAACAGCTGCCGCAAGGGATGCTCCCGCTTGAGCTGCTCCACCAGGTCGCGGGTGATTTCCAGACACTGTTGTTGATTTACATTCATCATGCATCAATTATTATTCGGCAAAGATATAACATTGCGAGTTAAGATGCAAGTTTTCATGTCGATTTCTCGGTATTTGGGCCGATAAAAATCACGAGCCGGATTATGGCCCGCTCCCGGTTGTTAACGCATTGATTATCAAAATAAATTTTCATCAAACCCGCGTAAAATTTAAAATATGCATTTCTGCAGGGCTGTCCACGTCACATGGCGACGTCGCAGATGTGTCTTTTCCCTCTATAAACTGTTGATTATTGCCGATTTTAAGTTTTGTAATGAGTTTTTTTGGGGCAAAAGCCTTCTGTTATGCCATAAATTACTACTTTTGCTGAGTTTTTGGAAGAATATAAAGGTAAATAATATTTTTTATGAAATCTAAGGGAATTTGGAAATGGGCGTCCATGCTCATGGTTGTCGCCATTATGGGATCCTGTGGGGTTGACATACCCAAGGAGACCCAGTCGTCTTTTGAAACGATGACCGTAAAGAAAACTGATATTGAAGTCCCCGTGAAGTACAGTGCCAAGATGAAAGGCCAGGCCGATGTGACCATCTCGCCGCAAGTGAGTGGCCAGCTGATGAAAATCCTGGTGACCGAGGGTCAGCAGGTGCGCAAAGGCCAAACGCTTTTTGTCATCGACTCACGCAATGCCCAGCATGAGTTGGAATCGGCAAGAGCCAATCTCCAGGCCGCCAATGCCAATCTTCTCGCAGCACAGTCACAGGCTAACAGCGCCAAGCTCGAGTATGAGAGCAACAAGAACCTGTATGAGAAACAGATTGTGAGCAATTATATGCTGGAGAGCTCCCTTAATGCTTACAAGCAGGCTCAGGCTACCGTGAGCCAGGCGAAAGCCTCGGTCACCCAAGCACAGGCCGCTGTGAACCGTGCCCGGGTGAACCTCGGATTCTGTACCATCACTTCTCCGGTGTCGGGCGTCATCGGCGAGATTACGGTCTATGCCGGTGACCAGGTGACTCCGATGACGCAGCTGACCATCGTCAGCGGCAACCAGAAGATGGAGGCAGAGTTCTCGCTTCCCGAGTCTGTCCTCGAGGCGGGCGTGTCGTCGGGCTATACCCAGACTGACAAGGCCAGAAACATTGCCAACCTGCCCGACGTGACTTTCGTCATGAAGAACGGCACCGAGTATCCCATCAAGGGACGCATCTCTACCCTGACTGGCGTGGTGAACGCCACAACCGGTTCGCTGGCCTGCAAAGCCACATTCCCCAACCCTGATGGTATCCTGTACTCTGGTATTCAGGGCACGGTAGTGGTGCCCTATAGCCACCATGATGTGATGGTCATTCCCCAGACCGCTGTCGTGCGTCTGCAAGACAAATCGCTGGTATATAAAGTGAAGAATGACAGCACCGCAACTGCCGTCACCGTGATGACGAGCGATGTCGGCAACGGCAAGGACGTCATCGTGACCGAGGGCCTGAATGTCGGTGACCGCATCGTGACCGTCGGCGCCAACAATGTGCAGGAAGGACAGCGCGTCCTGTTCCCGACCCCTGCAAAAGACGCTGAGAAGTAATAAAGCTGCCAGATGTCGGCCGGGTGCAGAAACCGCTGGCAACTGAAAAACTGACAACTGAAAACTGAAAAAATATGAAGAACAACATCTTCATTAACAGATACGTGATGGCATGCGCGATAGCGATTGTCATCACGCTGGTGGGTGTCATCTGTATGGGCACGCTGCCCATCGAGCAATACCCGAACATCGCACCGCCCACGGTGCGCGTCTCTACCTCATACACGGGAGCCGACGCCAACACCATCATGAAGGCGGTGGTGCAGCCGCTGGAGGAGAACATCAACGGCGTGCCGGGCATGACCTACATCACCAGCTCGGCATCGGCATCGGGCGACGTCTCGATTCAGGTCTTTTTTGAGCAGGGTACCGACCCCGACCTGGCTGCCGTGAACGTGCAGAACCGCGTCAGCCGTGCTACTGCCCTGTTGCCGTCAGAAGTGACGAAGGTGGGCGTGCAGGTGATGAAGCAGCAGAGTAACATCCTGCACATCGGCACGCTGAAAAGCGTGGACGGCAAGTATGATACCGACTTCATCGCCAACTACATTGATATCAACGTCAAGCCCCGACTGATGCGCATCACCGGTGTGGGTGACGTGATATCGCTGGGTAACACCTATGCCCTGCGCATCTGGCTCAAGCCCGATGTGATGGCCCAGTACGGGCTGGAACCTAACGACGTGTTCGCCGCCATCGGCGGCCAGAGTTTCGTCGCTGCCACGGGTTCGCTGGGCGAGCAGTCGGAGAACGCCTACCAGTACTCGATGGAGTATAAGGGTACATTGAAGACCGTCGAAGAGTTCAACGAGATTGTGTTGCGCACCACCGAGGGCGGCCACCTGTTGCACCTGAGTGACGTGGCCGAGGTCGAAATCGGCGCCGTGAGCTATAACTTCACGTCCAATATCGACGGCCAGCCGGGTACCATCTACATGGTGTTCCAGGCCCCGGGCGCCAATGCTACCGAGGTGAACGCCCGCATCGCCAAACTCTACGAGGAACTCAAGCCGACGATGCCTGCCGGCCTGGAGTTCGAGATTCTGGAGACCAGCGACGACTTCCTCTTTGCCGCCATCCATAATGTGGTCGAGACGCTCATCATCGCCATCATCCTGGTGATTCTCGTGGTCTATTTCTTCCTGCAGAGTTTCAAGGCAACAGTAATCCCCTCGCTGTCGATCATCGTGTCATTGTTGGGAACGTTTGCCATCGTCAAGCTGGCAGGCTTCTCGTTGA
Organism: uncultured Bacteroidales bacterium; assembly: GCA_902760865.1. Taxonomy (GTDB): domain Bacteria; phylum Bacteroidota; class Bacteroidia; order Bacteroidales; family Muribaculaceae; genus Sodaliphilus. The sequence continues at coordinate 13,868 of CACWID010000031.1, read as the reverse complement.
ATATATTGACGCTATTCGCACTGGTGCTGGCCATCGGTACTGTGGTGGATGACGCCATTGTGGTCGTCGAGGCGGTGATGGCCAAGATCGAGGGCGGCATCACCGATGCCCGCCGTGCCACCCGCGAGGCCATGAGCGATGTGTCGATTGCCGTTATCTCGTGTACCCTGGTGTTCATGGCCGTGTTCATTCCCGTGGCCTTCATGCCCGGCACCTCGGGATCGTTCTTCACGCAGTTTGGTGTCACGCTGGCTTCGGCAGTGGGCCTGTCCTGTGTGTCGGCGCTGACGCTGTGTCCCGCACTGTGCGCCATCATGATGCGCTTCTCCAAGGACAATAAGGAGAAGAAGAATCTGAACTACTACGTTACCAAGGCCTATACCGTCAGCTATAACGCTATTCTCAAGAAGTACAAGAAAAGCGTCAGCAACTTCATCAAGCGCCCCAAACTGGCTTGGGCACTGCTCGCTGTGGCTGCTGTTCTGCTGGTGTTCTTCATGCGCGGCCTGCCGTCCGGACTTGTTCCTCAAGAGGACCAGGGCGTATTCTTCGCCGAGGTGCGTGCCCCTGAGGGTTGCACCCTGCATGAGACCCAGGAGATCGTCAAGAAAGTGGAGGAGAAGGTGAAGAAGATTCCCGAGCTGGAGAACTATGCTGTGGTCAGTGGCTACGGTATTATGTCTGGACGCTCGAGCAGTTGCTATGCCACGCTCATCATCCGCCTGAAGAATTGGGACGACCGCCCCGGCATGAATCACAATATCATGTTGGTGTATGGACGATTTGCCATGGATTGCAAGGAAATCAAGAATGCCATCGTCATCCCCTTCCAGATGCCTCAGGTGCCGGGCTACGGTTCAAACAACAGCGTGAACCTGGTGCTGGAGGACATGCAGGACCGCCCGATGTCGGAATTCAATGCCGATGCGACCAAGTTCCTGGCTAAACTGAACGAACGGCCCGAAATCATGATGGCGATGTCCACTTACTCCGAGCGTTTCCCGAAGTATCAGGTCAGCATCGATGCGACGCAGTGCGACCGTTCCGGTGTGACGCCCGCTGCAGTGCTCCGCACGCTGGGTGCTTATTGCGGCGGCTCCTATGTGGGCAACTTCAACCAGTTCGGCAAGGTGTATCGCATCATGGCCAACGCAGCCCCCGAGTACCGTCTCGACCCCTCGTCGTTGAACAATATCTTCGTGCGCGTGCAGGGCGGTAAAATGGCCCCGATATCCGAGTTTGTCTCCCTGAAAGAAATCGTCGGCTCGGCGTCGGTCGATCACTTCAACTTGTTCCAGAGCATTACCTGTGCTGTGATGTCAGCCAGCGGATTCTCGGAGGGCGATGCCCACGAGGCCATCGCCGAGGTGTTCAAGCAGGAGATGCCTAACGGATACAGCTACGAGTACGGAGGCATGTCACGCGAGGTAGAAGAAACATCGGGCTCTAACGCCACGGCCCTGATTTATGTCATCTGCGTCATTCTGATTTACCTCATCCTTGCCTCACTGTATAACTCGTGGTTCACGCCTATGGCCGTGCTGCTGAGCGTGCCCTTCGGTCTGATGGGCTCCTTCGGCGCCATCTGGCTGGTATCGCTGCTCCACCTGCCCGGCATGGAGAACAACATCTACTTGCAGACGGGTGTCATCATGCTCATCGGCTTGCTGGCCAAGACAGCCATCCTTATCACCGAGTTTGCCTCGGAGCGCCGTGCCCAGGGCCTGAGCATCCGCGATGCGGCCTTTGCCGCCTGCGAGGAGCGCCTGCGTCCCATCCTGATGACCGTCGTCACGATGATTGCGGGTATGATTCCGCTCATCATCGCTGGTGGTGCGGGTGCCAACGGTAACCGTGTGCTTGCCCTCGGCGTTACCGCCGGTATGGCAGTCGGCACGCTGGCCCTGCTCTATGTGGTGCCCGTGTTCTTCATGGTCTTCCAGCGGTTGCATGAGAAATTCCAGGGCAAAGCCGCAGAGGAGTTAGAAGTTAGGAGTTAGGAGTTAGAATTTTGGAGTGATATAAAGGACTCTCAAAAATAAGAGAAATTGACAATGAAGACAACAATCAAGATAATGGTGATTTGTGTGGCTGCACTGTCTCTTGCAGGCTGCGACACGCTCAAGAGTTTGCACAGCAAGTATCAGTCCCAAGCGACGGTGCCTGCCGATGTCTTCGGCCTGGGCTTGGAAGTGGCGTCTGACAGCACGTCAATGGCCGACCTGTCGTGGCGTGAGTTCTTCACCGACCCGCTGCTGCAACGCCTCATCGACACGGCCCTCGTGCGCAACGCCGACCTCAATTCGGCACGTATCGCGATACAGCAGTCCGAGGCTTCGCTTGCCGCTGCCAAGCAGGCCTTCTTCCCGTCGGTGGTTTTGGCACCCTCGGGATCGGTCGGATCATTTGGCGGCAGTGCTGCATCCTGGACCTATAACCTTCCGCTGCAGGTCAACTGGGATATTGACGCATTCGGCTCGATCAAGAGCAAAAAGCGCAAGTCTGAAGCGGTACTCAAGCAGGCCCAGATAGCCGAGCAGGCCGTCCGCGCCAATATCATCTCGGCCGTGGCGCAGCAGTACAGCACCTTGCTCCTGCTTGACCAGCAGCTGGAAATCCTCACGGCGACCGACAGCCTGTGGAAAATCTCGCTTGAGACCCAGGAGATACTGTGGGAGAACGGCAAGTCCTATTCCACGGCCGTTAACCAGATGGAGTCATCCTACCTGAACGTGAAAACGTCGATCGTCGACACGCGCAACAACATCCGCCAGATGGAGAACTCCTTGTGCCGCCTGTTGGCCATCACGCCGCGGCACATCGAGCGCAGCCGCTTGGGCATCTATGCGCTGCCCCGGCGTTTCAGTACCGGCGTGCCCGCACAGTTGCTGCAGAACCGGCCTGACATCAAGTTGGCCGACCTGGCTATGGAAGAGGCTTTCTATAACACCCAGACAGCCCGCGCCGCATTCTTCCCCTCCATCAGCCTGCAGGGCGTGGCAGGGTGGACCAACAGTGCCGGCTCGATGGTGGTCAATCCAGGCAAGATACTGCTCAATGCCGTGGCATCGCTCGCACAGCCCATCTACGCCCAGGGCAAGCTGAAGGCAAATCTGAAAATCAACCAATTGACCCAGGAGGACTTGATGAACCAATATGTGCAGACCGTCATTGAAGCCGGCTGCGAGGTGAATGATGCGCTGGCCGACTGCCAGGCATCGGTCGAGAAGTATGGCTATTATCATCGCCAGATTGAGGTGCTGAAGCTTGCCTATATCGGAACCCATGAACTCATGGACAACGGCAAGGCCAGCTATCTGGAGGTGCTCACAGCCCAGGAATCGCTCCTGAATGCCCAGCTCAACGAGGCCACTAACATGTACAACGGTGCTATGGGCATCATCGCCCTATACGTCGCCCTGGGTGGCGCCACACGATAACTAAATAATTAAATGACTAGATGAGATATTGCATTTTTTATCAACTGTTAGCGATTTGCGCTTTATCGTTGTTCTCGTCATGCACGCACGATGAACCCGTCAACCCCATTAAGCCGGTTGACGAGCGCACGGTGCTGGTGCTGACCCATGACGGCTATGTCTTTGACCAGGTCGGTGATTTGATCGCACAATTGCCGAACTGCCGTTTTGCCGCTGAAATTATTTCCGATGGTGATGATTATTTCGTGTCGGGTACCCAAAGCAAGGATCGCGTGGGTTATTGGAAAAACGCCAAGTGGAACACGCTGCATGTCGATTTTATCGATGATGTGGACCACTGGACCTATGGTATCGCCAAATGGGATTATTATCTCTATCTGTTGGATATTCCCAATGTGCTGAAGAACAGCGGCATCTTCCCGCTTGAGGATCTCCATGACTTCATTCCCGCCAGTCATGCGCTCGCTGTGAGCGAAGGCAAGTGCTATGTGATCGGTTACGGCTTCGGTGACGACAATGCCGATGGTCATTACTTGCCGGTATTGTACACCAATTACAAGAAAGAATTCCTGCCCATGCCCGGGGCTGCCATTACGGGCGAGTGCCATGCCATCTATGCCTATGACCGCGACCACACCATCATCGGCGGCTTCATCGACGACTTGCCTGCAGTCTGGGTCGACAAGGAATATGAGATTTATCCTGTCAGCTACCCCAGGGAGCTAGAAGATGACGAGTACTTGCTAGGTACCGTGGAGTCGGTGGCAAAGTGCAACGACCACATCTATGCGGCAGGCTTTGAGTATGATTTCAACAATAAGTCACTCGCCACCATGTGGACCGATGGTGTCCCTGAACATTTTCTGTCGGGATGGGAATGCACCAGTTCACATGCCGTCGGAGTCCACACCTATGGTGATGACGTGTATCTGCTCACCTATGAATATAATAACGATACAGATGAGTCACGGACTCATTTGTGGATGAACGGCAAAATCATCATGACCTATATTGGTATGTCTCCGGCAGGATTCACGATACTTTAGCGATAATAGAAACAATTAAATAAAAATTTCAAGCTTGATGTTATGAAATATACGAGAGCATTATTTTTGGCGTTAATGGCATTGGTCGGTTTGCCCTTACTGGCCCAGATTACCACGAAGCAGGAGGTATTGAATGTCGACAGCATTATCAATGACTTTGACAGCCGCCCGGCTTTTGGCATCTACAAGGACACTTACTTTGTCGGTGGTACGGCATTGAACACCAAGCCCACCGAGTTCAACAGCGACGTGAAGTTCCAGATCAGCTTCCGCCACAGGCTCACCAAGTCTATCCTGCCCTTCCACAGCCACCTGTTCCTGCAATACTCACAGAAGGCGATATGGAACGTGTTTGAGGAGTCGTTGCCCTTCCATGATCTGAACTTCAATCCCGGCATCGGTGTTCAGAATCTGGTTGTGCATAACGGTAAACTTGTGGGAAATGCCACGATCATGCTTGAACATGAGTCCAACGGTCGTGACGGTGAGGCATCGCGCAGCTGGAACAAGGTAACGTTTGGCTATGCTGCAGTGATCGACCCTCGACTGGAGGTGTATGGCAAGACATGGATTCCCATCATCGACGGGCAGCAGAACAAGGACATCCTCAAGTATTGCGGTATCTTCCAGGTGGGTTCACAGTTTATCTCGGCCAACAGGCGCTGGGTGGCCGATGTCACCTTCGTGAAACGCCAGGGATGGAACCTCAACTTCAACACGATTCTGAATTTGGGATTCCGCTTCAGCAAGAGGGACAACCAATACCTGATGCTGCATTTCTATGACGGCTACGGCGAGAACCTGCTGGACTACAACAAGTATCACTTGCGCCTGCGCATCGGCATCTTGATCCGCCCGAATTTCTTCAGCGATTTTTAAGCAGGTATTCTTTTTTTCTCATTATCTTTGCAACCGATGATGAGACGTTGCATATTGATATTGTCATTACTGCTCACCACAGCGATGCTGTCCTGGGGACAAGTATCGGAGCCGCTTGTTGTCCTGCAGCAAGACAGCCTGCAACAATCGGTCGATACCGTTCAACAACTGAGCAAGATTCAGAAGGCTAAGGAGCGGTTCCATCAACGCGTCGAGGCGAAACTCAACGAGCCTTACGACACCACACGCAACAGCGGCTACTGGTGGCGTGCCCTCAAGCACGGTCGGGTGAACTTCAAGGACAGCACCATGGGTTATCCCAAGTTTGTGATGTTCTGCTATAAGACCTACGTCTGGGGCGACCGTGCATTCAACAGCTATGACAGTGCCTATGTCAAGCCGACCGGCAAGAACTGGAAACTCATCTTCAAGAGCGACAATTGGGTGGATTCCTACATTGGCCATCCGGTCAAGAATGTGAACCAGGTCATGAACAGCAACCTGGTGTCCAGCGTTGGCCTGTCGTTGTCATTCATGGCGGTGAGCGTGGGCTACACGGTGGGCCTGAGCAACTTGATTCATCGTGGCAAGTTGTCTGATAAAATTGAGTTCTCGTTCACATGCGCACGGTTTACCGCCGATGCCTACTATTGGGAAAACAACAATGATATCAACGTCACCTATAAAATCAAGAATGTTGCGGGTATGGATAACGGCCTGTACAAACTCAGGCAATCAGGCGTCAGCCGCAAAGCGATGGGCTTGACGGCCTATTACTTCTTCAACAATCGGCGTTATGCCCAGGCCGCGGCCTACTGCTTCTCGAAATACCAGAAACGCAACGCCGGCTCATGGCTGGTCGGCTTCAGCCTGCAGCATTTTGACGTTAAATTTGATGTGGAACAGATGTCTGAAGATATACGCACCTATTTCCCCACAAAGGCCGATGCTCCCCGCATTCTTTACAATGACTATTGCCTGCTCTTCGGCTACGGCTACAACTGGGTGCTGGGCCGCAAGTGGCTGCTGAACTTCACGGGGACTCCCTATGTGGGCTACCGCTATAACCATTTCCACATTGAGAACAATATGCCAAGTGCCGTGTCGATAAACATGCGGGCACGCCTTGGCGCCGTGTATAACCACAAGAACTACTTCGTGGGCTTACAAAGCATCGGTGACCATCATCGCTACAAGACCAAGAATAGCCGTCTGGTCAATTCCACGCTTGATTTCATGGCACTGGTGGGCATACGGTTCTGAGCCCCGTCGCATCCAGTTGTGTGATGCGGCAGGCCTGTATGCCGATGAATCAGTTTATGGCTAGAACTCGAAGCCGAGGTTGATGTAGATGCCGACCTGCTTGGTGTAGTTGCTCCAGCTGAGCGAACCGCCCAAGGGACCGAGGATGCTGTTGTAGGCGTATCCGACCTGGACGCCCCAGATGGGCTTGCCGTCAAAGACCTCATCCAGCTCATAGCTTTCCTGGGCGACATGTCCCTTGACCATGATGTAGTGTTCCTTGAACAGGCGCTGTTGCACCTTGAAACCACCTACAATCAAGTTCCGTTCCATGATATGGCAGCGCCCGAAGCCCGAGAAGGGCAGTTGCTGGGCGTAATAGATGCCGCCGCGGTTACCACCCATCATGTTCATGGCCGGCGAGGGAATGTCCTTGCCGAACAGAAGGCGGCCATAGATCATCGGCTGCACGTGGGTCGTGGCAGTCAACGGGAAGGTCGCGCGCCAGCGGGCGCTCACCTCGCTGAAGCCGGCATGGCCTTTCCACTGTGCGAAGTTGTCGGTGTAGTAGGCATAACGCGCCTCGGCACGCATACCTGTGTGGGTGAAGTACCAGTGGTCCTCGCTGTTGTACTGGGCGCGGGCATGGTAGTTGAAGTAGTATTCGTTGGGTCTGAAGTAGCTGACGCTGAATGGGTTGGCCAGATAATCATAGTGGTGGTAGTGCTCCCAGGCAATGCCCAGGTCAACGTTGAGGTTGAGTGCGTCAAATGAGAGCAGGGTGGCATTGGCCTTCTGATAGATGAATTTCACATTATCGGAGCGATGCTTCCCTTGGTAGAGGTCGATATCCTCGTGCCAGATCTCATAGGACAGGCCGATTTTGCGGTGAGGTTTGGGCATCATGTTCCAAGATAGGCGGCCCATGGTGCGCTTGCCCAGCCTGAGTGTGAGATCCAGCGTCTTGTCCAGCCTGTTGCCGAAGTAATAGGTCGCGCCGATCTGGGCGGCCACCAGTTCCTCGTTGTCATAACGCAGGCCGACGCTGGCCTTGATGGAGTTCTTGGCGTTCTCCTCGTTCACGAGTTTGCCGGCGCGGGTGTTGTCGATGTCGTTCAGGCTGATGATGCTGTATTCGGGCTTGTAGTCATCGGGCACACCCGCCATGCGCTTGAGCATCATGATGGAGTCCATCTGTGCCCTGGTGGCCTCCTCGCCGCGCCTGATGAGCTCCTTGATGGCCGAGCGGTAGAAGTGGGCCGCCGAGTAGCCCCTCACGGGGACACGGATGATGAGGTCGCAGTACTTGTCATTCTCGTTGCTGCGGTTGTGGATGTCGGCTCCCACCGAGCGCTCCAGGATGTCAGACGTGGAGTAGTACTTGTCATTCAGGCCCAGGTCGGTCCTGACGCCGATGACGATGTCGGCGCCCATCTTGCGGGCCAGGTCGGCAGGGAAGTTGTTCTTCGTGCCGCCGTCAACGAGGATGTAGGGGTCCATCCTCACGGGGGCGAACACGCCGGGAACGGCCATGCTCGCGCGGATGGAGCGGGCCAGCGAGCCGTGGTCGAGCACCACCTCGCTGTCGGTTTTCAGGTCGGTGGCAATGCAGCCGAAGGGGCGGGGCAGCGCCTTGAAGTCGATGTCCTCGGGCTGGCGCAGGTAGTGGCGCAGCGTCTTCTCGACGTTGATGCCGCGGATGAAGCCACCTGCCAGCGTGTCCTGGCTCTTGTCCAGGAAGATGCGGTAGTCGAACAGGTAGATGTTCTGCTTCTCGCGCTCGGCAAGCGTCTGGTTCCTCATCGACAGGCGGTCGCGCAGAATGTCGCCCCAGTCCATGCTGTTGACGATGCTCTCGATGTCGTCGGCATCATAGCCCACAGCATACATGCCGCCGATGATACTGCCCATGGATGTGCCGGTGACCATGTCGATGGGCATTCCGGCCTCTTCCAGCACCTTGAGGGCTCCGATGTGGATGGTTCCCATGGCACCGCCGCCACACAGCACGACTGCGACTTTTTTGCGCTCCTTGTTTTCCTCCTGCTGTGCTACGGGTTGGGCCATCAGGTTGACGGCACAAGCCAGGAGCACAATCATCATTATGAATCGTCTCATCATGAATATATTTTTATTATTGTTCCGCAAAGTTAATGGTTTTTTTGTTACCTTTGCGCATTAACTAAAACCTTTATTGATATGAAGACTTATCTCGTGACGGGAGCCGCCGGATTTATCGGCTCTAACTTTGTGAAATACATCCTCAATAAGTATGGCGACAACATCGAGGTCATCATCCTGGATGCCTTGACCTATGCTGGCAACTTGGCCTCCATCAAGAGCGAGATAGAGTTGCCCAATGTGACCTTCATCCGCGGCGACGTGGGCGACCGCGAGCTGGTGCAGGGCATCATGCGGGACAACGATGTGGACTATATCGTCAACTTTGCCGCCGAGAGCCACGTGGACCGCAGCATCACCAATCCGCGCCTCTTCCTCGAGACCAACATCCTGGGCACCCAGAACATGCTCGACTGCGCCCGCGAGGCCTGGTTCACCGGCAAGGATGCCGAGGGCCACAACACCTATGCCCCGGGCAAGAAATACCTGCAGATCTCGACCGACGAGGTCTATGGCTCGTTGAGCAAGGACTTTAACGAGCCGCAGTCGCTGGAGGTGAGCGACGACGTGCGCGAGGTGATCCAGGGCCGCACCGACCTGAAGACCTACGGCCGCCGTTTCTTCACCGAGGAGACGCCGCTGGCGCCACGCTCGCCCTATTCGGCCAGCAAGACCAGCGCCGACCTCATCACGATGGCCTATCACGAGACCTACGGTCTGCCCGTCAACATCACCCGCTGCAGCAACAACTACGGCCCCTATCACTTCCCCGAGAAGCTCATCCCGCTCATCATCAAGAACATCCTTGAGGGCAAGCCGCTGCCGGTCTATGGCAAGGGGGAGAATGTGCGCGACTGGCTCTACGTCGAGGACCACTGCAAGGGCATCGACCTGGTTCTGCGCCGGGGTACCGTAGGCGAGGTGTACAACATCGGCGGCTTCAACGAGGAGAGCAACATCAACATCGTTAAGCAGGTCATCGCCATCATCGCCCGCATCATGCGCGAGGAGCCTGAATACCAGCAGCTGCTGCAGTGCAGCGTTGACGACATCAACGACGGCCTCATCCAGTTTGTCACCGACCGCCCCGGCCATGACATGCGCTACGCCATCGACCCCAGCAAGATCGCCCGCGAACTCGGCTGGTACCCCGAGACCCCCTTCACCGAGGGTATCGAGAAGACTATCCGCTGGAACCTCGACCACCAGCCCTGGGTCCGCAGCGTCACCAGCGGCGACTACCAGCGCTACTACGACGAGATGTACTGCAACCGGTAAACAAAACTATAGTTTTCCTATAGTGACTATAGCACCTATAGGAACTATAAAAAAAGTATCAAGATGATGAAATATCGGGTGATTTTTGAATATCAGACTGAGGACGGCGCGATGAGCGACGTCTATAACTGCAAGGACGAGCAGGCAGCGCTCGACAAGTTTGATGAGCTGCGGGACAGCCTCATGCACGCCATCGACCCCGACTGCTGCGAGGTGGTGGATGAACCGACACACTACAGCCTCATCAACCGGGAGGTCGGCTTCTACGGCTACGTCCGCCTGCTCACTGACTAGCCGTTGGGCGAGGGCGGCGACGGTGCTGTACAAGCTATCAACTTGTAACACATCGACTACACTACTACATTAGATAGCACTACTGCGCTGACAGCACTTTTTGCGCTGTCAGCGCATTGCGGTTTTATAGGCCAGGGGCTTGCATTGCCCTGAGCGGCCAGCGGGATGGTGTGCCAGGGTTGTCAGTCATGGGTGACGATTTGTCACATTATTATAAATGGCATATTATTTGAGGTGGAGTGGGGAAGAGAGCGGCCACGCCAAGGCGAGGCCTTAAAATGATTAACAACTTAAAACATAAAAAATATATAGAAAGAAATGTCAAAAGGAACTATTGGGGTAACGACTAACAACATCTTCCCCGTTATCAAGAAATTTCTGTACAGTGACCACGAGATTTTCCTGCGTGAGCTGGTGAGCAACGCCGTTGACGCCACGCAGAAGCTGAAGACCCTGCAGGGTGCCGGCGACTTCAAGGGCTCGACCGAGGGTCTTACCGTAAACATCGCTGTTGACAAGGAGGCCGGAACGCTCACCGTGAGCGACCGCGGCATCGGCATGACCGCCGAGGAGATTGACAAGTATATCAACCAGATCGCCTTCTCGGGCGCCGAGGAATTCCTCGAGAAATACAAGGACACGGCCAATGCTATCATCGGCCACTTCGGACTGGGTTTCTACTCGGCCTTCATGGTCGCCAAGAAGGTGGAAATCCGCACCCTCAGTTGGCAGGAGGGCGCCAAGGCCGTCAGCTGGACCTGCGACGGCTCGCCCGAGTTTGAGATGGAGGAGTGTGACAAGGCCGAGCGCGGCACCGACATCATCCTCACCCTGGACGATGACGAGAAGGAATTTCTCGAGACCGCACGCATCGAGGGCCTGCTGAAGAAGTATTGCCGCTTCTTGCCCGTGCCCATCATCTTCGGCAAGGAGCAGGAGTGGAAAGACGGCAAGTATCAGGACACCGACAAGGACAAGGTCATCAACGACGTCGAGCCCCTGTGGTCGCGCATGCCTGCCGACCTCAAGGACGAGGACTACCTGAAGTTCTACCACGCCATCGAGCCGATGCAGGACGACCCCTTGTTCTGGATTCACCTCAATGTGGACTATCCCTTCACCCTGACGGGTATCCTCTACTTCCCCAAGATCAAGAACAACCTGGACATCCGCAAGGACCGCATCCAGCTCTACTGCAACCAGGTCTATGTCACCGACAGCGTCGAGGGCGTCGTCCCCGACTGGCTGATGCTGCTGCAGGGCGTCATCGACAGCCCTGACATCCCGCTGAACGTGTCGCGCAGCTACCTGCAGAGCGACCGTGCCGTGAAGAAGATCTCGACCTATATCACCAAGAAGGTCGCTGCCCGTCTGGAGGAAATCGCCAAGAACCAGCCCGACGAGTTCGAGAAGAAGTGGAACGACATCAAGATCTTCATCGAGTACGGCATGTTGAGCGACGAGAAGTTCTGTGACTCGGGCCTCAAGTTTGCCCTGCTCGAGAACACCGACGGCAAGTACTTCAAGATTGAGGACTACCGCAAGCTCATCGAGGGCGAGCAGACCGACAAGGAGGGCAACCTCATCTGCCTGTACGCCACCGACAAGGAGGCACAGTATGCCTACATCAAGGCTGCCACCGACCGCGGCTATGACGTGCTGCTGATGAACGGCGAGCTCGACGTGCACTTTGCCAGCATGCTGGAGCAGAAGCAGGAGAAGATGCGCTTTGTGCGCGTTGACAGCGACGTGCTCGACAACCTCATCCGCAAGCAGGACGAGAACAAGCCGCAGTTCACCCCCGAGCAGCAGGAAATCGCCCAGACCCTGTTCAAGTCACAGATTCCGCCCGTCGAGAAGGCCGAGTTCATGGTTACCTTCGCCGCCATGTCGCCCGAGGACAAGCCCGTAGTCATCGTGCAGGCCGAGTATATGCGCCGCATGAAGGAGATGGCCCGCTTCCAGCCCGGCATGAGCTTCTATGGCGAGATGCCCGACATGTACAGCATGGTGCTCAACACCAAGCACCCCCTCGTCCAGAAGATTGTTGACCTGGCCGAGAAGGCACTGGATGCCGAGATCAAGCCTGTCAATGAGGATATCAACGCCACCCAGAACGTGATTAACGCCCTGCGTGACCTCAAGAAGGACAATAAGGAACTGCCCGAGGACAAGAAGAAGGACCTCGAGGACAACGAGAAGCACCTCGACGAACTGCGACAGAAGAAGGAGAACCTCATCACGGCCTATGCCGCCGGCGAGAGCCGCGTCCATCAGCTCATCGACATCGCCCTGCTGAGCAACAACATGCTCAAGGGCGAGGGCCTGGACCGCTTCCTGAAGCGCTCCATCGGTCTGCTCAAGTGACCCCGTCGTTACGGCCTATACCGATAGCGTTAACGGTACTGAAAAGATTATCAATCGATTAGGCTTTATGCTTAATTGGCAAATGCGAGAAAAGATGCATATTTTTGCGCCTTTTCTCGCGTTTTTTCTTGTGGTGAAAGGAAATAGTGTGTACTTTTGTGCGCATAATAACAGCAGACGTTCAATTATTAATTTCATATTTGTTTAACTTTTAAATCACTATTGTAACATGAAAAAGCTCTTTACTTTAGTTGCTGTGGCCGCTATGGCATTTGCCGCTCAGGCCAATGTGCTGACCGTTTGTGATGGTTCTGACGTCAACTACTTGGTTCCCATCAATGGCTGGTATGTTGATCAGGAGGGTACCATGAGCCAGATGATCTATCCCGCCGAGATGCTCAGCGAGATGCAGAATGGCAAGATCACTCAGGTGAAGTTCTATCCTGAGGAGGTTATCGAGTTTGAGAATTGCGAACTTGAGCTGGCGTTCAAGACCGTTGAACAGGACGGCTTTGAGACCACTACCGCTGTGACCGGTGCAACTGTTGTTTCCGCTATGGATGTCATTTATGGCCGCAACGAGTTAGTCTTTGATTTGTACACTCCCTATGAGTACAAGGGTGGAAACCTCTTGGTGGAGGTGAGCGTTTCGATCGAGGGTGACTACAACTGGACGAGCACCTACTTCCTGGGTGTAGCTACCGAGAACAACGCTTCTTACTCGCACTACATGTCCTATGGCACTCCGAGTGATGCCCTCCACAAGTTCCTGCCCAAGGCTACCTTCACCTATGAGGCTGGCGAGACTCCCGAAGAGCCCACCGAGCTGACCGCAGCTCCCACCTTCAACGGCTACACCGAGGACGGCATCCACGCTTACTTCGTTGAGATCATCCCCACCGAGCCTAGCACCATCTACTACCGCATCATCTATCCCGACGGTACCGAGAGCGAGTGGGCTGAGTATGAGGACATTCTGAGCTTCACTGGCGAGGGTCTGTATCGCGTTGAGGCTTACGCCGTAGCCGACGGCAAGCTTCCCAGCTACCAGATCGCTTATGAGTGCTACGTATCGCCCATCGTAGGTATCGACGAGGTGAATGCAGGCAAGACCGTTGCTGGCGTACGCTACTTCAACATGGCCGGTCAGGAGATGCAGGAGGCTAACGGCATGACCATCGTCGTTACCACCTACACCGAC
>CACWID010000030.1 GCA_902760865.1 uncultured Bacteroidales bacterium | reverse complement strand
GCAACCTTTGTCAACTCCGTTCACGATGTGGCAAAAATAAAGCCCCGTAAATTCCCTGCGGTAGAAATACGTGGCAAAAATATAGGGAATTTCCGAAGCAACCAAAAACACGCCTCGAAGTGTTAAAATCTAAAAGTATCTGTATTTCAGTATTTTACATTTGGTTGTTTAGTGCTGTTCATGGTTGGTTTGAGGTCTCTAAATACATCCTGAAAAAACGTATTTTCCAAAGGAAGTAATACACTTTGGTATTGTAATGCTTGTCAAACTGTTGCAACCATAGAACGCACAATCACCAATTGAAGTGACTGAATCAGAAATGATAACATTGGTCATGTAATCACAATCCATAAAGGCCGAATTGCCGATGGATGTAACCGAGTTACCCATTACTACACTGACTAGTCCTGTGCAGTGTTGGAAAGTGGAGTTGCCAATGGATGTGACCGATGAAGGGATAGTGATACTAGTTAGTCCGCAGCAACAGAAGGCGGAGTTGCCAATGGATGTGACCGATGAGGGGATAGTGATACTTTTCAATTTCATCAAATGATAAGCGAGACCAGCAGGAATTCTCTGAACGTTTTCCCCAATATTGATAGTTGTAATATTGGATCCATAGTAAGAAGATGTATTCTCTACATTATAGACATTATAACTTAAGTCCTCACAATATACGGCATTAAAGTTAAGAGTGTTCAAAGAAGCGCAGGCACCAAACGCATACTCCCCAATGGATTTGACTGAGGATGGGATAGTAACACTAGTTAGACCGCCACATCCATAGAAAGCTTTTTTGCCGATGCCATTGACTGTATATGTCTTGCCATTGTATATAACGGTAGATGGAATTATCACGTCACCGCTATAAGAATTATTAAGGTTATAAGTCACAATGGCACCAGAAAGGTAATAGTCATATTGGTCTATGTTATAACAGATACCATCGACCTCAAAATCTTGAGCAATGGCAATAACGGGTAATAGAATTACCAATAACAGTATGGTTATTAAATTTTTCATATTTCGTATATTTAATCTTTAATCATCTGCAAATATCGTCATTATATTTGACTTTTGCAAAAAAATGCGTATCTTTGTGGTTGTGAATGCTTTCATGGTACATATTTTGGTCGTTTATTGGGCTTTATGGTTGACTATAAGGCTATTGCAATGGTACCATTTCTTCCACTTGGATGAGCTGCCTGAATTCAATCGAAGTGTGCTTGAGGTAATGCGCCAGCCGCTGGAAGACAGGATAATTTCGATTTCGAGGGCAAAATACTCGACCGAATACCCTGCTTCGTTCATGCTCGTGGCCTCGATGAATCCGTGCCCGTGCGGCTACTATGGTCATCCCAAAAAGAAGTGCGTCTGCAACGAGTATCATCGCACCCGCTACATGAGCAAGATTTCGGGCCCGCTGCTCGACCGCATCGACCTACAAATCGAGGTCCAGCCCGTTGATTTTGACCAGATGTCATCCAAGGCTCCGGGCGAACCCAGCGCCGCCATCCGACAGCGCGTCATCGCCGCGAGGATGCTGCAGGAGCGCCGCTTCAAGGACGAGCCCGGCATCCACTGCAACGCCCAGATGACACCTTCCCTGCTACACAAATACGCCGAGCCCAACGCCGCCGGCCTTGAAAAACTGAAAGACGCCATGGAACGCATGAACATGAGCGCGAGAGCCTACGACCGCATCCTCAAAGTCGCCCGCACCATCGCCGACCTCGAGGCCTGCGCCGACGTCCTCGACCACCACATCATGGAAGCCATCGCCTACCGCAACCTCGACCGCCCAAGCTATATGGGCAACTCGCTATGATAGAATCCTTAATTTTTTAATAATCAATACATTCACCTATATTAAAAGAGCCCTCCTTTAATTAGAGTGAATAGTTGAATTTAAGCCAACATAATTGCATAAATTGTTAGAGAGTATTAATTTTGCAATCATTACACGTTAAGATTTCATTAATGGAATACTATGGCAAAAGATAAGAATGTATCAGATAGCAATTTTGGGTGTTTGATTGTATGTGTCGTTGTTACAATCATCGCCTTGATACTCACGTCACAGTCTCCATATTGGTTACTGTTAATTCCTGTTGTATGGCTGTTAGGAGCAAGTGTCATAACAGAGAATAACAAAAAGAATGAGAACGAATCGTCTCAAAGTAGTCATGAAATAATTAGCACCTCTGCCATTACCAGTCAACACAGAATATTGATAAAAGAAGATGACTATAATGGTTTAAGAGACACGTTGAGCCTCTTAGTGAAGCAACTTAAAACAATAAGCCATGACAAAGAGGTTTTTAATACGATGCTGAGTGTAGCAAAAGATAAAGATACACTTGATAGTAGTTTTGGACCAGAGAATTTCAACAATACATTGATTCTGTGGTTGGGTAAAGATGTCTTCTACTGTTATGAACACCTAGACTTAGCCACCAACATGAGCCTAGACACTGCCAGTGGTCAAGCTCTGCTCGCAATTACCATGTTCCTCCAAGATTCTAAACACAAGAGTGATGAGGATTATAGGTTTTTCACGTCAATTGTGACCGGGAATGACGATATCAATATATCATTTAAAGAAACGCTCAATGAGATGTGGATCCTTTTCAGGGATCAAACTGATACTAAAGTGACCTATTCTGGTGAAGAAGATTTCTCGCTTATATGGGGCCTCAGAGCAATGAACGGCGATAGATACATACCCCAAGTACGCAAGTTGCTCAACAAAATGGCGGTGTATATCGCTTGTGCTGCGGGAATGACTTCAAAAAGGAGCGAATGGTTAAGTGTATTGCATAGCCGTAAAGAGACAGACCTTAATGATAATGAGGGCACACTGTTTTCGCCTGATTCCACAGCCACGGTCGAGGATTTAGATAAACTGATTGGCTTAAATCAAGTTAAAACCGAAGTAATGTCAATGAAACATTTTATAGAAGTGAATCAACGACGTCAACAGGCCGGCATGAAAACTCCTCACATATCCTACCATTGCGTGTTTACAGGAAACCCAGGAACAGGGAAAACCACAGTAGCACGTATTGTGGCGGGCATTTACAAGGATTTGGGTATCCTCAAAAAAGGGCACTTGATTGAGACTGATCGTTCGGGGTTGGTAGCGGAATATGTTGGACAAACCGCCGTAAAAACCAATAGAATTATCGATACTGCCCTTGATGGTGTTTTATTCATTGACGAAGCATATTCTCTTGTCGATGGCGGTAATGGAGACTTTGGTAAAGAAGCAATTTCCACATTGGTAAAGCGAATGGAAGACGACCGAGATCGACTAGTGGTTATCCTAGCTGGTTATGCCGATGAGATGGAGAAATTCATTGAATCCAACCCTGGATTACGCTCACGTTTCAATCGCTATATCCATTTCGAGGACTACACTGCCATCGAACTGATGCAAATTTATAAAGGTATGGTAGAAAAGTATGACTTCAACCTGATGCCCGATGCTGAGCAACTTGTACAGAAACATCTTGAAAAATGTGTAGCCCATAAAGAGAAAGACTTTGGCAATGCTCGTTATGTTCGCAACCTATTTGAGCGTACAATTAAAGCTCAAGCAGTTCGATTAGCAGGTATTCCCAACACTGATAAAATAGACTTAGCCAAGATTACAGCAGATGATATTCTATCAGCAATAACTGAGGAAGAAAAATAATAAGGCTGAGTTTGATGTGGTCTTTATAGATAGTAGCTTATATTTATAATTGTGAATGCCTATATGGTACATATTTGGGTGCTTTTTGGGGCTTTATAGCTGATTGTGAGGCTGTTGCAATGGTACCATTTCTTCCACTTGGATGAGTTGCCTGAATTTTCTAGAAATGTGCTTGAGGTGATGCGGCAGCCGTTGGAGGACAGGATAATTTCGATTTCGAGGGCTAAATATTCGACGGAATATCCAGCGTCGTTTATGCTCGTGGCTTCGATGAATCCGTGTCCGTGCGGATACTATGGCCATCCCAAGAAGAAATGCGTCTGCAACGAGTACCAGCGCACCCACTACATGAGCAAGATTTCGGGGCCGCTACTCGACCGCATTGACCTGCAGATAGAAGTCCAGCCCGTTGATTTTGACCAGATGTCATCCAAGGCTCCGGGCGAACCCAGCGCTGCCATCCGCCAGCGCGTCATTGCCGCCAGGATGCTGCAGGAACGCCGCTTCAAGGACGAACCCGGCATCCACTGCAACGCCCAGATGACCCCGTCCCTGCTCCACAAATACGCCGAGCCCAACGCCGCCGGCCTGGAGAAACTTCGCGACGCCATGGAGCGCATGAACATGAGCGCCCGCGCCTACGACCGCATCCTCAAAGTCGCCCGCACCATCGCCGATTTCTAGGGAATTCCTAACAACTGGATTTTCTGAGATTTCTGATGGGCATATGCCAATAAAAAAACGCCGCGGCCTTCTCAGGCGGCGGCGCTTTTATCATGAAAAATTTTCTAAGACATTATTTACCCATTTTTCTTTTTACCTCTATAGTTGTTCTATCGGTATTTACTTGATGACCTTGACGGTGGTGGAAGTGCCGTCGGTGTAGGTTGTCACGACGATGTTGACGCCGTCGAAGGGCATGTCGCTCTCCTGTCCTGCCACGTTGATGTAGCGGATGGTGTCGATCTGCCTGGTGGCGGTAATGTCGTCGATGCCCGAGGTCTCGCTGATGCGGGTCATGGCGTCGTCGGCCAGCAGTTCCTGACTTTCATCGGTGACGAGGACGACATTGGCGAGGGTGAGCTCGCTGCCCTGTGCGGTGAAGTTGTCGCTGGCGGTGACGGTGAGGCGCATCACATTGCCCTCAACGCCCTCGAAGGTGGCGAGGTCCATCGCTGTTGCCATGATGGTGTAGACATTGTCATCGACCTGGCTGGCGCTCATGTAGAAGGAGTGTCCGGCGCCGCGGTCGATGCCCTCGACTGCGGTGAGTGTCAATCCCTGGGGCAGTACCACCTGGCACTGCAGTGCGGTGTAGTCATGCTCGGTGCTGCGCAGCTCAACGTCGATGGAACGTGAGTCACCGGCCCTGAGGGTCACTGCGGGCAGCACGAAGCCGTCACCGGTCGCTACCAGCTGATCGCTCACGAGGGAGTGGATGGTGTTCACGGACATGTTTGAGACGCCGCTGAGCAGCATGTTGATGAGGGCGGTGACGTCGGCGATGGTGATGTTGCCGTCGCCGTTCACGTCGGCGGCCTGCTGATGGAGTGCGCCGGTGTTGTTGCTGAGCAGTGCGTTGACGAGGGCGGTAACGTCGGCAATAGTGACGTGGCCGTCGTTGTTGACATCACCCAGGACGTAGCCCTCCTCGAAGAAGAAGTTCATCCACTGGTCGGCTTCCTTGTAGAGCGATACGCTCGCAGCGGGTGCGATGAGGGGTACCGAGGGCTGGTCAACGCCGGCCCATACGTCGATGCCCAGTGCGGGGACGTCGGCTGCGTCGGTCCTGAGGGCCTTCATGCCGATCATACCTGCCATAGCCTTGTCACCGAGATAGGCGACAGTGGAGGGCAGCCACATCGTGTCGATATCGGCGCTGACGTTATAGAGCGCATAGTTGCCGATGGTGGCCACGCCCTCGCGGAGCAGGTCGCCCGCGTTGAGGTTGCCGTTACCGGCAAAGGCGTAGTCAGGAATCTCGGCAAGTGTGTGCGGACGGTGCGGAGCGCGGTTGGGTCCACCTGCGGCATGACCCATGCCGGGCAGGGTGGCCGACTGCAGCATCGGGTTGTGTGCCAGGGCGCCCTCGCCCAGGGCAGTCATACCGTCGCTGAGCTGGATGCCGCTCAGGTGGGTCTGGGCCAACGCCCAGTCACCGATGGTACCAACGCCCAGGTTGGCGATGTCGATGTTCTGCAGTCCCGAGTTGATAAAGGCCTCGTCGTCGATGCGGGTGATGCGGCAGGCGGGGTCGATGTTGAGGGCCGTCAAGGCAGAGCAGCCGTTGAACATACCCTTAGAGAAGTTCTTCACGTCGGGGCCGATGTTGACCTGGCTGAGGCTGGTGGCGCCCAGGAAGGTGAAGTCACCCACGTGGGCTGCGTCGATGGTGGCGCTGGTGAGCGACTCGCAACGAGCGAACACGCCCTTGCCCATGACCTGGACCGTGGCGGGCACATTGACGCTGGTCAACGCGCTGCCGGCGAAGGCATAGTCATCGATGGCGACCAGCGAAGCGGGCAGCGTGACGCTGCGCAGCTGGTAGCAGCCGGCGAAGGCCGCAAAGCCGATGGACTCGATGTTGTTGGGCAGCGTGACAGACGTCAACTTCTTGCCGAAGAATGCAGTCCTGGGAATCTCATTGGCGGGATAGTTGGTCACCGTGCCATAGAGCACCATTCCGTTGCTGACGGGGACAATCGTCGCCTGTTGGAGGTTGATGGACGTGAGCTCGTTCAGCTCTTCGGTGATGAAGAGGAAGTCGCGGGCGTCCATGGTGCCTGTGACGGTCAATTCAGTAATCTGGAGGTTGGAAACCTTGGTGGACAGCTGACCGGCCGTGTTGTTGACGGTCACTGCCGCTCCTCCAAATGCTGTGATTGCTGCAAGCAGCAGAAAAAACAATTTGCGCATATCGTTTTGTCTTTTGTTAGTATATTTCTCTCGTTTTAACCTGCAAATGTACATATTATTCTGAACACAGCGCCACTTTTAACGAATTTTTTGAACACTACCGACGACGGCGACGATTCAGCCTGCCGGCCTCACGCTAAGGCGCCAAGGCGCTAAGTAATTAGTATTTAGATTGTTATTAACTCGCAAATGTAAACTACTTATTGTAAATCAGCGCGTTAGCAACTGAGGCTGTGTCATCATTGCGATTCGGTAATATAACCGTGCTATCGCACGGGAAATTATTCAAATTTTGTCATTAACGTGAGTTCGACGAAAGTAAGTTGCTGATGCTCAATTCCTCCCCTAAGATAGGGGAGGTGGCGCGTAGCGCCGGAGGAGTATGATGAGCTACCGAAGCAAAACCTATAGTAGCATCAACGCCCCCCGGCCCCCTCTAATCTTAGAGGGGGAGTTGCTAAAGCACTGATTAACAATCAATAATTTCGTCGAACTCACATTAAGTAAACAAACAGGCGGCCCCCGTGTGTGATGGGGGTCGCCTGATTATTTCAGGATAACTAGAGTCGTCTAGCGCAGAACCTTGGTTGTCGAGGTGCTGCCATCGCTGTAGCGCGTCACAACGATGTTGACGCCATCGAACGGCTTCTTGCTCTCGACACCCATCAGGTTGTAGTAGCTCACGCCGACTACGGTCTTGGGAGCATTCTTTTCAACCACTGCAGTCCAGGTTCCGCCGTCCTTTATATCCAGCGGATAGAGCACATAGTCGGGAGACGGCGTGCCCTCGTTCAGGCTGCCCTGCGGCTCAGGCTCACCATCAGCCCTCAGGCTATTGGGCCTATTATCAGTAGGACGGAAGATAGCGGCATGGAATTCATAGGCCACGCCCTCAACAAGACCGGTGGCACGTCCATAAACATTCTCATGTGGATCTGATGCCCTGTTCTTGCAGTTATAGTCCCACTTCACACGGAAGGTGCCGTTCAGGTTCCAAGCATTGATGTTCTCGTTCGGCTTGTGCTCGGCCCTATAAACCGAGAACAGATTCTTGTACTCGCCCGTGGCATCATCATCACCACACCAGACGGCCCAGATGTGGGCTACCTCCTGAATCTTGGGATTCATGAAGTAGAGCTGGTCACCAGCCAGGCCAGGCAATGCGGTCTCATCGGCCACAAAGCCGACAACGTTGCCGTCGCTGTCATAGTGGTTGTGGTTCTCGACCATGAAGTTGGCAGGAACGTAGGAGTTGTAGCCCAGGTTATACGAGCTACCCACCAGTTCATCGGCGAAGGGTCCCTCCCATCCAGGATACTCTGGTGCATCCTGTTGATAGGTCAAATCGGTGGACAGTGAAGGAGCATTTCCCAACATGATCCGGTAGTTAACGTCATCGGTATATTGACCAGCGACGGTACCTGCCTTGATCTTGAAGCCGACATAATCGTCGGGATTGGCATCGATTCCAGCAAAGTCCAGGATTACCCAGTTGCTCTCGTCCCAGTACTCGTAATCTGCCCCATACCCGAGAATATTCTTGACATAGTCACTCTGATATCTGTAATCAATTGCGGGTCGCTTGTCAATCGAGAGGTTCCCCTGGTCCTTGGCCCACAAGAACTTTTCACCAGTTTCGGGGTTCACTACCGACCAGGTAGCGATGAGTTCGTCGCTCACGATTACCTGAGAGCCTTCTTCGACGCTCGACTCAATATAAGCAAGCGGAGTTGCTTCAGCGCCATAGAGGAATACGTCCTCGTTAATCGAGGCGCTGCTATGGGTCGAGAAAGTGCGTCCGTTAGCGAAGTAGCGCAAGTAGCGGTTGGTACCGTCATAGTTGAACGTGATGGTAGCAGGATAGCCTGCATCCTGCGAGCCAATGGCTACGCTAGCCTCACTATAGACTGAGGCTTCGGCATTGGTGCTCAGGTTGGCAACTTCATTGGTAGTTACCACCAGATATCCACCGCCATTAATGTTCTTGAAATAGTAACGTCCGCCATTGGTGCTCTCAAGAACGAACTGCGCCAAATCCTCGTTGCCATAGACGGTCTCGCGATTGGTATCCTCCTTGAACAGCACACCGACACTGCCGCGGTTATTATAGTTCTGGGTCGTACTCATACCCATGTTGGCGTCCTTGTTGACGATCACATAGACATAACCCGGCTGAGGAGTCGTCTTCACGAGGTTGTACTCGATACCGTTGGTTCCCACGAAGGTGTAGGTTGCGGTTACCGGGTTGCTCCACAAGTATTCACCATCGACTACGACGTAGCTGATAGCGAGAACGGTGGTGTTTCTGGTAATTGGTTCATCCAGAATGCATTCTTCTCCTGCACTTACGGTATAATGAGCACCCTCAGGATCATAGGGGTCGAAGCCATCCATAGTCTCATCTTGGGTGATGAGATAGACTAACGTAACTGCACCGCTACCGGGCTCATTATGATCGGTTACCGTGACTTCAATCGGTTCTGCAAACCCACCATTATCCAACTCAATCACCATGTTGCCAGGATCGATTGAGGGTTCCTCAATACCGACAAACTCATAGTCGGCACTGACAACCTTAGAAAGAACGACGTCGTTGTAGTTGGTTCCGTCGGTCTTCTCGGCGGGAATTGCGGCATAAGCCTCGATGTGGGTGTCGGAGTTCACCAGAATCGGGCCGGTGTACACTGCCCAGTCATCCATGTCATCGGTCTTGTAGTAGATGGTGGGAGCCGTCGTTGTCCACTCGGGGGTCTGGACGGTAATCTCCACCTCTTGCTGGCTGGTGCACTGGTCATTGCTGGCAGGAGTGATGACAGGCTGGTAAGCCCACAAGAAGTCGATGGGACAAACCTGGAACGGCTTTGAATCAGGCTTGTAATAATCAACGATGCCATACACGTCGAAGGTCGCACCGTCAGCAGCCTTGCCATTGAAGAAGGCCTGGTTATAGTTACCAAGGCTCGTAGATAAACCGCTCCAACGATAGAACTTGTCGTAGTAGGTGTTAGCACCGGTCTCATCTACTATCGAACCCTTATACTTGCCATCATTATCAGCTGCGACATCACTCATCGAGGTGTAGCGCAAGTGTACATAGTGTCCCCACAGGTTGTCACCTTCAGCAGTACCACTGGCAATGCTGCTCGTGGTGGTCGTCTCGGGAATGATTTCACTCCAGTCGAGACGGGTTGAGGGCCAAGACTTGATGGCAGAATGGTTTGAAGAGCCCATCTGGTTGTGGAAATTATTTTCCCAGACGTTTACAAGACCCCTCACTTGGGTGCCGTCAATCCAGTCACCCATCTTAAAGATCGTGCGGTGGTAGGTTGTGTTGTTCTTGCCAAAGTAAACACAGCCATAGTCGCTGTTGTCACGGATGTAGCAGAACTCAGCGGTTTCGCCATCGTTCTGGTAGGTTGACATAAACACTACCTGAACGGGGTTCATGAAACCTACTGTCGCTGTAGTTTCACCCAGAGCATTGAACTCGGCAATGTTGGCCACGTAGGTCACACCGCTCTCGCCTTCAAACTCGTCGGTACTCTTGATGGTGTACCAACCCTCGCTGATGGCGCTAGCGAAGTCACCCACATAGGCAATAGCCTTCACATAGTAGCTCTTGCCTACAGTCAAGTTGATGGGCGTGCCGTCATAGTGGGTCGAAGCCTTGGTCGGATCATCCACAGTGCTGGCGGCGGGAGCGGTAGTGCCGTCCACCTCAACGATCTCGTAGTAGATGTCGGCATTGGGCGTCGTGCTGGCGATCTGCAGGGTCTGCGCGCCGTAATAGGTCTGATTCTCTAGCGGCGAGAAGAACGGAGCATTCACGTCAATCACTTTCTCCACACGGGTATAGGTGGCGCTGGCCACCTCGCTGAAGTAGTAATCATTGACAACAGCGATAGCCTTCACGGTAACCTGGTCACCGACTTCGGGCAGATTGACACTGAAAGCGTCAATATACTCAAGGCTGCCGGTCGTGGGATTACTGCCATCGGTGGTGTAATAGATGTTCGCCTCAGGGGGAGTGGAGGTCAACATCACGGTCACGCTCGAGGCTGCCACGTCTTTGCTGCCAGGAGTGATCGTCACCGAGGGAGTAGCCCAAGTGTAGGTTGCAGTCGATACAGGGCTGATGTTGCCATTGCCATCAACGGCGATGGCCTTGACGGTGTAAGTGCGGCCTGGTATGAAGGCAGGCCAGAATGAACCACTATACACGTCGCTGTCGATCGTCGGCTCGCTGCCATCGGTGGTGTAATGGATAGTGGTCCCCTCAGCAGCAGTGATTACAACATTCTGACCATAATAGTAGGTACCGGTGTGAGGTTTAATCACGGGAGCCTCAACAACAGGTGCACAGTCATAAGTGATCGTGAAGCCCTTCAAGTAAGCACGGGCAGTGGCACTGATGGTAATCGAAGTGATTGCCGTGCCGTCGAAGTCGAGCGTATAGCCGCCCAAGTTGCTGCCGATTGCAGAGGTGGTCTCTGACTGGCCGTTATCGGTCGACACGGTGAAGGTGACATTGTTGCCGTTATAACTCTTGGCATTCAGGGTGATGTGGCTCACCTTCCACTCGGTCTCGTTGTCGAGGCTGAAGGTGATGGTACCACCATTGCTCGAGTTGCCATACTTGAGACCCGTTGTGCCCTTGAAGACACTGGAAATGTTGGATGCACCGTCGAGGTAATCTTTACCAGCCTCAAAATAGTCGCTCATAGCATTCCATGAGGTGGTAGCCGAGGCATCTGTATCACTGTCCTTAAACTCAATTATGGCGTTGCAGACAGCTGCGATGGTGTAAGAGTTGGTCACCGTCGTGCTCAGGGTGCCCTCGTCGTTCACACAGTAGGCAGTGATCGAGGTGGCACTGTTGATGGTCACGTCATAGGGGTTGGTCACTTGCTCACCGTTAACAAAGAGCGTGCAGCCCTCGGGGGCAGTGATGGTGATCACTGTGCCTGCTGCCACGGCGCTGCTGCCGATGCTGAAGCTGGGAGCCTCAGGAGCGGGAGCAAAGTCGCGGGTATAGGTGGCGCTGACCACGTCGCTGGTCACGCCGTTGCTCGTCGAGCGGGCATAGACTGTCACGCTGCCACCCACCTGGTCAACCGTGGCTGTGAAGCCATCGGTATAGGCTTGCCAGTTGTTGCCATCGGTGCTCCACTCGATGGTGCCGGCAGGATCACTCGTGATGGTACCGCTGACGGTCGAGCCCGTGAAATGGGTACCATCGGCGGGCGTAATCGTCACGTTGATGTTCTGCTTGGTAATGGTGAACGTGCCAGCGTTGGCATCGATGGTGACGATGTAAATGCCGGCACCCTGGATCTTGATGGGATCATCGTCATAGAGGTCGATGTTACCACCGCCGTTGCCGCTTGAATCAAGCCACCAGTCGCCATTGCTGTTGGGGCCGAAAACGTAGCGAGTATTCCAGTTCACGCCGTCACCCGTCTTCCTGGCAAACAGGATGAAAGTGTTAGGGTTGGGGGCGGTAAAGGTGGCGGTATAGACGCCATTGTTATTGGTCATCTGGGTACCGCTTGAGAAATTCCAATTACCCGTCGAGCCATTGTCAGTAACGATATACAGGTCAGCAATGTAGTTCACTGTAGCCGACACGCTGGTAGCGCCACTGGCACTAGCGGTCACGGTGTTGCTGGCGCTCAGGGCGCGGCCCGTATAGGTCAAGGAGGCTGTGCCACCCTCATTGCCGAACGAAGTGGGATTCAGATACCAGTCAGTATTGCTAGCCAAGCTGGCATTGATGTTACCGTTGATGTTTTCACCGGTAATCGTCAACGAGGCAGGTGCCGCGTCACTGATCGTCTGGGTTTCGGGAGAAATCTCCAGTCTCGGGTCGGTGCTGGGAACACCACTGCGACGATAGATGAATGGCTTAGGCGTGCCTGAGGTACTTAAATAGCAAGCGTAAAGGGGAGAGCCATTATTGGAGTTATAACGCAGGTTATTATGTGTATAATCACCCTGGAAAACTACGGTTGCTTCGCCATCGCTGCTGATCGAGATGGTTGCCTTGGCATTGTTATCGGCAACATCCTCCGTCTTCAAGTGGTTACTGCTACTGCTTGCCGCATAGATATAACCAGAGCCAGTATAGAAGTACCAAGCGCCAGTGCCGCCTTGAAGTGTGAAAATCTGAGTTTCATCAGTTGCAGAAACAGTCTTACTGCCGCTCACTGTCACAGCTGTCACACCACGGTTATTGTTATTCTGCGTCGTACTCATTGCATCGGCGGTACCCGCATCACCTCTGTTGACGAAGATGATTTCATCACCAGCTTCAAGCGTTGAGGCATCAGTGACAAGGGTGAACGGGCCACTACCGCCACCGCCAGCGGGATTGATGGTGTAAGCCTGGCTGGTGACGATGTTGCTGTTCTCCATGCCACTCTTCACGGCCATGGCCTTGAGGGTGCATCTCTCAGTCAGTTCGACAGTACCGCCATTGGCGATGCTGCTCCTGTTCACCACGGGATCAGTTCCATCGGTGGTATAATAGATGGTTGCACCTTCAGTAGCACTGGTGATGGTAACACTGGCGGAGCCAGTGAAAACGCCACCATCAGGATCAAATACAGGATCAGCGCAAGCATCAGCAGGAGTGCTGCCATCATCCTCTACATAGAGCGCTACGGCAGACTGCGAATTAATTCCATAAGTGCCGAACAGACCAGAAGAATTGAATCGGACGTATTGTGCCGTTACATAGTTGCTCTGTATTGCACAGGCATCAGCACTTGGAGTAATAGTCCACTTCGTGATATCTGTAGATGATGTCTGTACAGATGAGGCAGAGAAGAAAGCGTTCGTGCTTGAGCTGGAATTGCTCAAGTATTGGTTACCACCCATGTAGAACGTCCAAGCATTTGACGAACCGCCTAATGTCATCTCCATGACATCGGTGCCACCGATATCGACTCTGCCGTTATCGAAAATAAGTCCAGTAACGCCAACGCCATATCGGTTGGAATTAAGCGCGCCCATACCGACACCACTGGCCTCATTGACAATGATATACTTCTTGCCAGCGACCAAGCTACTAGCGCTAGTCACCTTGCGATACCAGTTCTCCTGAACAGGAGTGCTGCCACTAGAATACGTAATTACTAATTTACTAATTCTTAATTGTTTACCAGAAACATAGTTTAATGATACAGATTTCTCGTCACTCGATCCAGTGGTCCAAGTAAAGGAACCATTGGTATAAGTAATGGAACCATTACCAGATGCAACAGTTACTTTGCTCGGATCTCCATTTGAACAAGTTGCAACAATAGATTGTAATACATAAGATTCATGGCTGATTGTCATTGTAGTATTACCTGAATTCCAACCAATATATCCTGCATTGTTGGAATTTGCAGAAGAAATACTAATTACAAAGCCATCTGGTGTGGTACATGAAGTTGCTCCAGTTGAGCCACCAGACCATGATGCAGGTGACGATGCACCAATGTTGTACGTCACCGTTTCTGCCCAACCGACTCCGAAGGTCAGTAGGGCCAATAAGAAAAAGGTTAGTAGTTTTTTCATTTTACCTAAATGAAATTAAGTGAATAATATTAGTTATTAAAGTTGATTACTATATACTAGACCTCCTTGAGGGAATAATTAAAAAAGAAAAAAGGAACCCACATCCCCTCTAGTCGCACAGTCTGGAAGATTAAGCGACTGACGGATCATGAATTCCATCCATAAACCAATCGGTTTCATATTTCTATAACCACTGTAAGCTATTCGGGACCACCCCCGAATATGGGTGCAAAATTACACACAAATTACAACACATACAAAATAATAATGACTTTTTACCCGCATTTTTTATTTTTTTCTTTTCACGCGAACACCAGGGGCCGCGGCACAGGGGACCGCCACAACTCCAGCAACCTCCACCCGGGGCCGCGGTAGCGGTTCTCCGTGCCGGGGCTCCGCCACGGCCAGCCAGGGAAATACCTGCCCGCAGGAAATCTTTTCATCATTTCCTTGCCCGTGCGATAAACTTAGGGTATCTTTGCCTTATGGATTGGGAGCGTTATAAAAGCAAGAAGAAGTATGCTGGCGACTTGAAGCCGTCGATGAAACGCCGCCGCGTCGGGCACGACTACCTAGCACGATGCATCTACATGATTACCCTGGTCGTCAAGGGGCGCCGGCCGCTCCTGGGCACTGTCACCGGCAATGGTGAGAACGAGCCCGCCAACCTTCAGCCTTCCCCATTAGGCCAAGCTGTACTTCAAGCCCTCCTGGACATTCCTCGGTTCTACCCTCAGATTGCCATCTGGACCCATCAGTTGATGCCCGATCATCTCCATGCGATCATTTTTGTCAAGGAGCGCATCCCGGTCCATCTGGGCAAAATCATCAATGGCTTCAAGGTGAGTTGTAACCATGCCTACAAAGAACTCGTCAAGGACGACCTGCCCGCCTTATGGGAAGAAGGCTACAACGACATGATTCTCGAACGAGAAGGCCAGCTGCAGCGCATGAAGGACTACATCCACGACAATCCTCGCCGCCTCGCCATCAAGCGTACCCACCCCGATTTATTCAGCGTCCAGAGGAACATCCGGGTCGGAGACTATACCTTCGCTGCCCTGGGTAACATTTTCCTCCTCGATGCAGCATGGCTCGTGCAGGTCCAGTGCACTCGCCGACTCACCCCGGACCAGATTCACGAGACCTGCCATGATTTCCTGTCACATGCCCAAAATGGTGCAGTCCTCGTCTCCCCGAGCATCAGCCCTGGAGAGAAAGCCGTTATGAGGGCCGCCTTCGAGCACGGTTTCCCCATCATTATACTACAAGAGAATGGCTTCGCACCCCTCGCCAAACCAGGAGGTCGCCGTTTCGATGCCTGCGCTCAGGGCCGCCTCCTCATGCTCGCCCCCTGGGAGCACCACAGCGACCGAAGGCTCATCAGCCGCAGCCAGTGTCTTGACCTCAACGAGATGGCGCGCGTGATTTCCCTGAAGGGAAAAGGCTGAAAATGGCCGCGGCAAAGCCGCGACACAGGGAACCGCCACAGCTCCAGCAACCACCACCAGGGGCCGCGACACAGGGGACCGCCACGGCTCCAGCAACCACCACGCGGGGCCGCGACAAAGCCGCGACACGGGGGACCGCCACGCTAGTGGCAACAATCACCCAGAGCGCGGCACAAGGGGCCACCACAGCAACGCCAAGGGACAGCCACCATTGCAGTGACTGCCCCTTGTTGAAAACTTCAAGTCCTGGTTATTACTTGATTTCCTTGACGAGATAGATCATCGTGGGGAAATGGTCGCTGTAGCCGTTCAGGAAAATGCCGCCTGAGTGGGTGCGCAGGGGGTAGCCCTGGCGCTCGCCCTCGCTGGAGCGGAGGAACTTGCGGTTGAGCACCTCGGCACGCAAGAAGGTCAAGGTGGGCTTGTCCTTGCTCTCATAGTTGCGCAGGAAGTAGTCCGTGAAGATGATCTGGTCGAACAGGTTCCAGTTACCCCGGTAGCCGAGGGTGCCGATGCCCCTGCCCAGGATGTTCCACCACGGGTTGAAGCAGGTGCCGTCGCCCGGGCAGTCAGCCATCTCGCGCTTGGCGCCGAGGGCCTCGCTGCAGGACTTGTCCTGCGGGTCGTCGTTCAAGTCGCCCATGAAGATGATGCCCTGGTTGGGGTCGTCGCGCAGCAGCGAGTCGATGGTCGCGCGGGCCATGCGGCCGGCTGCCTCGCGCAGGTAACTCGACGCCTCCTGTCCATTGCGCCTCGAGGGCCAGTGGTTGACCATGACGGTCACCTTCTCGCCCGCCAGCATGCCGGTGACGCAGAGCTGGTCACGGGTGCGGAAATCGGGCTCCTCAGGCAGGTACTTGTTGATGCGCTGGGTGGTGACGTTCAGCACCTTGAAGAAGCGCGGATTGTACAACAAGGCCACGTCGATGCCGCGGGGGTCGGGACTGTCGTGATGCACAATCTGGTAGCGGCGGTCTTTGAGCTCGGGCTGCTTGACGAGATCCTGGAGGACGGTAATGTTCTCGATCTCGCTCACGCCGATGATGACGGGACCCTCGGCAGGCGAGCCCTTGACCTCCATCTGGCTGATGGCATAGGCCATGTTGTGCTCCTTCTGCCAATACTTGGTGCCGTTCCACTGATAAGCCCCCATGGACGTGAAGTCATAGTCCTGGCGGCCGTTGTTGTTGATCGTGTCGAACAGGTTCTCGAGGTTATAGAACATCACGCCATACACCGAATAGCGGCGGCCCGGTTCCTCCTGCAGTTCCTGCTGCTGTCCAAAAGCTAGCGCCGGCAGACATGCTGCCAGCGCTAAAATCATATAAAGTAACTTCTTCATCTCTTACTTGATTTCCTTGACGAGATAGATCATCGTGGGGAAGTGGTCGCTATAGCCGTTCAGGAAGACACCGCCCGAGAAGGTGCGCAGGGGGTAGCCCTGACGGTCGCCCTCGCTGCTGCGGAGGAACTTGCGGTTCAACACCTCGGCGCGCAAGAAGGTCAAGGTGGGCTTGTCCTTGCTGTCGTAGTTGCGCAGGAAGTAGTCGGTGAAGATAATCTGGTCGAACAGGTTCCAGTTGCCCTTGTAGCCCAGGGTGCCGATGCCCCTGCCCAGGATGTTCCACCACGGGTTGAAGCAGGTGCCGTCGCCCGGGCAGTCCTTGATTTCCTTCTTGGCACCGATGGCCTCGCTGCAGGACTTGTTCTGCGGGTCGTCGTTCAAGTCGCCCATGAAGATGATGCCCTGGTTGGGGTCGTCGAGCAGCAGCGAATCCATCGTCTCGCGGGCCATGCGTCCGGCAGCCTCGCGCAGGTAGCTCGATTGCTCCTCACCGCCGAGGCGTGAAGGCCAGTGGTTGACGATGACCGAAACCTTCTCGCCAGCGAGCATGCCAGTGACGCAGAGCTGGTCACGCGAGCGGAACTCGGGATAGTCGGGCAGGTACTTGTTGATGCGCTGGTTG
Organism: uncultured Bacteroidales bacterium; assembly: GCA_902760865.1. Classification (GTDB taxonomy): domain Bacteria; phylum Bacteroidota; class Bacteroidia; order Bacteroidales; family Muribaculaceae; genus Sodaliphilus. Next base: position 29,366 of record CACWID010000030.1, on the reverse strand, counting down.
GTGACATTCAAGACCTTGAAGAAACGCGGGTTGTAAAGCAATCCCACATCCACACCACGACGGTCGGGACTGTCATGGTGGACAATCTGGTAGCGGCGGTCCTTGAGTTCGGGCTGACGCACGAGGTCCTGGAGCACGGTGATGTTCTCGATCTCACTCACGCCGATGATGACGGGACCCTCGGCTGGCGAGCCCTTGACATCCATCTGGCTGATGGCATAGGCCATGTTGTGCTGCTTCTGCCAGTATTTGGTACCATTCCACTGGCGAGCGCCCTGGGGCGAGAACTCCAAGTCATAGACACCATTATTGTTGATGGTGTCGAACAGGTTCTCCAGGTTGTAGAACATCACGCCATACATGGTGTAGCGGCGTTCCAGCTGCTGTTCCTCCTGGTCTTGCTGCTCCTGGCCCAGGGCCAGCGCCGGCAGTAGAGCTGCCAGCGCCAGGGCCATGAATAATGCTTTCTTGATCATAGTAACAAGTTTTTTTAGTCCTTAGAATCTAGAGCCCGCATCAGTTGGCCGAGTCCCAGTTGACGTTCCAGATGGAAACGCGGTCGCGGGTGTTGCCGGTAGCGTTCGACGGGCAGAGGTTGGTGAACTCGATGGTGAATTCGCCATTGATAGAGCAGTTCTCACTGAACGTGTAGGCCTGCCTCTGCACTACCTGGTAGTCGGAGACGGTCCAAGTCTTGACCACACTGCCGTTCTGCTTGATATCGACGCGGAAGGAGAGCACCGAGCCAGAGTAAGCACAGCCGTAGCTGAAGCGGAGCTGCTTCATGCCGCCCTTCATGGTCGGGGAGACAATGGTACCGACGGTAGTCGTGCCACCGCACATGGTGGGAGCCTTAGCCCAGGTGGTACCGTCGAGCGACTTGCCGATGAAGGCGAACACGGGGTTGTTGTCGCCGTCACCGCCCTTGAGGATGCTGCAGTTGGTGGCTACCCAGCCGGCATCAGAGGTATAGGTGCCCAGCGTGGTGGTGTAGTCCCTCTCCTGTCCCTGAAGAATCGTCTCGAAGTCGGACTCGGTCACGACTTCGTTGAGCGATTTACCGCTAGGATTGAACTGAACGTCGTCGATACACCATGTGGTGAGGGCATCAGAGGCAGGTGCATCGTAGCAGAAGCCGATGTAATACTCACCATCTTCCCACTGGCTCAGGTCAATGACACCCGAGGAAACCCATGCGCTATAGCCACTGGAGGGCTTAGGAGGCCAGGTGGGATTGAGTTTCACCTTGACAGTGGCCGTGGTGGGATCCTTGGAGTCAAGCAGGTAGAGTTCCAGATTATTATTGCCGTCCTTGTGGACCTCGGATGTGAAGCTGAAGATCTTGTCACGAGCGTTCTTGATGTCCAGTTTGGGAGTAATCAGCCATGTCTCGATGGCAGAACTCGACTTTTGAGGTCTGAACTGGGCGCAAATGATTTCCCTACCGCCACTGGTGTATTTGTAGGTGTCCCAATACTTGCCACCGCTGACGGCCAGGTTCGTCCAGTTGGAAGGAATGCCGCTGTCAAAGCCCTCGACGATCGAGATGACGGGCAGGTCGATGATGAACTCGTCATAGGAGCCCTCGTTGGTAAGGCCGGCTGCACCCATATAGGTAGCGAACACGCCCTTCACCTTGAGGTAAGTCTTATAGGCCTTGGGGTTGTTCTTGAGGTTGACATCTTCACGGAATGATGAGCCCTGGGGCAGAGGAATGATGAGGCACTTGGTGTAGTCCTTACACTCGGGATCGTCGGCAATGACGAGGGTGTTATCGAGGGTGGTGGGAGCCTGCCACTCGATGTCGGCATTGCTGCTGACGGTGGTCACCTCGGGAGCGACAGCACCGACGATGTAACCGCCGACCCATCCCTTAGCTCCGGTGTTCTGGCGCTCGATGGCCTCAGCAACGGTGAAGGGTTCGGCCTTGGTGCCACCCGTTCCGACGGGGATGACATCACTTGCCGAACGGAGCAACAGGAAGAATCCCTTGCTGGCGGTGTAGCTGAGCTGTCCCACGATGTCCACGATGCCCTTGGGCAGGATGTTGGCGCGGAAGGACGCATAGTTGCTGTTGCTGACGGGGAGCGAGTTGCCGTTGTCGTCAACAATCTCGCGGTCAGTGCTGTTCTCAGCCTCTGAGAACGCCTGTCCGCCGGCGGTGAAGGAAACACCGTTGATGCGCACCAGGCGGCTCATGTACTTGAGCTGTGTCGCGGCGTCGGCGGTTGCGATATCGCTCAGCTCGATGACGGTGGTGTCCACTTTGGAAATGTCGGGCAGGCCGTTGATTTCAGCCATCGAGTTCCACATCTCCATGGACATACGGTTGGACTCCCAAACGCTCTGAGCCTCATAGAAGTAAGGGATACCCAGGCAGTAGGTACCGTTGAACTTGCCGATGTAACGGCCCTTCATGGGGATGACTACCTCCTGGCCGATGCGGTACTTGGTGTAGAGGCTACCCTGGTCGATAGAAACGGTGATGCCGGCAGTGCCGTCACTGATGTAGAGCTGCTTGTAGATGTTGCCCTCCTCATCGCTGCTGGTAACCCATCCGTGGATGATCTCGTCCTCGAAGACCGTGTCGATGAAGTTGCGTTCATCCTGCCAATGCTTGGCCTTGAATTCAGCGATGGTCATGTTGGCGGTGTGCTCGGCGACGGGAATCACCATGGGGGGCTGGTCGAACTCATCGTTGCAGGCAGCGGTGAACACCAACAGGAGCATCAGGCTGAGATAATAATTAAAACGTTTCATAGTGTCGATGTATTGTTTGTTTTATTAATATCTTGTTTATCGTGTAGTTGAAAAGAAATCGGTTTAGAACTTCAGACCCAGATTCAGGAACATCTTGAATCCCTGACCGTAGTAGTACTTGTTGGGGAACTTGGTGGACGTGTTGGTATAGTCCTTGGTGTCGGTGCGTCCCTGCTGGTAGCCACCGGTCTGGATGTTCTTGTTGTCCAGGATATTGTTCAGGTTCAGGTTGATGTTGAACGAGGCCGAGCGGTTGATGTAGATCACATGGCCGATGCTGGCATTGATGACCAGGGCCTCGTTGAGTTTCTCCTGCTGGCTGATGTCCTTGATGAGCTGCTGCAGGTGCTCCTCGTTGTCGGCGAGGGTGTAGAGGTCGTTGATGGTCTCGTGGCGGGTGGGCGAGATGCTCACATAGGAGCGGTTCATCCATGCGCCGTTGAGCTCGACGTACCAGTTCTTGGGACCTGCCCAGTTGAATGCCAGTGAATAGCACTCCATGGGCGTGCCGGCCACATAGTAGTTCTTGAGGTAAACCAGATGAGTCTCGTCGGGCTCGGAACCATTCTCAAAGCTGCGCGTGCCCACGGGGCGGTTCTTGTACTGGTAGCGGGCGATGTTGGCTGCCGCGCTGACGGTCAGCGCCGGGGTCAGCTTGTAGCTGCCGCCGAACTCGACGCCCTTGTACTGCTTGTGCACGCCCGTGAGAGCATAGTTCATGAAGGTGCTGTGGAGGTCATCGTAGAAGGCGGTGCGCTCGGTGTTGTCACGCTGGTCGGTAAAGAAGACAGTGACAACAGCCTTGAAGTTGCGGAAGTTCATCGCATAGTTCAGGTCGGCCGAGAAGATTTTCTCCACCTTGAGGTCGATGACGTCGTCCTTGGTTCGCGATGAGATGTAGGCATCATAGGGGCGCGGAGCCTCGGTGCCGTAGAAGGCGTGTCCCGTAAAGCTGTTGCGTCCGTCGAGCTTGAAGGTGATACCGGCCTTGGCGCCATAGGTCAAGAAGCGGTGAGTGTCACCCTTGCCGTAGGAATTCTCGGGGGCACGTCCGTTGCGCATGTGTCCGTCGCGCTGGAACTGGAAGTAGTCACCCTTGACGCTGGCAAACAGTTCCCACTTGGCCAGGTTGAGCACCCACTGGTGCCACAACTGTGTCTTGAAGGTGAGGACGTCGTAGTCATAACCGAAACGGTCACCCTTGAGGACCTTGCGGTTGGGGTGCTCCATATCGTTCTGTGCCATGTCGGTGTTGTCGGGGAAGTCGCGCTCGCTGTACTGGTCCACGTCGAGCCAGTAACGTCCGCCGAGCAGGTCCTTGACCGTCTTGTAATAGGAAGCGACGGTATAGTTGGCGTTGACACCGGTCTGCATGCTCAACTGGTGGGAGAAGCGCTTGTTCAGCACCGAGGCGAAGGTGTAGCTCGTCTGGTTGCTGTGACGTTTCTCGAGCATATAGGTCGATCCGTTCTCCACGCCTGTCATGTCGGCAATCTCGTTATTGATGTAGTTGGCCTGATAGAGGTTGTTCCAGCGGATCTGTGTAATCTCGCTCTCGCTCGTCCACAGGTCGGTGTAGAGATCCTTGGAATTGTCGTCGCTGTAGTAGGACGGGAGGTAGCGGTAATAGTCGGGGCGGGGGTCAGCCGCATCGTGCCAGTTGAGGGCCGCCTTGCTGTAGAAGGACTTGTGGAAGGCGAAACCGGTATTGAGCGTAAGGCCGTCGCTGGGCTTCCACAGCCAGTTGAGGATAGCGGTGGGGTCAAAGGACTCGACCACCTTGGAGTTGCGCTTCTTGCCCTCCTGCCAGCCCCAGTCAGGGCTGTACATGTTGCTGCCGACCAGTCGGCATGCCTCCTCGAACACAGCCGAGTTGGCGGCACGCTTAGTGGGAGCGCCGAAGGTGGTGAGCATCAGCGAGTGCTGCGGGTTGAAGACCTTCTGAACAGCGAGGAAGTAACCCCAGCTGTTATAGAAAGAACCGGGATAGACGCCCTCGTCGGCATAACGGCCGACAGCCGACAGGGTCATGGCCCAGCCGTGCTTGTTCAGGCCCGTGGCATGAGTCACCATACCACGCCAGCGGTAGTTACCGTTGGTGTAGGCGAGACTCAAACGTGTTCCCGGGGCATAGTCGGCAGCAAAGGTCTTGATGTTATTGGCGCCGCCAATGCCACCAAAGCCGTAGCTGTTCTCCTCCAGACCAAAGCCGATGGTCTTGTTCCTGAAGGCCTGGTTCATACCGCCCGTCATCGAGTAGTTGAAGGAGAAACGTATACCGTCATTGAAGGGGATGGCATTGATATAGGTCTCGGTCTTCTGATTCTCGTAGCCACGAATGCGGAAACGCATCGTGCTGAAAGTGTAACTCGAAGCCTGATAGAAGGGGTTGTCGGTCGCACCGCTCAACAGTGCGATCTCCTGAGTATTGCCTTCCTCGTCTTCAAGTTGGGACTCAGAGAGTGCCATGTCGGCCACGGCACTGCGGTACTCGAGCGCCTCGGCACTCTCGAACGAGAGGGACTCCACACGGATGGTGCCCATGTTCTCGACCACATTGGGGATGACGGCCACGGGGCGTTCCCAGTCCTTGTAGCCATAGGCAAGCACCAACAGCATGTCGGGGCCAGGCAGTGCGTCATCGATAACGAAGGCGCCTTGAGCGTCGGTGGTTGCCGCATTGCCCTGGTTGTCGAGCAAGACAGTCGCCCCGACGACGGGTTGACCGCTCTTGGCATCAATCACCACGCCCTGCACGCCTGCCCGCTGAGCCAACAGCGGTAAGGTAGCAAAGAGTGCTAACAGCAAAAACAGTTTAAGTCTCATAAATTCATCATTAAGTGTATTAATTATGTTGTATATAGTTCTCGTAGAGGAAAGCAAGTGCTTCGGTTTAAGTTAATTTTACAAAAGTCCATAGCAAGACCCGCAATTTCACTATGAAAATTTGTCAAAAGTAGTGGTTTTTTTTGACTTGTCAAAGAAAAAACCGCTTTTTTAAACTCCCCCCAAAAGGCAGTTATCTACTTCTTGTCCTTCTTGAAATAGTCATTATACATCTTGATGCCGAAGATGATGGCGCTGGACACCGTGGTGATGACATTGGTGATGAACAGCGGCCAGTTCTTGAGCATGAGTCCCTGGATGGCAAAGAAGATGCCTCCCAGGCCCATCATCAGGAAGGTGGGCAGTGCGATGCCGTCGGTGTCGTGGGTGCGGATGGTATAAACCGCCTGGGGCATGTAGCCCAGTACCAGACAGATCGAGGCCGTGTAACCGATAATGTCGGTCAGATGTGTAGAGATAAAATCGAACATAGCAACAACAGTTTATATTCTTAAAATAAAAAAGCGGGGCCCAAAAAGGGCCCCACTCGTTCACATTATTATTACAGCGTTATGATTTTCTTCTGTCAGTACAGGCATAGAGAAAAGTCGCACATAGCGCACCGAAATTGCTGATATATCGCTTGTTAAGTACATCTTTTCTCCTAAAATTTGGGTGCAAAGGTACTACAAAAAACCTGTAGCATTGTTGCTGACTGAAGATTTTAACCATTTTTAATACTCGCATCACTTGAGGCCACACTCGCGCATGAGTTCCTCGACGGCAGCCTTGAGCTGCAGGTCCTCACCGGCGACCACGGTCTCGGGGTTGTTGGCCACCTTGATGTCGGGCTCGAGCTGCGTGTTCTCGAGGTAGTTGCCCTCGGGCAACAGGTAGCCGATGATGGGAATACCGAAGATGAGCGACGAGTCTTGCAGCCTCTCCCACGACACGCTGGTCATGGTGCCGGGCACGGGCATGCCGACGAGTTTGCCGAGCTTGTCATGGCTGTAAACCCAGGGCGTACCGTGCGCGTTGCTGTAATTGGCCTCGCACTGCAGCATGATGCTGGGCTTGTTCCAGCGGCGGCTGGGCATGTCGCAGGCCTCGCGGCCGCGCACCACCTGGGTGAAATACTTCTTGCCGCTGAAGAGGACCTCGATGTCCTCGTGCAGGCGGCCACCGCCGTTGAAGCGGGTATCAATCACGATACCGTCGCGCTTGTTGTACTTGCCGAGCACGTCGCTGTAGATGTCGCGGTAGCTGGCATCGTTCATCGACTCGAGGTGCACATAGCCCAGGCGACCGCCCGACAGGCTGTCCACGATGTGGGCGTTGCGCTTCACCCAGCGCTTGTACATCAGGTCGCCGAGCGCGCCGCGGGTGATAGGCTTTGTCACCTCTTCCCAGCGCTTGCCGGTATTGGGGTCGAACAGCGAGAGCAGCACCTTCTTGCCGGCCTGCCCGTTGAGCAGCTCGGTATAATCGTTCTCCAGGTTGATGTAGGTGCCGTTGATCTTCTCGAGCACAACACCGCGCTTGATTTTACTCTTGGCCTTGGCCAGAGGACCGCCCTCGATGACCTCGTCAACCATGAGGCCGTTGCCGGTGTAGTTCCAGTCATAGATAAGGCCCAGGTCGGAGGTTGCCTCACCGCTGGTGGGATAGTAGCGGCCGCCGGTGTGGGATGCATTGAGCTCACCCAGCAACTCGCTCAGCAGGTCGGCAAAGTCCTGATTGTTGTTGATGTGGGGCAAGAACTTGCGGTAGGTCTCCACATTGGCCTTCCAGTCACAGCCGTGGTAGTTGAGGTTGTAGAAGCGCTTCTCGATCTGCTTGTCCACATGGTTGAACATGTACTCGCGCTCAGCGAACAGGTCCATCTTCATGTCGGCCTTGTAGTCGATTGTCGAGAGCTTGTCGCCCGACACCGTGAGCTTCTGCATCTTGCTGCTGCCCAGCACATACAGCGTCTTGCCGTCCTTGCTGATCTGGATGTCGGCACCGCCGCCGCCCATCTTGTTGAGCAGCTTGGTCTCGTGCTTGCGCAGGTCCATCTTCCACAGGTCATAGCCCTTCTCAAAGGCGGACAGGTAGTAAAGCGACTCGCCGTCAGGGGTAATCATGCAGCCCGAGATGTTGCTCGAGTTGGGCGTCACGCGCACGATGCGGTCCTCGATGCCCTCGAGCTCCACCTTCACGCTCTTGTCATCAGCCTTGGCAGCAGGAGCATTGTTCTTGCCCTTCTTGCTGTTCTTCTTGGCGTCCTCGGACTTCTTCTCCTCGGACTTCTTGGCCTCCTTCTCGGCCTCGGTCAGCAGTTCGTAGTCCTCCTTGTTGAGGTTGTAGCGGTCGAGCGCCTCCTGGTTGACAAAGCACAGGAAGACGTCGTCCTGCGAGCCCCACGAGGCGTGGCTGCGCATACCGTAGCGGTTGCTGTGGAACATGATGGCGTTACCCTCCATCACCCAGCGGGGATCCTCGCTGATGTAGGCGCTGCCGGTGATGTTGGTGATGGGGCCGCCGTTGGCCGACACGATACCGATGTCGGTGTAGGGGTCACGCTGGTTGCCGATGAACTCGAGGGTGAACCACTTGCCGTCGGGCGACCAGGCATAGTTAAACTCGCCGTTGGTCTCATACCAGGTCGAGCCGTCGGTCACCTGGGTCACCTGCTTGGTCTTGAGGTCCAGCACCTTGAGGCAGAAGCGGTCCTCGATGAAGGCGAGCTTCTTGCCGTCGGGTGACAGGCAGGGACGGGTGCGCTCCACGGTCTTGGAGGGCAACAGGATTTCCTCCTTGATGAGGGTGGCGTTGGGGAAGTTGGGATCATCCTTGCGCTCGATGGTGGCCAGGACGAGTTCCCAGTTGCCGTTACGCTCGGTGGCATAGGCCAGCGTGCGGTTGTCGGCGCCCCAAGATACCCAATTCTCGGCAGCGGGCGTCTCGGTGATGCGCTTGGTGGTGCTGTACTCGACCGAGGTCACAAACACCTCGCCGCGAACCACGAAGGCCACCATCTTGCCGTCAGGCGAAACAGCGGCATCGGTGGCGCCGCGGGTGTGCGACATGCGCTGAATCTGGTCGCTGTCGTCGTGCCACAGGCTGATGTCCACCTTGCTGGGCTGGCCGCCCTGGCGCATGGTATAAAGGGCACCGTCCTGGGTGAAGCACAGGGTGCCGTTATTGGCGATGGAGAGGAAGCGCACAGGATTGACGGTGAAGTTGGTCACCTTGCTGAGCTGGCTGGGATGGTCGATGGGCATCGAATAGACGTTCATCGAGCCGCCATTGCGCTCGCTCAGGAAATAGACCGTCTTGCCGTCGGGGCTGAGCACGGGGTTGCGGTCCTCGCCGCCGATGTCGGTCAGGTTGGTGTGATGGCCCGTCTTGGCGTCATAGCGCCAGATGTCGCGGGTGATCGACGAGGTGTGGTGCTTGCGGTACTCATCCTCGCCGCCCTTGCGGTCCTGATAGACGAAGTAGTCACCTGTCTTGTTCCAGCAGATGTACTCGGCGGGAGTTCCCAGTTCGCGGGTGGGTCGGCCGCCCTCGACGGGCACCCTGTAGACCTCGGTTAAGCGTCCGCTCGGGAAGAGCATGCTGGCGGCGGGGTCCTGGATGGAGGCGCTGTAGTAGATGTACTTGCCGTCGGGGCTGAAGGTCCACGGCGTCTCGCCGGCGCTGTTGCGGGTCAGCTGCTTGGGCTGACCGCCGGTGGCGGGCATCACATAGATGTCGTTGTTGCCCTTGCGGTCGCTGGCAAAGGCCAGCGTCGTGCCGTCGGGGGACCACACGGGCATGGATTCATAACTCGACTGTGAGGTCAACTGCACAGCCTGTCCGCCGGCAGAGGGCACCACGTAGATGTCGCCCTTGTAGCAGAACGCGATCTTGTTGCCATCAGGCGAAATGCTCGCATAACGCATCCACAACGGCGTGTCGGCCATTGCGGTCATCGCCGTCACCGCGGCGAGGGAAAGCAAAAATTTCTTCATCATGATTGTACTCTATTGGGTTATTTTCTGCAAATTTACAAAAAAAGCCATTACACGCCCCATTTCTCGTAGAAAAACGCTAAAAAACAATCTGCATATCTACAACAACAGCCGCTGCCCCGGTCATCGGTGGGCAGCGGCTGATGTGTATCGGAATCGATGGAATCACTTGCCAAGATTCAGCTTGCTGACATTAAGCATCGACTTAAAGAATTCTATGGCGTCCTGGGGATCCTCGCTGAGCGTCGCGCCTTGTCCCTTCATCCAATCCAAGTATTTGAGCATAAAACTACCGATTTTTAAATCGTCACGGTCGAAGTTGCTGTAGTTTTGCAGTTTGCAATAGGACTCGTTGGTATAGAGCCTGGCGGCATAATCAAGGTCTTCGAGGGTCAAATTGCCGTAAGCGCTGTTCAGCAAGAGGGCCGACATGCTGGGGATGACCCAATCGGTAAAAGCCTTGCGGGACTCTTGTTTATTGGAATCATCAGCTGAATCTTTATCCATCCTCGCCATCATCGCGTCGATCATATTCTTGGCGAACGCCGATTCCAGAATCACTTCCTTGAATCTGGCGGCATAAGCGGGATCGATATCTGCTTTGGGTTGAATGGGTTCTCCCAGGAGATCGGCCAGCCCACCCCCACTGCTCAAATCCTTGTCTTCGGCAGGCGCGTCATTCTCACCCATCATCATAAAGGGCATCAAAAATTCCGCTAAGAACTCGCCCATCCATTCTTGCTGATGGGCTTCAAGGGTCTTGCCCTCGGGCGTGGATACCAGCGAAATGATTTCCCTCAAATCGGCCTCGGTCATGCCGGCATCGGCCAGCGCAGGCACGTAGGAGTCCAACATGTCATTCTCCAACCGCTCGTCAATATAACGTTTTGTCAACCCATCAATGTCCACCTGAGCATTCTTCTCAAACAGCAATCTCATGTCAGACATGAGCGATTTGGTCTTTTCAAATTGGTCAGTCGCTGCCAGATAATCCTTCACGGCCTGACGGTAACTGTCCTGGGCATAGGCGCTGGCGGCAACCAGCATCACCAGCAGGGCAACGAGTAATCTTGTTTTTTTCATAACAGTTATAGTTTAATTACCAAATCCCTGCTTGCTCATCCGGATGAGTGCTTCCTTCATATATTCATTCACCACAGCGCCTTGATTTTCCATCCATTCCATATAGTCCATCATGATACCGGTTCCCATTGACATCAGGTCAACATCGCTTATAGGAATGAGGCCCAATAACTTATGGGTATCCAGGGATTGCAATTTGGTGACAAAATCAAGGTCTTCCTCGGTGATGATGCCATAAGCGGCATTTATCGTCATGGCTGGCAGGTTAGCAATCGCCCAAGCCTTAAGCCCCGTTATCTTATTCTGTAAATCAGCTAATCCATTGGGATTGTCTTTAAATATGATTGTGGCTACATTGGAATACTGATCAAGACTGCCCTCCATGAAGTTGATCAAGTCGCTTTCCATGACCTTCTTGTATTTGGCAACATATCCGGCATCGATACCAGCTTTGATCTGGACAGGGTCAGAAGTGGCTCCATTCTTTATCGTGAGATTGTCATGGTCAATCAAGGAAGCAATATCGGCTCGCATGACCTCGGTCAATTGTTGCAGGTGTTCCATGTAGGTCTTTCCTGCAGGTGTGGAGCAGAGCGCCGCATTTTCCCTCAGAGCCGCCTCTGATACACCGAGCTCTTTTACCTTGGGGAGAAATAAATCCGTCATATAATCCATTAAACGTTCCTCAAGATAACGATCAGCCAATTGATCCAGATCTAGATCCCCACTCTGAAACCACACTTTGTTAGTTGACTTAAAAACAGAATCCAACTGATTCAGATAGCCTTTGGTATACTGAGACCAGTAGTCCTTCACGGCCTCGCGATAACTGTCCTGGGCATAGGCGCTGGCGGCAAACAACATCACCAGCATAACAACGAGTAATCTTGATTTTTTCATATTAGTTATAGTTTTAAAGTTAATACGCTTTGGGTAGATGATGCAAAAATAAACACTTTTCGTTTTTCATCCAATTAATAATCGCATTATCTACACAACAACCATTCAAATTTTCCGTTTTTGGACATATATCCCAAAAAATGTTCCTAACTTTGCAGGTTAGTTGTCACATTATCAAACAAACCGATGGACAGGGAGACTCAAAATAGAGTGGTTTATATCATTTATTGTGTTAGCGCTTTTGCCAATCAATATGGTTTAAGCAACAAACAAGCCTATTCTTACCTGAACAGGTTCAAGGGCTTAGACTTCCTGGATGAATGCTACGAGGCAGAGCATCAACTCTCAATTAACGACGCTGTTGCCGATTTATCCATCATTTGTCATCGCAATGGAGGGGCGCTAATATGATCATAAAGCTTTATCACGGCTCTAATGTTGCAATCCATAAGATTGACTTATCCAAAAGTCTTGCAGACAAAGATTTTGGGAAAGGCTTTTATTTGACTGACATTGAATCTCAGGCTGAGGCAATGGCCCAAAGACGAGTGCGCATTATGGGGTCTGGCTCTCCGATTGTTACCGCTTTTGAATTCAATGATGACATTTTACATCAAAGCAATCTAAACATCAAGATTTTTCCTGATGAGGTAAGTGCTGAATGGGCAGAATTTGTCAACAACAACCGCAATTCATCTCAAACTGGCTTTTCACATCCCTACGATATTGTTATTGGCCCAGTGGCAGACGATGGGGTCGCCTTTCAGCTTGAGAGATACAACGAGGGTGTAATCGATCTTGAAACACTTGCCAAGGAGTTAGCCTATCGCAAACTGAACCGTCAGTACTTCTTTGGCACAGAATTAGCTATTGAACAATTGAAAAGATTATGAACAACGAGACAAAATTCTTGATAGATTCGCTCACGAAGAACTTAGTTCTTAAAGTGATTAAGGAATTTAAACTCTCAATTAAGGAGAGTCTGGATGCCGTTTATAATTCACAACTCTATGATAAAATTCTGGATCTTGAAACAGGTTTATATTTCCAGAGCGCTGGTTACAATTACCAGTTGCTCCGCAAAGAACTGTTGGAAGGTAAATTCGCATAACATCATAAAAAATACATAAAGACAATGACTAAACGATTTTTTATAGCATTCTTTGCCGTCTGCCTGGTGGCCATCAGTGCCATCGCCGACGACTCGTATGCCGAGGCGACCTTTGAGGTCAAGAGCCATGACTTCGGCACCATCAAGGAGGCCAACGGCCCCGTGACTTGCACGTTTGAGTTCACCAACACGGGCGACAAGCCGCTGCTCATCATCGATGCTACGGCCTCGTGCGGCTGCACGCGTCCCGAGTACCCCACCAAGCCCATCAAGCCGGGCAAGAAGGGTAAAATCAAGGTCACCTACAGCCCCATCGGCCGTCCGGGAGCCTTCAAGAAGACCGTGAAGATCAAGACTAACGGCAAGGAGCGCACCACTACCCTGCGCATCGAGGGCACTGTCGTCCCCAAGAAATAAAAAAGGAACATGCAAATGAAACGTTGCCTATACATTGCCCTGCTGCTGGCGATGACAACATTGTCGGCCGCCGCCCAACCCGAAGCGACATGGCTCGAACGCAAATACGACTTCGGCGTATTCATGGAGAAGGACGGCAAGGTGCATTGCGACATCCGCTTTGTGAACACCGGCAATGAACCGCTGATGATCGTCAAGGCCCAAGCAGGCTGCGGCTGTACCGGGGTCACCTACCCCGAGACTCCCATACAGCCCGGCGACACGGCATCGATTGGCGTCACCTACAACCCGTCGGGCCGCCCTGGCCGGTTCACCAAACAAGTGCTCGTCATCACCAACAGCAACACCAGCTCACGCCGCACGACGCTGGAAATCACGGGCAACGTCATTCCCACTGCCGCCACCCTCGAAAAGGAATACCCCCTGCAAGCCGGCTCGCTGCGCATCAGCAAGCAGTTATTCCCCATGGGCGAGATGAGCCGAGGCAAAAACAAGACACAATACATGAGCGGCTATAATGCCTCGACCGACACGGTACTCGTCAGCGTCACGGGCGGCAGGCCCCACCTGCGCCCGGCTGTCGTCCCCGACACCGTGCCCCCGGCAAGCGTCATGGCCCTGACGGTGCACTACCTGTCGGACAAGGCCCCCTTGTGGGGACTGAACACCGACACGCTCACCCTGACGTGCAGGCCGCTACACGAGCCATCGACGGCAACAGCCGGCAGCGCCGACATCCAAGTCATGGCCCAAGTGACCGAGGACTTCGAGAACCTCACCGACAAGCAGCGTAAAGACGCTCCGGTCGCCATCGTGGACTGCGGCGACAGGCTGGACTTCGGCACCATCGAGGCGGGAACGACCGTCAGCCGCACATTTACCGTCACCAACAAGGGCAAGTCACCGCTGGCCATCAGTCGGCTGTGGGTGCCTGACGGTGAAGGCATCACCGTCAGTGCCAATCGCACGGAGGTCAAGCGCAAAAAGACGGCGACAGTGACCGTCACTGTCGATACCGCACAGATTGACGGCGACCTGCTCAACGTTCCGCTCACCCTGCTGTGCAACGACCCCGACAACCCCAACCAGACCATCCGCCTGGTGGGCATCATCGACAAGAAATAATATCAAACCGACAATACAGACAATGGCTGAAAAGAAAAATACAAGAATCGTACAACACACCGAGGAGTGCCCCTCGCAGCAACAGCATCCCGAAAACGACGAACAGTTCGCCGGGCTGCAGGTCAACAGCGGCGTGGAGCAGCTGCCTAGCGTCAACCCCTACCTGAAGCGCAAGCGCAAACCCCAACTGACGCCCGCCGAGTACGTCGAGGGCATCCGCAAGGGCAACCGCGCCGTGCTGGGACAAGCCGTGACGCTGGTCGAGAGCCGCAACGCCGAGCACCAGATTATCGCCCAGGAGGTCATCGAGAAGTGCCTCCCCTACACGGGCAACTCGCGTCGCATCGGCATCACGGGAGTACCTGGCGCCGGCAAGAGCACATCGATTGACTCCTTCGGCATGCACGTCATCAAGCAGGGCCACAAACTGGCCGTGCTGGCCATTGACCCCAGCAGCGAGCGCTCCAAGGGCTCCATCCTGGGCGACAAGACGCGCATGGAACGCCTCGCCGTCGAGCCCGACGTGTTCATCCGCCCTTCCCCCTCGGCAGGGTCGCTGGGCGGTGTGGCACGCAAGACTCGCGAGACCATCGTGCTGTGTGAGGCAGCAGGCTACGACACAATCTTCGTCGAGACCGTCGGCGTGGGACAGAGTGAGATCGCCGTCCACTCGATGGTGGACTACTTCCTGCTTATCCAGCTCGCAGGCACGGGCGACGAGTTGCAGGGCATCAAGCGCGGCATCATGGAGATGGCCGACGGCATTGTCATCAACAAGTGTGACGGCGACAACATCGAGCGCGCCAACCTGGCCGCGGCCCAGTTCCGCAACGCCCTCCACCTCTATCCCCTGCCCCCGAGCGGCTTCCTGCCCGAGGTAATCACCTATTCGGGCTACTACGACCTGAACATCGAGGGCGTGTGGGACATGATCGACCGCTACTTCGCCCACGTCAAGGCGAGCGGCTACTTCGACGAGAAGCGCCACGAACAAGAACGCTACTGGATGCGCGAGACCATCAACGAGCAATTGCTGGCCCGCTTCTACTTCGACCCCGAGATCGAGCGCCTGCTCACCATCAAGGAGGACACCGTGCTCGCCGGCAAGCAGACCTCGTTTGTCGCCGCCAGCGACGTGCTCAACTTCTATTATAACAAGATAACCAACGAACATTCCAAGCAATGAAACATCTGACCATTGTCCTCGCCTTGGGCGCCCTGTTGCTCCTGTCGTGCAGCGGCTGCTCCTTCATGGACAAAATGTACGCGGCCCAAAAAATCGACGAAGTTGCCACCCCGATCCCGTACACCACGTTGGAGAACTACTTCGTGCGCAACGATGTGGACTGCTCCAAGCAGCAGCGCCTCATCATCGACAACAAGGCCGACTTTGAGAAATATTTCGGCATGGCAGCCCACATGGGCGGAATGCCCACCGAGGTGAACTGGAACAAGCAGTTTGTCGTGGCCCTCGTCCTGCCCGAGACCAAGCGCGCGACATCCATCAACCCTGTTGCCGTCAAGGCGACCGACAACAACATCCTGGTATTCAGTTACCAGGTGAAGAAGGGCGACAGGATATCCCACACGATGGTGCCCTTCACCGCCGTGGCCATCGACAAGCCGGCCAGCACACGAAATATGAATATTTTCTTCCTAGAAAAATAATGACGATATGCCACTGTTCTCTTACCGATATCCCCACCCTGCCGTGACGACCGACTGTGTCGTGTTCGGCTATGACGGACTTCACCTCAACGTACTGCTCATCGAGCGTGGCGGCGAGCCTTACAAGGGCTGCTGGGCCTTCCCCGGCGGCTTTCTCAACATCGACGAGGACGCACCCGACGGTGCCCGCCGCGAACTGATGGAAGAGACAGGCCTCCAGGTGACCCATATCGATCAACTGGGCGCTTTTGCCACTCCCGACCGCGACCCGCGCGAGCGTGTCATCTCTATCGCCTATTTCACCCTGACCCGAGTGCAAGAGGTCAAGGGTGGCGACGACGCCCGTGTGGCGCGCTGGTTCCCCATCAACCAGCTGCCCCAGTTGGCGTTTGACCACCAGCAGATGTTCGAGCAGGCGTTACAGCGTCTGTCCGACTGCCTGAAGCTCAAAACGGGCAACTTTATCAGCGGCGATTTTTCCTACGAGGAAATCGACATGATCTACTTTGCCACCCTCACCCGCCGATAACAGCCCGCACAAGACGCAGTCATAACCTGATTTGGCAACTATAGATGCCGTAGGCACTATGGTTACTATTGAATGTTAACAAATATTTAATGGACGGTTTTATCCGTCCATTTGTGTTAATATTTGTAAAATAATTACAGTTTGATGCCCCAAAAGTATGTTTTATAACATATTTAGCACTACTTTTGCACTGGTTTTTCATGGTAATAGTTTTTAAGGTTATGAGAATTCAGGTGTCGTGAGACAGTTGCTTTCTCAGATAAAAACAAAATGTTTTAAGGTTTATGTTAATGGTATTAGAAGGTTAATTAGTTAAGCAATCCCCGACGTGAGTCGAGGATTTTTTTGTTCCATGTTGAATGCCACTCAACAATTATGCGTAAATTTGCAGCAGTAATACTTAATAAATGAATGACTATGAACAAGAATCTTCTTTTCGCCCTGCTGGCCATCTCAGCTTTATGGTCCTGCGGCAATAACAGCACCGGTTCTACTGCAACCCAAGAACAAGGAAGCACGGACAGCACCCTGTGCCAGTTCAGCAACATCGACATGAACAAGCAGTTCTCCTACATTGATGACGATGGCGACACGCTCTATTTTGACAACTCATTCTCGGCTTTCTGGCCGCAAATCATCAACGGCAAGCCCTGTCCCAACCTGCAGCAGGCCCTGTTCCGTGCCATGACCGACAGCGCCGAACTCAACCAGCTGGACAAGGTCACGGACTTCCTGCTCAACCCGGGCAACTACACCGACTATGACGCCGCGAAATTCGTCCCTGTCACCGAGGTCAAGGACGACGGCAAGTTATCGACCAGCGAAGTGGACGTGATCATGCAAAGCATGACCAACCGCCTGCTGCTCTACCACCTGGGCACCTCTTCCTATATGGCCGGTGGTGCACACGGCATCTACGCCAACAATTATGTCACCTACGACCTCAAGACCGAGAAAGCCGTTGCCCTCGAGGAAATTGTTGCCGACACCACCCTGCTGCGTAACGTCATCTTTAGGGCAATCAAGAATAACTACGACTACGACAAGGACGACCTCTTCATCCCCGACAACGGCCTGCTGCCCCTGCCCCGCGACTTCTTTATCGACGGCACGGTGCTCCACGTCATCTATCAGGTCTATGAGATCGCCAGCTATGCCCAGGGCGCGATCGACGCCCCCATCTATCCCTACCTGCTCAAGCCCGAGGAGATAAAACAGCTCTACACCCCCTACGGCCTCGAGCTGCTCGACCTCACCGACCAAACCGAGTAATCAACTCCCGAACCATCATTCCTTATGAAAAAAATAACCACCTGCCTCATCGCCATTGTACTCATGGCTTGGGCATGCCCTGCCTTGGCGCAATCGGCATATGGAGAATCATGCCAGTTCTATAACATCGACAAGACCGTCAAGGCAAAGCTCGGTGAAGGAGAAGATGCCCTGTATCAGCAAAACTCCATCAGAGCCCTCTGGCCCGTGATGCTCAACGGCAAGGAATGTCCCAAGCTGCAAGAGGCCATCTGCAAATGGCTGACCGACAAGGACGATATCAAGCTGATGGACCGGGCTATCGAGTACACGTTGTACACCGACATCGAGAATGTGCCCTTTGGTGACAATGGTCCTTACCTGATTCTTGACAGTTTCAACGATATCGAATCCTCTTATTCTTCCACTACCAATACCATCGAACTCAAGACCCTGGGCAAGCGCTTCGCCGTATTCCACCTATTTACCTATATGTACTATGAAGGAGCAGCCCATGGCATGTACGTCCACAACTACATCACCTATGATACCGAACTCGACAAGATCGTCACGCTCGAGGACGTGTTGGTTGACCCGGAATTAATCCGTCCCCACATCCTGAAGTCCATCAACCTCAAGTACGACTACACCGAGGAAGACCTGTTCCTCCCCGAGGACGGTGTCATGAAGATTCCTTCGGTATGGTATTTCGAGGAGGGATTCCTACATCTCTTTTATCAGGTCTATGAGATCGCCAGCTACGCCCAAGGCGACATCGACGTCCCCCTCTTCTATCCCAACGACCCCAGCGCCCCCGAATACCTCACCCCCTACGGCAAACAACTCATGGAGGAATCACAAGCCGAGGACCCCTGACCCAGTAATTATCTATGTTTCTACAACAGGCCCTGATTGGTAGCAACAGTCAGGGCCTCGGTAATGCTGCGCACACCCAAGCGCTCAAACAGCGCACGCTTATAGGTCTTGACGGTATCCACAGCGCGACACATCCTATCGGCTATCTGAGACACGGTATATCCCTGAGCCGAGAGGATAAGCACTTGCTTTTCCTGCCCGCGCAGGATTACGCTTTTGCGTTCCTGCCAGCGGTGACAGTTCAAGTCATATTCCCAGTAAATGGATTGACCCTTCTTGCGGAACTCGACGTGACCGGGAGTGGTGTGGTGCGACAATGACACGACGCACATCGCCAACCAGGCACGTCCGTCGGGCGCAAGTGCAAACGGTGTAATCTTGTGGTTTACCAAATAGCAGTCCTCGCTATTCACAATATGGAAGTCGTAGCTCATGAAGCAGCGGCTGCGCTCAGCCATGGGCTCCTCGTTGAAGCGCTTGAAGCCCACCTCATTGATCTCAGTGAGCATAATCTGCTCCTCAGCAGGGACATGATCGATATACAGACGATAGCCCATCTGGCGGACTTCCTCGGCCGTATGCCCACACAGGAACAGCGGATTACTCGCCACATGCAGAAAACCATGCTTCAGGTAGTCGATGACATAAATGCTCTGGTAGGTAGCATTGGCCATCGCATCGATGGCACGTATCATGGGCTCAAGGTGGCGGTATTGCTCATCATCGATGCCCTCTACACTGTTGGTCAACGTGAAGAAATCCTCAATTTTTGCCATATCAGTCTTGCAGGTTAATAGTCATGCAAATGTACCCCAAATGCCCAATTCCGTCAAATGGTGAAACTTAAAAAGCCTTATCCTTAAGAAGTCGTAACACGCCACAAGGTAATTTAACACCCTAAAGTGTGAAAATGCGATTTCTTCGCCCCGATACTGCAACCTTTCACCCTTTAGTGCGTGTCTCTATTGAGGTTTGTCTAGATAATTTTGCACTCGAACAACCAAAATAGAAACATTATGATTAAAAGACTGAGTATTGCTACAATTGCGTTGCTGATGGCTATTGCCATGGCCAGGGCCGCCACATTCACAGGCTGTGTCCTGGATGAGAACCAGGTGCCGATGCCCTATGTGAACGTATTATTGATCAACAGCGTTGATTCCACTTTTGTCCAAGGCACTGTAACTGGTGAAGATGGTGCCTTCTCCATTACTGGAGAGTTGGAAACTGGTATATTGAAATTCTCCAGCGTGGGATACAAGACCCTGTGCATTGACGTGACTCCAGGTGACATGGGTAGTATTGTAATGGAACCTGACGCGGCATTGCTCGATGAAGTAGTTGTCAAGGGATATCGTCCCGTCCATAAATTAGGTAAAGAAGGGCTACTTACCACTATCGAGGGATCGATTTTGAGTCAATTGGGAACTGCTGAGGACGTATTGAGAAATGTTCCTGGCATCTTGAGCAAAGAGGGCTGTATTGAAGTGTTCGGCAAGGGCAAACCTCTCATTTACATCAATAACCGCCTGATGCGCGACGCGTCGGAACTCAATGAATTGAAATCACAAGACATCGTAAGTGTCGAGGTCATCAACAACCCTGGTGCCAAGTATGATGCGTCGGTGCAAAGCGTGATTCGGATTAAGACACGCAAGCCACTGGGTGAAGGATGGGGCGGTCACCTGCGCAGCAGTTTCTTCCAGGGCGAAATGTCCCGCACCTATAATGCCTTTCTTTGGAATTACCGTCTCCTGGGATTGGACGTCTTCGGTACAGTCAGCGACTTTGAGAACGGCTGGTTGCAGAAGTACCGCATCACCCAGGATGTCGCCGCCGACACCTTGTGGCATCAGGACAATCACGGCCGCAGCCAGGGCAATTACAATATCTTGCGCTTGGTATTTGGAGCCAATTACCAGTTTAATGATAAGCACACGATGGGCATCCAATATAACAGCAGCATCCGTCTCAAGGATGTTGACAAAGACTTTTTTGCTGCCGAAGTGACCGCCAACGGCAATTTCTACGACAGCCTGATGACCAATAGTAAGAATAAGACAAGACACAACATGCCGCACTCGCTCAATCTCTATTATAATGGCCAGGTGGGCAAGACCAACATTGATTTCAATGCCGATTACTATTTTACCAAAAACCGCGAAAGTGAATGTAGCCTTGAGGAGAGCCAAGAGTGGGAAGACCGCACAGTAACCAGCGAAAATACCGTGAGAAATGAACTGTTTGCCGGCAAACTCGTGCTCTCATGGCCATTATGGGGTGGTAACCTGTCGGTGGGCAGTGAGATTGACTACACCCACCGCAACGATGATTACCTCAACCCTGAGCAAATTGTTCCATCAAGTTACACCGAGGTCAAGGAGCGCAACTACAGCGCCTTTATCGAGTACAGCCGATTGACACCTATCGGACAGCTAAGCGGTGGATTGCGTGACGAATATGTCACCACCGACTATTACAGTCAAGGCGTTCACATCGACGGGCAAAGCCGCCATCAAAACCATCTGTTCCCTAGCCTCTCGTTATCGACTCAAGTGGGCAACGTCAATGCCATGTTAGGCTATGCGATGAAAATTCGCCGCCCTACCTATTTTGAACTAAGTAACAAGACTTATTACTCTAACCGCTTCACTTGGCAGTCTGGCAACCCATTCCTGAAACCCACCATCATTAACAACGTGTCGCTGGATGCCACTTGGAAAGTTCTCTCTCTTAACATAAGTTACTCCCACCTCAAGGATGTCGTTCTACAGTTGGGACGTCAGGTCGAGGGGCACGAAGCCACAACGCTCATTATACAAGAGAATATCGACAAAAAGGATGTGTTGAGCCTTAGCCTAACCGCTGCACCACACATTGGTATCTGGAACCCACAACTCACGATCAGTATGATGAAAGAATGGATGAAGATTCCCATGCCTGATGGTATTTATAGCCCATCAAGGCCCATTTTCATGGCCCAGTGGAACAACAACTTCAAATTCATGCCAACATTCACTGGATCTCTCAATCTCGATTGGCAGGGCAAGGGCGACAGCGAGAACATTTGCAGCCGTAGCCATCAACTTGACCTATACATCGGCCTGACCAAGACGTTCTTTAATGACCGACTGTCAGTTAAGGTTGCGGGGCATGACCTCTTCCATCGCAATGGCCAGGACGTGCTGGTACACTTCGGTGAATTGACTCTATGGCAGCACCGCACCAACGAAACCCGCTATGCCGAAGTGACCGTGCGTTATCACTTCAATTGGACACGCAGCAAGTACAAGGGCACCGGAGCAGGGAATGACGAGAAAAACAGATTATGAAACAGGAGTTGAGATACGTTGATTTGACATGGGCTGTCGTGGCCGTTTGTGAGAGTGAATCATTCACCATCAATCAACTCGTTCACGACGATAGTGTAGAGCAGGCTGTAGAGCGATACATTATCGGTTATATGGCTTTCTGGCAGATCGCATTTGTCGAGAAAGAGCGGCTAATTCCTTGCGAGGACGAGACACTGCGTGCTGCCGCCCGCAGCAAGATTGACCGCTACATCGCTGAACACCCGCCCGTGCAGCACCTGCCACGTTTCTACATCGTGCTGTTACAACAGCCCTGCGCGCCCTTGGAGCCCGACGGCACGACCCGGGTCTATCAATTATAAAAAAGTGATGTTTATATTCTTTAGTAGCTCCGTAACGCGTTTTTTTTAGGCGTTACGGAGCTCTATTTTTATATTTCGCCCCTCCGTAACATCAAAAAAAATGGCGTTACGGAGCACTATTTTTCAATTTTAATGCTCCGTAACTCAAAAATTCATTATATTTGTGGCCTAAAAACATTAGAGATTATGGCAAACGATATCATTGGTAGGAAACGGGAAATTGGAATTCTCCAGGCTTGTACCGAATCAGACAAAGCCGAGTTTATTGCCGTGTACGGCCGTCGCAGGATTGGCAAAACTTTCCTCGTGAAACAATTCTATGGTGATAATTTTGACTTTTACACATCTGGCATATATCAAGGATCGCGTCGCGACCAGTTGGCCTTGTTCAACAAGCAACTCAACAAATACGCCAACAGTGTATATCCAATCCCTAACACGTGGTTTGAGGCATTTGACCAACTGGAGCATTATATTTCTAATCTCAATAAGGAAAGAATCATTATCTTCTTTGATGAATTGCCCTGGATGGATGCACCCCGCTCAAAGTTCCTGCAGGCCTTGGAGTCATTTTGGAACATGTTTGCCTCCACACGTAATAATCTCAAACTTGTTGTCTGCGGCTCTGCCACTACTTGGATGATGAGCAAACTTATAGGCAACAAGGGAGGATTATACAACCGGCTCACGTGCAGTATCAAACTTGAGCAATTCACATTGCATGAAACAGAAACGTATCTAAAACATGCTGGAATGGGATGGAACCGCCAACAGATTGTGGATTGCTACATGGTAACGGGAGGAACGCCCTACTACTTGAGTATGCTCAGGAAAGACAAAAGTGTGTACCAAAACATAGATGATTTGTTTTTCGGTATTAATGCTCCTTTGAGAACCGAGTATACTTTCCTATTCCGTTCCCTGTTCAATGATTCAACCAATTATCGAAATGTGGTCAATTTATTAGCTAAGCGAGGTCAGGGAATGACTCGTAACGAAATCCGACAAGCGCTCAAAATGTACGATGGCGGTATGCTTACCGAAATTCTCAATAACCTATGCAGTTGTGACTTTGTGCGTCGGTACAAGGGTTTTGGGAAAAAGGAGCGTGATGTTATGTATCAATTATGTGACTTATACATCCTTTTCTATTTGCATTTTGTCGCAGGAACATCTCACAACGATGAACACACATGGAGCAATATGATAGACAATCCCGCACGACGTGCATGGAGCGGATATGCGTTTGAACAAGTCTGCTTTACACATGTACCCCAGTTGAAACAGGCATTAGGCATCGCTGGTATCCTGAGTAACGTCTGCTCATGGCGTAGCCGAAATGATGACAATAAAGCACAGATTGATATGGTGATTGATCGCCGCGACCAAGTCATTAACTTGTGCGAAATGAAGTATTCATTGACTCCTTATGAAATCAAAAAAGATTATTACCAACACTTGATAGAACGACAGGAACAGTTCAGGAGTGAAACGGGAACACGCAAAGCATTGATGATAACGATGGTCGCCTCGTCTGGAATCAAACAAAATGCTTATTCTGACAGTATTCCAAAGGTGATTAATCTTGATGATTTATTCCAATAAAGATACACATTTTACTCCTCCGTAACGCTATTTTATTTGCCGTTACAGAGCACTATTTTTAACACCCTAAAGTGTGAAAATAAAAACTTATAGGTAAAAGGTTGCAACTTTTCACCCCTCGGTGTGCGTCTATAGGGAAAACGGTAGGATACTATTGCCACCGGTAAGATGATAACTCAATAAAACCTATAGACAAATGAGAAGACACTTTTTTACATTACTGATGTCAATGCTGGCTGTGATGCCTGTTGCAGCAAGCACTTTTACTGGACGGGTGGTCGATGAGACGCAGGCTCCGGTCCCCTTTGCTAACGTGGTGCTGCTCAATGCCAGTGACAGCGCCTTTGTGGCAGGAACGACGACCGACACCGACGGCCACTTCACGCTCACGGGCCATGCTGCCAAGCCACTTATCAAAATTTCCTATCTGGGCTACAAGACGCGGGTGCTGGATGCCGTGGGCAGCGACTTGGGCACCATCACACTGGAGCCCGAGGCGACCATGCTGGGCGAAGTCGTGGTCAAGGGCCAGCGACCCGCTTTCAAACTGACGACCGAGGGCCTCAAGACCGAGGTGGAGAACACACTGTTGAGCAAGGTGGGCACCGCCAAGGCTGTGCTCGAGAACCTGCCTGGCGTGCAGCGCAAGAAGGACGGACTGGAGGTTTTCGGCAAGGGCACGCCGCTCATCTACATCAACGGCCGCAAACTCCAAACCCAGACCGAGCTGGACCAGATCAGCAGCGAGGACATCCAGAGCGTTGAACTGATCACCAGCCCTGGAGCGAAGTATGACGCGACGGTTGAGTCGGTCATCCTCATCAAGACCAAGCGTCCCCAGGGCGAGGGCTTCAGCTTCAACACCCAAGCCAGTTACTATGTGGGCGAGGGGCCCGACCTGGCGCTGGGCCTCAACTGGAACTACCGCCACCGGGGGCTGGACGTGTTCGGCAGCGTATGGTACAATGATGACAAGTACCTGGAAAATGACGATTTCATTTTTGACGTGCAGGCCGACACCACATGGCGCATGAATGAACATTCCGACATCAAGACCCACCACAACTCGATTTACACCTCGGCGGGCGTGAACTATATCTTCAATGACAACCACTCGATGGGCTTCCGCTATGACACCAAGGCTTTTTTCCTGAACCGCTCCCGCGGCACCTTCACCGCCGACGTCATGGCCAACGGCGAGTTTTATGACCATTTGGAAAATGATATGCACATGTCCAGCAAGTTCAATATGCCTCACACCCTCAATGCCTACTATAATGGTAAGGTGGGCAAGACGTCGATCGATTTCAATACCGACTATGTCTTCCACAAGGAACGCAAGAGCCAGTTCAACGATGAGGTGAGCCAAGAATGGGAAAGCCGCACCGTCACCAGCACCAGCGTGATTCGCAACCAGCTGTGGGCGGCCAAACTCGTCCTCTCATGGTCTCTGTGGGGCGGCAATCTGCAGGTGGGCAGTGAGTATGACCACACGCGCCGCAACGATGACTACATTAACCCCGAGCAGGTCGTCCCCACATCCTTCACCGAGCAGAAGGAGCGCAACTACATCTTCTTTGCCGAGTACGGCCACA
The DNA here is from genome assembly GCA_902760865.1 of uncultured Bacteroidales bacterium. Lineage (GTDB taxonomy): Bacteria > Bacteroidota > Bacteroidia > Bacteroidales > Muribaculaceae > Sodaliphilus. Next base: position 3,949 of record CACWID010000030.1, on the reverse strand, counting down.
CGCTGCCTTTCGGCCAGTTGAAGGTGGGCCTGCGCAACGAGAACGTCAACACCGATTACTACAGCCAGGGCGTACACATGGCCGAGCAGAGCCGCAATTACCACCACTTCTTCCCCAGCGTGGGCCTGGTGGCACGGGCGGGCAATGTGCAGCTGATGCTGAACTATGCGATGAAGATTAAACGTCCCGGCTATTGGCAACTGCGAAACAGCGTCACCTATGCCAACCGTTTCACGTGGGACAGCGGCAACCCCCTGCTCAAGCCCACCATCAACAACGAGGTGTCGCTCATGGCGATGTACAAGTGGGTCAACCTGATGCTGGCCTACAAGCACGACCGTGACGTGATTGTCAACGTGGCTCATGAGATACCCGGCAGCGAGGCCACCACCCTGATGACTAAAGAGAATGTGGACCACAAGGATGCCATGCGCGTGATGCTCACCTTCTCACCCCGCTTCGGACTCTACCAGCCGTCATTGACGCTGGGCATGATCAAGGAGTGGATCAAGATTCCGTCACCCATCGGTTTCATCTCCCCCAAGAATCCGCTCTACCTCGTGCAGTTCAGCAACAATTTCCAGATTCTGTCCACCTTGACGGCCAATGTCAACTTCAATTTCATGAGTCGCGGCGATATGGAAAACGTCACCATCTCCGAGCCACTCTATCTGCTAGACATCGGCGCCACCAAGACCTTCCTGAACGACCGCCTGTCCATCCAGGTGACTGGTCACAACCTGTTCAACTCGCAGGAGCATTACAAGGTGCGCTACGGCTTGCGCAACATCTGCCAGACCCAGCGCCGTGATGTCCGCGAGGTGGAATTCACCGTCCGCTACAAGTTCAACGCCACTTCGAGCAAGTACAAGGGCACCGGAGCAGGCGCCAGCGAGAAGGAAAGACTGTAAATAAGTTAGAAGTTAGGAGTTAGAAATCAAATCACCTGTTTCATTTTTCTATATCACATCATCAGATGATCTTATGAGTGCCAATAGTTGATTATTCTATTGTGCTGTTTATCAGATGATTAATTGATGGTGTGATATTTTTTTGAAAAATTTTCGCCAAAATCCTTTGTCAGTTCAAAAACTTGCAGTACCTTTGCAGTCGCTTTGGGAAAGAAATTAACCATTGCATTCACATGATGGTGCGTTAGTTCAGTTGGTTAGAATACCTGCCTGTCACGCAGGGGGTCGCGTGTTCGAGTCACGTACGCACCGCAGTGGAGAGAGGATTTGGGTAAGTATGCTTCGGCTGCTTGCCCATTCTTTTTTATGCTCCTACCCCTCTATAGGAACGCCCCCACACGCTAAGTCGCCAAGACGCTAAGTTTTTTATAATTCTTAGCGTCTTGGCGACTTAGCGTGAGGTGCGTGAGGTTACAGGGGCTTGATGCTGATAGCGAAGCCGCCGCCGGCTGCGCTGTGCAGCTTCAAGACCGTCTTGGCGGTCACAGTCTTCTTGGTGATGGTGTAGGACTGCGGATTGTCCTTGTAATCGGCATCCTTGCCGTCGGCATAGATGGTCGCCTCATACTTGCGGCCCTTGTCCAGGAAATCGAGCTTGAAGTTGCTGTTGTGGGCATTCTTGCCGGTCACACAGCCGACGAACCACTCGTCACTCCCCTTGGCCTTGCGGGCAATGGTGACATACTCCATCGGCTCAGCCTCGAGATAGACCGATCGGTCCCAGTCAACCGCCACATCCTTGATGAACTGGAACGCGTCCATGAAGCGGGCGTAGTTCTCGGGCAGGTCGGCAGCCATCTGCAGGGGGCTGTACATCGTCACATAGAGCGCCAGCTGGCCGCAGATCGTCGAGAGGACATGGGTGTCCTTCTCGGGCGAGAATTTAGCGATATCCATCTCAAAGATGCCCGGCGTATAGTCCATCGGACCGCCCTGCAGACGCGTGAACGGCAGGATAGCCGTGTGACCGGGCTGTGTGCCGGCAAAGGCCTGGTACTCGGTTCCCAGGGCGCTCTCGTTGCCGATCAGGTTGGGCCAGGTACGGCACAGGCCCGTGGGACGCACCGCCTCATGGGCATTGACCATGATGTGATGCTTGGCAGCCAGCTCCACGCAATACTGGTAGTGGTTGACCATCCACTGGCCGTAGTGATGTTCGCCGCGCGGGATGATATTGCCCACATAGCCGCTCTTGACCGAGTTATAGTCATACTTGTTCATCAACTGGTAGGCAGCCTCGAGGTGGCGCTCATAGTTGCGGGCGCTTGACGACGTCTCGTGGTGCATCATCAGGCGCATGCCCTTGCTGTGGGCATAGTCGTTGAGCATCTTGATGTCGAAGTCGGGATAGGGCGTCACGAAGTCAAAGACATAGTCCTTGCTGTTGCCGAACCAGTCTTCCCAACCCTCGTTCCAGCCCTCGATGAGCAGCTGGTCAAAGCCGTTGGCGGCGGCAAAGTCGATGTAGCGCTTCACGTTCTCGTTGCAGGCGCCGTGGCGGCCGTTGGGCTTCAGCTTGCTGTAGTCAGTCTCGCCCAACTTGACCGACGGCAGCTGGTCGGTATAGTTCCAGGTGTTCTTGCTGGTGATGAGTTCCCACCACACGCCCATGTATTTCACGGGCTTGATCCATGAGGTATCCTTGATTTTGCAAGGCTCATTCAAGTTCAATATCAGCCTGGATGCCAATATCTTGCGGGCATCATCCACAATCATGATAGTGCGCCAGGGGGTTTGGCAAGGCGTCTGCATATAGCCCTTGTTGCCCAGGGCATCGGGCGTGAGCCACGACTCGAACACCATGTTCTTGTCATCAAGGTTAAGGTGCATGCAGGGATAGTCCACCAGCGCTGCCTCGTGCAGGTTGATGTAGATGCCGTCGTCGGTCTTGAGCTGCAGGGACGTCTGGACGCCCGTGTCACTGAACTGCTCTTGTGACGCGTTGGGCGTAATCGTGCCGGGCAGCAGTCCCCTGATCTCACTCAGGCGCGAACGTGTGTATTGATACTCCTGCGTGTCATAGTCGCCGGCAATCCACCAGGCCGTGATGTCGCCAGGCATGGCAAACTGCGTATGCTCCTCCTTGATGACAAAGTAGGTGAGGTTGGGCTGCTGCGGGAATTCATAACGGAGTCCCACACCATCGTCATACACACGGAAACGCACAACGATATAGCGTTCCAGATCCTTCTGCATGAGCGTGACGGCCATCTCGTTATAATGATTGCGGATGCTGCTCTCCTCGCCCCATACGGGCTGCCAGGTCTCGTCAAAGGAAGAATACCTGCTCGTCATCATCGTGAAGCCGTCGCGCAAGGAGTTCTGGTTCTCGGCTTCATGGCTGTCAAAGTTATTGAACTCGCCATTGCCCTTGGCGCTGACAAGTTCTAGACCCAGGCGGCTGTCACCGATCACCTGCTTGCCCTTGAACGACACATTATATACAGGGATGCCTTCCTTGACGTCAAAGTTCACAACGATATTGTTGTCAGGCGAGTAGGCAGTCTCCATTCGGGCCGACAACCTTGCCGGAACGAGCAACGAAATAGCCAATACAAGAAAAGATAGCGCTCTCATTTTCAATGCAATATATTATTCTGGTTACTAACGATTATCTTTCAAGGTTGCTAAGTTAGTAAATTTCCACATGACCAACAAAAAAACAAGAGGATAGCTTCTTCATCCGGGAGACGCCTCCTGCCCGCCGTCGTTTTTCGATCCGCCCGGTCCCCCATGCCGTGGCTCCGCCACGGCCCCCCCCTATAGTCACTATAGTCACTATAGCTACTATAGTCACTATTGCCACTATTGCCGCTATTGCCGCTACTATAAAAAAAAAACGAGGGAGCCGCTGTTTTACCAGTGACTCCCTCTTAGGAGGCGGTTACCTACTCTCCCACTTTCGCAGTACCATCGGCGTGGTGAGGCTTAACTTCTCTGTTCGGAATGGGAAGAGGTGGGACCCTCACGCTATGACC
>CACWID010000029.1 GCA_902760865.1 uncultured Bacteroidales bacterium | reverse complement strand
TGATGTTGTGCTGTTGCTTTTTACTGAAAGCTGCTACTAACGACTCATAAATCTACCCTTAATCGTGTATTGGATGATAGTTGCGGATTTTAGGTTAATCTATCATGTAATAGAGAAAAATAGGTGTCTTTGCACTCTTGAGTGATTCGAGAACGATGAGCTCATGGAGTGCGTCATCTGCCGCTATTCAGGCAAGAACAACCAGTGCATCGGTCGGCGCTGCCCCTTCTCTCCCGCAAACCATTGACAACCGCTTACTGCTGATTTCCGACGTCGGTTTCGCAAAAAATGGCTATCTTTGCCCCTTTGAGAAAGATAAACCGGGATAAACTGCTTAATGATTGATTAAAGTTATGAAAAGAATAGTATCGGCAATTTTCCTTTCTTGCCTCACACTCTCGTTGATGGCACAGGATGGCATTAAAGTGAACTATAAAGGCTCCAGCCCCACCGTCACCGATTTTGCACGGGCAGCATTTCCTTCATTGAACTATGAAGATGAGGATGAAAGTGGCGACCGCCCATGGAGGGCATTGGAGAATGCCATGTCGCGTCACAGCAAAGGCCTTCCACAAGAGGAAGGCGTGACGTTAACCATCGACTCAAAGAACGGATACATCATGTTTGAACGTGTAGGCGAAGAATACGGAGATGTTATCTTCAGGCTGGAAGTATGCTACTGGAACGAGTCGGACGGTAGGCACAAACTCATTATTTTCAACGATATGGCAAGCTCTATAGAAGGCAGGCCATGTATGACTGAAACGAGTGGCATTGATTTCTTCCGTTACAACAATGCCACAAAACGCATGGAGGCTTGTGATGCTCCCGGGTTTGAAGTTGATTTCAGATGCATCTATGAACTGCCACGCAAGGGCAAGGACATCATTTGTACTCTATGGAACGACGACGGCACCACCCGGCAGACGATATTGAAATGGGATGGAAAACAATTCCACGAATAAACCGATTGTTGACCGATTCCAACTGATGTGCGGGCCGATAGCTAAGTCCTGCAGGTCATGGTCGTCCACCTCGGCACTTCAAAGAAGGCTCTGAACCCTGATTGCTATATGATGGGGTTTAAGCGGGGTAGGGGATATAATGTAAAACGGAGACCATTGAAAAATCAATAGCCTCCGGTTTCCAAGACACCCCATCGTTTTTTGGGGGGCGGTTAGGATAAACGGCTATTCTATCGGTATCTGGATGATTGAAAGCCATCTCTCGGGGTCCTCCTGGTTCCAGACTCCATCAACGTAGCAGGTGCGGAACTGACCAACAGGCTTGTAGCCATGCTCCTCTATGTAACGGAAAGCTTCTATGTACGATTCGTAGAATCTTTCATACGGGCCGACGTGCTTCATGCAGAGCGCCTTGGGCACAGCGGGCAGACGCTTGAACTGGATGATGGCACTGTCCTCTCCCATCTCCTCTACCTGTTCGCAATACTCAATGTCCACGTCCGTCGGCTTGTACTCTCTGTCATGTTCAACAGTAAAGCAGTAGCCCGGCGGTGGGCACTTGCAGCCGAGACGCTGCATCTCGGGAGCGATTATCTCTACACACATGGAGCCGATGGCGGCGTAGTCGGGAAGGACTTCACGATGACTTGCCACGATGATTTCGGGCAGTGACTGAATGCTGAATTTTTCCATTGTCTTCATCTCTTTGCGAGTGTTCCTCCAGTCGAGCAATCGGTTGCGGCGGGTGATCAGTTGCTCCAGCTGCGCTTCCGTTTCCTTGATTTTCTCGGTCAGTTGCCGGATGCTTGGGATATGCGAGTTGTCCTCGAACAAGTCCTTGATCTCATCCAACGAGAATCCAAGGCGCTGCAGGTCGCGGATGGCTTGCAACTTCTGCATTTGGTCGATGCTGTAGTAGCGGTAGCCTGTCCACTCGTCCACCTCGTCAGGCAACAGCAGACCCTTCTGCTCATAATGACGCAAAGTTTTTACTGTGACTTGCATCAACTGGGAGAACTCTCCGATTTTTAACCTTGTTTTCTTACTCATATCGCACGATGTTAGGAAGCAATTGCTAAGTGAAAGCAAAGTTAATGTGTGCCCTTAGGGACGAGTCAAGAGAAAATGACGATTTTAACATGACTTTAACAGATCGGTGCCCCGTCCTCTTTACTCCCGGCCGGTATGCAATAATGGCGGGAACGAGAGATGAGATACATCGAATCCAATTAAAATCAAAGATACAGATAAGGCCTTCAATCAGAGCTTGAAATGCCTTATCGGGAATTGTTGGACAAGGACAGACCTACGCTGAAGATCAGGTTCACGTTGGACAATGTGCCACTGAGGTCCCAATCCTCACGATACTCGTCACAGGGTTTGTGGTACCACACCGGCATGGGATATTTATTGGGCTTGCTCACATCAACAGGCTGTCGGCCGTTCTCCAATACCACGGCACGCACTCCCTTTTTCACGAAATTATAATGGTCGGAACGGTAAAACCAGCCGTCGGAGTTGTCGTCGTCGAAGTAGATATACCTGCCCTGAGCAGCGGCGGCAGCCACATAATAATTGTCCAGGTCGCTTTCCCCGCCACCCAAAATCACGACATCGCGCGTTAGTTCGGCAGGACCGATGCTCTCAAAGTTAAGGCAGGCCACAGTCTTCGCCATCGGCACGGCAGGGTGGTCGCAGTAATATGCCGAGCCGAAAAGTCCGCTCTCCTCAGACGAGGGGAAGATGAACAGCAGGTCTCGACGCGTCTGGGGCATCTCCTTGAACTTCTTGGCGACGAGCAACGCTCCAGCCATGCCAGATGCATTGTCGGCAGCGCCGTTATATATCGTATCGCCGCGCTCATCGGCTTTCCCGATACCCAGGTGGTCCCAGTGGGCACAGAACACGACGGCCTCACCTTCCTGACTGCTCCCTCGCAGGATGCCGCCCACATTGCGCGTCTGCTGGATGCCGTAGGTCACATTCATCTTCACATCACCTCTCAAGTTCAGGGAAAAGCTCTTGAAGCCCGGCTTTTTGGCATCAGCCAGTGCCTTGTCCATGTCCATGCCGGCCGCAAGAAACAGTTTCCTGCAACCGTCCTCGTGCAGCCACCCCCTGACGGCCAATTCGCCGGCATTGCGCGTATCTGGATCATAGATGGCGAGATTGTCACTCAAGTGGCCATTCACACAGACGTGCCACCCGTAGCTGGCGGCTTCGGTATGGTGGAGCACCAGGCAACCGGCAGCACCCTGGCGCTGTGCCTCTTCAAACTTATATAACCAACGACCGTAGTAGGTCATATTGCGTCCCCTGAAGAGCTGGCTGTCATAAAAGCCGGGGTCATTGACCATGACCACGACAATCTTGCCTTTCACATCGATGCCCTCGTAGTCGTTCCAGCCGAATTCGGGCGCGTTAATGCCAAAACCGCAGAACACATACTCCGCCTTCTTTAGGTCAATTTTCTTGGTGGCGCGGGTCGTCCAGATGATCAAATCGTCGGGATAGCGGAGCACCGATTTCTTCTTCCCGCTCACCGCGAGCTTGCCACCCACGGGCTTGGCCGTGACGGCAATCATTTCAAAGGGCTGGAACCAACTGCCGTTGAAGGCAGGCTCCAAACCCATTACCTCCAACTGATTGGCAAGATATTCCACCGTCTTGTCCTCATAGGGTGTCATGGGCTTTCTTCCGCCAAACTCATCACTGGAAACCACCTTTGTCCATTCCCTCAGCAGCTGTTCGTCACTTCCGGTCCGCAACTGCTCCTGTGTAATCTGTGCACTGGCTGTTACCAACCCCATGGCGACAAAAGCGATTACCGTCACCAACACTTTAGCATTCATTTTCATCAGCATATTCATAGATATAGTTTGTTGGAAAAGGATTTTTCCTGGACACACCGCTCATGATGGGGCGCCCAATCAATTGATGGAAAAATCCCGTTATTATAAGTCTTTAAATATCTGCAAAGATACAAAACCTTTTTCTTTTGCCGGAGATTAACTTCGGCGAATGTGGCTCAGCCATAGAACGGCGCCGGGCGCTTCCATCGATGGAGGGCGCCCGGCGCTGTCTTGTCATATCGTCAGATTAATCACCTGAGCCATCATCATAACGATAGGAAACCCCTGTATTGAGTTTTTTGTAAAGATTGGCGGCCACGCTGTTGCGGGCTCTCTCTGTAAGTGTTGCAGCAGCAGTTTCTATCTCTTTGTTGTCACCAGTGAGGAAGAAGATTAGTGCAGCGGCAGCGTCTCGATCAGGGTAAGACTTAACATACTGGTGTACATAATCAGTCAAACGATTATTCAAGATAATGAACAAATCGCTGTATAGATTCAACTCGTCCGGATATAAAGGCCCATATTTTCCGCTAAAGCGATCATTGCACTCACTGATGCCAAGGATAAGCGGTCCAACGAAATGCTGCGCTTCGTCATAGTCCACGTAGAATTGTGAGCCTCCCAGATGAGTGACTTTGTGCTCATTTTGATAGAAGACGAGCGTCTCACCCGGGATGGCGGGAAATACCGTGGTAAGCCCTTTCACGTCGGTGACATAGAGCAATGCCGCATCATTCAGGTCACAGGTGAGTTCATGCATCTCCCCCGTGATGGCATACGTCTGTTTGACAATAGTTTCCCAACTGTTTACATCCCCAATTTCGAGGGTCACCGAGTCTTTGCGGCCCTCGAAAGTTCCTTTCACAGTGAATTTTCCCCCTTGGGCCATGGCCCCCAGGGTCATCATGCCCATGAGCATGGTAATGACTAGTTTCTTTAACATGTCCAAATAGTTTTAAAATGATACTTAAGTTCCGTGAGCCATTGATAGGCTCGCTTTTCTAGGGATAAAGATTTACCATCATGTATTTGGATTAAGTTGTTATTAATGAACTAAGCTTATATAATTAACGAGAAACGCGCCCAGATATTGCAATTATTCTCCTCTAAGCCATTGATGAAAAATGCAGGCTGGTCTCGCCCCACCGAAAAAGATGTTTATCCGTGAGCCGTTCATGTCTAACTATGACAAGGGCGATGGTGGTCACGTGTTGGCACCTGCTGAGCCACAGCGCAGTATCCAGCGAGATGAAGGAGCTACCAAAAGGCTGTTTTTTCGTGTCTAGGCCTGAAGCGCAAATGCTATACTAGCTGAAGAGCAAATTCTCGTCAAGCAGGAAATCCCAGTAATTAATAACGCGAATGCCCTCATCAGTCGTCCAGGGCGAAACATTGTCATTTGTAATAATCACCTTACGGAAACCGTCTTTAATTTTAAGCAATGAGTTTTGCTCTTGCGCAACCTTTTCGCGGGTAGGCATACTGTAGGCCGACTGAACATAGATGCGCTCGTCATCGTTATTCACTACAAAATCTATTTCGAGATTCGAGCGGACTCTCTGTCCTGCTACATTAGTTTGCCAAATCTCCACATTTCCCACGTCAACAGAATAGCCACGTCCTTTCAGCTCATTATAGATGACATTCTCCATGATGTGGGTCGGTTCCTGCTGTCGGAAGTTGATGATTGCGTTACGAATGCCGATATCGCTAAAGTAATACTTGGAATTGGTGCCAATGTATTTGCGCCCCTTCACGTCATATCTCATCGCTTCCGAGATCATATAAGCGTCGAGCAAATATGAAATATAGTTGGAAATAGTTTGACGGTTGATTGACTGATGGCTCACGCTTTTGAACGTGTCAGATATTTTCAAGGGATTAGTCGGGGAACCAATAGCCGAAGCAAGTATCCTCACCAACTCTTCAAGGCCTTCATCATTCCTCACGCTATTGCGCTCAATTATGTCTCGCAAATAGGTTGATTGGAAAAGATTCTTAAGGAACGATTTTTTCTTGGGGACATCATCGATGAGCGCTACTTGAGGGAGTCCACCATAGATGGAATATAATCTCATTCTCTCGCTCTTGTCTCCTCCGAATGCCTCATAATATTCTGAGAACGAAAGCGGTGCTAAACGTATTTCATCGCCTCTCCCACGGAATTCAGTGGCCACATCGCTTGAAAGGAAACGAGAATTGGATCCAGTCACATAAACGTCGCAACGTTCATTGTGCATCAGGCTCAATAAGACCTCTACAAATCGGTCAAGCAGTTGTACCTCATCGATGAGAATATAGCAGAGCCCATTGGTCTCTTTCATGCGTTGGTCAATATATTGCATCAACAACCGCGGGTCCCGATAATCCTGACTGTTCCAGTCATCCAGGGCCATCGCAATGATGTTTGAATCAGGTACTCCAGAATCAATCAGATGCCGTCTGAATAGGTTAAACAACAAGTAAGACTTTCCACATCGCCGCATTCCAGTCACGATCTTGACTAGTGAGTTCTCTTTCCCGTCGATAATCCTTTTTAAATATTTATCTCTCTGAAATTCCATATGTTATATTATTACTACTGTCAAAAAACGTGCAAATCACATTTTTTGACAGTGCAAAGCTACTAATCTTTTGATAACTACGCAAATAATAACGGACTTTTCTTTTACGCAGCTTTATATTGTTTTAATCAATGTGAAGCAGGATGAGCGCACCATTATTGTCAAAATGAACAAATGATATTCTAGAGCGCTCCCGGTGAAGATGAGGTCGCTTGACAAGGGCTCGGCTTGAGAAAGTCATTGGATGAATGGTGCTTTTAAAGAAAAACCATTATCTTTGCAAAAAGATTATTTTGGATGACTTTAAAAGAAAGATATAAACGGTTCAAGGCATGGCAGCTCGAGCCCTTCGATTGGAGTTATGACGAGAACGAGCGCCACCATTGCGTGAATTGCGGGAATGACTTCGCCGGCAAGTTTTGTCCGCATTGCTCGCAGAAGGCCGGTTTGAAAAAGGTATCTTGGAAGAGTGTGTTTCAAAGCACCGCCGAGGTGTGGGGAATGGGCAACCGTTCGTTGCTATACTCGCTGTGGCAGCTGATTTGGCGCCCCGGATATTTTATCAGTGATTACATCAACGGCAAGCGGCAAGTATCGTTCCCGCCAGTGAAAATGCTGGTTCTCATGGGGGTGGTAAGTGTCATCATGGATCATTTGTTCGGCATCAATGAATTTAAGGTAGTTGAAGGCGACACTTCATTGGTTGCTCAGTTCGTAGCCTGGATTAAGTCCAGTCCGGGATGGGGAGGATTGTTTATGACGGGCTTCTTCCTGATTCCCACATGGTGCCTCTTCCGCTATGCGCCGCGCAACACTAAGCACACACTGCCGCAAGGCTTTTTCATCACGGTGTTCATGGCTGTTCTGGCCCTCATTGTGGAATGTCTTATCGACTTGTTTGGCTACTATTTCTATATTATGATTCCCCTATGCTATTTTTATGTCTACAGGCAGTTGTTTGGCTATGGCTTCTGGGGAAACTTTTGGAGAGTGGTTATTACATTGGGAAGTGGTTTCTTGTTAGCTGCTTTGGCACTGGCAATAGCCGATCTGCTGACGGCAACACCCAAATCTTATGCTGATGAATTCATAGCGATGAGAGATTTGACATTTTATTCGGTGGTACCCATTCTTGTTGGTATGTTTATCAGCAAAAAAACATTTGAGCTAAGGGAGGAAAAGAATCAAAGTGTATTCCAATTCTTGAAAATGAAATTTCAAGCGCTCAAACAGAGGATCAAACAGAGAAAAAAACAAAACAATCATGAAGAATAGACTATTTCGAATTGTATTATTTGCCGTTATGGCTTGCTCGTGTGCTCTCATGTCGAGTGCTCACAGCAAACTCACCCCTAACGCACAACTGTCGTTATTGCAAAAACAGACAGCACGATATGACTCAAACGGCAAGAGAGTAAAAGCACTTGATGCCAACCCGAGCATCAGACTTGTGGTGGAGGTTGATTCCCAAGATGCGGCAGACACGTTTGCCCAAATCTGCGAGGCAGGTGCCACTGTGTTGTCAAAACTCGGGCATCAGGCTGTGGTCAGCATTCCTGTCGACAAGGTTGATGCCCTTGTTGCCATCGAGGGCGTGAAAAGGGTGGATGCAACCAGTAAAGGGGAGTTGAAGACCGATGTATCACTTGTTGAGACTGGCGTGAGCCTGATTGACGGCACCGTTCCCGGCCTTGAAGAGGTTTACACCGGCAAGGGCGTCACCATCTGCCTCGTCGATGGAGGATTCGACTTCCAGCACCCGGCGTTTAAGGATGCTGACGGCAACAGCCGCCTGTGCTGCGTCTATCTCCCCGGTAACGACAGCGGCCGCAAATTCATCGTCGAGGATGACGAGGCCGGAACGATAGAGTATCCCGGCTCGGTGTTCGATACGCCCGAACTCATTGCCACCCTCACCACCGATGCCGAGAATCTTAACCATGGCACTCACACCGCCGGCATTGCAGCAGGCGCACGCTCGCCGCTGGGGTTTGGCGGCATGGCTCCCGATGCCGATATCGTGCTTGTGTCGACCGTGGCTGAAGAAAATGTGAACGAGATTGCCTTCCAGTTCGTAGCACATTATGCTCGGCAAATCAACGCTCCTGTAGTGCTCAGCGCAAGCTTGAACTCACACGAAGGCCCGCATAATGGTACAGGCACGATGCCGGAACTGATTGATGAGTTGTCTCATTATGTCATTCCCGTGTTCAGTGTGGGAAATGAAGGTGATAAATTGCTTCACATCTACAAGGCATTTGATGAAGAGAACAGCAGCCTGAAGGCGTTTCTTCCCCGACCGTTTCCTTTCTTTGACGAACAAGGCAACATCTCAAGATCTATTGACTCGGCAGTATGTGGCTATTCTCGCAACGCGTTGGGCGAGAATGATACATTAAGTGTCCAGATAGGCATGCTAAATCGCAGCAGTGACGAAATTGTGTGGCAAACAGCCCCATTAACTATCACCCCGTCTCAGGAGGAGGTCTATATTGAAATATTAAGCGACGATGACGAGATACTGGGAGAATATATGCATGGTGGCTTAGTGTTTATCTATGGCAACGTCATTGAAGGCAAACTTGAACTGCATACTGTTGTGAATGGTATTCTCGATCGACGATGGCCTTTCTTCATTTCGCTGTCGTCATCTTCACCCATCGAGATGGACTTGTGGGAAACGACAGATAGATTTGATGCATTTGACAACATGGAGGGTTACACCTATGGCGACAGCGATATCTCGTGTGGCGATTGGACGTCCACCCCAAATGTTATCAGCGTAGGCGATTATGTGGCAAACACCACCAAGCGAGTTTACACTGGCGATGTCTCAGATGAAAGCGGCAATTACACGCTTAACAACATTACTCTCTATTCAAGCTACGGCGTGTCCATAAACGGTGTGGCTCAACCAACTGTTACCGCTCCAGGCACCAACGTCGTGTCGTCGTTAAGCCACTATACCTGTAACCAGGAGATTGCCGAGTGGATGCAGTGGCAGGGGTATCCCTATGGTGCCATGAGTGGCACCTCGATGTCGTGTCCCACGGTGAGCGGCATCATCGCCCTGTGGCTTCAAGCCGACCCCACACTCACATTAGATGACATCAAAGAAGTGCTCGCCGCCACCTCACGCAACGACGAGTTCACAGCCGACAGCCCCATCAGGTGGGGCTATGGCAAGATAGACGCTGCAGCAGGCATTGAATACATCAAGAGGACAACTGCCGTCAACAGCATCAAGAGCGATGAGCCTGCAGTTGACAGCAACCTGTGGTTTGACATCACTGGCCGCACCTACAACTCCAAGCCCACGACTCCCGGCATCTACATCAACTCAGGCAAGAAATACATCATCAAGTAAGAATGCCCACTCCCATTCGGTGGCAAATGGGAGAAATTCCATCATAACACAAAAATCGCTTATCACGATAAGCAATTTTTTGTTTCTCGCTTATTGGAGAAATGAAAGCCATCGCTTGCTGTATGGCGTCGCTTCCGAGCGTTAAACTTTCTTAAATCCTTTGTTTATGGGGCCTAGAGGTGGAAATTGCAGGCAAAATGATTGGATTTTTAGAGGTAGTCTCCCCATGGAAAATGGAAGATTTTAACAAAAAGTTGCAAGTGTTAAGATATGTAACTCGTATTATATATTATATGGCCGACATAAAAACACGCCCTATATACAAAAAATTTTTCAAATAAACAAATAAACCAATTTCAAAATTTCAAGAAAAATGGACGAAGTAATCATCAACAGTGAGGCGCAGATGCGCCGAGTGGAAATGGCGGCACGCCTGGAGAAACACCTTGAATGGCAAGCATGGATGACCATCTCACGAAAACGCCCCCTAACGGCGACCCACCTGGAAAGGTACGAGCAACAGCTCATCTGGGACGAAGTCTCCCAAAACAACCAAATCGAATGGACCACCGAGATGGCCCTGCAATGGAAAGAAAAACTGAACTGGAACCTATTCTCAAGATTCGCCCACGGCCAAGCGTTCACGGCCGAAGGAATCGAAACCCTCGCCCCCCTGTGGGACTGGAAAGCCCTCACGACAAACCCCAACGTGAGAATGACCAACGGACTTGTCCGCAAGTTCATCACCAAATGGGACTGGAGCGCAATGGCGTGGCGATCATGGGAATACTACGACGCTCGCGAGTTCTACTCCCAATTCTTCGAGCGAGTCCCGCTCAACGGATTCAGCGGATCAAAACTGGAGTTTGCCCTGCACCAGCAAGAAGCAGAGCGCCTCTGGGAAGAAATGAACGAGCAATGAGAATTCTTGAGAACCTGACGACGACCGAACGCCTGACCCTGTTGGAGCAAATCTACGCTCCGCAGGCGGGTGTCCGTCTTGAACAGTCCTCATGTCGGTTGAGCGACATGGAATGGATGTTCGACTTTAATGTAGTGAACCTGGTCGAGAGCAGGTACACCTATGAGACTGTCAAAAGGTTGTTCGATGATTTGAGGAACCTGCTGATGCCAATCACTGGCGTTCACCCGAACTACGGCTTGCTATGCTTCATACATGTCATCATGCCAGCAAGCAACAGCAACAACGAGATTTTCAGCAAGGATGTTCAGCGCTTCATCGATGACGCCCATTCATTGGATGTGGTATTTGACCATTTCTTAAGCATCAGTTGCAATCAGGACGACATCACCCTGCGGGCAGTCTTTGTCGATGATGAGAAACTAGAAAATATCCGAGACTGGGCGACAAAAGATTGTAGGATTTAACAACAATTTTCGTAACTTTGCAGAACAAATAAAACTCTTATTTTATTGAAAACTATGGACATTAGAATACACCGAGGATTAGAACAGATAGGTGGTTGCATCACCGAGATTTCCACCGCCACGTCGCGCATCTTTATTGACATGGGGCAAAACCTGCCAGGCGTCGGCGAAGTGACCACAGCCGACCAGGACTGGCAGATGGTTGAGGACCTCTTTTCTCAAAATCGCAAGGAACACGAGGCCGTGTTTTACACCCACACCCATGAGGATCATATCGGCCTGTTCCGTTATGTCCCTGATGATGTGCCGCAATACATCGGCGAGGGTGCCAAGGAGGTCATGGTTGCCAAATATGAATCAATCATTGAGGCTATCTTGAAGGTTAACAAGGCCAATAGGTTCAAGTTAAAGACTGACGACTGTAACGAACAAAAAGTATCAATGGAGCAGGCCGAAACAAGAGCGCCCAATCACAATGCCATGCTGGAGCGAATAAAAAGCTTCAAGACATGGGGACGTCCAAAGCCTCACTCCGCTCCACGCCCTATCGAGGAGGGCGACATACGTGTCACACCGTTCTTTTGCAGTCACTCGGCCTATGATTGCTACATGCTGCTGATAGAGGCTGATGGCAAGCGCATTTGGCACACGGGCGACTTCCGCGAGCACAGTTATCTGGGCAAGGGTCTAATGCCCACCATCAAGCACTATGCCACCGATATTGATGTCCTTATTACTGAGGGCACCATGTTGGGCAGGACCGATCAATGCATCCACGAGCGCGAAGTCTCCCGCAAGATGGCCCTTGCTATGGAGGCATTCAAATTTGTGGTTGTACTGGCATCGTCCACCGACATTGAACGATTGGCCTCCATCAAACAGGCAGCTCGACTCGCCAAGAAAGATTACTATATCAGTAACCGTTTCATAAAGAAGACGATGTCCATCTTCACGCGTCGTGAAGCTAGTGTCTCCAAGGGCCTGTTTGATTTCCACCCAAAGTTTATGAGACCTAGCGATGGTAACGCCACTATGCGCAATCGTGGCTTTGTCTTTATAGCCAGTGCATCACAACTGGGTTTTGTCAAGCAATTATTGGAGGGATTAGACCCCACTGAGGTGCTGCTTATCTATTCTGCCTGGGACGGCTATTACAAAGCCCCCGAGCAAGTGAAAGCAAATCCCTTCTATAAGCAGTTCCGCGATGCCTTCAACAACGTCGTGGACATCCACACTAGTGGCCACGCCGACCGTGCCACAATAGCCAAAGTAATCACCGCCATCAATCCCAAGGAATCCATCATCGGCATCCACAAGGACCCAGGTACAACCCTGAAATCCCTCGACATCCCCGAGGTGTTGAAAGTGAAGGTTAAAGAGTAAAGAGGATACTTGCATTTTATCATGATATATATTACTTTTGTAGCGTATCAATGTAAAACTGATTTATACATAAGAAGATGAAAGATTCATATAAAGGAAGAGGGTTGCATTCGCCTAAATGGGAAATAGAGCTTTGCAAAGGAGGCAAACTATATGATTTGCTGAAAATAGTAAAGTCAGACGAAGACTTAGTAATAGAAATTAGAAACGACTATTTTAATATCTATTACAAAGGAGGTAATATGGCTAGAGTTGCGTCTGCAAATAGCTTCCAATTTGACTCGAATTATTATAAAGGATATCAAAGGCCTGATTATGAGTCGAAAGAACAAGAAGATGCGAGGAAAGCTCTTCGGAAGGATTTATTAAAACGTCTCAAGGAAACACGTGACTATAATGGTTTCGTAAGATTCATGAAATGTTTGATGAATGATTATTGGACTTGGCTTAAAGAAGAAAGAGGTGCATCATTACATGAGAAAGACGTTCAACATTCTTTGTGCATTAGCAATACCGAAGATTCTGAATATACAATTATAGATGTTGAGTTTGAAGTTAGCACCCGATCAGATTATAAGTACGAGCGACCGAATTGCCCTAAAAATCGATCAGTTGCTGATGATAAAATAAGCCCCAGATTTGACATTATTGCTGTCAGGAACTCTGATCATCAATTATGTGTAATAGAACTGAAAAGCGGAGATAAAGCTCTATCTGGAAAATCAGGCATTGGAGATCATGCTGATTCTTTTGAAGGTACAATAGGAAGAAAACCACATGCTTTTATGAAAGAAATCTTAGGTGTCATTAAAGATAAAAAGTTTTATGGCTTACTAAAGAAGGATTTTATGGTGTCTGAAAATCCCCCTGAATTTATGTATGCATATTCTTTCTATGAAAATGGCAAAAAGAGTAAAAATGAACAGAAAACACTATTTCTTAAAGAGATGGAGAATATGCATTGCGAACAATATAAAGTAATGTTTTTGGAAGAAGGTGATTATACATTATCCGACAAATGGATCGTGGCCAAATGAATTTAAGTACTATAAATGGCCAGGTTTGGACTTGACTATACTGGTCTTGACAATAAGATTATAGTTTTGCGGAAAAACGCTATCTTTGCATGTTTGAGTGATATCAATCGTAAATTGTTATATGACCATTTTAAAGGATATTCTTCTTGTTGGGGCGGGTAGCTTTTTCGGTGGCATTGCCCGGTACTTGGTATCGTTGGCCATGAAGGGCATGGGGTCCGCGTTCCCTTGGGCAACGATGACTGCCAACATTGTCGGTTGCTTGCTCATCGGTTTATTCTGGGCAGCCTTCAATCGCGTGAATACCTCGTCGCAGCTGAACCTGCTGTTGATCGTGGGCTTCTGTGGCGGTTTCACCACATTTTCCACCTTCTCAAAGGAGAGCCTGTGCCTGTTGCAGGCTGGCAATTATTCCTCATTCATTCTGTACGCTCTGGGCAGTGTAGTGCTTGGCATAGTCGCTGTCGCTCTGGGCTATGCATTGGCAAAGTAAACAATCAAGATCATGAAAGAAGAGTGTCTGATATGCAAGGCTCCGCTGGAGTATCTCGAGAACGATGAACTCATGGAGTGCGCCATCTGCCACAAGAAGGAGCGCAGCAAGACCCGCTGCATCCATGGGCACTACGTCTGCAACGACTGCCATACGGCAGGGCTGGACACCATCATCGGGCTTTGCCTCGCCGAGACGTCTAGAAATCCCGTTGAAATCATTGAGAAGATGATGGCGCAGCCCTTTTGTCACATGCACGGTCCCGAGCACCATGTGATGGTGGGGGCAGCTTTGCTCACGGCCTACAAGAACGCCGGGGGCGAGATCGACCTGCCGAAGGCCCTGAACGAGATGATGTCCCGTGGCAAGAGCGTGCCTGGCGGAGCCTGCGGGTTCTGGGGCGCCTGCGGTGCTGGTATCAGCACTGGGATGTTTGTGTCCATCATCTCCAAGTCCACGCCGTTAGCTGATGAGCCGTTTGCCCTGTCCCACTTGATGACGGCCAAATCCCTCAGTGAGATAGGCCATATCGGCGGCCCGCGCTGCTGCAAGCGCGACTCGTTCCTCTCCATCCTCGCTGCCGTCGATTTTGTCAAGGAGCATTTCGGCGTAGCAATGGAACGCCCCACGATCATCTGCCGCTATTCAAGCAAAAACAACCAGTGCATCGGGCGGCGGTGCCCCTTCTCTCCCGCAAACCATTGAGAATCTACGTCCTGCATGATTCTTGAGCCCTGCTTTGTTAACCCATCACCACGTCGAGCACCATCATCAGGACGAAACCGATGGCGAAGCCAATGGTGCTGACATTGGTGTGCTGGCCGCTTGAGGCTTCGGGGATCAGTTCCTCGACGACCACGTAGAACATGGCTCCTGCAGCAAAAGCGAGCATATAGGGGAGAACGGGCAAAACCAGGGATGACAGCAGCAAGACCGCTAGTGCACCGACGGGTTCAACGGCACCGCTCAGCGAACCGATGAGGAAGGAGCGCCAGCGACTGTTTCCCGCCGCGCACATCGGCATCGAGATGATGGCCCCCTCGGGAACGTTCTGGATGGCAATACCCAACGATACCGCTATGGCGCTGGCCGGCGAAATGCTTGTGACACCGCTGTCGGCTCCGGCAAAGACTACGCCCACAGCCATGCCTTCGGGCAGGTTGTGGATGGTCACCGCCAAGGCCAACATCGCTGTGCGGGACAGGTGGGAACGGAGGCCCTCGGGTTTGCTGCTCCCGAGGTGCAAGTGCGGGGTCAACTCATCAATCAGCAACAGGAACCCGATGCCCATGAGGAATCCTGCGGCAGCGGGAAATACCGCCCATGCGCGCCTTGAGGCTTCCATCTCCATTGCGGGAATCAGCAATGACCAGACCGAAGCCGCTACCATTACCCCCGAAGCAAAGCCCAGCAGTGCCTTCTGCAGCCTCACGGACATCTCGCCCTTCATCATAAAGACGAAGGCCGACCCGATCATGGTGCCCAGCAAGGGTATGAGTAACCCGATAACCAGCATGGTCATGACTGTTCCTTCGATGCCTGTTTTAGGCCGGTGATGGCGGCATACGAGGGCTTCTTGCGGTGAATGGCAGTATCAATAAAGCCTGCCTCATCAAGCAACTTTTTCAGTTGCTCTGGCGAGTAGGCCGTCATGCCCTCCACCACGTTAGTCCACATCGAATCGCCTTCAATCACCTCCACCATGATGACGAAACGGCCACCCAGCTTCAGCACGCGTCGCACCTCTTGCAGGCACTCAGGCAGGTTGGGCCAGAAATACACCGTCTCGACGGCTGTCACGAGGTCGAATTTGCCGTCTTCGTAGGGCAGTTTCTCGGCAGAGCCTTGGCAGACGAACACCTGCTTGTCGAGCACGGCGGCATTCACTTTGCGTGCCTTTGCCACGCTTTCCTCCGAGATGTCTATGCCATAGACCTGTGCTCCGTCGCTGCGCTTGAGCAGCCTCTTCAGCGTCGCACCGCCACCGCAGCCGATGTCTAGCATTGTCCAACCAGGCTTGAACTCCACAAGATCAAGTCCCCAGTTTGTCAGCGGCGCGTGACCGAAGTTCATGAACCGCAGCATCATTCTCCCCATCATCCCTCTGGGATGTGCACAATTAGTAAAGAACGTTTTCAGTATTCCCATATCATTTTGCTTTTTAGTTGGCTGCAAATGTACAATGGGAATGACAATCATAGCAATACCAAAATATTAGTATTTTATTCGTTCTTATTGCCATATAAATAGGAGAAAACGCAACTAGGAGCCCCATAGCCAAGCCTTGTATTAAGTACAGATTTAAGGCCTTCCGTTCCGCAGGTGGGCGAGAAGATCGCCCACCGATCGGAACCGGCGCCGGACGCCCCCTCGATGGGGAACGCCCGGCTTTTTCTTGTGTTGTAAATGAATATGAACAGATGATTTTATTGGCAGCTAATCACGTTTGGGTTTGGTTTTAACTTGATTTTCATTGGTTTCTTGATTGTGACTTTCTTCGTTTGCTTGATATATCCGATATAAGTGACCTCAAGCACATCCCCCTTTTGAGCGGATATATAGAACTCACCATTCCACCCTGTCGGGACAACCCAATTTGTATCTTTGACTCGGACTGTCGCCCCAACGAGGGGTTTGCCATTCTCGTCAAGCACTACTCCTGACACTGGATACATAATAATTTCTGGGCAGCCGACAACTGTTGAATCCATTTCCAATTTGACGAGAATGGAGTCACCCGATGGCAGCAGCTTCTGTGTTTTGTAGCCAATCAGTTCCACCATCAAAGTGTCTTCTGGGAGAAAATTCAATTCAAATCGTCCGTCATAATCTGTTGCTGTGATTGCTAAATATCGCTCATTGGATATCCGATGCTTAACTATTGCAGCAATAAGCGGCTGGCCATCAACTGCGTCAACGACTTGCCCAGTTACTCTTTGCTGAAAGTCTCCCAAGACTGATTGGGCCGTTGTGAATTGTACTCCTATCAGCAGCAAGATGAATGAAACGGTTATTCTGATAAATCGTGTCATAGCAATCGTGATTTAGTTATTGATTTGGCAAATTTACTTATAATGATAGTCTCATACAATACCCATTTGGGTATTTTTTATATATAAGTCATAAAAACGCTGTCTTTTACTGAATTTAGCCTTTAATCTAACTTTGCACTACACTTAAATCGATAGAATATGTCAGTCACATTGAATACCCAGCTAGAGAATCTGATGTTTTCCTCGCAGATTCCCGACCTCGACCTCACGACGAGCGACGACAACGAGGCCGTCGTGTCGATCGTCTCGGGCGGGGCCACCGTTTTCTCGGCCACACACATCCCGTATCAAAGGAATATCATTGTCCACGACATCCGTTCGGTTGTCGAGTATTATATGCGCCAGGGCAGCCATGCCCTGAGCTCGTTCACGCTCAGGGCCAAGCATAACGGATCCACCCAGACACTGGCCACCTTCCAGGCGGTCTATCTGGAGCAGCACTTCACCGGTGACACCGAGGAGTTCCTGCGCAACAATTTCCTCACCACGATGGAAGGGAAACTCATGGCGCCGGGGGCGACCGAGTTCCTCTATTATTATCGCAAAGCGTACTCCCAGGAGTCCGTGCGCTTCCGTGTCGTGGCCAGCGTCTATGACGCCGAGCCACGGGTGTTCCAGTACTCTCCCCAAAACTCGATCAGCACCATCGACACCATCTCCAGGATCGAGGTGACCATGAAGCTGATGCTCGACGCCGTGGAGTCCCACGGCTGGGTGAGGGAGCACATCAGGCCGCTGGCCTGCAGCGTCCAGGTCGGCGCCCGGTCCTTCACGTTCTATGTGCAGGACTGCGAGCCGAACCTCACGCTGTATTTCCGCAATGCGTTCAACTGCTTCGAGTGCTGCGCACTCCAGGCAGTCACCACGCACAAGCCGAAGGTTGACCGCTCGATAGCGGTGACCAACCGCATCTCCACGTTCTACAACCAGCAGAACGAGAAGCTGTACGAGGTCGAGACTTCGGGCCTGACCATGGAGCAGGCCCGGTGGATCGAGCAGCTGTTCTACAGCCATGACGTGCGCATGGCGACCAAGCGCACCGACTTCTCGCAGGGTTACACTCCGCAAGGCATGCCGATTGTGCTCATCACCGAGCCGACCTGCGAGATCAGCGACGCGGACGGTGAACTCAACACCGTGAAGTTCACCTACCAGTACCAAGACAGGCGGACGTATCTGCCGACAGACTACCTGTCCGTGGATCACGACCGCATCTTCACCGAGCAGTTTGACCCCTCATTCCAATAGACCTATGGCACAATCCATCCACATCAGCACCCTTCGCAGGATGCTCAAGGCCGGCGACCCGGTTGATATCAAGCTCTGGACCAAGAGCGGGGAGATCCAGTGCTGGCGCAACTGCATCCCCCTGCGCTACAACTTTTACCAGGGAACACAGCAGTTCAAACTGCTTGATAGCCGTCAAATCAGGACAGCCCGATTGGTCTGCGTGTTCAGCGTTAATGACATGGAAGTGTTTTTGTAGCATCAAAACACTTAACTAACAAGAAATTATCCTATATTTGCATGTCCAAAATTCAAGAACTATCAGAAACAATGAAAGTAAACATGAAAAAGATTCTAAAGCGCACCCTGCTCATATTAGTAGGGTTAATTGTTGCCATCTTAGTGGTTGGCGGTGCAGTCAGGCTGATAGATGGTCGCTCACCCCAAGCAATCATCGTCAGTCATTCTTTACCGCAGAGAACAATGGAGGACTACGAAGAAGGCAAAGGAGACAAGACAGACAAAAGCACTGTGGAAATACCCGAAGGGGTGACTTTCCCTCGCGAAATGCGTCAATATCGTGTTGGCAACATGCAGGTGTTTCACATGGAAGCCCAAGATGACAGCAAGCCCATCTTGCTTTACATCCATGGCGGTGCTTATCTCAACAACTTTGAAAAACTGCATTGGCAGGCTATGGCCGAGTGGGCCGAGTCGACAGGCTGTGGACTTGTGGCACCAAACTATCCGTTACTTTATCGCTACACAGCCAGCGATGCCCATCCATTGATGATGCAGCTTTATCAACAGCTCGTCAAGCAGTACTCCGCCAAGCGCATCATCATTATGGGCGACTCGGCAGGGGGCGGCTTCACACTTGCCCTGGCGCAGCAGGTATGCAGTTCCAACTCGCTTGATCTGCCGTGTCGGCTGATACTCATTTCGCCATGGGTTGACGTGCTGGGCGCTGATGATGCAATACAGGAAAAGGACACCTTCCTGAATGCTGAAGTGTTGAGGCATGTGGGCTCAGATTGGGCTGGAAGCATCGACCCGCGCGACCCGATGATATCACCCCTTTATGGCGATATGCAGAGCCTTCCGCCCACAGACCTCTTCACCGGCACTTGGGAGATATTCTATACCGATGTGGTCAAGACCTACGATAAGATGAAATCGGCAGGTGTGGAAGCAAGGCTGCACGTGGCAGAAAAGATGGGTCATGTCTATCCCTTGTGGCCATGCCCTGAAGGCAGCGCGGCCCGTAAAGAGATTTCAAAGATTATCATGCAATAGTGAAATAAAACGGCGACAAGTGGAGGTTTAACTTTGTCTTTTAGATAACCGGACAGACTCCATAATTTTGTGGAAACTTAAAATCTTTGCAAGTCGAGCGCAATGCCAAACTTGTTTGAGCATTGCCAAGGCGCAGCAAGATTTATTAAAACCGCAAGATTATGGAGTTAAATTTTAATAGTGTAGAAACCATTCCGATGCTCAACGCATCGGCCGCTTTCAAGACCGACAGCGGCAAGGTGTTCAAGGAAGACGTGGACATCGTGCCGACGATCATCGACAAATCGCTGTCCTACGTACCATGGGGCGGCGACAACAACATGCTGTACCACATCATTGACCTCATCGAGAGTGACGAAACACTCGCCACCTGTCAGATGTTCAACGCTGAGGTGTGCTACGGCAGCGGGCTGCAGTACAACACCGACTCGTGTGGCGGCGATGTCAAGCGGGAGGTCGAGGACTTCCTGCTTGACAACGCCTTGCCCTCGTATTTCCTCGGTGTGTGCCAGGACTTCAAGCACTTTGCCGAGATTCCCGAGCAAGCTCGCCAACCCGTAGCCTTTCGCGACAGAGGATGACATCAGGCAACTTATCGATGAAGCCGGGGCATTTTAGTATGATGCATTTAAGATTCCGAAAAACATGCGATAGTAGAGCAAAAATCACTACCTTTGCATTCAGTTGTAACGGTAAAACGGCATTTATGGATTATAGGCCCACCACAAATGAGATTTTCTCGAACCCAGTATTCCAAGCCTGTGCTTAATAAAGAATGTGGTGGAGAATCCTGACATCGTTATTGGTGATTTCATAATTGTTCGTGATATAAAACTTGACTCTAATGAAAACAGAGATTGATCCTAAGACCACCGAGCGGGCACAATCTTTTGAGATATGGAAGAATGCTCCCATGCCCAAGGTCACGTTAGTAAAGACTTTCGATGTGGGGCGTGTGGTGAGATTGAGCCGGCGAAAAGGATTGAAGCTGAACATGCTCATTTGTTGGTGCATCGCTCGAGCAGCGAAAGATCTCAAGGAGTTCTACATGCTGCCCATGGGAGAGCGCTACTTGAAGTATGACCGATTGGCTGTGAACGTGGTGGTGCCTGTCAAGAATGGAGGTGTAACACTCTGTGACATCCCGTTCTTGGACGACCTCAAGCAGTTCAATGATGATTATCTGCGTCTCACTCAGACGGCCCATGAAACAGGTGAACCTCACAATTTGAGCGACGATTACATGGTTATCAGCACATCAGCTTTGCCTGACTGTGAGATTGACACTGTGGTGAGCATCTATGCTGAGGTTTTTAATACGCCATTTCTCGCTTGGGGCAAGTACCGGCATAGACTCTTCAAGACAGTGCTCCCCATTTCGTTCCAGTTCCATCATGCGCAGATGGATGGTTTAGAAGCAGCGCATTTCCTCAATGATTTACAAGGCGAATTCAAAAAAATAAGCATCTAAAAGACTGTACCTTAGCGCTTGTTGACTCCTTCAATCTCATGCAGATATCTTTATCTCACGCAGATGAGAGAAATTGCCTGAACATAACTCCGCTAAATTGATAGGTGACTCCGCTAAGCCGCAGCGCACCCAGCGAGAAGGAGCCACCGCAGGTGGCCTTTTCTTTGCCCTGGCCGCAACAGAACGATAAGTCAACGGAGCCAGATGAGAGTTTCGTTGAAAGAAAGACGCAGTACATTGAAAAGCCAGTAGGGCTACACACGGATATCGTATTTTGTTACGTTAAATAGATAGACATCCGCCGATAGGCGCATATAGTTTCAGGTTTAACACATTTACATAAGAAAGGGCAAGACGATGAAGACAACAAGGTATTTAATCACGGCATTGCTGGTCGCAGGCCTCCTGTCGTGTGCAGAGGAATCACCCTTTGAACCCGATTTCAACCCGAATGGCGAGGTCCCTTCCTCTCAAAGTGGAGGTTCCACTGCTTCTATAGGGGAACTGACCTCATTCACGATCGCGGTCGACAGCACCACGCTCAACGAGAGCAAGACCATAGACTCCAGCGACGAGGACTATATTGAGAACAACACATTCGACAAGGAGATTCAGATCCACTACAACGGCACCCAGGACGCCACGGTCAGCGGTGATGTAACGGGCGTGAGCGTTGCCGTCAGCGGTGGCCACGTCACAGTGGTATCAACGGTCAAGGGCGTGCGCTATACCCTGAGCGGCACGACAGGCGACGGCTCATTTAAGCTCTATGGCGAGAGCAAGTATGCCTTGCGGCTCAACGGGGTGAGTATCACCAACCCCACTGGTGCTGCCATCAACAGCCAATGCAAGAAGCGTGGCTACATCGAACTGGCCGACGGCACATGGAACACGCTGCAGGACGGTAGCAGCTATGACACGCCAGCCGAAGAGGACATGAAGGCAACGCTCTTTAGCGAGGGCAAACTGCTCTTCAGCGGCAGCGGCCATCTCAAGGTGCTGGCCAACTGCAAGGGCGGCATCACCAGCGATGACTACATCCTGTTCCGACCGGGCAACAACATCTACGTCAAGAATACTGCCAGCAACGGCATCAAGGCCAATGACGCCATCCTGATGCGAGGCGGTGTCATCAACGTGGAGTGTAGCGGTGTGGCAGCCAAGGGCATGAAGAGTGAGGGTATCATCCAGATCGATGGAGGACGCTTCACGGCCATCACCACGGGCACCGGCGAGTGGGACAGCGACGATAATGACGTAAACGGCAGTGCCGGCATCAAGTGCGACAGCACCTTCACCATCAGCGGCGGAACGCTGTGCCTGAAGAGCACCGGCCAGGGTGGCAAGGGTATCAGTTGCGACCAGGCCATGCATTTCGATGGCGGCACTGTTAATGTCATCACCACGGGCACGGTCTATAGCTATGGACGCTACAGCACGTCGCCCAAGGGCATCAAGGGCGACGGAGACATCTATCTGGCGGGCAGCGACATCATGGTGCGGACGACAGGAGGAGAAAATAGCGAGGGCATCGAGAGTAAAGGCAAACTCTACATCACCGATGGCAAGGTGCAGGTCTATGCCTACGACGACGCCATCAATGCCAAGGGCAACGTCGCCATCAGTGGCGGCCAGGTGTTTGCCTATGCAATCAACAACGACGGCATCGACAGCAACGGTAACATCGCCATCAGCGGCGGCACGGTTGTCGCTTGCGGCACCACCTCGCCTGAGGAAGGCCTCGACTGTGACCAGAACACCTTTACCATCACCGGCGGCACCGTCCTGGGCATCGGCGGCACGACCTCGACGCCCAGCACAAGCGGCACGACCCAGCCCGTGGCCATTGTCGGCGGCGGCAGTCTGACAAGTGGCTCCTACATCGCCCTTGCCGGCAATGACGGCAGCAACCTCTTTGCTTTTGCCGTTCCACGCGGCTACAGCAGTTACACACTGCTGGTGAGCGCTCCAGGCATGACCAAGGGCGGCAAGTGCACCTTGACGACGGGAGCAACCGTCAGCGGTGGCAACAATTTTGACGGCTTGGTAACCGGCGCTAGCGTAACAGGCGGCTCAACGCTTGCCTCACTCACGCTGAGCAACATGATCACCACCTATAATTTCACCAACACCCAACCTGGAGGCGGCGGTGGCCATTGGTGAAACTAAACAAACCATCATCTTTTTTCATAGCTACAAATTAGTTTGCCGGGCGCAACCCATCAAAAGGGTGCGCTCGGCTTTGAATTCTTTGCAACATTTCAAAGGTCTGCTTTTACATCTCTTGCGCTCGGGAGAATGTGACAAGGAAAAAGGCACAAAAAAGCTTATCGCGATAAGCGATTTTGGCCACTTTTCGCTTATTGGAGTAAGCGAAAATGAACGGTCGCTCTTTTTGATAAGCAGTCTTTTTGGGCCTCAACATTAGCATATAATAGAGAAAAAATAGGTATATTTGCACCACTATATAAAGTTGCACAATATGAAGAACAAGAATCAACTATACGTGCAGGCCAATAGGGATTGGCTGGTGGCGAAGTCCAAGGAAGACGGCGTGAAGGCGTTGCCTAAGGGCATTTATTACAAGGTGCTGGCCGAGGGCGACCACTCCAGTGCAACTCCCACGCCCAGCAGCGTGATCACCGCCCATTACACGGGCAAGACCATCGATGGGGCGACATTCGACAGCAGCCGTGGCGACGTGCCCCTGGCGTGCCGCCTGCGCGACCTCATCGAGGGTTGGATCATCGCCATGCAGCAGATGCACATCGGCGACCGATGGGAGGTCTACATCCCTGCCGAATTGGGCTACGGCAAGTTCTCCCAACCCGGCATCCCCGGCGGATCCACCCTCATCTTCGACATCGAGCTGCTCGCCATCAACTGATGGCATAAGATAGAGCCGTAAAACAAGATTTTGTCGCGAGAAATCACTACCTTTGCAGCAATTACAGAAAGATAAATCGAAAATCATGAAAATAAGTGAGAAAGAAGTCAAGACAGTCTTGACTAAATCAAATATACCTGTCGGTGACTACTCGGTGAATCCATACGTAGGCTGTACGCATGGATGCAAGTATTGTTATGCCTCGTTCATGAAGCGCTTTACGGGGCACACCGAGCCCTGGGGCGAGTTTCTTGACATCAAGCATTGGCCTGATATCAAGAATCCCGAGCGATTGCGCGGCAAGGAACTGTTTTTCGGTTCCGTCACCGACCCCTATCTGCCCGAAGAGGAGAAGTATCGCCGTACTCGCACGTTGTTGGAACAATTGCAGGGGAGTGGAATCAAACTTTCCATAGCCACGAAGAGCGACTTGGTACTCCGTGACCTGGACCTTATCAAGACCTTCCCCGAGGCGCGCGTGAGCTGGTCGGTGAATACCTTGGACGAAGCCTTCAAGAATGATATGGACAAAGCCGTGAGCATCGAGCGAAGGCTGGTAGCCATGAAGGCGTTCCATGATGCGGGCGTGAGAACCACCTGCTTTATCTCACCCATTTTTCCGGGCATCACCGATGTGAAAGCCATCATTGACCGGGCCAAGGACCAGTGTAATCTCATCTGGCTGGAGAACCTGAACTTGCGCGGTACTTTCAAGCCTTTGATTATGGATTATATACGAGAGAAAAGACCTGAATTGGTTCCTTTGTATGAGGAAATCTATGTCAAGAGGAAGCGTGACTATTGGGAGCAGCTGAACGTGGAGCTGAAAGCATACGCTGAAGAACTTGGTCTGCCGTATGTCCGCGATGACGACAGCATCAAGCGTCCCTTCGATGCACCGCCCATCGTGGTGAACTATTTCTATCATGAGGAGGTCAAGAAATCTGCAAAAAAATAAACGATGAAAGAATGGCTGTTCCTGATTGGTGCTATCGTCCTGGAGACGTTTGCCACCACTATGCTAAAATACTCTGAGCAGTTTACTAAGATTCTGCCTACCATCGCAATGGCAGTTGGCTATCTGCTTTCGTTCTATTGCTTGAGCCATGCACTGCGCACGCTGCCCATCGGCATTGCCTACGCCATTTGGAGTGCCCTTGGCATCGTGCTTATAACGCTCATCGGCATTTTTGTGTTCAAGCAGGTGCCCGACCTGCCAGCCTATATCGGCATCGCGCTGATTATGGCAGGCGTTATCGTAATCAACCTGTTCTCAAAAATGGAAGTACATTAAGATAAATCTGAAATCATGGAGATAAAAAACAGACCCAATCCCAATGAGGCTTTCCCGAATCCGAAGATTCCAAGCCTTTGCTTCATCAAGAACGTGGTGAAGAACCCGCGTATCATCATCGGTGACTACACCTACTACGATGATGTAGATGGTGCTGACCAGTTCGAGAAGCATGTCACTCATTTCTACGACTTCATCGGAGATCGGCTGATTATTGGCAAATTCTGCGCTATTGCCAAGGGTGTGGAGTTTGTCATGAATGGTGCCAATCATAGGATGGACGGCGTGACGACCTATCCGTTTTACGTCATTGGCGGGGACTGGGGCAGTGCCATTGCTCCAGTGAAAAACGAATTGCCGCTGAAGGGTGATACCGTTGTGGGCAATGACGTCTGGATTGGCCAGAATGTTACCATTATGCCAGGCGTTCATATCGGTGATGGTGCCATTATCGGTGCCAATTCTGTGGTTGCCTCAGATATTCCCCCTTATGCTGTTGCGGTAGGGAATCCCTGCCGAGTTACCAGGATGCGTTTTGACGATGAGCTCATCGCCTATCTGCTGCAACTGGAGTGGTGGGATTGGGACATCGAGAAGATTGAGGCAAATTTTGAAGCCTTGTCGAGTGGGGATTTGTCGTTAATAAGGAAGATTAATCAATAGTTTCTCATCCATGGTTATACTGATAACAGGTGCATCACACACGGGAAAAACGCTACTGGCCCAGCAGATGCTTGAAAAATACAAGTATCCTTATCTGTCTATAGACCATTTGAAAATGGGCATGATACGAAGCGGCAAGACTACCCTCACACCTGAAGACGATGATGCCCTCACCGAAGAGCTTTGGCCTATTGTGCGTGAAATGGTGAAGACAGCAATAGAGAATCGGCAGAACCTTATAGTAGAGGGCTGTTACATCCCTGCTGATTGGCGCAACGATTTCAGTGAGAAATATTTGCAGTCAATAAGGTTTATTTGCCTTGCAATGTCGGATGCTTACATTGAAGCTCATATCGATGAGATAAGGAATCATGCCTCTTCTATCGAAACGAGGTTGCACGACACAGGCTGTACAATAGAATCTCTGAAGCTCGACAATCACAACTACATTGATGCTTTTACTCAAAGTGGTGAGAGAATTACGATAATTGATACAGATTTTCGCCAGACAGTAAAAAACCTTATCGAACAGTAAATACCAATTTATGTGCGACCCGAGAGCAGAGCCAAGCTTGCTTGAGTTATGCCGAGGCGAAGCCATCAATCGGATAAATTCTAATTTTTCGCTCATGACAAGGCGCAACGTCAAGCCACGGCTGGCGATGCGCCTTGATTTACGTTACATTGACCTGGGGATCTGATTCGCTATGGTCACAGGGTTGTATTCGGCAGCTTCACGCTCCGCGATGATGACAGCATCAGGCGTCCCTTTGATGCAGCGCTCATCGTGGTGAACTATTTCTATCATGAGGAGGTCAAGGAATCGGCAGAGATGTAAAAATGAATTTTATATTTTTTAACAAATTTAATTTATCTTAAATTTTTTATTGTTATTTATAAGGTGTATCTTTGCGATGTTAACCTCAATCCGTGATTGATGAAGATCGCAAATCGACTGAAAACACTGAAGGATCGCTTCTCTTATAAGCAGAAAATCGGTCTTATCGTCTGTGCCGGCATCCTGGTGGGCTTGGGCGGATTGTTCATGTATCTGCTCAGGGCGCACACCTATATCGCCGATGATCCGTCGGCATGCGTCAACTGCCACATCATGACGCCCTACTATGCCACATGGAGCCATTCCTCTCATGGACGCGACGCGACTTGCAACGACTGCCATGTGCCGCACTCCAGCCTGGCCGCAAAATACGGCTTCAAGGCGATGGACGGTCTCAAGCATACGGCTTATTTCGTGACCCACAGCGAGCGTCAGGCCATCATGGCCGAGGATGCCAGTGCCGAGGTCATCATGGACAACTGCATCCGCTGCCACACCCAACTCAACCAGGAATTAGTCAAAACGGGCCGTATCGACTATATGATGGCCAAACGCGGTGAGGGTGTGGAGTGCTGGCATTGTCACCGCAACGTGCCGCACGGTGGCATGAACTCGCTGATGTCAACCCCGGGAGCCGAGGGTGTGACTCCGCTGCCGCCCAGCCCTGTTCCCGAATGGCTGGGAGGTGCCCTCTCAAATAAATGATTGATAATCGACTATAACAAAAACGACAATATTATGGCAAAGCAATTAAAGAAATGGCAAGGTTGGGCGCTCTTTGGCGGCTCAATGATCGCAGTGTTCCTGCTGGGACTGCTCGTTTCATCGCTCATGGAGCGCCGTGCCGAAGTCGCTAGTGTGTTCAACAACAAGCGCACCGAGTTCACCGACTCCATCATTGCCCAGAACGAGAAGTTCAAGGCCGACTATCCCCGTGAGTACGAGACCTGGTCGATGACCGAGGACACCACGTTCGTTTCCAAGTATAATTCCTCGCAGGAGGTTGACGTGCTTGAGCAGCGTCCCGAGATGGTCGTCCTGTGGGCGGGGTACGCGTTCTCACGCCACTACAACACGCCGCGCGGCCACAAGCATGCGCTGGAGGACATGCGCAAGATTTTGCGCACGGGCAACCCCGGCATCTCCATCGGAGCCGACTCGATAGCCGCTGACATGCAGCCGGCTACCTGTTGGACGTGCAAAGGCCCTGATGTGCCCCGCATGATGCGAGAACTAAGTGAAACAAAGTCGGTGTTCGATCCTGCAAACTTCTATGCCAAGAAATGGAGCGAGTTGGGTGCCGAAGAGGTCAATCCCATCGGCTGCAGCGACTGCCACGACGCCCGCACGATGGACCTGCGTCCTGCACGCCCCGCCATCTATGAGGCATTTGCCAATTCAGGCAAGAATTTGAGGAACGCCACCCATCAGGAGATGCGCTCACTGGTCTGCGCGCAGTGCCATGTCGAGTACTACTTCATCAAGCCCGATGATCCAAATAATCCCGGCAAGGCCAACTATCTTGTGTTCCCTCAGCACTATGGCTTGACCTGTGAGGACGCAGAACACTACTATGATTCTATCGGTTTTTACGACTATATCCATCCGCTGTCCAAGACCAAGATCCTGAAGGCTCAGCACCCCGGTTGGGAGATGTCACAGCAGGGCATTCATGCCCAGCGCGGTGTCTCCTGTGCCGACTGCCACATGCCCTATAAGCAGGATGGTGGCGTGAAATTCTCGGACCACCAGATCATGTCGCCGCTGGCAAAGATCGACCGCACATGCCAGGTATGTCACCGCCAGGATGCAGAGGTGCTGCGCCAGAATGTATATGACCGTCAGGAAAAGTGCAACGAGGTGCGCGACCGTGCCGAGCAGGAACTGGCCCGTGCCCACTTCGAGACAAAGTTCATCATCGACAAGGGTGCCACCGACGCCGAGTTGGCTCCTATCCAAGCCCTGTTGCGCAAGAGCCAGTGGCGTTGGGACTATGCCATCGCATCACATGGGGCCACGTTCCATGCCCCCCAGGAGGTAATCCGCCTGCTTTCACACTCTGTGGATTATGCCCAGCAGGCACGTCTGCTCATCGCACGTGTGGCTGCCAAGCATGGGCACATGGGTGAGATTCCCGTGCCTGACTACAGCACCAAGGCTAAGGCTCAGGCGGCCATAGGTCTTGACATGAATATGCTGAACCAGAACAAACGGCGCTTCCTGGACGAGATTGTTCCCAAGTGGATCATGGATGCCAAAAAGAACGGCAAACTCATTGAAATCTGATGTGGATTAAACCGTGGACTCTTAAAGAAGGCTGCCTCATTGGCGCCGGATTAATCATCGCAGGACTGATGCTCGAGCTGAGCGTCGGTCCTGTTGTGTGGGATGCCTTCTCGTGGCCAGTCAACGGCATCGTGCTCGTCGGCTTCCTGGTGATGATTGCCATCATGCACCTGTTGCGGCGCCAGGTCTATGCATTCTCATTCCTGAGCACCTATGCAGCAGCGATACCGGCCATTGCCTTTGCAGTGATTCTGACACTGGTCATGGGCCTCACGCGGCAGACAGTGAACGGTACATGGATAAACGACATGCTGTCATTCTGGCCCTTTGTGCTCATCTATGTCTATATTGCCGTTATCATTGGCCTTGCGGTGTTGAAACGCCTTGGTCACTTTCAGTGGAAGCGTGATACACCGTTCCTGCTCAATCATCTGGGACTGTTCCTGGCCTTGACCTGTGCGACGCTGGGCAACGCCGATATGCAGCGCCTGAAGATGATTACCGCCGTCGGTGAACCCGAGTGGCGCGTCATGGACGAGAACCAGCAGGTCAAGGAATTGGACTTGGCTATTGAGCTTCAACAGTTCATCATGGAGCAATATGACGACGGCAGCCCCAAACGCTTTGCCAGCGAAGTGAACATCATGACCAAATCGGGCAAGAACATCCACACCACCATCGACGTCAACAAGCCTGTCGAGGTCGAGGGGTGGAAGATCTATCAGTATGGCTACGACACTGCTGCCGGCCCTCAGAGCCAGATCAGCATCTTTGAGCTCGTGCGCGACCCGTGGTTACCGCTCGTTTATATCGGCATAGGGCTGATGCTCGCAGGAGCACTGTGTATGTTTGTGTTATCTCAAAATCAGTGCAAA
Organism: uncultured Bacteroidales bacterium; assembly: GCA_902760865.1. GTDB lineage: Bacteria > Bacteroidota > Bacteroidia > Bacteroidales > Muribaculaceae > Sodaliphilus. Next base: position 10,970 of record CACWID010000029.1, on the reverse strand, counting down.
CCGAACGCAAACGGGCAAGCTCGATCTGCTGAGGTTTCGCCTGATTCATCTAAAAAACGCGTGACGCCATGATCTGGGGTTATTTCATCTACTTTGCCATTGTGGCCATCATGCTGTGGGCCGTAGGCGCGTTCCTGGCATGGAAAGAAAAAACGGCTGGCGTCTATGCTTCAACATTGACGGGCTTGGCCGTGTTTTTCACGTTTATCGTCATCATGTGGGTGACGCTCGAGCGCCCGCCGTTGCGCACGATGGGCGAGACACGCCTGTGGTACTCATTTTTCCTGCCGTTGGCCGGTATACTGGTCTATAGCCGCTGGAAATACAAGTGGATCCTGTCGTTCTCTACGATGTTGGCAGCCGTGTTTATCTGTATCAACATCTTCAAGCCCGAGATTCATTCCAAGGCCTTGATGCCTGCCTTGCAGAGTCCCTGGTTCGCTCCGCACGTCATCGTCTATATGTTCGCCTATGCCTTGTTGGGTGCAGCGACACTCATGGCGCTTTACCAACTGTTTTTCAAGAAAGGGCGTCCGTTGGAGCGCAAGGAGATGGACATTACCGACAACCTGGTGAATGTCGGTCTTGCGTTCTTGACCTTTGGCATGCTTTTCGGCGCGTTGTGGGCTAAAGAAGCATGGGGCCACTATTGGTCATGGGATCCCAAGGAGACTTGGGCGGCCATTACCTGGCTTGCTTATTTGGGCTATATCCATTATCGCATCTATCGTCCCAAGTCCATCAAGCCAGCCCTGTGGGTGCTGCTCATCGCTTTCATCCTGTTGCAGGTCTGCTGGTGGGGCATCAACTACCTGCCGTCAGCTCAAGGCTCCAGCGTACATACCTATACCTCCTGACATAACCCATAATGACCAGAATAGAACGAGAGAAGCAGACCGTCCGCAAGATGATTGAGCTTTATTGTAGCCATCGGCTGAAGGCGGACACGATACCTGAGGCATACCAGCATCTGGCTGACTTTGCGTGCCGCCGTCTCGACCATTGCCGCTATGGGGAGAGCAAGAGCGCCTGCAAGGATTGTCCCACCCACTGCTATCCCCCTACCGAACGTGAACAGATTCGTGAAGTCATGCGGTGGACTGGTCCCAGAATGATTCTCTATTCACCAATCGCCGCCATTCGGCATTTATTCAACAAGTAATGATAAGATGAGAAGATCTGACAGAGAGAGGGATGCCGCTTTCGCCTTGGAGGTCTTGGACAAGGCCCCATTCGTGACGGTCAGCATGACCAGGGAAGACGGAACACCATACGGTTTACCATTGTCGTTGGCGCGTACCGGTGACAATACGTTCTACTTTCACTGCGCCCTGGAGGGAGAGAAACTGGACTGCATCGCCCATAACCCGGTTGTGTTCCTCTCTGCGGTGACCCGTTGCTCACCGACCTTCGACTCCAAAGTCGGGAACTTCACTTTGCAGTACAGGTCTGCTACTGCCGTCGGCGTGGCAGAACTTGTGACTGAACGTGAAGAGAAGATATCGGCACTAAGAGTCATTTGCCAGCGTTTCCTGCCTCATCACATGGATGCTTTTGATGATGCAATAGCTCGCAGCCTCGAACGGACAGCCGTGGTTCGTATCACATTGACCGAACCACCCGTCGGTAAGTGCAAGCAACTGACGGAGCAGTGAGAACCCGCTCCCACCGTTCATCGATGGCCGCCGTGTCGGGATCACTCCGTTACCGAGAGTGCCTTATCGGGCTGTCTGTACGCATCGAGACCTCACACGCACGGCTCGTTTCGTCGCTGACGCATCAGGTCTCGCTTCGCTCGATTTGATGCACGCTCCTCAATCAAGCCCAGCGTTCTCGCTGCGCTCGGAGGTATCGATGCTGCCAGCCCCATGGCACACTCGTCCACTACGTTCATCCTGGCACGTCGGCTAAGGCTCCAGGGGGCAAGCCCCATACTGGCGGCAAACCTTGCTACGCTCGGTCGCCGTCGGTGCAGCCTGCGGCATAGCCATCGATCCCAAGGTCAAACCTTCGGCCATGAGGTGAATCTTTTCATCGCCTGCAGCGATTTGCCCACCCGCGAACCCCGATGGCGATGGGCCGTTCCGCTCCGTCTGCGTCCGCTCCGAATGACTGACCAATCGGCTGGAGATGTTGTATAACCGGCTAACGTTCTCTTGACGGGACTTGACATGATTGTCTTTCCTTCATAGCACCAGGTGCTTCATGTCATGACCGCCCCAGTGGTTGTCGTTTACATATCGAAAACCAATTGATGCATAAAGTGCCTCACCAACGGGATTGCCTTTATCAACCAGTAGCCCAAGGATAGGCAGGCCCATCTGGTCTGCACGTTCTTTGGTGACGCGTATCAGGCGCCTGGCAATTCCCTGTCGGCGATATTCAGGCATCACAGCCAGCGAGTCAAGATAGAGTTCGCCAGGCTGCGTTTCATCATTCATGCCGGAATGATCCCTACCGATGAGTTCCAAGGCCAATTGGAGGAAAGGACGGCGAAGTTCATGGAGCCTTGAGCCATCATAACTGACCGAGATGCCGACCACCTTGTCACCGTCCAGGGCAACACGGGTGTTCTTGTAACTGTATTGCGAATCTTCCCGCTCCACCAGCAGGGTCATCATTTTGTAAAAGTCATCCAACCCATAGCCCTCACCACAAAAGCTCAGGCAGCAGTCGTCCGTCATGGCCAACATGATCATGCGGGCAATCTCTGGGGCCTGCTCCTTGCTTGCTTGTCGGATGTCAATCTTCATGTCCTGTCATTTATTTCGAAGGAATAATTGCCACGAAGTTACACTTTTTCTAACGAATAAACATGCTGTTCGTGCATTTTTCCTAAGGAATAACCTTCCCAAAGGTGTTTTGTCGGCGGTATTCCTGTGGGGTGTAGCCGGCGTTGCGGCGGAAGTAGTCGCTGAAGAAGGAAGGGCTGGAGAAGTTGTACCGATAGGCAAGTTCGGTGGGCGTGATATCGGTCTGCAACAGGTCGAGACGGATCTGCATGATGGTATAGATGTCGATGGCCTCCTTGGGGGAACGGCCGTAATGTTGCCTCACGATGTCGTTGAGGTAACGTGTAGTGATGCACAGCTTCTCGGCATAGAAGGCGACATTGCGCGAGGTGCGGCAATGCTCGCCCAGCAGCTGGCGGAAACGGAAGAACAGTTCGTCGGCGCGGCTCTTGAAGGTCTCGACCCCGATATGCTGCCTGCGCAGCATCACGTGATAAAGCATATAGAAGGCCCGCAACTGCATGACCGTGATAAAGTACAACTCACGCACGCTACTCACCCCGAGCGCAGAGCGGATCACCGATACCATGCCGCTGGTGGCCGAGGCGACGGCAGGATCATCGAGGATGAAGGACTTGCGCAGGGCACCAGTACTGACTCCCTCCAACTGGTTCAAAGCAGCCAACTGGATGAAACTGCTGAAGGCCAGGATCTCCACCTCGAAGTCCGGCGACCGCTGCTCCACCATGATGGCATCACCGGGATTGAACAGCACGACGCTACCCGGCCGTTCATTGATGACCTCGAGATTGCAGCGGATGCGTGCCGTGCCCTTGAGAACATGCAGCACCAGGGCACAGTCGATGGCCAACCCGTCGCTGGTGTATTGCGGCGGAATGCCCGAGTAGATGGCCACTGGATGCTCGTCGGTAACAAAGGGTGTGAACATACGCTTATCTCTTAATTTCGACGGCAAAAATAGCAAATAAAACCAAAACAAACCTGTTTTGTTCCGATTTTATAAATCTTATTGCACATTTTCGTAATTCCGCCTCCAGCGGACAGCAGTAATTTTGCGGCATGAAAAGTTTAACACATCATCAACCGCAAAAATGAAGACAAGAAAATTAAGAGATTTGGAAGTGTCGGCCATCGGAATGGGCTGTATGGGTTTCACACACGCTTATGGCACCTGCCCCGATGAGCGCGAGGGCGTACGACTGGTTCACAAGGCATTTGAACTGGGATGCAACTTCTTTGACACAGCCGAAATGTACAGTTACTTTGGCAACGAGGAGTTTGTAGGGAAAGCACTGAAAGAGTTGCCGCGTGACCAAGTCATCATCAGCGACAAGTTCTGGCCCGAGAAACTGCCAGGGCATCATTTCCCCGAAGACAAGCTCAGCGAGGCGGGCATACGCAAAACGCTCGAGGGGCAGCTGCAACGTCTGGGCACCGACTACATCGACCTGTACACCGAGCATCAGATGCGCGACGGCAACGAGGAGGAAGTGGCCCATGTCATGGGCAAACTCATCAAGGAGGGCAAAATCCGCGCATGGGGACAGTCGTCGCCCAAGGCCGACCAAATCCTCAAGGCCAATGCCGTGACACCGATCACCGCCATCCAGAGCGAGTATTCGATGATGGCACGCCAGTGGGAAAGCGACGTCTTGCCCCTGTGCCGTGAACTGGGCATCGGATTTGTCGCCTTCTCACCCATGGCCAACGGATTCCTCAGCGCCCGCTACACGGCGCAGAGCGAGTTCAAGGGCGACGACCTGCGCACGGTCATCAGCCGCTTTGACAAGGAGAACATGCGCCGCAACCAACCGATCATCGACCTCATCAACCGCTATGCCAGCGAGAAGGGCTGTACACCCGCTCAGATCTCATTGGCATGGGACCTGATGGCCTACGAGCAGCTGGTGCCCATCCCCGGCATGCGCCGCGAGGAACGTGTCGTGGAGAACCTTGGCGCTGCCGATGTCGAGTTGACCCAGGAAGAGTATCAGGCGTTGACCACCGAACTCGACAAACTCACCATCTATGGTGACCGCACCGGTCTGAACAAACTGGCCTCGGTGCCAGAGAGCACCAGGGACCAGGGAGATGTCTATAAGAAATAATCACTTTAAAAACGATAAGAATATGAGCAAGAAAACGATTATCGTGGTCGGCGCCGGTCAGGGACTGGGCAACCACATTGCAGAGCGCTTTGCCAAGGAGGATTTCCGTGTCTTGCTGATGGCACGCCGCGCCGAGGCGTTGAACCAGTATCAGCAGGCATTCGCCGAGCAGGGCTATGAAACGAGCACCGTTCCCTGCGACGTGACCGATGTCGAGAGTGTGAAGGCCGCCTTCGCGCGTGTTCACGACGAGGTGGGCACGCCCGATGTGCTGGTCTATAACGTGGGCATCACCACGCCCGACGAGCAGCCGTTGACCGAACAGGACATCATCCGCCACTTCACGGCCGATGTCGTGGGCGCCTACTCATGCATCAAGGCCGTCGTCAGCGATGAATTTGCCGCCAAGCGCGGGGCCATTCTGCTGACAGGTGGCGTGGCCTGCTTGAGCCCGTTCCCCGGCTACCTGTGCCTGTCCATGGACAAGGGAGCCCTGCGTGGGCTGGCCCTGGCCATGCACAACGAACTGGAGCCCCGTGGCATTTTTGTGGGGACGGTGATGGTGTGCGGCATCGTCGGCGGCAACGAACATTTTGCCCCCGCCAATATCGCCGAATCCTACTGGCAGATGTACCAGGATCGCAAGGACTGGGAAGTGAAGTACGAGTAGGATGGAGCAATACGTGAGATTGAACGACGGGCACACGATGCCGATGGTTGGCTTCGGCACCTATCAGATGCCTCGGCGCATCACGCAGCAGTGCGTGACCGACGCCCTGGAGGTGGGCTACCGCCATATCGACACCGCCCAGTGCTACGGCAACGAGCACGAGGTGGGACTAGCGGTCAAGGCATCATGTCTGCCCAGGGAAGAAGTCTTTGTCACGACAAAACTTTGGGGCGTACGGGGCTACGGCGACACCATGCGCTCCATTGAAAACTCGCTGCGCACAATCGGGCTCGATTACATCGACCTGTTTCTCATCCACGAGCCGTCGGGCGACTTCATCAGCCAGTACCAGGCGATGGAAGACGCCCGCCAGATGGGACTGCTGCGCTCAATAGGTGTTGCCAACTTCATGCAGGAGAACTACCTGAATCTGATTGCCCATTGCAAGGTCATTCCCGCGGTCAACCAGATCGAGACACACGTCTATCGCCAGCAGACGGCCATGCACCGCCTGTTGCAGCAGCACGGCACCTGGCACGAGTCCTGGTCGCCGTTGGCCTGTGGACAAAACGGATTCTTCCGTGACCCAGTGCTGCAGGCGATTGCCGACTGCCACGGCAAGACGATTGCACAGGTGGGATTGCGATGGCTCTTGCAGCAGGGCATCGATGTCATTCCCAAAACCACCCACAAGCAACGCATGCAGGAAAACCTCGACCTCTTCGACTTCTCGCTCAGCGATGCCGAGATGCAAGCCATCAAAGGCCTCGACACCGGTCGCAGCCAATTCAACTGGTGGTAAAGCCGAGAAATCTCAACGAAAGATCATCATTACTACAGCCTCATGCCGTTGGTCGACTTCGCTCGGCGGTAATCATTTTGTTCGTACCGCTCATCGATGGCGATGCCGCCGTTACCGCCGTGTCGGGACCACTCCGTTACCGTGAGTGCCTTATCGGGCTGTCTGTCCGCATCGAGACCTCACACGCACGGCTCGTTTCGTCGCTGACGCATCAGGTCTCACTACGCTAGATTTGATGCACGCTCCTCAATCAAGCCCAGCGTTCTCGCTACGCTCGGAGGTATCGATGCTGCCAGCCCCATGCCATACTCGTCCACTACTTTCATCCAGGCACGTCGGCTAAGGCTCCAGGGGACAAGCCCCATACCGTCGGCAACCTTAAGCTCGCGACCGAACGGGAGCAAACCTCACTTCGCTCGGTCGCCGTCGGTGTAGCCTGCGGCATGGCCATCGATCTTAAGGTCAAGCCATCGGCCATTAGGTGAATCTTTTCATCACCTGCAGCGATTGGCCCACCCACGAGCCCCGCTGGCGATGGGCCGTTCCGCTCCGAATGCGTCCGCTCCGAATGACTGACTTATCAGCTGGAGAGTGCCTGGTCAGGCTCACTGTCCGCGCCGACACCCCATACAGCCGGTTGCTGCGGTCATTCCCGTTCCGCACTGCGCTTCGCTGCGTCATCGACAGTGCATCACCTGCGGTTCAAGGCGGTCTGCTTACGGCGGGTGCGGGGATGCACCCAGCTCGCTGCACTGGTATCGGGCTCGTCCTTCGTCCTCAACCCGATCCTGACGTTCCGCAAGCCCGATGCTCAATCGGAGATTGCCCCGCAACGCCTGCATCCCGCGTGGCACTCACGATGACTCCACTCATCTTGTGCCTCCACTACATTCCCTCCGCGCCCCGCTGTTTTCGCTGCGCTCAGGGGTATCGGTGCTGTGAGCCTGGGGCACACTCTAGCCTCTGTCGCCATTCTGCGCTCCCTTGCCTGCGCTTCACCGCCCATCGCCATCGCCAGAGCACAACATCAAGCCTGGAACAAGTTCAAGGCACGATGTTGTCGCACAGAAATCAGCGGTATTGACGAGCATAAGCGCAACCGATACTGCGTGTCGGATGCGCTCACGCACGTCAGCATCATCACCGCACAATGCCAAAATCGCCCTGCATATAGCGCTTTTAATGAAAGCGAGTTTGTAACACGCTCCGCAGGGTCCGCAGGGCGGTTATGCGAAGCGGAATATTATGCGAACTATTATATCTAATGAGCGGTAGAATCGCTTTTTTGCAATAAAAATTTTCGCATTATAATATTAAAAATTGAAGTATGCCATCATATCTTCCTCGTCTTTCCATTCCTGTTCTACATCTGCGACGTCTAAGGCTTTCTGCATAGCTTCAGACATCATTTGAGGTGTGATATCGAGATAATGCATTGTTGTGATGACGCTTTCATGTCCTAGAAGGCGGGATACGGCTACAAGGTTGTGCCCTTCTTTTATCCACAAAGTTGCCCTGGAATGTCGGAACTGGTGCGAGTGTAATGACTTAGGGACTTCATCACATTTTTCTCTTGCCATTTCTGCATACTTTTTTAGCCTAAAATCAATTGCCCTTTGTGTGATTTTTGATTTCCGTCCTTTTGTGTTTGAATAGAAAACAAGATCATCAAGATTGGGTTGAGTACCGTGAAAGACCTTAATGTATAAAATGAGTTGCTTTACAGATGCCTCCAACAAAGCAATAGTTCGATACTTGTTGCCTTTCCCCAAGAAAGTCACACGTCCATCAATACCGTTCTTTTTGGGCAGTTTCAGGTCTCTGATGCGCAAAGAAAGCACTTCATTGATGCGTGCCCCGGTAGCGAACATGAGTCCCATTATGACTGTATCTCGAAGTCCAATGCGTGTTCTTGTGTTAGGCGTATTGATCAAAGTCTCAAGTGCTGCTTCGTTCATCCCGCTCACTTTCGTTGGGATGATCTTTCTTGGCTTTATTGACTTGGCGTTCAGATAATACTCCATGTACCCGATATCATTATCAGATGCGTATTGCAAAAAAGCACACAGGTTGCTTAACCGCAAGTTAACTGTCTGAGGCATGTTGTCCCTGGCATTTTGCAGCCACTCAAGCCATTCCTTCATTGTGTTTTTGGAGAACGCAGTGCTGATATCGAACCTCTTAAAAGCCAGCCCCTTCTCGTTGACAAGATAATCTTGTATGTACAATCGCATGGAAGTGCGGTATGAGGCAACCGTGTGTTGGGATTTCAGCACACTCAACTCATTAATCCAGTTGTTGAACATCGAAGCTAGTTTGTGAAAGTCTCGTAATTGGTGCTTAGTATTCGTTTTCATTTGGAATATCATGTAGGATTTTGTTGATGTTTTCTGAACTCAGTCTTCTTATTTCTTGAGCGTATTGGGGAGAAAGTGAGTAATAATAGAGGGTGTGAGCGAGTTTACTATGCCCCATAGAACGACTTAGGGACAATAACTTGTCGTAGTTGTTCTCTATTCCGTCCTCATTCCAAGAGTTGATGTTCTCAATAGCATAGTTGTGGCGGAAGTTATAGGCAACAGCCGATCGTTCATTGTACTTATGCCAACGATTCCTAAAGCTTGTCGCGAACCAACTTTGCTTAAAGTAGGAACCATCGTATTTTGAGAAAAACGCTTCACGGCCGGGAACAGATCGCTCCATGACTTCGTCGTAAGATCTCATGACTCTTAGCATATTGTCATCCATGACCACGACATGTTCCCTATAGCCTTTCGTAACACGAATGGATATGACTCCAGTTCTCAGATCAACGTCTGATCTGGACAGCATCCTCGCTTCAATAGGTCTCAAGCCTGCGCTGTATATAAGCAAGAACAGGACTTTCGCAGAAAGAGGATTTAGCCTGAAGCGTCTGTTCCGTATTTGCACTGCAGTGCTTATATACTCATCGCAGGCTTTGAAGAATTTTGCAATCTCATCTGTTGTCAAGAATATCATTTTCTTCGGACGGGCGTACCACCGCACATTTTTATCTATCTTCACATCTGTCCAACCTTTTGAGCGGGCAAAGTCAAGCATTCGCTTTACAGCGACAACCCTAGTATAGTTGGTGTTCAGAGATTCCTTTTCCCGCTTCACAGCCCATAAATCCGCGTGTTCCTGACGAATGTAACCGTCATGTGAATACCTTTTGCAAAATCTAAAAAAGCACTTCACATTAGAACACATTGGCTTAATTTGCGATATTGCTCGGTAACGAGCATATCCTTCTTCAATTTCATCAATAGTTTTCATCTCGAATATAGTTTGTTATTGATAAAGCGCATTTTTTCAATTGTTTATAATCCGAACTCAAGTAATCAAATGTTGTCCGTGGATCTCTGTGCCCCAATGTTGCGGATACTATAGCGAGGTTGCTGCCATTGTCAATCATTTTTGTGGCCAGATAATGTCGGAACAAATGGAATCCTCGACGAGCATCAACTTGCCTAATTCCAGCCTTGTACATGATTTTAACACATTGCTTATAGGCATCATGTGAATCCATGGGTCTTCTCGATATCTTTCTGATGAAAATATGGCTATCGCCACTTTGTGGTCGTTCCCGAGTGATGTAGCGATAAATGTGATTAGCAAAAACAGGATCCAATGACAAGTGAATTGGCACTCGTGTTTTCCTTTGAACAACATGGATAGTTTTGTCTTTCCAATCAATGTCTCGGATACTAAGTCCCACTATATCACACGTTCTTAGTCCTGTAAAAAACGCTAAGCAGCCGATAGCTTTGGTCAACTCACTTAAGCCAGAATCATCCTTCAGCAAAACATCTTTAATCTTTTGAGCTTCGTTATCTGTAAGAGCTGGATACAACTTGTGTTTTTTCTTTATGCAAGGCAAATACGAACGTATTTTTTCCAATGTAATGCCATCAATACAGTCATCACAGAGAGTGAGAAATCGTTTGATTAGCATCATTGTGTTATAGCCACGCACTATCTTGCCTTCACATGTAAAGTAGCTTTGAACTACATTTTCTGTTGCCTCTGACAAGTTCTGAATCCCATTCTTATAAAGATGGATGAAGAACGTCTTGAGGCTATCCTCGTAGTTCTTTTGACTCTTTGGTGAGTTCCCTTTTTCCTTGTCTCGCGCGATACATTCTCGTATCAGAGTCTGGTATTCTTCGGGCAGTTCTTCAATAGCCATTCGTTCTATTGTTATTGGGTACTCACCGCTCAAGACATATCTAACAATTTTCTTTACGGCAGCATAGCGCCTCCAAGTTGTCTTGGTGGGGCTATGATGCGCAATAAACTTGTCTTGGTAATCGCACAAACTCAAATAAAGACCCGCTTTAAGTTTTTGAAGCATTGTTGAATACTCTATTGAAAAGAGTTTAATATAGCTCTTTCTGAATCCCTGCTTATGTAAATATTTTAGCAAGGAAGGCCATCTCGATTCTAATAATAATATGTCCATATTTTTAATAATGAATGCCGCAAAGTAATACTATTATGCGAAACTTTTGATGGTTAAATTGCAGTTTTACCGTACATTGCAAATAATAGTTCGCATAATATTCCGCTTCGCATAACCGCCCTAATCTGAAATTTCGGATTAGGGCGGTTGGGGG
>CACWID010000028.1 GCA_902760865.1 uncultured Bacteroidales bacterium | reverse complement strand
TGATGTTGTGCTGTTGCTTTTTACTGAAAGCTGCTACTAACGACTCATAAATCTACCCTTAATCGTGTATTGGATGATAGTTGCGGATTTTAGGTTAATATGATAATATTGTCAATTTTAATTTAAAATTTGTTTAATTTCCCGTGCGATAGCACGGTTATATCACCGAGTCGCGATTATGACACACCCTCAGTTGCTAACGCACTGATTGACAACTAATAATTTCGTCGAACTCACATGTTCTACTTGATGTAGGGCCGGATGGCGTCACGCCAGATGAGGTAGCCCTCGCCCATGAGGTGGAGGCCGTCGTTGGTGAGCTCAGAGCGCAGGCGGCCGTTCTCGTCGGCAAACAGCGGGTAGAGGTTGATCCACGTCACCCCCTGGCGACGGGCGACCTGCTCGAGCAGCAAGTTGGCCTCGACAACCACGTGGTCGCGCCCCTTGAGCAGTTTCCACTCCCTGACATCGTTGTTGAAGGGCAGCAGGCTCTGCAGGTAGATTTTGGTCCTGGGCGAGCCCTGCTTGACCATGACGATGAGTTTCTCGGTCGCGCGGGCGATGCTGTCGGCACTGACGTCGTGGGAGATGTCATTGACTCCGCACATGATGAACAGTTTGCGGGGCTGACCCTTGATGATGGGGCCGATGCGGTCGATCATGCCCTGCACGATGTCGCCCACGATGCCACGATTCTTGATGTGGCGGTTTCCCAGCAGTTCGTTGAACTCGCAGCCGTCGGTCAGGCTGTTGCCCAGCATGACGATGTCCTTATTGCCGATGGGCAACTCGTCAAAGAGTGTCGCCCGCCGTGCATAGTAGGGATCCTGATTGGCCTGGGCCAAGGCCGTGAGGCACATCAGTGCCGTCACGGCAAGCAATAAAAACCTTCTCATGACTAATCTTGCTATTGGGTCTAGACAATCTAGATGATCTAGAAAATCTAGAAAATCTAGAGAATCTAGACGATCTAGAAAATCTAGAAAATCTAGGCATTCTAGACCGGCGATAAATTACTGGCCGCGATAGGCGTCGATGGCCTTCTTGACCGAGCCGTGGAGCAGCAGCAGGCGCTTGGCGTCATCGTAGGGGAGCTTCAGCTCCTCGACGAGCCAACGGGTGCCACGGTCCACGAGCTTCTGGTTGGTCAACTGCATGTTTACCATCTTGTTGCCCTTGACACGCCCCATCTGTATCATCACGCTTGTCGAGATCATGTTGCAGATGAGTTTCTGGCCCGTGCCGCTCTTCATGCGAGAGCTGCCGGTGACATACTCGGGCCCCACAATCATCTCGATGGCTATCTCAGCAGCCTCACTCACGGGGGCATCGGGGTTGCTGGTGATGGCTGCGGTCAGGCAGCCATTGGCACGCGCGTCGCGCAGGGCGCCGATGACATAGGGCGTCGTGCCGCTTGCCGCGATGCCGATGACCGTGTCGAGCGGCGACACGTGATACTCCTGCAGGTCCTTCCAGCCCTGGGCGGTATCGTCCTCGGCATTCTCGACAGCGTTGCGCAGGGCGGTATCTCCACCGGCGATGATGCCGATGATCCATCCCGGCGACATGCCGAAGGTGGGCGGTATCTCGCTGGCGTCGAGCACTCCCAGGCGTCCGCTGGTGCCGGCGCCCATGTAGAAGATGCGTCCGCCCTTCTTCATGCGCTCGACAATTCCCAGGACCAGTTTTTCAATCTGTGGAATCGCCAGTTGCACGGCATCGGCCACCTTGTGGTCCTCCCGGTTCATATCGGTGAGCAGTTCATGCACCGATTTCTTTTCCAGGTCATTGTATAGCGACTCTTGTTCGCTGATTTTCACAAAAGCCATAATCTAATCAAAAAATTATTCTACTATCAAATTGTTAATGATGCTGCATCGAGGCCATACCGCTATCGAAGTGCATCGTCACATGGAGGCTGTATCATAATTCCTTCGTTGCAAATTGAGTCGCGCTTCACGCGAGAAATTAAACAAAAATTTGTATAAAAATTAAACAAGATAAATTTTTATTTTAATTTTATTAATAATTTTGTTTAATTTCTCGGCCGTTAGGCCGATTAAAAATCGCGAAGCTAATTATGACAAATCCTCCTGCCGCATGGCCGTTACTCAACCTCGGCCGAGTGATACTTCACCAGACCCTCCATCGGGTCCTTGATGATGGTGCCGATGGTGATGCCCAAGGCCTGGGCGGCCTCGTGCAGGACGGCTTTCTCGCAGTGGGCAATCGAACCGACGAAATTGCAGGGCAACTCCTTGTAATTGGGGTAGCTGGCCACATTGCGCGTAAAGAAGTCGGTGAACGATCGCAGCACGATGTTGTGGATGGCCGGCTCGTCGATGTTATGCTCCAGGAAGGGGGCAAACTGGGCCAGGAAGCGGTTGGCAGCCGGCTTGCGATAGACCGAGGTGATAATGGTCGTGTAGTCCAGGTTGTACTCCTTCATGAACTTCTCGCACAGGTGCTCAGGCAGCTGCTTCTTCAGCACGTCGCCCACGAGCAGCTTGCCCAGCACGGCACCGCTGCCCTCGTCGCCCAGGATGTAGCCCAGCGGCGACACGTTCATGACGACCTTCTCGCCGTCGTAGTAGCAGGAGTTGCTGCCCGTGCCCAGGATGCACGCGATGCCCGGCTCACGGCCGCACACGGCGCGTGCCGCTGCCAGCAGGTCGCTGGCCACCTCGATTTTGCCCGCACTGGGCAGGTTGGCACGCAGGGCGTTGACCACCTGCTGCTTGATCTCGTCCGAGATGATGCCCGCGCCATAGTAGTGGATCTCGTCCACCTTGTAGTTGGTCAGGTGCGGTATCAGCTCGCGCTTGATCTGTTCCTTCATTTCCTCCTCGGTGAGCAGCAGAGCATTCATGCCGGTCGTGAAGATCTGTGCCACCTTTTCTTTTCCGTTGAGCAGCGTCCAGTTGATTTTGGTGGAGCCGCAGTCTGCAATTAGAATCATCATAATATTCTGGTTTTTAAATTGTTATTCCGTCTTGGTTATAGTAACTATAGAAACTATTGTGACTACTATTGTGACTATAGCTTGATATAGATTTTCTTCTTGTAGAGCACATGGCCTGCCAGCCAGTTGAGCAGCACGAAGCAGACGGCATACAACGCCGAGGCCGTGTAGTTGTCACAGAAGCTCTGAAAGAAGTGGAAAACTGCGCTGTGGATGGTGATGGTGCCGCCCTCGGCATCAGTGCCGAGGGGTATCGCGCCGAACAGGATGGCCAGCACCGTGCCCAGCAGATAGAGCGCCAGCGGATTGACACCGAAGGTCTCAAAGAACGTGCACCAGCCGCCCTTCTTCCCCTTAACATCGACAAAGTGGATGAGCATCGCCTGGATGCACATCGCCATGCCGCAGGTAATCATCACGAAGGTCGGGGACCACATCTTCTTGCCACAGGGGATGCCATACTGCAGCAGCCAGCCGGACAGTACCAGCACGGTGCCCCACAGCAGCATCTTGTAGATGCGGTCAGGATTGTTGTGGACCGAGAGAATCATGCGTCCCACCAGATAGCCGATGAGCACATGGGCGATGCACGGGAGCGTGCTCAGGATGCCCTCGGGGTCAAATGAGATCTGCTCGCCATAGGCGCTCTCGTGGTACATGTGGTCGGAGCCCAGCACGCTGTTGTCGATCTGGGCGATGATGTTCTCGAGCGAGAAATCATAGCCGTGCCCCAGGCCCAAAATCAGGGCGTAGGCCACCAGGATGATGCCGATGAGCCACGGGATGAACTTGCGGTTGAACAGCACGACGCACAGCGAGCCGAACAGGTAGGTCAGCGCCAGACGCTGGAACACGCCCAGGTAGCGCAAAGTGTCCCAGTTGTTCACCGCCTCGGCAAAGGGGTCTCCCTTGCACAGGCCGCGCACCAGATGGCCGAACCACTGCACCAGCCAGCCGATAAAGAACAGGATGACGGCACGCCGCAGCACTTTCAACAGGAGCGGACGCGACATCTTGTAGTTGAATTTCTTGAGAGAGAACGCCATCGACACACCCATGCAAAAGACGAAGAACGGGAACACCAGGTCGGTGGGCGACAGCCCGATCCAGTCGGCATGGGCCAGCGGACGATACAGGTAGCTCCACGAGCCGGGATTATTTACCAGCAGCATTCCCGCGATGGTGATACCGCGCAGGATGTCGAGTGACAGCAGTCGTTTATTGTCTTTAGCCATAATATTTTCATTTTTTGGGGGCAAGAGAACCGTCCCTTTGTCCCATTAGTGGTAGAGGTAATATTTAGCGGAGCGGATGCGGAAAACGTCCACGTCCTTGTTCCAGTAGTCGGCCATGTCCTCGACACGGTAACGCTTGATGAAGCGCTCACGGATTTCCTTGGTGCCGCACACCTTGTCGAACATGTTGTAGCGCTTGGCATTCTGCTCGAACAGCTGCACATTGGGGTACATCTCATGGATGACCTGCAGGAAGTAGAACTGCGTCAGGCACAGGTTGGCGGCATCCGGGTCGGTGATGTAGGTCTGCACGCCGTGCACCTCCTGCAGCGACTTGTCAACGGCGACGCTCAGGGCGAAGAACGGCTTGTAGTTGATGGGCCTGAAGCGCATGCCCGGCAGGTTCAGGGCGTTCATGCGCATCGCCAGCGAGTCGGCATTGATCCAGGAGGCGGCAAACGTCTGGAACGGCAGCGTGTAGCCGATGCCGGTGTTGAAGATGTACAGTTCGCCCAGGATGCCCGACACGGGGTAGAAAAAGGCGCTCTCGGGCGTGGGAATCTGGGGCGACGGGGCCACCCAGGGCATGCCGGTGTCGCGGAACTTCATGTCACGTGTCCAGCCCTCCATGGGGATGACGGTGAGCGAGCAGCCGTGGCCCGTCTTTGACTCCTGGGCGATGATGCCCTCCTCGTTGAGGAAGGTGGCCAGTTCGCCCGGCGTGAGGCCATAGATATAGGGGATGGCATACTTGCTCACGAACGAGAAATAGCCCGGCTCGACGAGGTTGCCCTCGACCTTGTTGCCGCCCAGCGGATTGGGACGGTCCAGAACCATGAACTCTGTGCCATATTTGGCACAGGCCTGCATGCACACGCCCATGGTGGCATAGAAGGTGTAGCTGCGGCAGCCGACGTCCTGGATGTCATAGACGAGGACATCGATGTCCTTGAGCATCTCGGCGGTGGGCTCGTGGGTCTTGCCGAAAAGCGAATACATCTTGATGCCCGTCAGCGGGTCGACGGCATCGCCCACAGCATCGCCGGCATGGGCATTGCCGCGCACGCCGTGTTCGGGGCCGAACAGGGCGACAAGCTTGACGCCCGGCGCCTCGTGCAGGATGTCGACGGTGCTCTTGAGGTTGTTGTCGATGCCGCTGGGGTTAGTCACCAACCCGACGCGCTTGCCCTGCAACGGGGCAAACCCGCCGTCGCGCAGCACCTCGACACCCGGTTTGACGACCGCCCCGGCCGTCACCGCCACCATCACACTCACTACCAAAAACAATATCTTCTTCATCTTTCAACTGATATTATATTAACAACTGAATAATCTGAAATATCTGAAGGCATCCGCACACAGATAATATCTGATTAGCTTCTTATTTCTTCATAAAGTTAAACAAACGTTTGATTTTCAAAGGATTCTCGCCAAAATTAACAAGCAATGCCAAATCCAGACCTGTTGCCTTCAAGTAATTGAAAACCTGAGCTTCATGAGCTTCATTCAATTGAGAAATCGCCTTGAGTTCAATGATAATCTTACCATAGCAAACAAAATCTGCGATATACTCTTGTTGAAGCGTTTTCCCTTTATAAGAAATAGAAAGTTTAACTTCGCGTTCATAGGGAATTCCTGCCTCTTTAAATTCCAGTTCTAATGCCTCCTGATAGACTTTCTCAAGAAAGCCACTACCCAACTCAAATGCAACCGCGTTCAAACAACCACGTATGGCATAGGTCTCATCTTGATATAGATACTTTACCATAATAATCAGATCAGAATATTCAGATTATTCAGTTGTTAAAACACAGTTGTTTGTAAGTTAGTCGGTTTTCTTGCCGTAGTTGGGGTCGATGCGGCGATCGACCATGTAGGTCACGATAAGGGTGGCAATGCAGCAGACCATGACCATCCAGAAGAAGTTGGCGTAGCCGATGTCCTCCTGGATATAACCGGCAAACATGCCCGGAATCATCATGCTCAGGGCCATGAAGGCGGTGCAGATGGCATAATGGGAGGTCTTGAACTCTCCCTCGCTGAAGTACATCATGTACAACATGTAGGCCGTGAAGCCGAAGCCGTAACCGAACTGCTCGATGGCAATGGCAACCGAGATGGCGACAAGGTTAGTCGGCTGTCCCACAGCCAGGTAGACAAACGTGGCACACGGCAAGGTCATGCAGGCGGCCATCCACCACAAGGATTTCTTCAAGCCCACCTTGGCGGCAAACAAGCCACCCAAGATACCGCCGATGGTCAGCGCCAGCACACCGATGGTGCCATAGACGATGCCTACCTCGGCAGTCGAGAGACCCAGGCCTCCGACATCCTTGCTGGCGACGAGGAATGGGGTACACATCTTGATCAAGAAGGCCTCAGGCAAGCGATAAAGAAGCATGAAGGCAATGGCCAGCCACACGAATGGCTTGGTGAAATAAGTCACAAAAGTACGACCGAACTCCTTGAAGATAGCACCCACCGTGGGCTTCTCGTCCTTGAGGGTCGAGGCATCGCTTTTCACCCGTGGAATAGCAAAGGTGTGGTACAGTGTAACGATACTGAACAGCACAGCGGCAACACCCATCGTGATCATCCACGACATGGGGATGTTGCCATTCTTCAACTCAATGGCACCGGCGATGGCCACCAGCACACCCTGTCCAAAGATCGACGACAGGCGGTAGAACGTGCTGCGGATGCCCACAAAGGCAGCCTGCTCGTTCTGACGCAAGGCCAGCATATAGAAGCCATCGGCAGCAATGTCATGCGTGGCCGAAGCAAAGGCAGTGATCACGAACAAGATGAGCGTGATGGTGAACATGCTGATGGGCGTCTGTCCCGATGCGATGGTTGCCGCGTCGGGCCTGGGCATCGTCAGCGTGAGCAGGATGAAGGCAATACTCATGAGTATCTGCATCGAGATGGTCCACCAACGCTTGGTGCGGATGATGTCCACAAACGGGCTCCAGAAGGGCTTGATGGTCCACGGCAGGTAGAGCAAACTGGTAAAGAGCGCCATCTGACCGTTAGGCACACCCATCTTGGCAAGCATCAGCACCGAGATGTTGTTCACGACGAAGTAAGGGATACCCTCAGCAAAATAGAGCGTGGGGATCCACAACCACGGTGTCCGTCTTTGCGATTCAAGATTTGTTTCTTTCATATCATTATCTTGGTTTTAAGTTTTTAATTTCTAGACTTTCAGGCTGTTAATAGCGCTTGTCGATGCTGGCGCCCACGAAGTAGTGCAGCAGGATCTGCTTGTAGTCGTAGCCCCGGGCGCCCATCACGGCAGCGCCGATCTGGCACAGGCCCACGCCATGGCCCCACCCTGCCCCGCGCAGGACGAACTTGGCGGGGTAGCCGTCGCCACCGATGTCGTGTTTCTCGACCACGAAGGCCGAGCTGTACAGGCACGAGGGCGACAGGGCGTAGCGGATGGTCAATTCCTTGCCGATGATGCGCTCACGCTTCTCGCCGACGATGCGCAGGCGGTACAGCCTGCCGCTGGTGCCGCGGGCCACGGGCTGCAGGTCGCGGATGCGGCCGTAGTCGATGCCCGTGCGCTCCTTGATCAGGGCGGCGAGTTCGTCTTGGGTATATTCCACCTTCCAGCGGTAGAAGTCCTTGGTCTCCTGGTCATAGTCGTTGAGCACCTGGGAGAGGATTTCGGGGTCGGTGGTGTTGCAGAAAGCGGCAGGACTCGACAGGATCCACTCGGCGGCGTTGTCCTCGCGCGACAGGTCGGGGAAGTTAGATTCCTCCTCGTTGTCGCGACGGGCCTCGAGGTAGTCGTGGTGATGCGGCTCCCAGCAGTTCTCAAATTCCTCCATCACGCCGCCGCAGGACTTGCTGAAGCGTGCGTCACACAGTTCGCCGCCGTGCATGAGCACCTCGCCCCACGTGGCGCGGACGGCCTTATCGACCTTCTCGGTCGTGGCGCGGGTGATGCCCTGGTAGCGCTGGCAGTGGTCGTCGGCACACACGTCGAAGTTGACGTGGTCGTCGCGGTCCCACCACTTGACGAGTTCCTCGGGGGTCTCCTTCATCTCGCCTTCGGCATCGGGACGGCGCTCGGGCATGAGGGCGGCCTTGTCATTGTGGATCTGGGCCAGCAGCCAGCTGCGCGAGATGACGGCATGGGCCTTGAGCAGTTCGAGCGAGGCGTTGGCGCTCATCTCGCTGGAGATGACGCTCAGCAGGTAGTCCTCGACGCTCAGCACATTGACGGGCGTCAGTTTGCCGTTCTCGACGATGAGGTGCAGCGCGCCCTTGAAGGTCTGGTCCTCCTGGCGCTTCCAGTGGAAGCTCACGCCGATGGTCACTGCCTTGAGGGTAAACGAGGCGTTCTCGGCAACGACGGGCTCGAAGAGCAGTTCGCCATAGCGGTTGCCGCCCCACTCCACCTGTCCGTCGGCACAGCGGGCCGTCTGTTCGCCGCTGCAGGCGACGCCATTCACGCGGTAGTCGCCGTTGAGCACAAAGTGAATCTCGGGCTCGTTCATGATGCCCACTCTCACTTGCGGTATTTGTTTCTCGTCCATATTCTTAGTTTTTGGTTTCTCGTTCTTGTATCAAATAGACCCTCTCACTAACCCCAAATCTCTAATCTCTAATCTCTAATCACTAATCCTCCATTTGCGCTAAAACGCAAATGGAGCTAAAACGGTTGGATGTTCTCCCAGTGTTGGGAAAAGCCGTTAAAGACGGGGCTGAGGTCCTTGCGGGTCATGCACAGCTCGTCGTAGAGGGCCTTGACCATGTCGGGCGTCAGGCTATCGTAGTCCTTCAGTTCGGGAACGGCCCAGAGTCCGCCCATATCGACGGCGCCGGGGCTGAGCAGCAGGCGTCCCTCGCCCTCGCCGTAACAGGCGGGACGGTGCTTGCGACGCGGGAAGAAGACCATGTGCCACTGGCGGTCGGTCGTGTCCCACCAGCACAGCACATTGACCATCGGCTCGTCGCCACCGGCGGGCACGGGCAACAGGTCGAGCAGCCGCAGGGCATAGCGTTCGGCGGCGCGCATGGTGCTGGTCTCGATGGAGAACAGGCTGCGCCCCAGGGCATCGACATAGCCGACAAAGCCCTCGTCGCTGTCGGTCAGCAAGGTCGTCGTGGCATGGAGTATCTCGTCACACAGCGGCATCTCGCCCTTGGCACCGGCCTGGAAGTGGGCATGGTCGGGGGCCGACGCGCCACACTGCGGGCCATTGTAGAACACCACAAACTCGGGCAGCGACTGGGCCAGCTGCAGCATGTCCCCCACCCTGCCAGCCAGGTGCTGCGGCACGTGCTGCAGGTCGGCGATGGTCAAGTGGCGCGAGAAAATGGGATAAGGATTGACCTGTATCTTGTAGTGGTTGCCCCACAGGATGGCCTTCTGCTTAGCGGGTTGGAGCTCGGTACACAGAAAGCACTTGCGACGGGCCAGCGAACGCTTGTCGATGGCGGCAGCCGACGAGCCGCGCCTCTCGGGATTAAATTGCAGCGTGACAGTGGACTCTCCCAGCGACAGCGAGCGCGTAATGGCCCCGGCCAGCGCCGCATAATTGGCGCCAGCCACATCCCAGTCACGCATCTGCCTGACAATAAGCCTATTTACCACTCCACTGTAATCCATTATTCTGCTCCCGAACCTCACGCTAAGTCGCTAAGTCGCTAAGAAAAATTAAAAACTTCGCGCCTTTGCGCCTTAGCGTGAGGTTGTAGTGACAATTACTGTTTTTTGTTGAGAGCTATTCGGGCCTGGAGTTCCCAGGTGCGGATGCGGTCCTTGTACAGGTTGTTGCGGTTCATCTTCTCGACGTCGAGCGATGCATCGCTGTTGTCGTCCCAGCGGCGGCACAGATAGACGGGCGTATAGACGCGACCGATCTGGTAATGACGCGAGATGTTCAGACCCAGGGCGTAGTCCTCGCCGTAGCTCGTGTTAGGAATCTTCACCTCGCGCAGCACGGGCGTGTAGAAGGCGCGCGGTGCGCCCAGGCCGTTGATGCGCAGGGCGTTGTTACGGCCGTTCTCGGGGGTCCACTCCTTGTGGTCGATGATGCCGGGGGGAATGGGATTGAGGTGGATGTCGGTCATCTGGTAGGTACCCACCACCATGGCCACATTCTGCTCGTAGAAGGCGTTGACCATCGTCTGCAGCGTGTGCTCGTCCTTGTACATGTCGTCGCTGTCGAGCTGCACGATAAACTTGCCGGCATTCTTGCGGTGGGCCGCCAGGTTCCAGTAACCGCCGATGCCCATGTCATAGTAGTCGGCGATGATGTGGATCAGGCGCGGGTCATTGTACTCGGCGATGGCCTCACGGGTGCCGTCGGTCGAGAAGTTGTCCACCACCATCAGGTTGAACTTGAAGTCGCACTTCTGCTTGAGCACCGAGTCGATGGCGTCGCGGATGGTGCGGATGCGGTTGCGCACGGGAATCATCACCGTTGCCTCGACCTCGAAGTCGCCCTGGTTGAACTCGATGTGGCGGAAGTTAGGCACCTCCTTGCCGTCCACGATGCGCGTGGGAGCCAGATAGCCGCCCACCTCCTTGAGGTGCTCGGTGCAGGCCTGCTCCATCTCGATCTGGCGGCCGCGGTTGCGCGGGTCAACGTAGTCAAAGATCTTCTCGCCGCTCTTGCGGGTATCGAGCTCGACGTCGCTGTAGAGGAACTCGTTGATGTGGGTGATGGCAGCAAACTGCGACAGCTTGAGGCGCAGGTCGTACAGGCCGGCGAACTCGTAGTCGGCCTTCATCGCGGCAGCAGCCTTCTTGAAGCACTGCCCGCAGAAGAACAGCACCGAGCCGAAGTCAAAGTCGTCCCTGAGGCTGCCCATCTGATAGTCGATGACGGGGGCCTTGTCGGCGCCCTTGTCGGTCACATTGTAGTGGTCGGCATAGAGCATGCCCGAGCAGGTGTCGTCACCCAGCTTGGCAAAACGCTCCAGCGAGAACGGACCCATCTTCAGCGTGTCATACTTGGTGTAGAGCAGCACGTAGTCGGCGTCGGCACGCTCGGCGACGGCTCGCATCGTGGCGCTGGAGGTGAGCCCCTTGACGGGCACCAGCTCACAGCCCTCGACGGGGGCCACGCCCTCCTCGGTGGCGAGGAGGTAGATCTTGTTCACCAGTTCCTGGTCCTTGAGGTTCTGGATGGTTTGCGAGGCCTGCTCGGCGTTAGCAAACGGGATAAAGCAATTGATTCTTCCCATGATTCCTTTTCTTTGTTATTATGATTGTTGATAATTGATTTTCTTCTCTCTAGACCCTCTAGATTGTCTAGATTGTCTAGATGATCTAGATATTCTAGATTGTCTAGATCCTATTTAAGATACTCCAGGATGCGGGTCAGCAGGCTGGTGCAGTCGCTCGAGTAGGTCAACGCCTCGAGCGGGAAGCCCAGCACCACGGTGCGGTAGCCGCCGCGGTCGCTGGCAATGGCTGCGGGCAGACCGTTCTCGCCGTAGCGCAGCCAGGTGAAGCCGCGGTCGTCGCTGGCACGGATGGCGTCGGGCGACTCGACAGCATACTGCTTGTCGTTCAGCCTGTTGACAAATCCCCAGGTACCATCAGCAGCCAGACTTTCGGCCGGGCAATCGACAGCCACGACACTGCCGTCGAGCGAAGCCCTGCCTTGCAGGCCCTCAAAGCCGAGCACCTCCTTGACAAAGCTCTTGCCGGTCTCGTCGTTCTTGCCGGCGGCATTGTCCCACAAGTCGCTACCCACGTAGGCACCCGACACGACTAGGCTGCCGCCACGGCGGGTAAAACTGCGCAGGGCATTCATCAGCCCAGGGGTGTAAATCTTGAAGCGCGTGGGCTTCAGGCCGCTGCCCGTCGAGATTTCCTTCTGCTTGCCCAGGATGAGGTCCATCAGGCGGTAATCGGCGGTGTTATAGTTATTTTCCAGGGCCTGCTGGCTGCACGAGACGAAGGAGTAGCCCGCGATCATCAGGGCCTCGCCGTGCACTGCCGGGTAGTCAAAGGAGTTGCCCGCCACGTTCATCGTCTCGTGGTCGCTGCGGCTGGCGCCGAAGCCGGGCGAGTCGTCGTCCTTCCACTCGATGGCGCGACGGAACTCATACTGCGAGCCCAGGTAGTTGATCTGCTGGATGTAAGGCACGCCGTGGTCCTTGTTGTCGTCAAAGCCGGCACGCTCCACGCCATCAAACCAGTCGGGACCACTCACGCGAGTGAATCCGTTGACCACCAGCACGTCGCCCTTGCTCCCACGGGCCTCGCCCAGGCTCAGCGTCTCGCTGGGGAAGCTGCGGCCGCCGTCGTTCATGGCGATGATGCGGTAGCTGTGCATCTTGTTGTCGCTGATGTGCACGGTGTACTGCGGGCCGCGCACGGTGGCCACTTCCTTGAAGCCGCCGTCCAGCCCGATGCGCTCACACACGATGTAGGATGTGGCGTCGGCGCCCTCGCTCAGGTCGTCATGGGTGGGCTCCCACGTGAGCAGGTACTGCCCTGCCCCCACCTTGCTGATGGCAAAGCTGTTGACGGGCAGCGGCTGGATGACGTAGGAACGGTGGTCGCGCTGGGCGATGAACTTGAGCATGCCCTTGTAGATGGCGCGGCTCACGTCGAAGCGGAACATCGGGTCGAGGCCATACTTCATGTCGGCAAAGTTCTGGTGCGAGAGCAGCTCCATGAGCACGGCGGGCACCTCGGGCACGCGCGCCTCATAGTAGCTCTTGTCCCACATGCCGCGGCGCGTCCAGTTGGGCTCCCACTTGGCACGCACGTCCTTGACAATCTCGGTCGAGAGCAGGTTGGCCAAGCGGCGCGAAAGCTCACGCGGCGTGCCGTTGGCATACTTGCCGAACTGCTTGCCGCCGCTGCGGGTGCAGTAGATGAGCAGGGTGCCCACAATCTCGTCGTCGGGCGTCGCGCCGGCATCGGTGTGCAGGCAGAAGGACAGGTCCACAGGCACCTTGAGGCCGCCACGGTCGGGCAGCACGTCGCTGCCGCCGGCCAGGTAGTTGACCCACTCGCCGCGGCTGCGGTAGTCGTCGGTATAGTCGTTGATGCCGTGTGAGGTGGAATAGACGCTGTCGGGGAAACCGGCCCACTGCAGGTAGTAGCGCGCTCCCAGGTGGAACCAGGGATGGTTGCCGCTGCCGATGTAGCTGTAGTTCACGCCTTCCTTGCCCAGGTATTTCTCGTTGTTCTCGCCTTGGGCCTTCTGCTCGGCGACGATGGCCCGGTTCTCCTCGGTGGGCAGGGCCACGCGGCGCGCGATGGTGCCGTAGCCGCCGCCCACGCTGATGGCGTCGGCAGTGATGACGGCGTCTTTATCCTCGCTGAGGTTGGACACCTCGACGACGGCCTTGTTCATGCCCTTGGCGAGCTGGAAAGTCCCCAGATAGACCCACACGCCGCCAGCCATCGTCTGATCGACGCGGAACTGGCGCGTTCCGCCCAGGCTGTTGACGGTATAGGTCACGTCGCGGGCACTGTTGGGCAGCGTCTTGTAGGAGATATAGACGGCATACTCGCCGGCGTAGGGCAACTCAGCGTCCCACGAGGCGGTGGACAGTTTCTTCTTGTCTTTCTCGGCCTTGACCATGCGGTAAGTGCCCTCGGTGAAGGGGTTCTCGAAGTCCTTGTACTGGTCGCGCAGGAAGGCAAACCCGGCCTCGCTGCCGGTCTGCCACTTCTGCTTGCCGTCGTGCTCGTGGTAGCCCTGCTGGGCCAGTTCACACGGGTCATTGTCCACGACGGCGCCATAGTTGTGGGTATCGCGTTCGCGGGCGTTCCACACATAGGCGCCTGCATTTTCCAGCATCGGGATGAGGAAGGGCAGCACATAGCTGTGGGTGTACATGTCCTCGACGGTCTGCATCAGGCGGGCACGCTGCCACTCCCAGCGGTTGAGCAGGGGCTCGAAGTACCAGCCGTGGCTAGGCCACATCGCCACGATGTTGCCGTCCAGGCCGTGTTTGTAGTGGCGATTGGCGTCCAGCTCGCTGATGAAGGGTTTGTGGCTGCGCTTGTAGGCAGGCTCGTAGTCGGCAAAGTACTTGTTGATGTCGTTGCCCACGATAGTGACCAGCACCGGGCTGTCATCATACTCCGGGCCCAGAGCTTCACGGATTTCGCCGCGCATCTGCTCCACGCCGGCCTCGGTGAACGGCACGTCGCCGAAGTTCTCACTCACGTCCACCTTGACGGTGTCGTTCTCGACGGTCAGCGAACGCACCTTCAGCTCGCCCACGCCCATGTGGTCGGGCAACTTGCTGGCAACGATGCGCTGCACGGCGTCCTGCTGTTCCTGGGTGAACGCCGAAACCTGCTCCTGGGCCTGCAACGGCAATACCGCCGCCAGACAGGCAGCGACACACAACAATACTCTACATGTCCTCATCATAATCTTTACTTCAAGTTGTCATTTTCAGTTACCAATTTTCAATCCAATGCAGATACTCCTGACAACTGAAAACCGACAACTGAAAACTATATGTTATGCAACAAAGGTAGTAGCAAACTACGAAAATCCAAAACAAAACCCCTCAAAACCCCCATTTTACAACATTATTTATAATTTAACTACATATTTTAAGAAAAAAACAATAGACCTTAGCCATTAGCCTTTAGCCATTAGCTGGCATCCGCACGTAGGGCCTCGCCTTGGCGTGGCCGCCCCACCCGCGACACAATCCCCACGCTAAGGCG
This sequence comes from uncultured Bacteroidales bacterium, assembly GCA_902760865.1. Taxonomy (GTDB): domain Bacteria; phylum Bacteroidota; class Bacteroidia; order Bacteroidales; family Muribaculaceae; genus Sodaliphilus. Next base: position 24,113 of record CACWID010000028.1, on the reverse strand, counting down.
CAAAGACGCTAAGAATATTTTATGGGCTGTCGCACTCGGTTTTTTACATATAATTACCGTTAATTGATCATGAATTAATTAATGATAATTAGCGATAATCAGCGTAATCCGCGTTTTATTTTATTTTCTGTCGGCGGATTTTACGGATTAAACAGATTAAGCATCCGCGTTCCGTTTGACAGGAACGCGGATGCCTAATTAGTGAAATTAGCGTAATTCGTAGTTTATAATCCTTAGCGGCTTAGCGCCTTAGCGTGGGGCTAGGAACGCGGATGCCAACTCCTCACTCCTAACTCCTAACTCCTAACTCCTAACTTACCATGTGTGGCTCAGCAGGAAGTTGATCAGGGCGGTGACGTCGCTGATGGTCACGCTGCCATTCTGGTTGCAGTCGGCGGCGTCCAGGTTGATGCCCGAGGCGTCCTGGGTCAGCAGGTAGTTAATCAGTTCGGTCACGTCGCTGATGTTGACGAGGCCGTTGCCGCTCACGTCACCGCGCTCGTAGTCAAGTATGGCCGAGAAATAGCCCGGGTTGCTGGGGCCGCCGTCCAGGCGGGCATATTCAGCATCGACATGGTCGGTATCAAAGACCGTGCCCTTGCCGCCCTTGAGTTTCAGGCAGTTTGAGAACATCCCATAGGAATCGGTAACAGCCTCGGTGCTCCATCCCTCACCGGCATAGACGGTGGTCAGGTTACTGCAGTAAGACAACATGCCCTTCATATTGGTCACATTCGCAGTGTTGAAACCGCTCAGGTCCAGGCCGGTCAATCGAGAGCAATACTGGAACATTTTCTCCATGCCAACTACATTCTCGGTGTTGAAGTTGCTCACGTCAAGGCTCGTCAAACCAGAGCAACTAGAGAACATGCCATTCATTCTTGTAGCCTTCTCGGTGTTGAAGTGACTCACGTCAAGACTCGTCAAACCAGAGCAAGATTGGAACATAAAATCAAAACAAGTCACGTTGCCGGTGTCGAAGTGGCTCACGTCAAGATTTTTCACATTATAGCACCCCCGGAACATGGCATACATGTCATCCACCTTCGCGGTATTAAAGTGACTCACATCCAGGCTATCCAAACTGTTACATGCATAGAACATCACCTGCATGGTGGTCACATTCTCGGTGTTGAAATGGCTCACGTCAAGGCTCGTCAAGCCGGAGCAGCCATAGAACATCCATGCCATGTCAGTCACTTTCCCGGTTTCGAAATTGCTCACGTCAAGGCTCGTCAAGCAGTAGCAGTCACGGAACATTTCACGCATATAAGTGACGTTCGAGGTGTTGAAGTGACTGACGTCAAGGTTCTCCACAGCATTGCAGCAGCTGAACATGTTTCCCATGCTGGTCACCTTATCGGTAACGAAGTGGCTCACGTCGATGGTCTTCAACTTATTACAGCTACCGAACATGCCGGCCATGTCGGTCACGTTCGCTGTATTGAAGCCGCTCACGTCAAGGCTGGTCAAACTATTACAGAAACCGAACATGTCGAACATCGTGGTCACGCTATCGGTGACGAAGCCACTAACGTCAAGATTATCCAATTTGTAGCAGCCATAGAACATATCTCTCATGCTTGTCGCCTTACGGGTATCGAAGTGGCTCACGTCAACATACGTCAATTTTTGGCAATGATCAAACATGCCGCCAAAGTCAGTAACATTGGCGGTATTGAAGTTACTCAGTTCTATACTTTCCAGATTGTCGCAGGACTGGAACATCCGATACATAGAAGTTACCTTCTCGGTATTAAAATTGCTCAGATCAAGAGCCGTCAGGCTGTCGCACAAACCGAACATACCGCCCATTCCTGTCACGTTCGACGTGTCGAAGTTGCTCACGTCAAGGCTCGTCAACATCTTGCAGTTATAGAACATGCGATACATGCCGGTCACATTCGATGTGTTGAAGTTGCTCACGTCAAGGCTGGTCAAGCTTTTGCAGCCCGAGAACATAGAGGACATCCTTGTCACATTGGCGGTGTTGAAGTGGCTCACGTCAACGCTCGTTAGAGCTTCGCAGTTATAGAACATCTCATGCATGTTGGTCACGTTGGCAGTATTGAAGTTGCTCACATCCAAGCTGGTCAAGCCCTTGCTGCAATAGAACATGCCCTCCATGTTGGTCACATTGGCGGTGTTGAGCGGAGTCAAGTCAAGGTTTGTCAAACTAGTGCACCAACTGAACATGTGGTACATGTTGGTCACGTTCCGGGTGTCGAGAGGGCTCACGTCAAGGCTCGTCAGGGCCTTGCAAGTAGTGAACATGTTACCCATGTCGGTCACGTTCCGGGTGTCAAGATGGCTCAAGTCAATACTCGTCAAGCCTTCACAACCAGAGAAAAGAGAATTCATTTTGGTCACGTTGCTGGTGTTGAGATGGCTCAGGTCAAGGCTCGTCAGGCCCTTGCAGGATGAGAACATGTAACCCATGTCGGTCACGTTCGACGTGTCGAAATTGTCCACATCAAGGCTCGTCAAACTGGAGCAACCTGAGAACATAGCGTACATGATGGTCACGTTACTGGTGTTGAAGTGACTCACATCCAGGCTTGTCAAGCTGGAGCAGCCAGAGAACATGCCGTACATGGTGGTCACATTCTCGGTGTTGAAGTGGCTCAAGTCAAGGCTCGTCAATTTCCCACATTCATAGAACATCCTGTTCATCTTTGTCGTCTGGGACGTGTTCAGGTATTCCAGGCCCGTAATCGTCCTCAGCTTGATGAAGCTTTCAAACCACTGGCCTGTCGACGGGGGACAGGTACCGGCAAAAGACGGATCAAACACGACCCTGACCACTGACCTATGGTTGGTATCAAACCTCCATCTTGGCGTACTATTGTTGGTGTAGACGTCGTAGGTTGTCCCCTCGCGGGTACTCCTCAGGTCGTCGAAATAGAACGTCATCGTCGAGTCAGGAAACGTAATGCACGCATACGCCTCCTGGGCTGTCGCACTCATCGAGCACAGCAGGCAAGCCAATAAGGCAAACAAATTTGAGAGTAATAGCTTTTTCATAACATCATAATGTATTGATCGGTTAATAGGATTTCGCCAACAAAGATACTAAAAAACCACAAAAACAACATCCACCCCCCCAATTAAAACTACGAATTACGCAAATTAAACTAATTAGGCATCCGCATTCTTATTTCACTAATTAGCATCCGCGCTCCGTTTAACAGGAACGCGGATACCAGTTGTTCTAGTTGTTTCAGTTGTCGTTAATTATTCCGTCGCGGGCCGGATGGCCTTGTAATTATTGTACTTATTGTTTTCTTTTTCGTTCTTAGCGCCTTAGCGTGGGGCCAGGAACGCGGACGCCTTCAGAAAAATCAGACTAATCAGTTGTTTTAAAAAAACTTAGCGCCTTAGCGGCTTAGCGTGGGGACTCCGTCGTGCATGGGGAGGCCGCGGGCGTAATTTGTTAACAACTACAAAAAATGGTGGTGGTTTAGTTTGTTGGTTTAATTAATATTTCGTAAATTTGCACCGATTTTTAGGGCTCCGGCACAATAATGCACGCGCGTGCGTGTGATAAGTTGTTGTGCTGTAGGGGCTTTGGAATGTTCGCATGATTTAACCTGCCAAAAATTAAAACCAAACAATAATAAAACTCGTTTTATGGATTTATCAATTTTCGGAGTACAGAGCACGACAATGGCGATAACGGCGGCCTTGACCGGTGTGTTGCTGGTAGTCGGCGCCCTGGTTATTGCGTGGCTGATCGGCCCGCGCAGCTTCACCAAGAAGAAGGGTGAGCCCTTCGAGTGCGGTATCCCCACCCGAGGCGACTCGATGGCTCAGTTCCATGTGGGTTATTACCTGTTCGCCATCCTGTTCCTGATGTTTGACGTCGAGACGGTCTTCCTGTTCCCGTGGGCAACCATCTGCAAGAACATCGGCAGCCAGGCCCTGTTTGCCGTGGGTACTTTCCTTGTTATTCTCGTTTTAGGTCTGGCTTATGCCTGGAAGAAAGGAGCGTTGAGATGGAAGTGAAAATCAAGTCGATGAAGCATGAGGACTTCAAGGACAACGAGTATATCGACAATCTGGTAGAGCAGCTGCGCGCCGGCGGCACCAACATCGTTGTGGGCAAGCTGGACCAGCTGATGAACTGGGGCGTGAGCAACTCGCTGTGGCCGCTGTGCTTCGGCACCAGCTGCTGCGCCATCGAGTTCATGTGCCTGGGCGCTGCCCGCTACGACATGGCCCGCTTCGGTTTTGAGGTGGCCCGCAACAGCCCCCGCCAGGCCGACTACATCATGTGCCAGGGCACGATCAACTACCGCATGGCTCCGGCGCTGAAGCGCCTCTATGAGCAGATGGCCGAGCCCAAGTATGTCATCGCCTGCGGCTCATGCACCGTCAGCGGCGGTCCCTTCAAGAACAGCTACTGCGTGGTCAAGGGCGTGGACGAGATCATCCCCGTCGACGTCTATCTGCCCGGCTGCCCGCCGCGTCCCGAGGCGTTCTTCTATGCCCTGATGCAGCTGCAGCGCAAGATCAAGGTGCAGAAGTACTTCGGCGGCGCCAACCGCAAGGAGAAACTCAATGCCGACCTCAAGTATGCACCTGAGGAGGCGAAATAAGCTTTTAGCTATTAGCCTTTAGCTGTCAGCTGCTAGCGGCCGACAACTAGGGACTAGAAACTAAGGACTAGAAACTAAAAAAATTACAATATGGCAGATATAGAGAACAAAATCACTCAGTTGTGTCCCCAGGCCCAGGTGGACTGCACGGGCGAGTTCCCGCTGGTGACCGTCCCCGACGCACAGTGGCACGACCTGGCCCGCGCCTTGAAGACCCAGCTGCACTATGACGTGCTCAGCGCCGTCGTCGGCATGGACTGGACCGAGGCATTCGGCTGCGTTTACTACTTGACCAACACCAGCACCCACGAGTTGCTGCATGTCAAGGTCACCGCCCCCGACCGCGAGAACCCGATGCTGCACAGCGTCGTTGACCTGTGGCCCGTGGCCAACTTCCAGGAGCGCGAGGTGTATGACTTCTACGGCATCGTGTTCATCGGCCACCCCGACATGCGCCGCATGTTCCTGCGCAACGACTGGGTGGGTTACCCCCTGCGCAAGGACTACGACCCCGCCAGCAACCCCCTGCGTCTCGAGGACGAGACTAACGAGGACTACACCTGCCGCTGGGTCGAGGACGAGAACGGCAAGGTCAAGAAGGTGGAGGGCAAGGTCTTTGAGGACGACGAGTATGTCATCAACGTCGGCCCGCAGCACCCGTCCACCCACGGCGTGATGCGCTACCGTGCCAGCATCGACGGCGAGACGGTCAAGAAGATCGACGTCGTCAGCGGTTACATCCACCGCGGCATCGAGAAGATTTGCGAGTCGCTCACCTACCCCCAGATGCTGCTCTACACCGAGCGCATGGACTACATGGCGGCCCACATGAACCGCCACTGCATGTGCCTGTGTGTCGAGAAGGCCCTCGGCCTTGAGGTGCCCCGCCGCGCCGAGCTCATCCGCCTGATGATGGACGAGCTGATGCGCCTGTCGTCCCACCTGCTGAGCTACGGCTGCTTGACGATGGACCAGGGTGCGACGACCGCCTTCTTCTACGGTTTCCGCGAGAGGGAGTTGATCTACGATATCTTTGACCGCACCTGCGGTGCCCGCATGTCGATGAGCTACAGCACCATCGGCGGCGTGGTGGCCGACGTGCACGAGGACTTCATCAAGGACGTGCGCCACGCCTGCGACGTCATCGAGAAGAACCTCAAGGAATATCACAAGCTGTTCACCGGCAACGTCATCGCCGTGAACCGCATGACCGGCGTGGGCATCCTGAGCAAGGAAGACGCCATCGCCTATGACATCACCGGCCCCTCGGGCCGTGCCAGCGGTTGGCACTGCGACGTGCGCAAGACCAACCCCTACTCGCTCTACAACGAGTTCGACTTCGACGAGGTGACCTACGAGAACGGTGACTCGATGGACCGCTACATGGTCCGCATGAAGGAGATGGAGCAGAGCATCAAGATCCTGCGCCAGGCCTGCGACAAGCTCGAGGCCGAGGGCATCCAGGGCGAATACATCGCTCCCAAGGTGCCCAAGATGATGAAGCTGCCCGCCGGCCACTGGTACCAGCAGGTCGAGGCCAGCCGCGGCGCCTTCGGCGTGTACATCGAGAGTGACGGCAACACCAAGCCCGTGCGCGTCCACTTCCAGTCGCCGTGCTTCAACCTCATCGGCGTGGTGGACCTCACGTGCCGCGACAACCTGATTGCCGACCTGATCACCATCACCGCATCGCTCGACTTCGTCATCCCCGACATCGACCGCTAATCAACGAGTAAATTAAGACAGAACAAAACCACTAAAGAGAGATAAGATATGTTTGACTTCGGAATAGTCACAAAATGGCTCGACGACTGGATGAACGGCTTCATGCCCTCCTGGTTGACCACGACGATTGAGTGTGTGCTGGTGGCAGTCGGTCTGCTGGTAGCCTATTCGCTCATCGCTATCCTTTACATCTTCTACGAGCGCAAGGTCTGTGGTTGGATCCAGTGCCGCCTGGGCCCGATGCGCGTGGGCAAGTGGGGCTTGCTCCAGGTGTTTGCCGACGTGATCAAGATCCTGCAGAAGGAGCTCATCACCCTGTGGAACACCGACAAGTTCCTGTTCAAGCTGGCGCCCTACCTGGTGCTGATCGCCTCGATGCTGACCTTCGCGTGCCTGCCTTGGGGCAAGGGCCTGCAGATCATCGACATGAACATCGGCGTGTTCTTCATCGTCGCCGTGTCGTCGATCGGCGTGCTGGGCATCCTGCTCGCCGGCTGGGCCAGCAACAGCAAGTACACCCTCATCGGCGCTATGCGCAGTGGTGCCCAGATGATCAGCTATGAGCTGAGCTGCGGCATCTCCATCTTGACGATTGTCTGCCTGGCCGGCACCATGTCGATCACGGGCATCGTCCAGGCGCAGGAGGACGGCTGGTTCCTCTTCAAGGGCCACCTGCCTGCCATCCTCGCGTTCATTATTTATATCATCGCCGCCAATGCCGAGAACAACCGTGGCCCGTTTGACCTCCCCGAGGCCGAGCACGAGCTGACGGCCGGTTACCACACCGAGTACTCGGGTATCCACTTCGGCTTCTTCTACCTGGCCGAGTACCTGAACCTGTTCATCGTGTCGGGCATCGCCACGCTGCTCTTCCTGGGCGGCTGGATGCCCTTGCACATCCCCGGATGGGAGGGCTTCAACCAAGTGATGGACTGGATTCCCAGCATAGTATGGTTCCTGGGCAAGGCCTTCTTCATCACCTTCATCTTCATGTGGATCCGCTGGTCGTTCCCGCGCGTGCGCATCGACCAGATGCTCGCTCTGGAGTGGCGTTACCTGATGCCCATCGGCCTGGTCAACCTGGTCGTGATGGCCATCATCGTGACCCAGGGCTGGTACTTCGGCGCATGATGAGTCCTGTGAGTGTAACATCAACAACAATATCAACAATATAAAGTCTATAATCACATTATGGCTGAGAATTATGGAAAAATAACTCAGGTTATCGGGCCTGTAGTCGATATCGCGTTTGAGGCTGAGGGCGCCACGCGTCCCCCCATCTACACCGCGTTGTCGGTCGAGCGTCCCGATGGCAGTGAACTCATCCTGGAAGTGGAGCAGCACGTCGGCGAGAATACCGTGCGCTGCGTCGCCATGGACAGTACCGACGGACTGAAGCGCGGTGCGCGCGTCCTGTCCAAGGGCCGTCCCATATCGGTACCCACCGGTGACCAGATCAAGGGTCGCCTGCTGAACGTGATCGGGCAGAGCATTGACCACCTGCAGCCCCTGCAGGAGACCACCCGCCGCGCCATCCACCAGCCGGCTCCCCCCTTCAGCGACCTGTCGATCACTCAGGAGATCCTCTACACCGGTATCAAGGTCATCGACCTGATCGAGCCCTTCAGCAAGGGTGGTAAGATCGGTCTGTTCGGCGGCGCCGGTGTGGGCAAGACGGTGCTCATCATGGAGCTCATCCACAACATCGCCCACGGCCACAACGGCTTCTCGGTGTTCACCGGCGTCGGTGAGCGCACCCGTGAGGGTAACGACCTGCTGCGCGAGATGATCGAGAGCGGCGTTATCAACTACGGCGAGAAGTTCCGTGAGGGCATGGAAAAGGGCGAGTGGAACCTCAAGGACGTCGACATGAAGGCCGTGGCCAGCAGTCAGGCCACCCTCGTGTTCGGCCAGATGAACGAGCCTCCCGGTGCCCGTCTGCGCGTGGCCCTGTCCGGCCTGACCGTGGCCGAGCAGTTCCGCGACCAGGACGGCGGCGGCAAGGACATCCTGCTGTTCATGGACAACATCTTCCGTTTCACCCAGGCCGGTAGTGAGGTATCGGCGCTGCTGGGACGTATGCCCTCAGCCGTGGGTTACCAGCCCACGCTGGCCAGTGAGATGGGTAAGCTGCAGGAGCGCATCACCTCGACCAAGACGGGCAGTATCACCTCGGTACAGGCCGTGTATGTGCCTGCCGACGACTTGACCGACCCCGCTCCGGCAACGACGTTCAACTTCCTGGACGCTACCTGCGTGCTGAGCCGCAAGATCGCCGAGCTGGGTATCTACCCCGCTGTGGACCCCCTGGCATCGACATCGCGCATCATGGACCCGAACATCATCGGCGAGGAGCACTACAACGTCGCCCAGCAGGTCATCCAGCTGCTGCAGAAGTACAACGAGCTGCAGGACATCATCGCCATCCTGGGTGTTGAGGAGCTCAGCGACGAGGACAAACTCGTCGTTTCGCGCGCCCGCCGTGCCCAGCGATTCCTGTCGCAGCCCTTCTTCGTGGCCGAGCAGTTCACCGGTCTGCCCGGTGTGATGGTACCGCTGGCCGAGACCATCCGCGGCTTCAAGATGATCATCAACGGCGAGGTGGACGACCTGCCCGAGCAGGCCTTCCTGAGCGTCGGCACCATCGACGAGGCCATCGCCAAGGGCAAGAAGCTGCTCGAACAGAACTAATCGAGAACAAGTTTTTAGTTATACATTATTAATATATAACATGACACTCAAAATCATATCGGCCGAACAGATCGAGTTCGAAGGCACAGTCCAGCAGGTGACCCTGCCAGGCGTGATGGGCCAGTTCCAGGTCCTGAACAACCACGCCGCCCTCATCGCCGCCCTCAAGGCGGGCCGCATGAGCTATGTGACCGACGGCAACACCGTGGAGCGAGACATCCACGGCGGTGTGGCCGATGTCAAGGATAATGTGGTGTCGGTTTGCCTGTATTAACGCAGAGTAATGAAAAGCAAGATAATAACCGCTGTTGTCGCCCTCGTGATCGTGGTGCTGATGGGCATGGGCTATGATAGCTCTGCCCGCCATCACAGCCATGAGCAAGCAGGCGAGGTGGACGTCAAGGAGCTCATCTTTGAGCATCTGGGCGACGCCTACGGCTGGGAGGTGCCTTTCAACCACAGCCAGAGCATCCCCTTGCCCATCATCGTGTGGGGGAAGGACGGCTTGCACTGCTTCATGAGCAACCGCATCACTGGTGGCGAGACCTATGAGGGCTACAAGATCTCGACCAGCGAGGATTACCACGGCAAGGTGGTACAGGTGCTGGACGACGGCAGCGAGTACCGCCCCTGGGACTTCTCCATCACCAAGAATGTGGCCGGCATCGCCATTGCTGCCGTGCTGGTCATCGTGATGGTGATGTCGCTCAAGCGCTGGTATGCCCGCAACGGCATGAAGGCCCCGCGCCGCCTGAAGGGCGCCCTCGAGCTGGTGGTGGACTTTGTCTATACCGACACCATCCGCCCCATTCTGGGGAAAAACGCCCCCAAGTATGCTTCCTATCTGATGACGGCCTTCTTCTTTATCCTGACGATGAACCTGCTGGGACTGATTGTCATCTTCCCCGGCGGTGCCAATCTGACGGGTAATATCGCCGTGACCCTGGTGCTGGCGGTGTTGACGTTCCTGATCACCAACTTCAGCGGCACCAAGGAGTACTGGAAGGAGATCTTCTGGCCCGACGTGCCCGTGATGCTCAAGTTCCCCGCGCCCATCATGCCGCTGGTCGAGCTGCTGGGCATCTTCACCAAGCCCATGGCGCTGATGATCCGACTCTTTGCCAACATGATGAGCGGCCACATGGTGGTCATCGTGCTGATCTCGCTCATCTTCGTCTTCACGAGCCAGTTCAGCGTGGGCGTCGGTGCCGGTACTATCGTGCCCTCGTTGGCTTTCACGCTGTTCATGCTGTTGCTCGACACGCTGATCAGCTTCATCCAGGCCTATGTGTTCACGCTGCTCAGTGCCATCTTCATCTCGATGGCCATCGTCGAGCCCCATACACACGAGACCAAATAACTATCAATCAGACAATTAAAAAATATTATTAACAATAAAAAAATTACGATTATGTTAGACATGATTTTATTAGATGTTGCTCTGGCTCATTTTGGTGCAGCTATCGGAGCAGGTATTGCAGCTATTGCTGCTGGTATTGGTATTGGTAAGATTGGTGGCAACGCCATGGAGGCTATCGCACGCCAGCCCGAGTCGACCGGTGACATCCGCAGTAATATGATTGTTATCGCAGCACTGATCGAGGGTGTTGCACTGCTGGCATTGGCAATCTGCCTGCTTGCTGTCCTGAAGTAATAATCACCTCTTGACAAGTTTACCAGATGGAACTTTTCACGCCTGAATTTGGTCTGGTGTTCTGGATGTTCGTGGCATTCGCGTGCCTGTACTTCATCCTTGCCAAGTGGGGATGGCCCTTCATCATCAAGAGCATGGAGGAGCGTGCCGACCTGATTGACAAGGGTGTGGCCTATGCGCAGCAAGCCAAGGCCAACCTGGACAATGCCAAGGCCGAGGCCGACAAGTTGATTGCCGAGGCCCAAAGCCAGCAGGCCGACATCCTGCGCGAGGCTGCCAGAATGCGCACCGAGCTCATCGAGAAAGCACGCAGCGACGCTGCCGAGGAGGAGAAGAAGGTTCGCGCCGCCTCCCAGATATCGCTCGAGCAGGCGCGCAAGGAAGCCGAGAAGCAGATGCGTCTGGAAATGGGCGACCTGGCCCTGCAGATTGCCGAGAAGGTCATCCGCCGCAACCTGTCTGGCGACGACGCCCAGAGGGCACTCGTCGACCAGTACCTGAACGAGGTTGAGACTAAAAACTAACGCGATATGAGTGACGGACTGATTCCACGCCGATATGCCAAAGCGCTGTACAAGTACGCCACCGAGAACGGTGACGCACAGGAGACCTACGAGCTCTTGAAGGGCCTGAGTTTCCGTCATGCCGCTATCGACGAGCTCAAACGCGCAGTGCTCAACCCCGAAATCTCTGACGAAACCAAGGGGGCTTTCATGCTCAAGCTCGTGGGCAGCACGCCCGGGAGCTCGCTGGACAAATTCCTGCTGCTGTGCGTGCGCAACAACCGCGCCAACTCGTTGCAGAAGATTTCCCTTGCCTACGTCGATCTCTACCGCGAGAAGCATGAGATAGCCCATGTGGTCATCACATCGGCCATCCCCATGCCCGACGAGGAGGCCGAGGCCATCCTCGGCATCGTGAAGCGTCGCCTCGAGGCCAAGACCCTTGAGGTCGAGAAGGTCATCGACCCTGAACTGATCGGTGGCTTCACCGTGAAGATCGACGGCCTGGTGCTTGACGCGTCGGTAAAGAGAGAATTGAATGATTTGAGATTACAACTGCTTAAGAAATAACACTTTACTGTTAAGATGATTAATCCCAGTGAACAATCAGATATACTGAAGATGCAACTCATCGAGGACATCGCCAAGCGGCAGGTTGTCTTCGAGGAAGAAGGCACCGTCCTGGAGGTCGGTGACGGCGTGGCTCACGCCTACGGCCTGCACAACGTCGAGGCCAACGAGCTCGTGCAGTTCGAGAACGGCGTCACCGGCGTTGCCATGAACCTGGAGGAGAGCGACGTGGGTATCATCCTGCTCGACGAGGTGGACTCGGTGACCGAGAACATGAAGGTGCGCCGCACCGGCGCCATCGCCTCGATCGAGGTCGGTGAGGGACTGCTCGGACGCGTGATCAACGTGCTGGCCAAGCCCATCGACGGCAAGGGACCCATCGAGGGCGACAAGCTGCGCCTCCCCCTGGAGCGCAAGGCCCCCGGTGTCATCTTCCGCCAGCCGGTGAACCAGCCGCTGCAGACGGGCCTCAAGGCCATCGACTCGATGATCCCCATCGGCCGCGGACAGCGCGAGCTCATCATCGGTGACCGCCAGATCGGCAAGACCGCCATCGCGGTGGACACCATCATCAACCAGCGCGCGGGCTACGAGGCCGGCAAGCCGGTCTATTGCATCTATGTCGCCATCGGACAGAAGGCATCGACCGTGGCCGCCCTGGTCAACAAGCTCGAGGAGAGCGGTGCCCTGCCCTACACCATCGTCGTGGCCGCCAACGCCGCCGACTCGGCGTCGATGCGCTACTACGCCCCCTTTGCGGGAGCCGCCATCGGCGAGTACTTCCGCGACACCGGCCGTGACGCGCTGGTCATCTATGACGACCTGTCGAAGCACGCCGTGGCCTATCGCGAGATCTCGCTGATCCTCAAGCGCCCCTCGGGCCGCGAGGCTTACCCCGGCGACATCTTCTACCTGCACAGCCGCCTGCTCGAGCGTGCTGCCAAGATCAACGAGAACCAGGACGTGGCCAGCGTGATGAACGACCTGCCCGCGGCCCTCAAGCCCATCGTCAAGGGCGGCGGATCGCTGACGGCTCTGCCCATCATCGAGACCCAGGCCGGCGACGTGAGCGCCTATATCCCCACCAACGTGATCTCGATCACCGACGGCCAGATCTACCTCGAGTCGGCCCTGTTCAACTCGGGTATCCGCCCGGCCGTGAACGTGGGTATCTCGGTATCGCGTGTCGGCGGTAACGCCCAGATCAAGTGTATGAAGAAGGTGGCCGGTACCCTCAAGATCGCCCAGGCACAGTACCGCGAGCTCGAGGCCTTCACCAAGTTCGGTGGCGACATCGACCCGGTGACCGCCCGCACCATCGACACGGGCCGCAAGAACGAGCGCCTGCTCGTACAGGCCCAGTACACCCCGATGAAGGTCGAGGAACAAGTCGCCATCATCTACTGCGGTGTGAACGGGCTGCTGCGCGACGTGCCCCTGGACAAGGTGGCCGAGTTTGAGAAGCTGTTCATCCATTACCTGCAAGGCAAGCACAAGGATGACGTCCTCGCCGTGCTGCGCACCGGCAAGATCGACGACGACGTGATGGCCAAGCTCAAGGATGCTGCTGCCCAGATTTCCAGCAGATATACCAGCCAAGCCACGGTTTAAACCTGCTATCATTCAGTTCGCAAGATGTCAACATTAAGAGAACTAAAGACGCGAATAGGTTCGGTTGCCTCGACCCAGAAGACGACGAGCGCCATGAAGATGATCTCGTCGTCCAAAATGCGCAAGGCCACCGGCCAGCTGCAGCGCCTCTCGCCCTACCGCCAGATGGTGCAGCACGTCATCAGCCACCTGCTGGTGACCGACCAGCAGTTTGACTCGCCGCTCATCGCCGAACGCGATGTGCAGCGCGTCGCGCTGGTGGTGTTCGGCAGCGATGACGGCCTGTGCGGCGGCTTCAACGTCAACATCTTCAAGCAGCTGCAGGCCACCATCCTGGCCGTCCGCGAGGAGTACGGCAAGCAGGTGGGCATCACTGTTGTCCCCGTGGGCAAGAAGATGACCAAGGCTGTCAGCAAGATTGCCGGCAAGGATATCCAGATGGAGCGCGTGGCCCTGAACACCCGCAGCGACAGCGAGCAGCTGTACGCCTTCACCGACCTGATGAAGGAGCGCTTCCTGGAGCACACCTTCGACCGCGTGGAGATGCTCTACATGCACTTCATCTCAACCGGCAAGCAGGTGTTCACCCGCGAGCAGCTGCTGCCCGTGAGCTACCAGGGCCTGGCCGACAATGTTGACCCGCGCGCCGCCAACAGCCCCTGCCTGTTCGAGCCCGACGCCAACACCATCTTCAACACCGTGCTGCCGCTGCACATCAAGTCGATGCTCCAGGACGTCTTCATCCAGAGCACCGCCAGCGAGCAGAGCGCGCGTGTGATGGCCATGCAGGCCGCCAGCGACAACGCCAAGGAGCTGCTCGACGGACTGCAGCTGGAGTATAACAAACTGCGTCAGCAGGGCATCACCACCGAGCTGCTCGACATCCTGGGCGGACAGGTGGAGCGATGATGCCGACAACCGGATTATAGGACTATAACACAAAGGAAGATAATACATCATTTATCGAGAGAGATTATGAACATTAAGGAGTATTTCGTCTCAATCTTCAAGGGCTTACACAGCCTGATCAAGGGCATGGAGGTGACCGGCAAGGAGCTGGTGACCCCCAAGGTGACCGAGCAGTATCCCGAGAACCGCGCCACCCTCCACATCCCGGAGCGATTCAGGGCCACGCTGCAGTTCATCTATGACGAGAACGGCGGCCACAAGTGTATCGCCTGCGGCAGCTGTGAGCGCAACTGCCCCAACCAGACCATCAGCATCACCAAGCGCATGGTGGACCTGCCCGACGGCAAAAAGAAAATGAAGCTCGACAAGTACATGTATGACTTGGGAAGCTGCACCTTCTGCGGCCTGTGCGTCCAGGTGTGCCCCACCAACGCCATCGAGTTCAGCAACGACTTTGAGCAGGCCGTCTTCACGCGCGAGAAGCTCCTCAAGCAGCTCAATTACCTGCCCGAGAAGGACGAACCCGCTCCTGCTCCCGCACCGGCTGCCAAGCCGGCCGCTGCTGCGGTCAAGCCCGCTGCTGACGAGACCAAAACAGAAAAACCTGAAGAAAACAAGGAATAATGGAATCATTAGGTAACATCATTTTGTATTTCATCGTTGCGATCGCCATCATCGCCTTCTCGGTGCTGACGGTGACTACGCGCAGAATCCTGCGCTCCGCAACCTATCTGCTGTTTGTGCTTTTTGCAACAGCCATCATCTACTTCCAGATGGACTACCAGTTCCTGGGGGCAGTACAGATTGCCGTCTATGCCGGCGGCATCCTCGTGCTGTTCGTCTTTGCCATCATGCTCACCCAGAAGCCAGGCCAGGAGGCCGACGTGCTGGCGACACACCGTCGCTGGATCGGACTGTCGGCATCTGTTGCCGGTGTGGCGCTGTGCGGCTACGCCCTGTTCAGCTATGCCGGCTTTGCCAAGCGCGTGATCACTGGTGGCGTGGACGTCGATATGGTCCAGATCGGCCGCTTCTTGTTGAGCACCGACAAGTGGGGCTACCTGTTGCCTTTTGAGGCCATCAGTGTGTTGTTATTGGCTTGTATCATCGGAGGTGTGGTTATTGCCCGCCGCCGCTAAAATGTGATTAGATTATGGATTTGACACTGTTTATGTATCTGATTCCCAGCCTGATCATGTTCGGCTGTGGCGTGTATGGTTTCATCACCCGCAAGAACATGATTGCGATCATGATTTCCCTCGAGCTGATGCTCAACTCGGTGGATATCAACTTTGTGGTGTTTAACCGTTACCTGTTCCCTGGCCAGATGGACGGCATGTTCTTCTCGCTGTTCGCGATTGCCATCGCGGCTGCCGAGACGGCACTGGCGCTCGCCATCATCATCAATGTCTTCCGCATTGCCAAGAACGTGGACATCAACCAAATCACTAAACTGAAATTCTAACGATTATGCCACTAAGTTTAGCAATAGTAGTTGTAGCATTGCCCCTGCTGATGTTCCTGTTCCTGGGACTCGTCGGGGTGAAAATGGGTAGAAAAATCACCGGTGTGATTGGCGTGCTGGCCATGCTCGTCGATACCGTCCTCGCCTATGGCGTGGCGCTGACCTACTTCTTCGGCAGCGGCCAGGGCCAGATCGTGGACGGCGTCCGTCAGGCCGTCGTTGTCGCCAATCCCGCCTGGCTGTCGTTCACCGATACGCTGGTAGTGCGCATGGGCGTCCTGGTCGACCCCATCGCCGCCATGATGCTCGTGGTCATCACCACGGTATCGCTGATGGTGCACCTCTACAGCCTCGGGTACATGAGCGACCATGACGGCAACGCCGAGAAGGGATTCCAGCGTTACTATGCCTTCCTGGCCCTGTTCACGTTCTCGATGCTGGGACTGGTGGTCGCCACCAACATCTTCCAGATCTTCATCTTCTTTGAGATGGTGGGTCTGTCGTCCTACCTGCTCATCGGTTTCTATTACTCGACGCCTGCCGCCAACCATGCCAACAAGAAGGCCTTCATCGTCACCCGTCTGGCTGACCTGTTCTTCCTGCTGGGTATCATGATCCTGAGCTACTACACCAAGACGTTCGACTTCGACCAGCTGGTCTTCGGTCCCACGATGTCGGGTAGCCTGGAGACGGCCCAGAGCGCCATCAGCACTGCCGGAGGCGCCACCTTCATGGGCTGCTCGGTCATGGCATGGGCGTTGACCTTCATCTTCATCGGCGGCGCCGGTAAGAGTGCGATGTACCCGTTGCACATCTGGCTGCCCGACGCCATGGAGGGTCCCACCCCCGTGTCGGCGCTGATCCACGCTGCGACGATGGTTGTCGCCGGTGTGTTCCTGGTAGCAAGGCTCTTCCCGCTCTATGTGCTCGTGCAGGGCGCGATGAACATCATCCTGGTGGTCGGTGCCTTCACGGCCTTCTATGCCGCCGCCATCGCCTGCACCCAGAGCGACATCAAGCGTGCGCTGGCCTTCTCGACCATCTCCCAGATCGCCTTCATGATGACCTCGCTGGCCGTGTCGTCGAACAACAACGCGCTCATCGAGATCCACGAGGGCCTCGGCCTGGGTTACATGGCGTCGATGTTCCACCTGTTCACCCACGCTATGTTCAAGGCGTTGCTCTTCCTGTGCGCCGGTGCCATCATCCATGCCGTCCACAGCAATGAGAACGACAAGATGCACGGCCTGCACAAGTATATGCCCATCACCAGCATCTGCTTCCTCATCGGCTGTCTCGCGATTGCCGGTATCCCCCCGTTCGCCGGTTTCTGGAGCAAGGACGAGATCCTCGTCGCTGCCTACCAGCGCGGCCTGGGTTGGGGCATCTGGATGTCGATGGTGGCCGGCATGACCGCCTTCTACATGTTCCGCATCTATTACCTCATCTTCTTCTGGAAGAAACACGAGGTACACGATGAGCATCACAAGCCCAAGGACCAGCCCTGGACGATGACGGTGCCCTTGATCATCCTGGCCTTCATCTCCGTGTTTGCCGGCTTCGTGCCCTTCCACAACCTGGTGACATGGGACGGCCATCACCTGCACACCGCCCTCGACATCAAGGTGGCCTGCACGAGCGTGGTCATCGCCCTGATCGGTATCGGCCTGGCTACCGTGATGTACCGCAAGGAGAACCCGCTGCCCGAGCGCCTCGCCAACTCGATGCGCGGCCTGTGGACAGCCTCCTACAAGCGCTTCTACATGGATGAGCTCTACCAGTTCATCACCCACAAGGTGATCTTCCAGGCCATCTGTGTGCCCATCGCATGGTTTGACCGCCACATCATCGACGGCTTCTTCAACCTGCTCGCTGATGCTACCAACTCGCTCTCGTTCGGCATCCGCCGCCTGCAGTCGGGCAGCATCCAGGCCTACGTTTATGTGTATCTGCTGGGAGCCCTGCTGCTTGCCGCAATCACCATGGTTTGTGTAATGCTTTAAATCAACGGTCTTGACAAAATAGAAAGGATATACAATGGAAATTTTCAATAATATACTGATTTACTTTGTGATCGTGCCTCTGCTGACGCTTGGAGGCCTGGCCCTGTGCCGCAACCAAGGCATCAAGGCCATCAGGACCGTTGCCGTTGTCGGAGCCAGCGTGCTCATGGTGCTTGCCGCCATGCTCGTCAAGATCTTCCTTGACGCCCGTGCCGGTGGCGACACCAGCGAGATGATCCTGCGCACCGACGTGATGTGGTATGCCCCGTTCAACGTCCACCTGGCACTCGGTGTCGATGGCGTGAGCGTCGTGATGATATTGCTGTCGGCGTTCATCGTGTTCGCCGGCGTGTTCGCCTCGTGGAAGATGAACCCGCTGCCGCGGCAGTTCTTCATGTGGTTCTTCCTGCTGTCCACGGGTGTGTTCGGCTTCTTCATCTCGATCGACCTGTTCACGATGTTCATGTTCTATGAGGTCGCTCTGATTCCCATGTACCTGTTGATCGGCGTGTGGGGCAGCGGCAACAAGAACTACAGTGCCATGAAGCTGACGCTGATGCTGATGGGAGGCTCGGCCTTCCTGATGTTCGGCCTGATCGGCATCTACTTCCACTCGGCCCCCGAGGGTCAGCCCCTGACGATGAACATCCTGGACATCGCCCATAACGACGCGATTCCCCACAACTGGCAGTACGTGCTGTTCCCGATGACGTTTGTCGGCTTCGGCGTGCTCGGTGCCATGTTCCCGTTCCACACTTGGTCTCCCGACGGTCATGCCTCGGCGCCCACGGCGGTGTCGATGCTCCACGCCGGTGTGCTGATGAAGCTGGGAGGCTACGGCTGCTTCCGCATCGCGATTTACCTGATGCCGTTTGCCGCCAACGAGCTGGCATGGATCTTCCTGCTGCTGACGGGCTTCAGCATCGTCTATGGTGCGCTGAGCGCCTGTGTGCAGACCGACCTCAAGTACATCAACGCCTACTCCAGCGTGAGCCACTGCGGTATGGTGCTGTTCGCCATCCTGATGTTCAACACCACGGCAATGACCGGTGCGGTGATGCAGATGCTCTCCCACGGTCTGATGACGGCCTTGTTCTTTGCCCTGATCGGTATGATCTATGGCCGCACCCACACGCGTGACATCCGCGACATGGGCGGCATGATGCACATCATGCCCTACCTGGGCGTGGGCTACGTGATTGCCGGTCTGGCATCGTTGGGCCTGCCGGGCTTGAGCGGATTCGCTGCCGAGATGACCATCTTCTTCGGCTCGTTCCAGCACACCGACACCTTCCACCGCGTGCTCACCATCATGGCAACCACGTCGATTGTCGTCACGGCGGTCTACATCCTGCGCGTTGTCGCCAAACTGCTCTTCGGCGAGGTACAGGATGAACACCACCGCACGCTGACCGATGCCAGCTGGGAGGAGCGCCTCTCGACGGCCACGCTGATCCTGGCAGTGGCTGCCATCGGCTGCTTCCCCAACTTCTTTATTAACATCATCAGCAGCAGCTTTGACCCCATCGTCAAGGCGCTGCAGGCTGCCATGCCCGCGATCTGATGAAAGTGTTTAACCTGATAATAAAAGCATAAGATAGAGATATGGATTTCAATCTGGATTATTCACAAATCTTGTTGATGCCGCAGGAAATCGGCCTGCTGGTCGTTTTCGTGCTTGTTTTCTTATACGACACTTTCATGCCTGAGCGCTCCAAGCGATACACGGCCTTGTTCTCGGTCATCATGATGGCTGTCTATACGGCCTACTGCTTCTGCATGCCCGTGGTGACAGGTGAAGCCTTCGGCGGCATGTACGAGTCAAGCGCTCCCACCTGGGTGATGAAGAACATCCTCAGCCTGGGTGTCGTGCTGGTGCTCCTGCAGGCCGTGAAGTGGACCGACAACGACTTCGTCAGCATCCGTCGCGGCGAGTTCTACGAGTTGACACTGCTGACGCTGTTCGGCATGTTCCTCATGATCTCGGCACGCCACTTCCTGCTCTTCGTCATCGGTCTGGAGACCGCCTCGCTGCCCATCGCGGCACTGGCAGCCTTCGAGAAGCGCTACTACGAGTCCCATGAGGCGGCTGCCAAGTATATCTTCACCGCCATCTTCTCGTCGGCCATCTTCTTGCTGGGCATCTCCTTCGTCTATGGCATGAGCGGCTCGCTCTACTTCCGTGACATCGCCACCGCGCTCATCGGCAACCAGTCCGCGTTGCTGATCGCCGCCCTGGCCTTTGTCATCGCCGGTGTGGGCTTCAAGCTCTCGCTGGTGCCCTTCCACCTGTGGACCGCCGACGTTTACCAGGGCTCGCCCACGGCAGTGACCAGCTATCTGTCGGTCATCAGCAAGGGCGCAGCAGCCTTCTCGTTCCTGATCATCCTGGTGCAGGTGTTCGGTGCAGCCTACAGCGAGGCGTGGGAGTGGATGCTCTATGCGCTCATCGTGCTCACCATCACGCTGGGTAACCTGTTCGCCGTGCGCCAGCGCAACCTGAAGCGTTTCCTGGCCTTCTCGTCGATTTCCCAGGCCGGCTACATCATGCTCGGTGTCATCGCCGTCAACGTGATGGGTATGGCCTCGATGATCTACTACGTGCTGGTCTACATCTTCAGTAACCTGGCAGCCTTCGGCGTGATTGCCGCCATCGAGCGTCAGACGGGCCGCGTCACCATGGACGACTACAACGGCCTGTTCAAGACCAATCCCTGGCTCGCCTTCACGATGATGCTTGCCATGTTCTCGCTCGGCGGTATTCCCGTGTTTGCGGGCTTCTTCAGCAAGTTCTTCATCTTCATGGGTGCCTGGAACCAGGGTTCCGTGGCCATCTGCACACTGGTATTCATCGCGTTGGTCAACACGATCATCTCGCTGTACTACTACCTGCTCGTGGTCAAGGCCATGTTCCTGCGTCAGGACGACTGCGTGATTCCCACCATCAAGAGCCACTGGACTGAGCGCACAGGCCTCATCCTGTGTGTGCTGGGCATCATCTTCCTGGGTCTGCTGAGCTGCGTTTACACCGCCATCTACGGCAGCGTAGAGGCCATCAGCGCAATGTTCAACGCGGTACAGTGATAGTTGCTAGTCGATAGTCGCTAGTCGCTAGTCACTAGTCGATAGTCGATAGTCAATAGTCAATAGTCGATAGTCGATAGATTAGGGTCTTTAATGGCTAAAGGCTAACAGCTAAAGGCTAATGGCTAACGGCTAAAGGCTAATGGCTCTAAAAGGAACTACTTCTGATATCATTTAGCATAACCAAGAAGAAGATTTGTTTCATGTTAGCAAGGGAGGCACAGTGGCAATCCACAGTGCCTCTCCATTTTTTATTCCTGTTCGGGCGGGGTGACCATACGGGGATACATGGGGCGGCCGGCGGCACGCGCCTCGGCACGCTGGCGGGCCACCTCGCGGCAATGGGCCTCCCACTCGGCATGCTCCTGGGTATGCTCACGCTCGTCGATGGCCTCGGCGCGCTCGCTCATGAAGTTGTAGCGCAGGGCTGAGACGATGACCAGCGGATCGACGGCACCGTAGAAGCGGCCATACCTGCCCGACTTGAAGCGGTGCAGGAAGAGCATGATCTCGCTCACCTTCAGGTAACCGAACTCGGTGATGATGATGCGCGCCAGCTGCGTCATCTGGGCCTCGTCGAGCTTCTCCTTGCAGCCGCAATACTCGTTCAGGTCATAGAGCTGGGGCAGCATCCACATGGTGGCGGCATCGTCATGGTAGGCACAACGCAGCGTCAGCAGCGTGGGCGCCGTGCCGAAGTAGGCGCGGTCCACATTCTCGGCACTGTATTGCTGCAACGAGGGGTTCATCACCCGCATGAACGACTGCAGGTCAGAATGGGTGGCAAGCAGGCTGTTGACCTTGAGCTGCAAGGCCGGCGATAGCACGACAGACCGCTTGACGCCGGGATTCTCGCTCAGATTGTCGGCGAGCGACAGGGTCGGCAATAAACTTTTGACTGTTCTCATGGTTGTCTTGATGGGATTTATAGATTTTGATGATATAGGGTAACTGGTTGACAAAGTGCGCCTTGGCATACGGCAAGGTCTCACGCAGGTCACGTTCCCGCAGGAACTTGATATAGTCGGCGATATAGAGCGCCATGTCCTCGGCCCTGATGCGCCGTGTCATGCACAACTGGTCGAGCCACGGCTGCTCATGGAGCATCTGCCGCTGCAGCTCCTCCAGCTCCGGCACCACGTGGGTCACGGCGACGGAGCTATGGTCCCCCTTCTCCTCACCCGCGCACGCGCCATGGGAGGGAGTTATAATATTATTTTTTTTGATTTTTTCTTCTATAGGGGGTGTGGGGGGAAGGTCTTCTTTTTTGCTTTTTTTGTTTGAAACCAAGGGGAAACCAGAGGCCGCAGGGACGGGAGACCCGGGATTCCGGGTCACGGGGCTGCCGACCACCACGGTGCCAACGGGGGGAGACGCAATATTTTGCGTCTCTACAGGATCGACGGGGCGTTTGCGGGGGCGGCCGCCCTTGGCGCCGTTGGCCCGCAGGGTGGCATAGCGCTTTGCGCTACGGACGACGGGCGGACTCAGCAGGGCGAACGCGATGCGCAGCCCCGACGTGTTGAGGTACTGCTCAGCGTCCTCACCGCGCGCACAGGCCTCCAGCGCCCTCATCAGGCGACCCAACTCATCGTTACTGAGCTGGGTGACGGCCAGTGCCAGCGTGTCGGCATCAAGGGTGATATTGAATGTGGTTTTCATGGTTTTCGTTTGGTTTCAGTTTGGTTTTCGTTTGGTTTTTGTTGACCCCAAAGATAAACCACCGCCCCACCCTCCCTCCATGACAAAAAGCAACAGCCGCTAAGGATTAAAAACAACTGATTAATCTGATTTTTCTGAGGGCATCCGCACTCCTAATTAAAAACTACGAATTACGCGAATTAGACTAATTTAGCATCCGCGCTCCTAATTAAAAACTACGAATTACGCGAATTGAACTAATTAGGCATCCGCGTTCTTATTAATTCAAATTTCACTAATTGGCATCCGCTTCCTTGGCCCCACGCTAAGGCGCTAAGACGCTAAGAATTATTGATTAAGTAGGCATCCGCGTTCCTGTGCCGAATGGAGCGCGGATGCTTAATCTGTTTAATCCGTATAATCCGCCGACAGCAAATAGAATAAAACGCGGATTATTCCTGGCCGGATGGCCTTGTAATTATTGTACTTATTGTTTTCTTTTTAGTTCTTAGCGCCTTTGCGACTTAGCGTGGGGCCAAGTGGGCGGATGCCGCATGCGGGGAGGAATATTTGTAAATTATAATGTAATCAGTAGGAAATGTTAGAAATTAATATTATATTTGCGGCATAACTTGAAAAGTGAATCCATTTTTACTAACCAATAACTACACGATTATGAAACGATTATTACTATTTTCACTGGCTGTACTGATGGCGGCGCTGGCAGCCCGTGCCGACGTGACGATCAACGCCACCAACTTCCCTGACGCAGCCTTCCGCAACTATCTGATGAGCGAGTATCCCAGCGGCACCATCACCACGGCGCAGCTCAATGCCCGCACCGAACTGATCTTGGAAAGCAAGGGCATCTCCGACATGACGGGTGTGCAGTATTTCACCCAATTGACGAAGCTGAGCCTATATTATAACAATCTGACTTCGTTCGACGCGAGTCCCCTCACCAAGTTGAAATATCTGAATCTTGGATATAACAAGCTGACGTCAGTCATAGTGAACAACAATACAGCTCTGGAGCAATTGTATCTCCAGAACAATCAGCTGACCGTCTTAACAGTATATCAGAAAAGTGCCCTGCGTACGCTGTGGATACGCAACAACCCCAACCTGACAAGCCTCTATTGCGCCCACAACAATATCACCAATCTTGATATTTATAATTGTACCGCGTTACAGACCCTCAAGTGTTTCTACAACAGCAGCCTGAACGTCATCCAGGGCCTGGAGACCTGCACCGCCTTGACCTTAATCAATTGTGAGGACTGCGCCATCACCAGCCTGGACGTAACAAACTTGGTGAATCTGGAAAACCTGTTAGCAGCCAGAAACCAGCTGACCACGCTCGATGCGGTGGGATTGTCTAAGCTGCTGAATATAAACGTTAGGGGCAACGATCGGTTAACTGAACTCAATTGCAGTTCGTGTGACCTGGTCCAGCTCATTGTGGGGGGCTGCACGGCGTTAAACAAACTCTGGTGCTACTACAATGATGAACTGAGGGCAATCACAGGCCTGGCCGATTGCACCGCGTTGACCTATCTGGACTGTGAGGACTGTGCCATCACCGAGTTGCCCGGCGTGAACAACATGACGAACCTGCAGCGTCTGTGGGCTCGCAACAACCAGTTGACGGGCAGCCTC
>CACWID010000027.1 GCA_902760865.1 uncultured Bacteroidales bacterium | reverse complement strand
ACTTGTGATTGAACGGACCACATTTAGCTTTTCTACAAAATCATGTCTCATATAATAACTGCACTCCAATAGTTTTGTGTCCAACTTTTGGGGTGCAGTGCAATCTTAGAGGGGGAGTTTTTCCTTGTGCTTGTCGTTTACTGGGGACAGTCGCTATTGACTGGATTAGGCGAGGCCTAGGTCGAAGTCCTTGAGGAACTGGGTGAAGTTGGGGTTGTGCTGCTTGATCTGCTCGACGACTTCACGGGGCGAAAGGATTTTGGGCGTGTCCATCGGCACGTCGCTCACCTTCACGTCGAGAACGAGGCGGTCGTTTTTCACAGCATCGCTCAGGAACTGCAGCAAGGCTTCTTTGTGCTCCTCCACATTCTTCTGTTCCGTCGGGCTGGCGACGGTCATCACATAGTGCTCCGCGTTGTCGCCTTCGGCCTTAGGCAAGGCATAGGACATCGTCGTGCACAGCGCCCTCTCCTGCGGGTGCTGGTCGATGTAGGCCTGCCATGCCGTCTGCAGCTGATCGGCAGTGAACGCTCGGGTTCTCAGCTGCTTACCGGCGCCTGCCGTTGTCTGTTGCTGGCTGGCGGCTTGGGTATTAGGCACGTTCACCATGATGCGGGGGGCATTGCCCACGGCGCGGGGCATGGGGCGAGCCGACGGAGCAGCAGCAGCGGCCGGGCGGGATGCAGCCTGGGCAGGATGCGGGGGCAGGTCGGCAGGATGAGGAGGCCGGGCAGCCTGAGTTGAGGCCGCCGGTGCAGACTGTGTGGCCGATTGTGTCGTGGGAGGCTGCTGGGCGGGCGGTGCCGCTGCCTGGCCTTGCTGGGAGCGCTGTGCCGGAGCCGCTGGCGCGGCAGCGATCTTACGGATGGGCGGTTGAGCGGCCGGCTGAGTCTGCGGAGTGACCAACTGACAAAGCTTGACCAGCGTCAGCTCCACCAGTAACTGCTTGCTGCTGGCATTGCGGTAGTTCAGGTCACAGGAATTACACAGGTCCAAAGCGCGGTAGTAGAATGCCGGAGCCAGCTTGACGCTCTGCTCGCCATACCGCTGCGCCACCTCGTCGTTCATCTCGAGCAGGCGGCGCGTCTGGGGCGTGGCGGCGACCATCAGATCGCGTAGGTGCTGCGCCAGGCCGTTGATGAAGAACTGCGAGTCGAAGCCCTTGTCCCTGATTTCCTTATAAATCAGCAACGCCTGCATCACGTCGCCGGCCAGGAATGTCTCCACGAGCCTGAAGTAATAGTCGTAGTCCAGCACATTCAGGTTATCGAGGGCGCTCTGATAGGTGATGTGCCCCTCGGTCGATGCAGCTACCTGGTCAAAGATGGACAGAGCGTCGCGCATGGCGCCGTCAGCCTTCTGGGCAATGACGTTGAGGGCGGCGGGCTCGGCCTCGATGCTCTCCTGCTCGCACACATACTGCAGCTGCTGCACGATATCGGGCACGGTGATGCGCGCGAAGTCATAAATCTGGCAACGCGACAGGATGGTGGGGATGACCTTCTGCTTCTCGGTAGTGGCAAGGATGAAGATAGCATATTCGGGCGGTTCCTCCAGCGTCTTGAGGAAAGCGTTGAAAGCCGCCTGTGACAACATGTGGACCTCATCGATGATGAAGACGCGGTAACGCCCAGTCTGCGGCGGGATGCGCACCTGCTCGGTCAAGTCGCGGATGTTGTCCACGCTGTTGTTGGACGCCGCATCCAGCTCGTTGATGTTGTAGGAACGCTGGTCGTTAAACGCCAAGCACGACGGGCATTCGTTACAGGCTTCGCCCTCGGGGGTGGGATGCTCGCAGTTGATGGTCTTGGCGAAGATGCGGGCACAGGTGGTCTTACCCACGCCTCGCGGTCCGCAGAAGAGGTAAGCGTGAGCCAGGCGTCCGCTGGCGATGGCCGTCTTCAGGGTATGTGTCAATGACTGCTGCCCCACTACGCTGCGGAACGTCGAGGGCCTGTACTTGCGCGCCGATACGATATACTTGTCACTCATTGGATTACAAAATGGTCTATTCGTCTGACGTGCAAAGATACAACTTTTCCTTCAAGTTTCAAACACACATCAGCATTATTATTGTAAACACCAAAGAGCGGCAGCCGTTGTGGTCAACGGGCATCATTCTCACAGCCACAACGAGAAATCCTCGCGCTGGAGTTTGGGATGGGGATTGAGAATGGCGATCTTGCCGTTTGAATAGGTCTGGCCAGTCGTCATGTGGGCGCAACAGGCGTTGAAAAGACCCTCTAACTGTCCGTTACGGTGCAGGTTACGCATCACGGCCACTGTGCCCGCATCCAGCAGGCGCTGCACCACAGCGACATCAGCGGGCATATTGATCAGCGCCATTGCACTCGTCCCAGGCTCGACAGCGGCCAGGAACTCATCGGCCGCCACCGCCAATCCGTCGTAGCACTCCACCCGGTCCAAAACGCTCCTGATTACCCTGACAGCAAGTGCCTTTTGCTCCAGCTGCGGGTCCACCAGATACAGACGGCTCTCATGGCTCACCTCGAGCATAGCGATGCTCTCCACGCCCGTAGCGGCACCCACCTGCAGAATGTGCCGCGGGTTGAAAAAGTTGGCTACCCTGAACAGCAGTTTCGCTTCCCGCTCGGTGATGAGGTCCATCTCACGACGCTGCCGGCGCGTAGTTCCTCCCTTGATGGTGTCTATCAGCTGATGGAGACCTTCATAGGCATAATAGGGCAACGGCTGGCGCCAGACACTGCACACGAAGCGGAAAGCATAAGGCGAATGGATGCCAAAGCCGCCACTACGGTGGTGGCGGCTCCAGGCATTGAGATATCGTCTTGATTTAGACATTTGTTGTCAGTCACTCGACTTGAGACCTATTCACTGTTAACTGTTAACTATTAACTATTCACTGTTAACTATTAGCGTCTTTCCTGCGCAGTTTGTTGCCGAAGATGGCATAGTTCAAAGCCAGCAGGAGGATCAGGTAGATGGCAATGACAGCAATCTTGGCCCAGGTCTGGGTCTTGTTCACCTCGTCGGGCACGAACTTGAAGTCAATCTCGTGGTCGCCGGCGGGCAGCTGCAGGGCACGCAACACGTAGTTCACGCGACCCATCTCGACGGGTTTGCCGTCAACCGTCACCTTCCAGCCCCAGGGGAAATACACCTCGCTGAAGACCGCCAGGCCTCCGGTAGCGCTGTGGCTCTTGTAGGTCAGGTGGTTGGGAGCATAGGAAGTCTCGTAGATGGTGTCACCGGGCTGTACGGACTTGGCCTCGCCCAGCTGCTGCTTGAACTTGGCATCGGCAACGGCGCTCACGGCGGGGTTGAAGTTGTCCATGAAGGCCATCTCCTCGTCGGCATTGTTCACATAGGTGAGCGAGTCCACAAACCAGGCATTGCCCAGTGCGTCAGGATTGCGCTGCGCGGTCTGGTCATCGATGATGAGGTAGCGCGTGTTGAGCATATTGAGCACGGCGATATTGTTATTGGCAATCTGGTTGTTGATCAGGTCGTTGTAGCGCGACAGCTTGGCGGCATGGTAGCCACCGATGGTCTTGTGGAAGTAGCTGGGCATCGCGTCGCCGAAGTGGCGCACATCCATCACGCGGTAATTCATGTCCTTGTCCTGCATGATCTCGGTATCGACAGGGCGCGGGGTGAACTGCTGCTCGCCCACCTCATAGCGCGAGGTGAACGTGTCAGTATTGATGTAGCGCTTGTTCACGGCATACATGTCCACCAGGACGATGCCAGCGACGATGAGCGTAGCCGCCATCTCGTTGAGTTTACCCTTGAGGTAAGCAAAGATGACACCGAAACCGACCAAGATGACCAGGAGGCTGCGCCAAGCGTCGCCGCTCACCAGTGCGCCACGTGCTGCGGCAATCGCGGCATCCACGCTGGGGAACTGATGAATCTGGCCCGATACCACCAGCTGCTCGTACTCCTCGGCGGAGTAGTGGCCGAACATTCCGGGGAAGATAGCCGTCAGCAGGCAGATGACAGCGCACAAGCCGAAGCTGAACAGCAGCGCCATCTTATGTTTGCGCCATCCGTCGGGCTCCTTGAACAGCTCACGCAGGCCCAGCACGGCCAGCGCAGGCATGGCCAACTCGGCAATGACGAGTATCGACGACACCGTCCTGAACTTGTTGTACATCGGGAAGTGGTCAATCATCCAGTCGGTGAGCCACATCATGTTGTGACCCCAAGACAGCAGCACGCTGATGATGGTCACGATGAGCAAGGCCCACTTCACCGGACCCTTGACGATGAGGCATCCCAGCAGGAACAGCGCACAGATGAGCGCGCCGACATAGACCGGGCCGTTGGTCATCGGCTGGTCGCCGAAGTATTGCGGGAACTGGGAGAGAATCTGGGCATCCTGGCTGTTCATCTTGCCGGAATTGACCATCTTCTCCACCTTCTTGACGTCGCTCAGGGCCAGCATGCGGTTGTCACCGTGTTCGGGCTTGATGGTGGCGCCACCCTTGCAGTTGGGGATGAGCAGGGTGAAGGTCTCATCCTTGCCATAGCTCCACTGGGTGATATAGTCCTTGTCGAGGCCTCCCTCGGTGGACTGGGCATTGACAGCGTCCTCGCCTTTGGGGGTGAGTTCGCTGTGACCGCCGCGCATGGTCTCCTGGGAGTACTTATAAGTAAGGTACAGGTTGGGCGAGTTGGCGGCCAGAGCCAACAGGGCGGCTACGGCCAGCGACACCGTGGCGATGCACCAGCGGCCCACCTGCTTGTCCATGATGGCCTTGACCAGATAGGCGATGACCAGCGCCACGATGATGAACATCGAGTAGTAAGTCATCTGCACGTGGTTGCTGGCCAGCTGCAGGGCTGCAAAGAAGGCGGCAACGGCAGCGCCACCCAGGTACTTGCCGCGATAGCACCACACGATACCGGCAATGGTGGGCGGGATGTAGGCCAGCACCATCAGTTTCCAGATGTGGCCGGCACCCATCAGGATGAAGAAGTAACTCGAGAAGGCATACCCGATAGCACCCAGCACAGCATAGTACCACTTGACCTTAAAGGCCAGCATCAGCAGGAAGAAGCCCAGCAGGAGCAGGAAAACCCAGCTGACAGGTGTGGGGAAGCCCAAGCGGTACAAGACCGACGCGGGATTCAGATAGTTGGTGCCCTCATAGGTAGGCGAAATCTGGAACGTGGGCATACCGCTGAACAGTGCGCCCGTCCACCACGACTTTTCGCCGGTCTCGGCCTCCATCTGGCTGGTCTCGTGGCCGTTGGCGGCACCCTGCATGACATCATTCTGCTGCAACACGTCACCGTTCACGTCATTGGGATAGAAATAAATCCACGAGATGGCGGCAAAGACCACCACCGCGATCACGAAGTGGATCACGTCGGCCAGCGACAATGACCCGATCAGTTTTTTGTCAAAATTACTCTTCATTATCTTGTCGTTAACTAGTTTTCTAAATTACAACCTGCAAAGGTAGTAAAAAGTTTTCAGTTGACAGTTGTTAGGTCTAGTTTTCAATCAACAGCACCCAAACGACCTAAAACAACCGGCATTTTATAAACCTGTTGCAGCCGTTCACTTTTTTAAACTACGGATTACGCTAATTGGCTCAATTAGCGTAATCCGTAGTTTGATAAGTTTGAAAGATGTAAGCGGACGTTAATTCGTGGTCTGAAAAATCAGAATTCGGTGAACGACAGGGGCATAGTGTCCTGGAAACTGTCGATGATGTAGATTTTCTCCTTACCGGCAAGAATCAGCTCGATGGGATGGCCGTTCTTCTCAAACTCGAGGAAAGCCTGGCGGCATACGCCACAGGGAGCCGTCGGCTCGACGACAAACTCGCCGCGGGTGAAAGAAGTGATGGCAACGCTCTTGACGGGTACTCCGGGAAATTTTGCCCCTGCAGCATAGAGTGCGGCACGCTCACCGCAGATGCCTGCAAAGGCCGCATTCTCCTGATTAGCACCGATAAACACCTCGCCGTTATCTAGCAGAAGGGCAGCCCCCACCTTGAAGTTACTATAGGGAGAATAGGAGTTCATAGTCGCCTCGCGAGCGAGGTCAACTAATTTTTTTTGCTCCTCAGTGAGCTCATTATAAGAATAAACCCTTACCTTTGTGGTGATTTTTTTTTCGACCATAAAAAATTATGAGTTATTTAGACTTGGAACGCAAAATTATAGATAATTTTCCAATAAACAAGCGAATAATCAATTTTTGCTTGTTTTTTGCGCTGATTTCGGCCTTTTCGGCCGCTGCACAGCCCAAACAACAACGATATCTCGACTACATTGAACGATACAAGCGCGTAGCCCTGCAGCACGAGGAAGAGTATGGCGTTCCCGCCAGCATCACCCTGGCCCAGGGTATCCTCGAGAGCAGCGTCGGCCAGAGCAAGATGGCCAAGGAGGCAAACAACCACTTCGGCATCAAGGCCTATCACTGGCAGGGCGAGGTCTATGGCGGTGACACGGTGAGCAGTCGCGTGGGCTACCGCAAGTATGGCGCCCCCGAGGATTCCTTCCTCGACCACGCCAAGTTCCTGCGGGGTCCCCGCTATAGCGTACTCTATGAACTCGACGTGACCGACTACCGCAGTTGGGCTCAGGGGTTGAGGGACTGCGGCTATGCCGAGGACGCCAACTACCCCGCCAAGCTGATCAACATCATCGAGCAATATGAGCTCTATTCCCTGAACGGCGGCAAGCGCATGGACGGCAGTAAGCCCGTTGCCCAGCAGGTCGATACCGACGAGGAGACCCCGAGCAGTTCGCGCTGGCACCACCGCAAGCGCCGCGACCGCAGTCGCGACAATACCGTCGCCCAGGAGCCTCAGCAGCAGCACCAGGAGTCCTACACGCCGTTGCGCCAGGGACGCGTCATGTCGAGTGCTGACAATGAGTAGTCGTCAGCCAGCTCTGAGAACTCCGAGAACTCTGAGATCTCCGAGAGCTCCGAGAACTCCGAGAACTCTGAGAACTCAGAGAACAATAAACCAGAAACTGACGACAGAAAACTCAACTGAAGAAAAAAATTACTAACTTTGCAGTCAATTAAGAAAATATACTATTAATGTCAAACCTTTTTAAATAACTGATTTTATCATGTTTGGAAAATTTCAGGAACATCTCCAGAAGGAGCTCGCCGACATCCAGGCTGCCGGTTTGTACAAGAACGAACGTATCATCACCACGCCGCAGCGCGCCGACATCAAGGTGAAGCCCAACGACGAGGTGCTGAACTTCTGTGCTAACAACTATCTGGGCCTCAGTGACAACAGCCGCCTGATCAAGGCTGCTACCGAGACCATGTCACACCATGGCTACGGTATGTCATCGGTGCGCTTCATCTGCGGTACCAGCGATATCCACAAGGAACTGGAGGCTGCCATCGCCGACTATTTCCACACCGAGGATGCTATCCTCTACGGCTCATGCTTCGATGCCAACGGCGGTCTGTTCGAGGCCCTGTTGACAGAGGAGGATGCCATCATCAGCGACTCGCTGAACCACGCTTCGATCATCGACGGCGTGCGCCTGTGCAAGGCTAAACGCTACCGCTATGCCAACGCCGACATGGGCGAACTCGAGGAGTGCCTCAAGCAGGCTCAGGAGCAGCGCTTCCGCATCATCGCTACGGACGGCGTCTTCTCGATGGACGGCAACGTGGCTCCCATGGACAAGATCTGTGACCTGGCCGAGAAATATGACGCCATGGTAATGGTCGATGAGTCACACTCGGCAGGTGTCGTTGGTCCGACTGGCCACGGTGTAGCCGAGCAGTTCAATATCTACGGCCGCATCGACGTCTTCACCGGTACGCTGGGCAAGGCCTTCGGCGGTGCCATGGGTGGTTTCACCACGGGTCGTAAGGAGATTATCGACATGCTGCGCCAGCGCTCACGTCCTTACCTGTTCAGCAATAGCATCGCTCCCGGCATCGTGGGTGCCAGCATCGAGATGTTCAAGATGTTGAAGGAGAGCAATGCACTGCACGACAAGCTCGTGGACAACGTGAACTACTTCCGCGACAAGATGATCGCTGCCGGCTTCGACATCAAGCCCACCCAGAGCGCCATCTGCGCCGTGATGCTCTACGACGCCAAGCTGTCGCAGGACTTCGCTGCCGAGCTGCAGAAGGAAGGCATCTACGTTACCGGTTTCTACTATCCCGTTGTTCCCAAGGGCCAGGCCCGCATCCGCGTGCAGGTTTCCGCCGGTCACGAGCGTGAGCACCTCGACAAGTGCATCAACGCCTTCATCAAGATCGGCAAGCAGATGGGAATCATCAAGTAAGTTAGTCACTAGTCACTAGTCGCTAGTCACTAGTCGTTTGTACCAGCTTTGTAGTATAGACTAGCGACTTGAGACTATTGACTAGAGACTAAAGAATAATGAGGCAATCATTATAACACCCGGAAAAACCTCATGTTGACGGTCGCAGGTGCATTCACCAGCGACCGTCGCTTTTTTGCCCCTCAACTATAACATGCAGGAGTGTCATCATTCAATTGATGGAATTTTAACCGCCCTTCGGGCGGGAAATTAAACAAATTAATTATAAAATTTTAATTTAAAAATTAGCTTAATTTCCCGTGCGATAGCACGGTTATATTACCGAGTCAAAAATGATGACACACCTCTCATCTATATCGTTACATTGACTACAGGCGGGATTTCTCGTCGTTGCCGGCGCCGGTGCCCTTGTACTTGCTACGGGTGACGTTGAATTTGTAGGTCACGGTCATGCCGATGGTGCGGTCAAAGTTGTAGCAATCCTTGGTGATGTTGGTGCCGATGCCGTAGGTGGTCCACCGCTCCTGGCTGGTCCTGAAGATATCGTCGGCATAGAGGTTGACCAGCAGTGCCTTGTTGAAGAAGGATTTGTTGACCCTTGCCCCGACAGTCCAATAGCGCTTGATGCTTTGGAACTCGTCATCGGCATCACTGGCGACACGCACGCCCACCACAGCTGTCCAGGAATGAGGAAGGACAAAGGTGTTTCTCAATTCAAACCGCCACAGCGGCCTGTGATGGGTCAAATGAGAACCATATTGCTTGGCATCAAAGAAGACCTTGTTGAAAGACAGCGTCAACGTGGGGCGATAGACACCGAAGCGCGGTGCAGCCACCACCGAGGCGAACAAGCGCTGGGCATCGCCGTAGTTGCGTGTACACAGCAAGATGTAGCGCTTGTCCGGCTCCAGCACAGGCACCCAGCACATGGTGTTCTGGCTGTAGGTGTAGCGCACCTGCAGGCTCAGCCACGAGTAAATGGCCGACAACTCCAAACGGTGGTTCAGCTGCGGGTGTAACAGCGGGTTGCCACCCTCGTAGGTGTAACGGTTATCGTACTGGATGAAATTGCGCAATTGGAAATAGCTGGGGCGGTTGATGCGACGGCTGTAGTTCAGTTGCCAGTTCCACTTGTCCTTCTTCCAGGCGACGGAGGCATTGGGGAACCAGTCGTTGTAGGTGCGGCTGGGCTCTTCTTCACGGATGCCTGACGAATAGTAGTCGGAGTTGATGTGCTCAAAGCGCAGTCCGGCGCCGAAGGTATAATTGCCCAGGGTGAAGTCATACTCGGCAAAGCCCGCACTGTTATTCTCGCGGATGCGCGTGTCGGACGACAAATGGGACTGATCGTCGTTGGAATAGGTGCCGTCGGTGCGGGTAAAGGTCAACTCAGTGCCGATGCTGGCGGTACCTTTCCACAGGGGGTGACTCAGGATGAGTTTGCTGGCGGTCATCTGATTACGCTGGCGGCTCTGGGTGAGTACATGGCGGTCATCAAGTTCATCGCTTAATTCAGTGCGTTCATCAGTATTGCGTTCATTGCGACAATACCACGTGCCGTTAAAGTCAATCGACAGCTGGCCCACCTTGCCCACATAATACATATTGACATCGTGCAACGGATTTTGTTTACGATTGACGAGGGCATCATACCATACGCTGCCCTCAAGCACACCGTTGTTCCATATTTGTTGCTCACCGATGACGCTGCTGTTCTTGATATTGACACCGCTCAAGGTGTAAGATGCGCCCAGCGAATGGTTGTCGTTGATATCGTAATTGAAGCCTACTTGCTCATAATGCGACTTGCTGCGGAACTTGGTGTCACCCGTCTGATCGACATGCACTGTGCCATCCTCCAAGAACAAGTCATTATTAATGTCATTGTCCTCACCCATCCATGCGCTACGCCAGTAACCCTCGGCAAACAGTTCCAAGCCGTGGGTGCGGTATTTCACGTTAATGTCCTGATATCCGCCCCACTCGTGGTTGTTGCGCACGTTGGTGATGGTGCTGACACTGAAGCCGTCGCCTTGGGGCTTGACCGTGTGGATGCGGATGACCGACGACACATCCTTCTTGTATCGCGCACCTGGGCTCGTAATCACGTCGATGGACTTGATGTCGCCCGACTTGAGGCGCGACAACTCGGTATTGCTCTGAATCGGGCGGTTATTGATATAGATGAGCGGTGTGCCACTACCAAAAACGCTCACTTGGCCGTCGCCCTTGACATCGACACGGGGCAACTGACCCAGCACGTCAATACCAGTACCCATGTCGCTGAGCACCGTGCCCGCAACATTGACCGTCATGCCGCCAGTGGTCATCTGGTACTGGGGACGTTCGCCCTTGACGGTGACGCTTCCGAGGGCATATTGGTCGGGCTGCATTTTGATGGTGCCCAGGTGAGGGGTCCTGCAGTGGCGATAGACGGGGCGGTAACCGACATAGGTGATGCGGGCGAGCACGCCCTGCTGGTCGCAGGGGATGACGAAGAGGCCACTCTCGTTGGTCACGCCGCCGGTGATGAGGGTGGAGTCGCGCGGCAAGAGCAGGGCGACGTTGGCGTATGGCAAGGGCTGGCCTGCCTCGTCGAGGACGATGCCCTTGTAGCGCGTGGAGGCCTTTTGCGGGCACTCGACGGCGATTTCTTTGCCCTGCACAGTCATCTTGATGGGATAGAAGCCGATCAGTTGCTGGATGGCATCAGGCACCGACTTGTTCTTGACCGAAGTTGTCACCCTGAAGTCCTCCAACTCGTTGTAGAGAAAACTGATGTTGTATTCCCCACCCCGCTCGTTGAGCCACTTGAGCGCCTCACTCATCGACACGTCATTGAACGACCGCGTCACCCGCTGCCCGAAGACAGCCGTGGCGATGCACAAGCATGCCACGATAAAAATCATGCGTCTTGCCATCATTCCACCACGATTGTATTGCCCTCCTTACTGATATTCACACTCTCGAACAGGTTGAGGCGCTCGAGCACCGCATCCAGGTCCTCATCGGGTTGCCACACAAAGTAGAAGCGCAGTGCGCGGGCGTCCTCGTTGCGGAACTCGACCTGCATGCCGTAGTGGGGCGCAATCTTTTCCAGCATCTGGTCAAGGGGAAGATTGTCAAAGACAATCGGCTCTGCCACCACTGCCGCAGTGTCGGCCACGCCAAGGCGAGGCCCTACGGTCGATTCTTGCTGCGGCGCCGGGGCGACAGTCTCGGTGGGTTCTTTGGTTTTATCATTGACGCTTTGTCGTACGGCATGGATGGCGGCATAGGTGAAAGCCGAGAGCATAAGTACGCCAGCAATCATGGCAGCGACCTTGAGCCAGCGGCGGTTTTTCTCCGGGGCGAAATGCGCTTGCTCGAAGCGTTGCCACTCGGCATCCACATCGGGCTCGGGGATATCGGTCATCGCGCGCTTGGCGGTGACGAGTTGCTCCAGCATTTCGTCATTAAGCATGGCAGCAAACTGCTCGTCGGTGTAATTCTCAGGGTGCTCGTGCATGTCGAGCAAGAGACGGATTTTATCGTTCTGTTCCATAACGTCTATTGTTTTGAGTTGTTGAAATAGGCATTGATTTTCTCCAGTGACTGTGACAAGTGGTGATGGACGGTCACGCGGCTCACGCCCACGGCATCGGCGACCTGCTGGCAGGTCATATCCTGCAGATAGCGCATAGTAAAAATGCGGCGCGACAGCGGCGGCAGCTGATTGTCGATGTATTCGCGCAATTCGGCAAGCGTTATTGAGTCGTCGGGGCCATCGGCAAGCGGTTCGGCATTTGTCGCATAGAACTTGATGAAGCGCTCCCGCATCTGCTTGTGGCGAATCACATTGATGCAACTGTTGCGCACGCACGTCAGCAGGAAGGCGCGGGCGTTGTCGGTGCGGATGGCCAGTCCGCCGTCGAGCAACGAGGCAAAAACGTCGCTCACGACGTCGCGTGCCTCGTCGGCATCGTAGAGCAGCGACACTGCCAGGCGATACATCACCGCGTAGTGCGTCTTGAACAGTATTTCCAGTTCACTTTTTGTCATAGTCGTGGGTCAATTACACTTGATAGACGTTTCAGACCAAGG
Source organism: uncultured Bacteroidales bacterium (assembly GCA_902760865.1). Taxonomy (GTDB): domain Bacteria; phylum Bacteroidota; class Bacteroidia; order Bacteroidales; family Muribaculaceae; genus Sodaliphilus. Next base: position 26,873 of record CACWID010000027.1, on the reverse strand, counting down.
AAATGTAAACCCGTTCCTATTGTTTTTTATACAAAAGTAGCAAAGAAAAACCAAACTCCGGGATTTCGTGCTATTTTAACCCCCTATTCAATGAACTGAAAACTGAAAAAACTAGGGACTAGAAACTAGAATCTAAAAACTAAGGTCTAAGGTCCAAAGTCTAAAGTCTTTTTACTACCTTTGCGGGCATGAAAGGTTTTTGGCATCTGTTACAGCGGTTTGTGCCGCCCTATAAGAAATATATCGCGTTGAACATCCTGTTCAACCTGTTGACCGCATTCTTGACGCTGTTCTCGTTTGCGCTGATTATTCCTATCCTGGAAATGCTGTTCGGACTTAACACCCAGACCTATTCCTATATGGAATGGGGCAGCGGCAAGATTGACGCGGTGTTGACCAACAATTTTTACTACTACGTCCAGTGCATCATCGAGCGCTACGGCCAATCGACGGCCCTGGCCTGCATCGCTGCCGCGCTGGTGGTGATGACGGCCTTCAAGACCGGCTGCGCCTACCTGAGCGCCTTCTTCATGATACCCATCCGCACGGGCGTTGTGCGCGACATCCGCAACCAGATATACTCCAAGATTGTGTCGCTGCCCATCGGCTTCTTCTCCAATGAGCGCAAGGGCGACGTGATGGCGCGCATGAGCGGCGACGTCACCGAGGTCGAGAACTCCGTCATGTCGTCGCTCGACATGATGTTCAAGAATCCCATCATGATCATTGCCTGCCTGACGATGATGATTGCCCTGAGCTGGCAGTTGACGCTGTTTGTGCTGATTCTGCTGCCCATTGCGGGCCTAATCATGGGCGGTGTGGGCAAGCGCCTGAAGCGCGTCTCGCTCGAGGGGCAGACCCAGTGGGGCGTGATGCTGAGCAACATCGAGGAGACCATCGGCGGCCTGCGCATCGTCAAGGCCTTCAATGCCGAGCACAAGGTAAAGAACCGCTTTGAGGGCGAGAACGAGAAGTACCGCAACATCGTCACCCGCATGAGTCGTCGCTACGAGTTGGCCCACCCCATGAGCGAGTTCCTGGGTACCTTGACCATCGCCATCGTGCTGTGGTTCGGCGGCACGCTCATCCTGGGCGGTCACAGCAGCATCACCGCGCCCAAGTTCATCTACTACATGGTGATCTTCTACAGCATCATCAATCCCGCCAAGGACCTGTCCAAGGCCAGTTACGCCATCCAGCGCGGTCTCGCATCGATGCAGCGCATCGACAAGATCCTGAGTGCCGACAACCCGATCAAGGACCCGGAGAAGCCCGTAGCGCTGACCAGCATGAACCAGGGCATACAGTACAAGGACGTGCGATTCCGCTACGGTGACAACTGGGTCATCGACGGCGTGACGCTCGACATCAAGCGTGGCCAGACCGTGGCCCTCGTGGGACAGAGCGGCAGCGGCAAGACGACACTGGCCGACCTGCTGCCGCGCTTCTATGACGTGCAGGAGGGCAGCATCAGCATCGACGGCACCGACATCCGCCAGTTCAGCATCACCGACCTGCGCGCCCTGATGGGCAATGTCAACCAGGAGGCCATCCTGTTCAACGACACCTTCTATAATAATATCACCTTCGGTGTCGAGAACGCCACGCGCGAGCAGGTCGAGGAAGCGGCCAAGATTGCCAATGCCTACGACTTTATCATGGCCAGTGAGCAGGGCTTTGACACCAACATCGGTGACCGCGGCTGCAAACTCTCAGGCGGCCAGCGCCAGCGCATCAGCATCGCACGCGCCATCCTGAAGAACCCGCCCATCCTCATCCTCGACGAGGCCACCAGCGCCCTTGACACCGAGAGTGAGCACCTCGTGCAGGACGCCCTCGACAAGCTCATGCATGGCCGCACCACGCTGGTCATCGCCCACCGCCTGAGCACCATCAAGAATGCCGACCAGATCTGCGTCATGCAGGACGGCCGCATCATCGAGCAGGGCACCCACGACGAGCTCATCGCCCGCCAGGGCGCCTACAAGCACCTGGTGGACATGCAGTCGTTCTAGTCATGAGTCACTAGTCGCTAGTCGCTAGTCGTAACAAATGCCTGCCGACTAATACAAACGACTAGTCACTAGTCGCTAGTCATGAGTCGCTAGTCGTAACAAATGCCTGCCGACCAATACAAACGACTAGAGACTAGAGACTAGAGACTAGAGACTAAAAAAAAAGAAATAATTGTGTAGTTTTTTAGATACACCCTGCGTCTAAGGGTTGAATAGTGAATTAAAAAATGGAAATCAACGAAGCCGAATTTGCGCGCATCATCCGCGAGAACAAGGGCACCATCTACACCGTGTGCTACATGTTCTCCAAGGACAAGGAGGAGGTCGATGACCTCTTCCAGGAGGCGCTCATCAAGTTGTGGCAAGGGCTTGCCTCCTTCCAGGGCAACAGCGACTTGAAGACATGGATTTACAAGGTGACCCTGAACTCCTGTATCTCCATCGACCGCAAGAAGAAGAGCCGCAAGACCCAGCCGCTGATGGAGGGCATCGACCTGTTTGACAAGAACGATGCCGACAACCGCCAGACCGACATGCTGCACGCGCGCATCCAGCGGCTTCAGCCTTTTGACCGCGCCATTGTCCTGCTATGGCTCGAGAACATGAGTTATGACGAGATTGCCCAGATCGTGGGTATCAATGTCAAGAACGTGTCGGTGAGGCTCTACCGCATCAAGGAACAACTCAAACAAATGAACTAAAAGACTACACATCAATATGGAAAACCAAAACTACAATTTAGACGAATTCAACGAGCTCGATGACCTGCGCCGCCAGATCAATGAACTTAAAAATAAGGTGGACCAGCAGGGACGCCTCAACGAGGACCTTGTCAAGAAGGCCATCCAAGGCAAAATGCGAAAGCTGCACCACAACCTTTTCTGGTACTGCCTGATATTGGGCCTGATTGTACCTTTCATGATTTGGGATTTCATCGAGTCGGGTATGTCATGGCCGTTCATCATCTTCACCATCGTGATATTTGCCGCCTCGTTTATTGCCGAATACTTCATTAACCGAATGAAGATCAGCAACATGGGGAACGACATCGTAGAGACAGCCAGCAAACTGATACAGATGAAGCAGAACCGCAAGAAACAGTTAGCCATCGGATTCTGTGCTATCGCCATCTGGATTCCCTGGTACTTCTATGAAATCTACAAGTCGGCCGCAACCGAAATTGAATCATCGTCCATGACGTCATTCCTGATCATAGTCATTATCTCGATGCTCATCGGCGGCGCCATCGGACTGGCTATCGGGCTTAACTTCTACCGCAAGATGCAACGGACCAACGACGAGATGATCGACCAGATCAAAGAACTCATGCGGGAACAGTAACCGCTCACTCGACATATCGCCTAACAGGGAGGAGGACAGGCCGCTTGTGCCAGTCCTCCTCCCTGCTTTGCGCGCCGAGTGTCAAATAATTAGACACCAAAGCGTAAAATTTTTAGACAATCGTTGATTTTCAGCCCGATAAGTATTGACAGCCCCCAAGCATTGCGGTAACTTTGCATCACCTTCAAGAAAGGAATACCTAATTATTTTTATTTAATCAAACTAAACACTTCAACAACGATGAATAACGATAAAAACAAAAAAGCTCTGGAGCTGAAAATCCTGTTGGCCATCATCAGCCTGGTGGCCTTCACTCTGGGCAGCGCTCTGGTGCGGCTGTTTGCAGGCAGCCACACCATGCTCCTGGCAACGCTCATGACGGGCGCCATCGTGAGCATGGGCTTGGCAGGCGCCTTCCTGATCAACGCAGCATGGCTCAAGAACGACCGGAACCGCCAGCACCGCGACTGGAGCATCCTCGACTCGCGCATGCTCAACTAGCACATCACGCCATAGCATCTCAACAGAATGTCATCAAGGAGGCACCCCCTCTTGATGACATTTTTCATTTTTTTTGTGTTTTCGTGTAGTTTTTAGTTGAGCAGCTGCGTCTAATGGGCAAAAAACAAAAAAACGGCAACCGCTATGAAACAGAAAAGATTCATCCAGAAAGCCATAGGTCTCACCCTAGTCATTGGGAGCCTCATCATGTCAGTACTCCATCTGCTGGTGGACTGGAATGTACTCTCATTCCGTTTCCCCGACGTATTCATCAACTTCTTTTTAATCCCCATGTGGGTAGGCATCGTGATCTATCAGTACCGACCGGAATTGAGTCTGACGACCAAGAGACTGTCATGGGCCTCCATTGTCCTGTTCATCATCTCACTCGTGACAATGATCCTGAGCCGCGGCACCTGGATCCATCAGGCTAGTAAAATCGCTATTACATTAAGCGGCCTCCTCGCCGTCATCGCGTGGATAAAAATATATAACGAGAACCAGTACATCAAAGATGATGAGAATGTGGACAATGATAAAAACTGACACCAAAAAGTCCACATAATAAAAAAAAGACTATCTTTGCAGGTTAGTTTGGAAGTTTTAACAGGTCGTTTTGCAACCAGACAGCACTTCAGGAAGTCTAACAACGAAAAAAACAACTGTATCTATAACACTTTTATAAAAACCAATTATTCAACCACAAAATGAAGATGAAAAAAATCTTTGCTGTAATGTTCATGATGCTCATGGCATTCAGCGCCAGCACCGTCAAGGCCCAATCAATGGGCCCCATCCCCACGGATGACCAGGTGCGCATCGGTAAGTTGGATTGCGGACTGACCTACTACATCCGCCACAACGACTATCCCGAGCACCGCGTGAACTTCTACATCGCCCAGCGCGTGGGCTCCATCCAGGAGGAGGAGAGCCAGCGTGGTCTTGCCCACTTCCTGGAGCACATGGCCTTCAACGGCAGTGAGCACTTCAACGGCGAGGGTAAGGGCATCATCGACTATACCCGCTCACTGGGTGTAGCCTTCGGTAAGGACCTGAACGCCTATACCAGCATTGCCGAGACCGTCTATAACATCAACGACGTGCCCAGCACCCGCCAGAGCGCCATCGACTCCTGCCTGCTCATCCTCAAGGACTGGAGCAACGGTCTGTTGCTTACCGACGAGGAGATCGACAAGGAGCGCGGTGTAATCCACGAGGAGTGGCGCCTGCGCCGCAGCGCCCAGCAGCGCATGCTCGAGAACCAGCTCGAGAACCTGTATCCCGGTTCGAAGTATGGCAAGCGCATGCCCATCGGTCTAATGGATGTTGTTGACAACTTCAAGTACAACGAGCTGCGCGACTACTACCACAAGTGGTACCGTCCCGACAACCAGGCCCTGGTTATCGTGGGTGATGTGGATGTTGACCACATCGAGGCCCAGATCAAGGAGCTCTTCAAGGGCGCCGTTCTGAATCCCAACGCCGCACAGGTTGTTGACGAGCCCGTTCCCGACAACGACGAGCCCATCATCGTTATCGACAAGGACAAGGAGCAGCAGTATAGCCAGGTGATGGTGATGTTCAAGCACGATGCCATGCCCAAGGAGATCAAGGGTGACAAGATGTACATGGTCATCGACTATGCCAAGAGCATGATGAGCAGTATGCTCAACGAGCGCTTGTCTGAGAAGGCACAAGAGCCCGACTGTCCCTTCATCCAGGCCAGCGCTTATGACGGCAACTACCTGTTCGCCAACACCAAGGACGCCTTCACCCTGGGTATCATGCCCAAGGATGGCCAGATCGAGGCCGCTACCGAGGCTGTCGTTACCGAGGCCATGCGTGCCGCCAAGCACGGCTTTACCGCTACCGAGTATGAGCGTGCCAAGGAAGAGTACCTCAGCCGCCTGGAGCGCCAGTACAACGAGCGCAACAAGATCAGCAACGCCCGTCTCGCCGCTCAGTACTACCGCAACTACCTCGACAACGAGCCCATCCCCTCGATTGAGCAGGAGTATGAAATCATGAGCCAATACGTGCCCATGCTGCCCGTTGACCTCGTCAACCAGATGATGCCCGGCTTCATCAGCACCACCGGTGAGAACCTGGTCATCATGAACTTCAACCAGGAGAAGGACGGTGCCGTTTATCCGACCTCCGAAGGCCTGAAGGCTGCTGTTGACGCCGGCTTGAACGCCCAGGTCGAGGCATTTGTCGACAACGTGAAGCAAGAGCCCCTGATCGCCAAGCTGCCCAAGCCCGGCAAGATCACCAAGGAGAGCGCTAACGACACGTTCGGCTACAAGGAGCTCGAGCTGAGCAACGGTGCCCGCGTCATCCTCAAGAAGACCGACTTCAAGGAGAACGAGATCCGCATGACCGCCTACCAGCGTGGTGGTACATCGCTCTACGGCGAGAAGGATTGGGCCAACACCGAGTTGCTGCCCCTGGCTACGATGATGAGCGGTCTGGGAGAATTCTCCTACACCGAGTTGCAGAAGGCTCTCGCCGGCAAGCAGGCCAGCGTAGGCTTCTCGATGGACACCTATGAGGACGCGTTCAGCGGCCAGTCCACCGTCAAGGACCTGGAGACCTTGTTCCAGCTCACCTACCTCAACTTCACCGACATGCGCAAGGATGAGAAGAGCTTCAACATGATCAAGGGTCAGGTAGAAACCATGCTCAAGAACAGAGACCTCGATCCCGAGAACGTATTTGAGGATTCTGTCAACTACATCCTGGGCAACCACGACTGGCGCACCAAGCCCTTTGACATCAGCTACATGGACCAGGTGAATCTGGACCGCATGATGCAGATTGTCAAGGAGCGCACCGCCAATGCTGCCAACTACACCTTCATTTTCGTGGGTGCATTTGACGAGGCTGTGATCCGTCCTCTCATTGAGCAGTACATTGCCAGCCTGCCCGCCAAGAAGGGTCAGAAGTCTAACTTTGTTGACGTGGAGTCTCATCCCCAGGGACAGACTGTCACCCACTTCACCCGCAAGAGCGAGACCCCGAAGGCCATAGCACAGATCTACTGGTATGACACCAAGACTCCTTGCACACTGGAGAACCAGTTGAAGGCCAACATCCTGGGTCAGGTACTGAGCAAGATTTATCTGCAGAAGATCCGCGAGGATGCCGGTGCCGCCTACTCGGCCGGTGCCCGTGGCTGGTCCACCTTCGAGGGCAACAACTCCTTCACTGCCGTCATGGCCTCCTGCCCGATGAAGCCCGAGATGGCTGACATGGCTGTCAAAATCATGAACGAGGAGATCGTCGAGGCTTGCAAGAGCATCGATCCCACCACCCTCAAGGAGATCAAGGAGCTTGCAATCAAGGATCACGGCACAAGCCTCAAGGAGAACGGCTTCTGGTTGCGTCAAATCCACAACTACCTGTTTACCGGTACTGACGGCCTCCATGGTTTCGAGCAGATTGTTAACGCTCAGACCCCCGAGAGCATCGCAGCATTTGCTAAGCAGCTGCTGAACGCCGGCAACAAGGTTGAAGTTGTGATGCTCCCCGAGGAGTAATCCAAACTGAATAGCGCCGCCACTGGCGCTTAAGACCGGAACCGAGGATGATAGTCATCCCCGGTTCCTCTTTTATCTCTAGAGTTTCTAGACCATCTAGAGAATCTAGAATTTCTAGAATATCTACAGTTTCTAGAAAAAGTTGTACCTTTGCAGTCGCAAAAACAAAAGAATCAAGATAATGGATACTACTAGACAACAGAAAATCAGCCGCCTGGTGCAGAAGGAGCTGAGCGAAATCTTCCGCCGCGAGACCGCCAAGACACGCGGCACCCTCGTGAGCGTGAGCAGCGTGCGCGTATCGCCCGACCTGAGCGTCGCCAACGTGCGCCTGAGCATTTTCCCCAGCGAGAACGCACAGGACATCATGGACAACATCACCCGCAACGAGCGCGGCATCCGTCACCAGCTGGCACAGCAGGTGCGCTACCAGCTGCGCCGCTGCCCCGAGCTGAAGTTCCACATCGACGACTCGCTCGACTACATCGACCACATCGACGAGCTCCTCAACAAGGACAAGCCCAAACAGGACCCAGAAACTAACGACTAGTGACTAACGACTAAAAAACCATGAGCCTCCCGTTGAAGATAGCGTGGCGTTACCTGGTGTCCAAGAAGGGCCACCAGGCCGTCAACATCATCTCGATTGTCGCCGTGTGCGGCGTCGTGGTGGCCACCGCCGCGCTCATCTGCGTGCTCAGCGTTTTCAACGGCTTCCGAGGGCTCATCATGGGCAAGCTGGCGATGCTTGACCCGCAGGTAGCCGTCACGGCGACCCTGGGAAAGACCGTCAACGATGCGGACAGCGTCATCCAGGTCATCCAGGCCATCCCCGGCGTGGAGCGCGTCATGCCCGTCGTCGAGGACCAGGCCCTGGCCATCTACGGCGAGATGCAGATGCCCGTGCGCCTCAAGGGAGTCCCCGATGACTATAACACGATGAACGACATCGACTCGGTCATCGTCGATGGCACATGGATGCTGCGTGACCAGGTGTCACACTTTGCCGTTGCCGGGGCAGGACCCGCCGTCAGGCTGATGGTGCGTCCCGAGTTCATGGGCATGGTCCGCCTGTATGCCCCGCAGCGCCAGGGCCGCGTCAACATGGCCAACCCGATGGGCGCCTTCAGGCAGGACTCGGTATTCGTGGCCGGTATCTTCCAGCTGCAGCAGAACAGTTATGACGCCGACCTCATCTTCGTGCCGCTCGACATGGCACGACAGCTGTTTGACTATGAGACCGAAGCGACACAGATCGAAGTGAAACTTGCCCCCGGGGCCAGTGAGCAGCAGGTGATGGACGCCATCGGCCGTGCCCTGGGCAACAGCTATCAGGTCAAGAACCGCCTCATGCAGCAGCGCGAGGCCTATCGCCTGGTCAACATCGAGAAGTGGATGGCATTCCTGCTGCTGGCCTTCATCCTCGTTATCGCCACGTTCAACGTCATCAGCACCCTGTCGCTGCTCATCATCGAGAAGGACGACAGCATTGCCACACTGCGTGCCCTGGGTGCCAACGACCGCCAGATTTCGCGCATCTTTGTCCTGCAGGGATGGCTCATCACGCTGGCCGGCGCCGTGACGGGTGTCGTCATCGGACTGGTCCTCTGCCTGTGCCAGCAGCAGTTCGGCTGGCTCCGCCTGAGCGGTGATCCCGCCAACATGATCATCAGTGCCTACCCCGTCGAGGTGCAGTGGACCGACGTGATTGTCACCCTCGCCCTCGTGGCGGCTGTGGGCCTGCTCACCAGCATGGTGACCGCCCTGATCATGCGCCGCCGCCTCAAATCAACAGAAACAAGAAACTAATGACTAGCGACTAGTGACTAGCGACTAAAAACTAAAAAATATGCTTACCATCAATTCTTACGAAGAATTTGCCTCGCATCTGGGCGAGGAACTCGGTGCCAGCGAGTGGCTCACCGTGGACCAGGACCGTATCAACATGTTTGCCGACGCTACGCTCGACCACCAGTGGATCCATGTGGACGTGGAGCGCGCCAAGGCCGAGAGTGCCTATCACAGCACCATCGCTCATGGCTACCTGACGATGTCGCTGATTCCCCACCTGTGGAACCAGATCATCGAGGTGAACAACCTGGAGATGCAGGTCAACTACGGTATGGACAAGATGCGCTTCGGACAGCCCGTCATCACCGGCAGCCGTGTGCGCCTGGTGACCAAGCTGGCCAACATCGCCGACCTGCGCGGCATCTGCAAGGCCGAGATCGACTTCAAGATGGAAATCGAGGGCCAGCGCAAACCCGCCCTGCAGGGTATCGCCTCGTTCCTCTATTACTTCAAGAAATAATGGTCATCCACATCATCAACGGGCCCAACCTGAACCTCGTGGGCAAGCGTGAGCCCGAGGTTTATGGCAACCGTTCGCTGGACCAGTACCTGCAGGAGCTGATAGAGCAGTTCCCGCAGCACACGATTGACACCTACCAGAGCAACATCGAGGGCGAAATCGTGGACAGGCTGCAGCAGGTGGGCTTTGACGACTGCGGCATCATCCTGAATGCCGGCGGCTACACCCACACGTCTGTCGCCATCGCCGATGCCGTGGCCGCCATCACGGCCCCCGTCGTGGAGGTCCACATCAGCAATATCTACTCGCGTGAGCCTTTCCGCCACAAGTCGTTGTTGTCTCCCGTCTGCAAGGGCATCGTCGCCGGCTTCGGCCTCGACAGCTACCGCCTCGCCCTCCTCTCTCTATCCCCTATATCAGACGGTCATAATTAGAAGACAAGAAAGTCGATAAGAACAATTAAATATTCTGAATATCAATAATTTGTGTTTATTGTACTTATTGTTTTCCTTTTATACTTATTGTTTTCCTTTTAATCGTTTACAGATGAGTGTATGAGTGAGGAGTTAGAGGAGTATATTTTGGGGCATATCGATGAAGAGCCGGCGGCGCTGGCGCGCATCGATCATGACACCCATGTGCAGAATTACTATTGGCACATGTGCTCGGGCCATCTGCAGGGGCGGCTCATCAAGATGCTGACGCGCATGATCCGTCCGCGGCGCGTGCTGGAGCTGGGCACCTTCAGCGGCTATTCGGCGCTCTGCCTGGCTGAGGGCCTCGCCGACGACGAATGCCTGGTCGATACCATCGAAATCAACGACGAACAGGAGGACTTCATCCGCGAGCACCTGGCACTCTCGCCCTACGGCAAGCGCATCAGGCTGCACATCGGCGACGCCCGCGACATCGTCCCCACCCTGGGCGAGCGCTATGACCTTGTGTTCATCGACGCCAACAAGCGGCAATATGTTGAATACTACGACCTGGTGATGGACTACCTCAACGAGGGCGGTTACATCATCGCCGACAACACCCTGTGGGCAGGCAAGGTCGTGGACCCCAAGGCACAACGCGAGGCCCAGACCCGCGGCATCCTCGCCTTCAATGACCATGTCAAGGAGGACCCGCGTGTCGAGAAGGTCATCATCCCCCTGCGCGACGGCCTCACCCTTATCCACAAACTGCCCAAGCTCTAAAAAAACGCACAAATCATATTGACAAGTCACAGAATTTTCATAATTTTGTGACCTATAGCATTCTTGCAATTTTGTCACAATTATTATTACGATTATGGAGAATCAGCAGCAGCCACCTTACCAGCAGCAGCCCTATCAGCAGTATTATCAGCCCAACTATGCTCAGGGACAACGTCCTCCCAAGCCCGACAACTATCTGGTTTGGGCCATCTTGACCACCATCTTCTGCTGTTTGCCACTGGGCATTATCTCGATTGTTTACGCCTCTAAAGTTGACAGCCAGTATAGTGCAGGAGACTATATAGGGGCTCAAGACTCATCCAACAAGGCCAAGAACTTCGCCATTTGGGCTGCCATCTCAGTCGTTATAATTATCATACTTGCCGCATTTCTCGGTATTCTTGGTAATGTGCTTGACTCCTTGTAATCACATCAATATTCTACTATGGACAACCAGAATCAATTCCCGAACCAGCAGCCGTATCAGCAGCAGCCCTATTATCAGCCCCATTATGTGCAGGGCCCTCCCCCATCCAAACCCAATAACCACTTGGCATGGGCCATCTTGAGCACCATCTTCTGCTGCCTGCCACTGGGTATCGTGTCTATCGTTTATTCATCCAAGGTCGACGGGCTTTACAACTCCGGTGACTATGTGGGAGCCTACAACGCTGCCAACAAGGCTCAGAATTATGCCCTGTGGGGAACAATCATCGGCTTTATCGGCATCTTATGTGGTGTTTGTGCTGGAGGTCTATAGTCTCTTGTCCTGGTCATGCTCAACAAGGTTGACAAAATAATGCCCTATGCATTCCCTGTCATTCTGATACTGCTGGGCATCACCTATTACTTTGTTAATCCATCGACAACGGGGCATCCCGTCCAGTGCCCGTGGCGCGTGCTCACGGGGACCCTGTGTCCCGCCTGCGGCTCTCAACGAGCCCTTTATGCCCTAGCCCACGGCCACCTGGGGCAAGCTCTCTCCTACAACTATTTCTTCATCCTGTCGATACCTTATGCCCTGTCAGCAGTGATGGTGACATGGTATAACTTCGGGCACCGCCTCGACGGTCTCAAGCGCATTGTCTTCCATCCCGTCACCCTCAAGGCCTATGTTTTCATCTTCATTGCCTGGTGGATTGTCCGCAACATCCTAGGCCTCTAGACCCGCACGCTGATATAGAGCAGGTGCGTACCACAACAAAAATCCCGCAAGCCTCATCGGCCTTGCGGGATTCGTTAATTCTTGCTTGTCAAGTTTAGTCCTTGATGGTGGCGAAGCGCATGTAGTTGAACTCCTGGCCGCCATCCTTCATCGTCATCGAGGCCTCACCCACCCTGACGGTGTAGGTCTTCGTTCCGTTGAACTTGGCCTTGAAGTCCCTGCTGTTGAGCTTGGTGTTCACGCTGGTCTTGACACTGGATGAGTTGGTGACACGGCCGTTCTGTGAGATACTGATCAATTCGGCCTTATAAGTGTCCATGTTGGGCTTGAGCGTCAACTTATCGCCATCGTAAGTGTAGGTACCCTTCACCTTGATATTGGTAGCCACCTCCTGCTCCATCGTCTGAGCGGGCTCCGAAGCGATGGTGAGCTCATTGACGAGAGAATAGGTGCCATCGGGATTGAAGGTGTAGGTAAAGGACTGTGCCGTGAATGAGCCATCGGCCTCGGTTTCTACCACGGGCTGCAGGCTGTGCCATGAAGCATGGATGGATTGTGCTTGAACGGTAATTACCGCCATCATGGCGATGATAGAAAATAAGATCTTTTTCATAATCATTTGAATTTTTGATTTCACTACTGCAAAGGTAAGCATTTTTTTGATTTCAAAGTATGCTTTGCAGGTTTTTCACATATTTTTCTTGATTTTGTCATATTGATGCCAATAAACAATCTATCTGCCACCGTATTCCGCACTTGATATCGGCAGAGGAGGCCTGTGCTGGCGGCAGGGTGACTTTTTAGCAAGATATTTTGTTGATTGTTAGAAAAAAGTATTAATTTTGGCAGATATTTCGCTTATGAATCTGTTTTATTTATAAACTTTTAGAAATTCTGCTACGTTATGAAGAAATTTTACTTTTTATTATTGAGTTTAGCGTTTGCTTGCAGCGCCTTTGCAGCGACACCCACAGATCCCACTGACGTGAAATGGTATGACTGCGGTGATGAGTCCGGTTACAGTTGTTTGTCTTTCACCTTGCCCACGGTTGACGTGAATGGCAATCCCCTTGACCCCGAGATGATGGGTTACCGCATCTACACCGACGATGACCAGATTTTCACCTTCCAGAGTTCGGTGTACACCAACGACAACCTGTGGGGTGATGCAACCAACATCTATCAATATCAGTACAATGAAGGCATGGATTTGACAGCCAATAAGGTTTACTTTTACCGCACCAATGCCGACGGATTCGAGACCTTCTTTAACACCCGCATCGGCATCCAGGTTTTCTGCCTGAATGAGAGTTTCGGGATTAGTGCTGATGGTCTGTCAAACATCGTCTATGACTATCTGGAGCAGCAGCCGACCGTAGTGCCCGTGCCTGCCGATCCCACGCTCGAGGATTGGTATGACTACACGCCTTATGTATGGCCTAATGGTGATGTGTCAGTTGTTGATGCTTGGCTCCTTCTCTCCTACGGTATGGACGATTCCGGAAATCTTGTAGCTACCGACTATGACCACTCGATTGATTCGTGCGACGTTCACGAGCTGAATTACACGATTCTCGACAAGGACAAATACAGCTACAGCATCTACACCGACTTTGATGAGATTTTTGTCTTCAATCCCGAGGAATATGAGGAATTCAGCGAGCCGACGACCAATGTCTTTATCTTCAACCTCCTGCCCGAATCAGGCTCTACGATGAATTTCGAATTCTGGGGTCCCCACTTCCCGAACAGGACAACCCAAGTCGAAGGCTTTGAGGGCATGGAACCGTTCCCCCAGTGGCGCATCGGTATACAGGCCCATTACACGGTTGGCGACGTGACCACTTCGTCTAACATCGTTTATCTCGAGGTTCGCCCGAAGCCTGTTACCATGCTGGGTGACGTGAATGGCGACGGCGCAGTCACTATCGCTGACGCCACGGCGCTGGTCAATTATCTGTTGACCCGTGACAGCAGCAACATCAACAAGTTCAATGCCGATGTTAATGAGTCGAACAGCTTGACCATTGCCGATGTGACAAAGCTCATTAACTACCTGTTGTCAAAGCAGTGGAATTAATGGCAGTTATTTGAATTGATTACAATCAAATAAATCCGGGAGCGAGAGTTTTGACTTTCGCTCCCTTTCATTTCCCGCCGCCGCAAGACAAGATGTCAAAAATGTCCATTAGTGTCCAGCAAAAAAACATTAAAGTTTCATAAGCACTTCAATATCAATGCCGTTATGGAGTTTTTTTTGCATGATGGGGCATACTTTCAAGCCCGTTAGGGCTGATCAGGCCCTGGCCGCCCCTAACGGGGCTGTTTACCGGGCACCAATGATAAACAATCGGGGGGCGCCCAGGATGTGGGCGTCCCCCGATGGGTTCTTGTCACTGATTGTTCTGGAATCAGATGAGCTTCTTGTAGCCATACTCAGCTGCCTCGTCGAGTTCCTCCTCGATGCGGATGAGCTGGTTGTACTTCGCCATACGGTCGGTGCGCGAGAGCGAACCGGTCTTGATCTGGCCGCTGTTGGTGGCTACGGCGATGTCGGCGATGGTGGTGTCCTCGGTCTCACCGCTGCGGTGGCTGGTCACGGTGGTGTAGCCGTGACGGTGGGCCATCTCGATAGCGTCGAGGGTCTCGGTGAGCGAACCGATCTGGTTCACCTTGATCAGGATGGAGTTGGCAGCACCCATCTTGATGCCCTTCTCGAGGAACTTCACGTTGGTCACGAACAGGTCGTCACCCACGAGCTGGCAACGGTCACCGATAGCCTTGGTGAGTTCTACCCAGCCATCCCAGTCGTTCTCGTCGAGACCGTCCTCGATAGAGTCGATAGGATACTTGGTGATGAGCTCCTCCAGATACTTGATCTGCTCGGCGCAGGTGAGCTTTTTGCCCTTGGGATCCTTGGGCTGACCGCTCTTGAGCTGACGGTAGTCGTAGTAGTACTTGCCGTCCTCAATCACTGCGAACTCGCTGGCGGCGCAGTCCATAGCGATCTTCACGTCGTCACCGGGCTTGTAGCCGGCATCCTTGATGGCTTGAACGATGCTGTCCAGAGCGTCCTCGATACCATCGAGTGCGGGAGCGAAACCACCCTCGTCACCCACGGCAGTGCTCAGGCCGCGCTTCTTGAGCAGCTTGGCCAGTGCGTGGAATACCTCAGCACCCATGCGAACGGCCTCGACCTCGGTCTTGGCACCCACGGGACGGATCATAAACTCCTGGAAGGCAATGGGGGCATCGCTGTGAGCGCCACCGTTGATGATGTTCATCATCGGCACGGGGAGCACGTGAGCGTTAGTACCGCCGATGTAGCGATACAGGGGGATGCCGAAGTAGTTGGCAGCAGCGCGAGCCACGGCGAGCGATACGCCCAGGATGGCATTGGCACCGAGCTTGCTCTTGGTGGGAGTGCCATCGAGCTTGATCATCGCCATATCAATGGCGCGCTGGTCAAAGGCATCCATACCCTCAATCTCGGGAGCGATTACCTCGTTGACGTTCTTAACGGCCTTGAGGACGCCCTTGCCGCCGTAACGGTTCTTGTCGCCGTCACGCAACTCGAGTGCCTCGTTCTCGCCCGTCGAAGCGCCACTGGGCACCGATGCACGGCCCATATCGCCACTCTCAAGGGTTACTTCAACTTCTACAGTAGGATTGCCACGCGAATCCAGAATCTCTCTGGCATGAATCTCTTCAATATACATCATGTTGATAAACTATTGGTTAGTAATTTAATGCTGATATCATTTAGTGGCTGCAAAGGTAGTCAATTCTGACCGTATTACAAAATTTATTCAAGCTTTTGTCCGAAACGGTAGTCTCGAGGTCACCGTCAGGACACGGTAACTATACCGCCAAACGGGGCTCATGCCGAGACACCAAGATGCTAAGTATCTGTTTTATAACCATTTAAAGCTGCGACCAAAATCAGTTTCTTGTCTGGTCGTTTTATATTTGATGATGAATAATTTTTTACATAATTGAAAATTAAATACTTAGCGCTTCAATGGCCTACGTGAGGCCCAATCGCTGAATAGCGATGAGGGCACGTCTTAATTACCAAAAAACGTTAACGATTCCCAGTAGCGAAGCTTTCTGATAAAGCATATCGGCGAGAATTTGTCTATAAAAATCACCTGTTTGTATAATAATTTTGCCGTTTTATGCTAGTAAGTCTACTTTTGCGCATATTCGAAAACGAATATCAGTTACATTTTCATAACCACAAGTTTATAGTTTTTATTGGAACACACGTAGGTCCGTTGTCTCATGATTGAGCCAGCGGATCACACTTTTTTATTGCACATCTTCGCTTTTTCCATTAACTTTGCAAACTAAATAACAAAGATATAGTCATCATGATAAACAAACTCGTCATCATCCTCACTCTGCTCATCATACCCGTCATGGGAACAGCTTGTTCCGGCGGCTCACAGAAGGCCCAGCCGACGGTCAGCGAGGCACCTGCCGACACCGTCGCGCAGCCCACACTGCAGTTCCCCACCCTGCCCGACCGCCCCAGCGGCACGGCCTGGATTGTCATTTCCAAGCTCAACCAGACGCTGAGCGTGTATGACCGCAATGCCGCCGGCGACACCGTCATCGTGGCACAATATCCGTGCTGCATGGGCAAGAACAAGGGCAACAAGCAGAGGCGCGGCGACATGCGCACGCCCGAGTCACCTGCCGGCAAGCCCTTCAAGATCACGATGATACAGGATGCATCGACGTGGAAGCACGACTTCGGGGACGGCCGCGGCAACATCCTGGCCTACGGCCACTGGTTCCTGCGCCTGGAGACGCCCGGCCATCGCGGCATCGGCATCCACGGCAGCACCAACAACGAGGGCACCGTACCAGGGCGTGCCAGCGAGGGCTGTATCCGCTTGCTCGACAAGGACATCATCACGCTGAAGGAGCACTTCGCCTATGTCGGCATGCCCGTCACCGTCCAGCCCGAGGACCAAGCGCCCGCTGCCTGGGAGCAGCGAGTCCGCCAAGCGGCCCTCAAGTAAAGTCATTCTCCGTTAATCAATTTGTAACCGATGCCGCGCACGTTGACGATGCGCAGGCTCTGGTCCTGTGCCAGCCGGTGGCGCAACTTGGTGATAAAGACGTGCAGACTCTTGTTGTTGAAGAAACTATCGTCACCCCATAGTTCCAGCAGAAGTGACCGGGACGTCACCACCTCGCTGCTATGCAGGCACAAGTGCCTCAGAATCTCACTTTCACGGTAGGAGAGTTCTGAGCGGGTACCCGTCGGCACATGGGTCAACCGCTGGACAACGGCATCAAACAGATATTGCCCGATGGTAAAACGAGTGGCCTGTTCGGGTTGAGGCGCAACCGTACAGGCCCTGCCCAACAGCGCCTTGATGCGCACGATGAGTTCCTGTATCCCGAAAGGCTTCTTCAGGTAATCGTTGGCTCCCATCTCAAAGCCGTGCACCACATCGTTGACCGCCGAGCGGGCGGTCAGGAAGATGACGGGCGTTGTTTGGTCGCTCTTGCGGATGCGGCGCACCAGTTCAAAGCCGTCCAGCCGTGGCATCATCACGTCGGCCACCAGCACATCAGGCTTGTTGGCGGCATACAGCCTCAGCGCTTCCTCTCCGTCACCCGCCACATCCACATGAAATCCTTGACCATCAAGGGTGTCCTTGATTATCATCGCCAGGGTGCGTTCGTCCTCGGCCAGCAGTATGTGAATGGTCTTCTCGCTCATATCAATAGGATTGTAAAAGACGTGCCCTTTCCCTTTGTGCTTGACACATCAATGTTCCAGCCGTGTTTCTCAACCATCGTTTTGACATAGAACAGTCCCAAGCCATAACCCTTGACGTCGTGCAGGTCCCCCGTGGGAATGCGGTAGAATTTGTCGTAGATGTGCGGCAACTTGTCGGCCGCGATGCCCATGCCATGGTCTGTAACACTGATGGCCGAGGACGAGGCAGCAATCTCGACATGTGCCTCGCCAGGGGAATACTTGATTGCGTTGTCAATGAGGTTGTTCAGGATGTTGCTCAGGTGGGCGCGGTCGGCCTGAACGGCCAAGTCCTCGGGCTCGATGTGCGTTGTGATGGTAACGGGTTTATCGGCCTTGAGCTGCTGTTGCTCAATGATGGGTTGCAGCAATTCGGCGACAGGAACCGTTTCGATATTGAGCTTGAACTGGCGACGGCGCTCCATACTCATCGACAAAATCTGCTCGACCATGCCGCTCAGACGTTCCAACTGCTGGCGGCACAAGGTCAGGTAATGGTGCCGCTTGGCTTCATCGGCCTGTTCGCCGAAGTTGAGCAACGCGTCGTTGGCGGCATAGGCCACAGCAATCGGCGTCTTCAGTTCGTGGGTGATGTTGTTGGTGAAGTCGCTCTTCATCTCGTCGAGCGTACGCTGCCTGATGATGGTTCTGATCAAGAAATAGAAGGCCAGTCCCAGCAGCAGCACGATGAGGCCCGATGCCGTCAAGATGCCCGCCATCTCACGCCAGACTAGACCTGTGGTCGGTTCGATGGTCAACTCGTAGCGGCCGTAATCCGTCCAGTCATAGACGTACTGCCGGGCATTTTTACTGGGAGTATAGCCTTTGGTCGTTTGCCGGAAGACAGTATCGGTCTTGATGCACAAGAGCCGATGGTCTCCGCTCAGCCCCAGCTGCTGCAGTCCCGCCGTCAGCAGGCTGTCGTATTTCTCATACCTTGTGCCCTCAAAACGGTCAACGCCCAGATGCAGGCCCCGTTGAATCATCTCGGCCAGTTCAGTGACCGATATCTGCTCCTCGAGCATCTTCATGAAGGCATTTTCATCATTTGCCGTGCTGTCGCTGTCAACCGAAGGATTGGAACGCAGCACCACTCCGGTCTTCTGCTCAAGTGTCTCTCCATCCAGTGTGACCTGGGTGGTCGTGACGGCTTTGGTGGTGATACTTCCATCCTCGCCGATGCCAGCTCTCACGTCCATCGTGCCGTGTGGGCCTTTGTCCTCAATGCTCTTGAGACGCAGAAAGACTTCCTTGAGGTCAGCGACGCGCATGGCCTCCCGGATGTCGTTGTCCATCTGCTCGCCAATGGTGAAGTGCAGCTGCTCCAGCCAATAGGCCTGATAGGCAGCGACACCCAATAGCGCCACAATCACCAGCACAGCGATATATTTCAGCTTCACGTTCATCACCCGCAAAAATACACATTTTACCCATTAGTCCTCTACTACGTTAAGACTAAATAAGTTTTCATGACGCTTCTTACAGGCGATTGATGGATAAGATTAAGGCTAAATAGATGAATATAATGTATTGTTCTTGTGGCTACTGATGGTTTTGCCACTCCTGGATGAACTCATCGGCAATGTAAAGATCGCTATAAAGATAGAGGCCCGTGGATTTGTCATGCAGGTCGGCACAAGTCTGGCTCTCATAAAACAGTTCCAAAGCTTTTACAGGTTCAATGTCAAGCCGCTTAGCCAGCTCCACTGAGATGGCACCGATGCGGTTGCTCAGAATGATTTCTTGAACAATCGGTGATTTGACAGGGTCATCATATTGTTTCGGTTCCATCATAAATCAAGTATTTGTCAGTGATTTCTTGGCTAAGTAAACACATCTGGTTGTTTGGCTGATGCTGTGACAGGCGCCCTAATGCAGTGTCAATATCCATCAGTCCTAGCATATACAGATTAACCGTGTCAACTACTCTATCATTAGCTACACCACCCTCAATGTAGTCAAAGGCTTCTGCAACCTGCTGGCCCCGCCGGCTTGCAACAATAAACTCTAACCAATCAAGGTCGTAGGCATTAAAGATTTTGCATCTTCCCTCAGATAAAATCTTATCACGCTTCAATATATATCGGTTCAGTACAGGTTGTTTCTTTCTGCGATCCGCTATCAAGATAGCCCAATCTAAGGCTTGTTTCCGAATGTCAGTCACATAAAACCCTTGCCCGAAGTCAAGGTTTTTACGACCTAATTTGCAAATCGGGGTCTCAACTATATCCGTTCCGCCATGGTAAACAATTATCTCACTCATTTTGACTCCTCCCATTGATTAAGACATTCAATCATGCCGTTTGCTATACTTTCGCGACTTTCGGTATGTAAGGACTCGTAATGGGGAATTATATATCGTTCGATCATGCCGACACGCTTCATACGATGGTACACCTCCTGATAGGTGGTATTGAGCAGTCGTGCGCTACTCTCGATACAAGTAGCCACAAATGCCATGATCACTTGAGTCTTTGATATTTCAACGAGTTGTTCCATACGATAACGACAATTGTTATGGGGCAAAGATAATGAAAATTATGGAGATTCTATCATGAAACAAAAAATAATTAGACGTTAAGACTAAATAAGTTTTCGGTTAAGACTTGGTAAGTCGCGCGAGGGCTCTGGAGAGAGTGAATCGAGGTAATTTTGCGGCCAAATTCTAACGATAAAAACTAAGTCAAATGAATCGAATGGTAAAAATCGTGATGGTAATGGTTGCGGTGATAGGATCCGCAGTCAGCGCTATAGCCCAGGACAACGACGGGCAGGACAGCGTGGCAACCGAGTGGGGCGACACCCTGCAGTTACAGGACGTGGAGGTGGTGACCATGCGCCAGCTGGTCAAGACGCTCGACGACCGCTTGAGTTACAATGTGCAGGCCGACCCCGAGGCGCGCACGAGCACGTTACTCGATGTGCTGCGGCGCGTGCCGCTGGTGAGCGTTGACGGCCAGGACAATGTGCGCGTCAACGGCAGCAGCAGTTTCAAGATATACAAGAACGGGCACCCCGACCCTGCCCTGTCGTCCAACCCCAAGGAGGTCTTGCGTGCCATGCCCGCCAGCGTGATCAAGCGCATCGAGGTCATCACCGAGCCTGGTGCCCGCTATGATGCCGAGGGGGCAACGGCAATATTAAACATCGTCACTGTCGAGGGCATGCGTATCGAGGGTGTGAACGGCACGGTGTCGGCCTCGATCAACACCTTCGGCTCGCCCAACGCGAGTGCCTATGTCGCGGCACGAGTTGGCAAGTTCACACTGGGAGCGACAGCATTTTACCAGAAACAGGCACATCGCCAGTTTGCCGGCGAGGACGAGACCTGGACGACCTATAAGGACACGGGCACCACGATGTACAATCGCTATCGCAACGAGCAGCCCGCTTGGGTTTATAACCTTAACCTGAACGCCAGCCTGGAAATCGATTCGCTGAACCTGATTACGGCCTCCTTCGGCGGTTACCGCTACGGGCTGAACATCTACGGCGACAGCCACATCGAGTATCATGACGCGGCAGGGCAGTTAATCACCTCCTATGATAACCCGTTCACCCTGCCGCAGTATGGCTTCATGTCGTGGAACGGCCGTGCCGACTGGGAGCACCGCACCAGCCGCAAGGACGAAGTCCTGACCGCCTCTTACATGTTCTCGACCACGGGCCAGCACGAGGAACAGTATGACTCGCTCATCAACCTGGTCAACCCGCCGTTTGACTACACGGCCTATAGCAAGTGGGGCAAGGAACGCTTCGTCGAGCACACGTGGCAACTCGACTACCAGTTGCCACTGTGGACGCATCACCTGCTGGAAGTGGGCGGCAAGTACATCCTGCGTCTGAACAAGAGCCACAACCGCATGCAGTATAACAGTGATGCTGAACTGGACACCGACACCCGCTTCAGGCACGACACGCACGTGGGTGCCGCCTATGCCTCATGGCGCTATCAGGTGGGCGACGTTACCCTGCGTGGCGGGTTGCGATATGAGTACAGCCACTTCCGCGCCAGTTATCCCAATGGCGACGGGGAAGCTTTCGGGCGCGACCTGCATGACCTGGTGCCCTCGGCGAGCGTTCACTGGCAACTGTCGCCGTCCAACAGCCTGCGGCTGTCCTGGGCGACAAGCCTCAACCGCCCCGGCATCCAGTACCTCAATCCCGCAGTCAGGCGTTATACCACGACGATAGAATATGGCAACCCTCACCTGTCGAGCGCCCGCAACAACATGCTGAGCCTCAACCTCCAGCACACAGGCAACCGCTTGACCTTCAATATCAAGCCCACCTTGACCATCACCCGCAACCTCATCGGCACTTATCGCACAGTCCAGGACGGCATTGTCCACTTGACCAACAGCAATGACTGTCACTACCTGATGGCTGGCGTGGGGGGCTTTGTGCAGTGGATGATGACATCCAAGACCACTTTCTACATGAACGGGGAATTGTGCTACAAGCGCTACCGCAATCCCTCGCAGGACTTGACCAACAGCGGATGGGGCGGCAACCTCTATGCCCAACTCACGCAGCAACTGCCATGGAAGCTGCGCGCGACGGCGACCTGCATGTGGTACGAAATCGGCCATGACCTGCGTCATGTGTATGGCTACAGCACCATACCCGACCCGACGATTATGCTGGGTCTGTCACGCTCCTTCCTCAAGGACAACCGCCTGACGGCACGCCTGACCGCCTATTCCATCCTGCACAAGTGCGAGGTATCCAAGGGATACATCACGCAGGGCGACTATGTGAATCACGGCGTGGGTCACTTCAACCAACGCAACGTGCAACTATCGCTTAGCTATGCCTTCGGCTCCAGCAACACACGCGTCAAGCAGACCGAAAAAACCGTCGAGAACGACGACCTCGTGGGCGGCCTGAGAAGCGGCAACTGATGGCGACAGCGGCTTTTATTAAAAAACAACTTAAACAACTTTTTATTGAGGCTTCCGCATCCTTTTGCCTCACGCTAAGGCGCAAAGGATATTTAAGGGGCTGACGCACCCAGTTTTTCTTACATATAATTACCGTTAATTAATCATGAATTAATTAATGATTAATTCGCGATAATTCACGTAAAAAAACACAAGACATCCGCGTTCCTGTCAAACGGAACGCGGATGCCATCTTAATCAAAAATTCTTAGCGTCTTAGCGTGAGGCAAAAAGAACGCGGATGCCAATTAGTGAAATTTGAATTAATAAGAACGCGGATGCCTAATTAGTTCAATTCGCGTAATTCGTAGTTTCTTACCAGTGGTTTGTGAGCAGGTAGTTGACCAGGGCTGTCACGTCGCTGATGTTGATGGCACCGTCCTTGTTGCAGTCGGCGGCATCGAGGTTGATGCCAACGGCATTGTGCGAGAGCAGGTAGTTGATCAGGGCCGTCACATCGCTGATGTTCACATTGCTGTCGCCGTTCACGTCGCCACGGATGAAGGCAGGCTTCTCGGTGAAGTAGCCGGGATTGTCGGGACCGCCGTCGAGGTGGGCGTAATCGGCATTCACATGGTCGGGATCAAAGGTCGTGCCCTTACCACCAACCAGGCTAAAACAGCCATTGAACACATTTCCAAAAAGCTCTTGATCCATGTCACCCAGTATCCAACCATCGCCCACATAGATGGTTTGCAGTTTTTCGCAACCATAAAACATATAGAACAATTGCCTTACTTTGGCTGTGTTGAAGTTCGACAAGTCAAGAGATGTCAATTTTTCACAATTACAAAACATCAATGCCATGGTTGTCACGTTGGAGGTATTCAGGTTCTCTATGCCCTCAATAACCGTTAAATGCTCAAATTCATGAAACCAGCCATAGCATGAGGTTGGTCTTACAGTGGCAAAAGATTCATCGAAGACCACCCGTGTACAATAATTTCTTGCGGTAGTATTAAAATCGGGGTCGACATCGGGAGTAGCTGTCACCGCGTATCCACTCCATGCGTTGGTAACGGTCTGTCCGTCGTAGGTGTCACCAGCGTCATAGATCGTTTCGGAATTAATAAAATAAAGCGTGGTATTACCTTCACACCAAATCACCTGCGGTTTCTCAACGACATCATTCAGCGAGAAATAGCCCGGATTGTCGGGACCGCCGTCGAGGTGGGCGTAGTCCTCCTCGGTGTGGTCGGGATCGTAGGTCGTGCCTTGGCCGCCGACGAGGCTGTTGCAGTCCTGGAACATCTGATAGCCGCCTCCTGTAGCGGCCGCGGTGCTCCAACCATCGCCCACATAGATGGTTTGCAGTTCGCCGCAATTATAGAACATAAATCTCATGGCGGCCACATTAGCCGTGTTGAAACTGCTCAGGTCAAGACTCTTCAGTTTGCTGCAAAAAACGAACATCCCTGCCATAAAGGTCACCTTCTCGGTGTTGAAGTGACTCACATCGATGCTTGTCAATTGGCTGCAATAATTGAACATATCACCCATGTCAGTCACCTCGCTGGTATTCAGATATTCCAAGCCTCTGATAGTCTTAAGGAACTGCATACCGAGGAACCAACCGTGGGTGGACGTCGGGCGCGCATCGGCAAACGAGGGGTCAAAGGCCGCATAGTTCACAATGCCGGTGATGCCGTCTTCATCCCAGGCGGGAAAGTTGCTGTCCGTGTTCAGTTCATAGACCTTGCCCGAGCGGCTATTGCGCTCGAAGTCGTAGTAGAACGTCAGCGTCGTGTTCTCAAACACAGCATAGGCCACAGGATTGAACTTATCGGTCAAGTAGCCTGGGTTGCCCGTGCCGCCGTCGATGTGGGCATAAGTCTTGTCCCTCGGGTTGGAGGCGTCCCAGGCTGTGCCCTGGCCGCCCACCAGGAGAAAGTTGTTTGCGAACATATGCTCTGATGCAGTGACGCAATCGGTGTTCCAGCCACTGCCCACGTAGATGGTTTTCAGTTCGAGACAGAATGAGAACATCATGTCCATGTCGGTCACATTGGCAGTGTTCCAGTTGGACAGGTCAAGGGTCTTTAGTTTCTCGCAATCCCCGAACATTGCATACATTGAGGTCACCTTATCGGTGTTAAAGTGACTCACGTCGATGTGCTCCAAATTATTGCTGTGCCCGAACATCCAGTTCATAATGGTCACCTCGCTGGTGTTCAAGTACTCCAGGCCGATGATGGTGTCAATTTTATTCATCCCATAAAACCAAGCATAGGTTGTCGTTGGGCGGGCACCGGCGAACGAGGGGTCAATGACCGCATTGGTCACCTCGCTACAGGTATGGTCCAGTTCCCAACCGACTCTGTTGAGTCCCACGTTCAGGTCATAGATCCTGCCCGGGCGGGAATCGCGCTGGTTATCGTAGTAGAACGTCAGCGTCGTGTTCTCGGGCGTGTAGCAGACATAGGACATGGTGCCTGCACTCAGGTAGCCTGGGTTACCCGTGCCACCGTCGACGTGGGCATAGTCGGCATCCACATGGGCGGCGTCATAGGCCGTACCCCTGCCTCCCACGAGACTGGTGCAGTCCTTGAACACATTATGAGAGCTAGTGAGAGCCATCTCACTCATTTTCCAGCCATCGCCCACGTAGATGGTCTGCAGAGCACTGCAGCTCCTGAACATCTCGCTCAAGTCGGTCACCTTCGAGATGTTGAATTTTTCCAGATCCAGGCTCGTCAACTTATAGCAGCGGTTGAACATGTCATCCATGCGTGTCACCTCGCTGGTGTTCAGGTACTCCAGACCTGTAATGGTTTCAAGGTTCCTCATTCCGGAGAACCAGTAGAAGGTGCTGATCGGGCGGGCACCGGCAAACGAGGGGTCAAAGACCACCTGCTTCACATTGAGATAAGTGAAATCGGCAACCCAACCGGGATCGACGGGACCATTGTTTAAGTCGTAGGTTGTGCCCGTGCGGCTACTGCGGTCGTTGTCGTAGTAGAACGACAGCGTCGTGTTCTCAGACGTGTACACAGCATAGGCCTCTTGGGCACTGACGCCGAGGGCACACATCACGGCCGTCACCAGGACGACCATCCGAAAAAGTAACAAATTCTTCATATTACAAGCAAATTAGCACGTGAATAATATAATTTTGCCGCAAATTTAGTAAAAATATTTGTTTTGGCCCATCAGAACTCCCAATTTCGGCACCACCCTGAAAAAACAAAAAAACACCCGCACACTGCATCCCACGCTAAGGCGCTAAGGCGCTAAGAATAATTAATGGCCTGCCGCACTTGATTTTAAAACGCTGATTACGCGAATTACACGAATTTATTAAATAATCAGCGATAATCAGCGTAATCCGCGTTCATTTATGAATGAAGCATCCGCACCCCTGTTGACAGGAATGCGGATGCTTATTATAATCTTAGCGTCTTAGCGTGAGGCAAAAGGAACGCGAATGCCAGCTAATGGCTAATGGCTAATGGCTAACAGCTACCACGAGTGGGAGAGCAGATAATTGATCAGGGCCGTCACGTCGCTGATGTTGACGCTGCCATCCTGGTTGCAGTTGGCTGCAGTGAGGTTAATGCCCGTGGCATTGCCGCTCAGCAGGTAGTTGATCAGTGCCGTCACGTCGCTGATGTTCACGCTGCCGTCGCCGTTCACGTCGCCACGCAGGCCAGCGTTCTTCGCGGTGAAGTAGCCCGGGTTGCTCGTGCCGCCGTCGATGTGGGCGTAGGTCTTATCCCAAGGGTTGGATTCATTGTAGGTCGTGCCCTGGCCGCCCACCAGGTTGGTGCAGTCCCTGAACATATCATTCGAGCTCGTCACGGCCGCAGTGCTCCAGCCACTGCCCACGTAAATGGTCCGCAGATTGCTGCAGTTAGAGAACATCCAGCCCATTTTGGTCACCTTGGACGTATTGAAACTGCTCAAGTCAAGACTCGTCAGGCTGCTGCATTTACAGAACATGGAATTCATATCGGTCACCTTGGACGTGTTGAAGTGGCTCAAATCAAGGCTTGTCAAGCTTGTGCACAACATGAACATATAGGCCATGTTGGTCACCTCGCTGGTGTTCAGGTACTCCATGCCCGTGATGGATTGAAGGTT
>CACWID010000026.1 GCA_902760865.1 uncultured Bacteroidales bacterium | reverse complement strand
CGACATTTCTGTTGTGCAAGAAATATGTACAATAAAATGAATTTTGTCGCTTTGCAAGCAAAATCCCACTAAACCCTATAGGTTGCGGATTTGAGGATACATTAATATTATTTAAGATTTAAGAAATGTGTGGCTTGTGTAGTTGTTGCGTGCCTGCCGACATGATTCCCGTTAAGCGCCCCTCCCGGGTGGCTGGTCGTCGTGCCGTTACTCACGTCTGCCAAGCCTCATCCGATTCCAGACAGACAATAAAATTCAGTAAGCAGAGCGCACTTGCTGTTCTACAATACCTTAGAGATAATCAACACCAATCCATCGGCAGGCCCAGGTATGCGCTCGCCTGAACCTGACGGCGGATTAACTAATTGTTTACTGTATGAAGAGACTTTTATCAACTCTCATGGCGATATGCCTCATTACGATGAGCGCATGGGCCAACAAGACAGTGACTGGTAAGGTCGTCAGTGCAAGTGACAATGAGCCGTTGATAGGCGCTACTATTCAAGCCATCGGCTCTTCTCAGGGCACTTCGACCGACCTTGACGGTCAGTTCACAGTAATCGTCAACGACAACGTGACGCAGTTGCGTGTCAGCTGTGTGGGCTACAAGAGCCAGGTCGTTCCGGTTTCGAGTTATGTAACAGTAGCCCTCGAGGACGCCAATGTCATGATCGATGAGGTTGTCGTTACGGCAATGGGTATCAAGCGTGAGGCCAAGGCGCTGGGTGTGTCGGCCACTCCCATCAAGGGTGACGTGATTGCCCAGGCCCGCACTAACGACGTCATGTCGAGCCTTGCCGGTAAGGTGGCTGGTGTCCAGATTGCTGAGACATCTTCCGACCCCGGTACGTCCAAGTCGGTTATCATCCGTGGTGTCAGCTCGCTCTCGGGCAGCAACCAGCCGCTGTATGTTGTGGATGGTGTGCCCCTGAACAACTCGGCAACCTACAGCAGTGATGGTCTGAACAGCGGTTACGACTTCGGTAACGGTGCCAGCGCCGTTAACCCCAACGACGTTGAGAGCATGACCATCCTGAAGGGTGCTGCCGCTACCGCCCTGTACGGTAGCCGTGCCGGCGCCGGTGTCATCCTGATCACTACCAAGAAGGGTACCAAGCAGAGCCGCGGCGTGGGCATCGAGTACAACGGTGGCCTGCAGTGGGAGTCTGTAATGCGTCTGCCCCAGATGCAGAACGGCTTCGGTATGGGCTGGTATGGTGACCACACCGAGATCGAGAACGGTTCGTGGGGTCCCGCCTTCGACGGTTCAGAGCAGCTCTACGGCTGGGTTTACAACCACAGCCAGAACATGAAGTCCTACCTTCCTATCAAGAACAACGTGAAGGACTTCTTCAGCACCGGTTTCCGTTACAACAACAGCATCTCGTTCAACGGTGCTACCGACAAGAGCACCTACTTCGTGTCGCTGTCGCAGATCAACGATAACGGTATCATCCCCAAGGATGCTGACACCTATACCAAGTACACGGTATCGGCCCGTGGTAGCCACACGGCAGGTGCCTTCACGTTCAGCACCTCGTTGAACTACGCCTTCCAGCGCAACCACTTCGTGACCACTGGTCAGAAGACGGGTTCGATGTACAACAGCATCATGCAGACCCCGCGTGACATCTCCATCGTCGAGATGAAGGACCTGGACAACCCGTTCAACACGCCGGGTTACTACTACACCCCCTACGGTGTGACCAACCCCTACTATATTATTGAGAATTACCAGAACGAGTATGAGCAGGAGCGCTTCTACGGCAACCTGCAACTCGACTATGCATTCCTGAAATACTTCACCGCAACCTACCGCTTCGGTCTGGACACCAACACGGGCCACCACAATTTTGGCTCGCCCAACATGGCCTCCCTGTTCAAGGATACCCCCAACTATGATGACGCCTTGAAGGACCTCACCGGTGAGGTATCGCAGAGCATGACCCGCCGTCGTGAGATCGACCAGAACTTCATGTTGACCTACGACCAGCAGATCCTTGAGGACTGGCACGTGAACGCTCAGCTCGGTTTCAACGGCAATGAGCGCAGCTACAAGTACCTGGGCTCGACGGTGACCAACCTGACCATCCCCATGTGGTACAACCTCTCGAACAGCGCCGAGATCCCCTCGACCTCGCAGTCTGAGTGGAAGCGCCGCTTCCTTGCCGTATTCGGCAGCGCCGAGTTCGCTTGGAAGAACATGGTTTATCTGACTCTCCAGGGCCGTAACGACTGGTCGTCAACCCTTCCTAAGGACAACCGCTCCTACTTCTATCCCGGTGTGAGCTTGTCGTTCCTGTTCAGCGAGCTGCTCAAGCCCGAACAGCGCAACATCCTTACCTTCGGTAAGTTCCGCGTGGCTTGGGGTCGCACTGGTAATGACGCCGGCGTTTACATGACCAACTCGGTATATGCCCAGGCTGCAGCCGCAACCAGTGGTTTCGGTAACGGTAGTCAATTCCCGTTTAACAAGGTGGGCGTTAATGCTTACTCGATGGGCAATGTGCTGGGTAGCCAGAACCTGAGTCCCGAGATGACCACCGAGTTTGAGCTCGGTCTGAACATGGCCTTCTTCCAGAACCGCTTCAGCTTCGATGCTGCTTACTACGATCGCAATACCGACAAGCAGATCTTCTCGCTGAACATGGATCCCGCCACCGGTTACACTGCCCAGAACATGAACCTGGGTAAGATCCGCAACCGCGGTATCGAGTTGTTGGTTAACGTGACTCCCGTCAAGATTCGCGACTTCCAGTGGGACATCACCTGGAACTACACCAAGAACTGGAGTAAGGTCATCAAGCTGCCCGAGGAGCTGGGCGGCATTGCTACCATCTACGGCCTGAGCGGCGGTACGAGCCTGTATGCCATCGAGGGAGAGCCCCTTGGTGTATTCAAAGCTTATGTTCCCCAGATGACCGAGGATGGCAAGATTATCTGTAACGATGAGGGTCAGCCGCTGGTTAACCCCGAGCAGCAGATTGTCGGCAGCATGAACTACAAGTATTTGATGGGCTTCGGTACCACGCTGAGCTACAAGGGCGTCAGCCTGACCGCTAACCTCGATATCCGTCATGGTGGTCTGCTCTACTCGCGCACCAAGGACATTACCTACTTCACCGGTAATGCTATACAGACGGCCTTCAACAACCGTAACCCGTTCATCGTTCCCAACTCTGTTCAGCAGATTGGTACCGATGATGAGGGCAATCCCGTTTACGATGAGAACGTCACTCCGCTCGACGAGACGGGTATCTTCACCTACTGGGATGCCGGTGGTTCCGACCTGGACCGTGCATTCCTCGTTGACAAGAGCTACGTGAAGTTGCGTAATGTGATCCTCTCCTGGCAGTTGCCCCACAAGTGGTTTGCTAACTGCTTCATCACGGGTGTTAACGTATCGTTCTTCGGTAACAACCTGTTCTTGTGGACTCCCAAGAGCAACACCTTTATCGATCCTGAGACTTCTACCTTCGGTAACGACCTCGAGGGTAACTACGGTGAGTTCTCGGCCAACCCGAGTTCACGCAAGTTTGGTTTCAATGTACAGGTTAAATTCTAATCAAAAACTGAAACAGACATGAAAAAGATATATTTATTTCTGACCATTGCAGCAGTGTTGAGCCTGTCGTCATGCAATCTTGACATCAACGACGACCCCAACTACCCGTCGAGTAGCGATGTGACGCCCGACCTGGTATTCCCCGCTGCTGAGAATGCTGTCGCTGCAGCTGTGGGCGATGCTATGTTCAACTATAGCGGATTCTTTGCCCAGTACTTTGAGCAGCGTCCCGAGGCCAACCAGTACAACAATGAGGCCGAGCTGAATATTGACGAGTCGACCAACCTGTTTGACCGTTGCTACCGCACGCTCTATGCCGGCGCCCTCGCCGACATCAAGGACGTGATGGACCGCACCGAGAACAAGAGCGACCTGTTTGCATGCACCGTGCTGCGCGCTTACGCTTTCCAGATCCTGGTGGACAACCTGGATCAGGTCCCCTATAGCGAGGCCCTGCAGGGAAATGCTAATACTAATCCCATCTGGGACAAGGGTGAGGACGTTTACAAGGGCGTTCTTGCCGAGATCGACGCCGCCGAGGCTGCACTCGAGGGTGACCCGATGACCCTGACCGACCCGCTGCTCAGCAAGAGCGTGAGCCAGTGGCGTGGCTTTGCCAACGCACTGCGTCTGCGCATGTACCTGCGCCTGATCGACGGTGGCATCAATGCTGCTGACTATCAGAACAAGGCTCTTGCCCTGGTCAATGCCGGCAACTTCTTCACCGGAAACGTGGCTTGGGACGTTTACAGCAACGCCGAGGGCCAGTACAATCCCTGGTATGATGTGGCTCGTGCCCTGGGTACCAAGAACCATGTGGCTTCCTATCCCATCGTGAGCTACTACATGGCTACCAACGACCCGCGCATGGAATACGCTATCATGAAGAATGACGCAGGTGAGTATGTTGGTCAGATTCCCGGTGCCAAGACTGTCTATAAGTCTTGGGGTGTTGACTGGAAGAACAAGGACGTGAGTGCCATTGACTATGCTCCCGCTACCTTCGCTCCCATCTACCTGTTCACCCAGAGTGAGCTCCAGTTCCTCATTGCCGAGACCCAGTTGCGTTGGGGCAATAAGGCTGCTGCCAAGGACGCTTACGAGGCTGGTGTAGCTGCCGACTTCGCTTCGCGTGGCATGGGTGTTGGCTCGTTCCTGAACGGCAATCGCGTCAACTGGGATGCCCAGACCAGCGATGCCGACCGCTTGAACTTGATTTACATGCAGAAGTGGGCCGCCCTGTTCTATCGTGACCACATGGAGGCATGGAGTGAGGTTCGCCGCACCGACGTGCCTACTACCTGCACCGCTTCTGCAAGGTCCGTCTTTGAGGATCCCACCGTTTACAGCGCTGGCCAGATGATTGTTCCTGCCTTGAACTACATCCAGGCTGGTGGCCTGTGCAAGCGCGTTCCTTATCCCAGCACTGCCCGTCAGCTGAACAAGAATACCCCTGCGGCCAAGTTGCTCAGCGACCGCGTATTCTGGGATGCCAAGTAATTGTGAACTACCATCTAAATGTAGAATAACATAAAATCGATTAAATATGAAAAAGATATATTTATTTGGCTTATTGATGGCGGGTGTGCTGCTTGGCTTGACATCGTGTAACGATGACAAGGACGAGCTGACTGATTCTCGCTTGACCTACTATGCCGACCTTCAACTGCAGGGTGACGAATTCATGGCAGTTCCAGTGGGAACTCCATTCGTTGACCCCGGATGCACAGGCACCCTTGCTGGTGAAGACATTACCAGCCAGATCAAGATTGTTGGTGCTGACGATGTTGATACCAATACATTGGGCTTCTATGACATCACTTATACAGCTTACGGTAGTGATGGCTATCCTGCATCGGTTACCCGCACGGTGTGCGTCTATGACCCGAGTGTGGAGACCGACATCTCTGGCGAGTATGCCGTTCAGGAAGGCTCTTATCGCTATTGGTTCTCCTCCGGTGCAACCGTACCGTTCTCTGGCTACCCCGTGACCATTGAGAGAGTCGTTCCTGGTATCTTCTATATCAGTGATATGATGGGTGGTTACTATGACGTGCGTGCTGGCTACGGTCCCAGATATGCTATGAATGGCTACCTCCAGCTCACAAACGACAACGAGATTTTTGCACTTTCGGGTATTGTTCCTGGCTGGGGCGATTCTTACGACGATTTCTATGATGGTTTGTATGACCCCGAGACTGAAACTGTGGCCTACGACATGGATTATGCCGGATCGATGCAGTTCCATATCATCCTCCAATAACACTAATTCTTAATATTGAAGATTATGAAGAAATATATTTCAATTTTTGCTTTGACCCTCGGGTTGTGCCTTGGTTTCGCATCATGCAACACCGAGACCAATGAGCCCGCTGGTGGAACGGCTGTTGAGAAGATGGCAGGCCACTGGGTGGTTGTAGCCGATATCATTGAGGATGGCGAAGTGTATGAGGATCCTTATGGCATTGGCACGTGGGACCTGTACACCTATAATACCGCTGATGATTCTAAAGACCAGATGTGGCTGAGCGACTTTGACAACTTCTGGGCTTTTACATTGAAGGTCGACATCGACTTGAATGCTAAGACCTTTAGTGTTAATCATGGTTACATGTATACTGATGGTGATGATGTAGACCAGTTCTGCACCATCACTGACGGACAGATCATCGAGAACGGTGGCTTGAACGTGAACGATAAGCTGACCGACGCAATCGAGTTCAAGATTGAGTTCACCGACGATCCCGGTACCATCTATTACATCCACGGTGTACGCTACGCCGGATTCTAATCCGTATCTGTTAGCATAAGAGATACCGAATGATTTAGGGGGATGTGCCATCCGGCGCATCCCCCTATTCTGTACCCGATGAACCTGTCGCGCCACCAACTCAGGCTGTGTCATAATTGCGACACGGTAATATAACCGTGCTATCGCACGGGAAATTAAGCAAATTAATTATAATTTTTTTTCTAATATAAATAAAATATTGATTTTAATTTTAATATAAAAATTTGTTTAATTTCCCGCCCGCAGGGCGGTTATTATTCTAGCAATTGATTCATGACACACTCTCTCGGGATGTCACGCCGACTGTATCTACTTCGCTAGCGAGACGCAAAATCATGCGTCTCAAGTGCGGCAAATGCTGACGTCTATCGGTCGAAGACGCATATTTTTGCGTTACTACTGATTTCTAAGATGCCTAAACCGTTGATGTCTAGAGAGTGATTGCCCTGAAGTTCACGCTGACCACTACCGTTACAGATAAATTGTAATGATTTTATTGATTTTTTTTGATAAGAATGTAAGCGGATTTAAAAATTAATTGCTATTTTTGCACTAGGTTTTATGTAGAACCTGTATAGAAAAGTTTATAACCAAAGTTCAAACAGATTGTTTTAGCGTGGAATAGTATGACCACGGAAGTAGTATATAAGATATTTTCTGACAATGTCAGCGGCTTGGTCTGGGAAGATTCCCGGACTTGGCCTGTGTGTACTTGTATATCATAGCAAACCGCCCGGCTCTGCCCAGGGGGTGAGAGTCGCGGGCGGTATAAGGCTTCGTAATAAGATTGATTTATTTTGATACAATAGTGATTAGGCTTCTCCAGCAGTGATTGCAGCGGGAGCCTTTTTTTGTGCCGTCAGTGAGAGGCTTCTTTAGCCTTTGCTGGTCATGATGTCGAGCACCATGGCATCGGTAGTGTTCATGGCGTCGGCGCCGATGACGGTCAGGTTGCGGATCGAGCGGTCCACGTCGTCGTCGATGATGCCCTCGGCGCTGGTGACGTGGCGGCCCTCCATGGCGAGCACAGCGCTCAGCAGGGCGGTCGATACGCCCGAGGCAATCTTCAGGGCGCAGCTGGGCTTGGCGCCGTCACAGATCATGCCCGTCAGGTTGGCAATCATATTTTTTACCGCATAGCAGATGCGCTCAAAGCTGCCGCCCATCAGGTAGGTGATGCCGCAGCTGCTGCCGATCGAGGCCACGACACAGCCGCACAGGGCGCTCAGTTTGCCCAGGCTCTGCTTGATGTAGATGGCCGTCAGGTGGCTCAGCGTGAGGGCGCGGATGAGCTCCTCCTCGGTGTTCTCGTTCTCCATGGCATAGACGGCCACGGGGTTGGTGGCGCAGATGCCCTGGTTGCCCGAGCCGCTGTTGCTCATCACGGGAATCAAGGCTCCGCCCATGCGGGCATCGGTCGCCAGAGCGGTCTTGGAGAGGATGCGTGAGAAGATCGTGTTGCCGAAGATGCCATGGCTCAACGGCCTGTCCATCGTCTTGCCCAGGCAGTGGCCGAAGTTGCCCTTGAGGGACTCCTGGGCCGCCTTGAGGTTATAGTCGCGGGTCTCGAGGATGAAGCTGATCTCGTCGAGCGGTGCCTGCATGGCGAAGTCATAGACCATCCTGAGGTTCAGGGCGATGTCGCCGCTGTCGTCACAGTCGCTGCTGCCGGCCTGCTCGTCGAGCAGCACCTCGTCGTCGCGGGTGACGTGCACAAAGTGGGTGTGTGACCCCTGGATGACAGCTGAGGCCGTATGGCCGTCGGCCTTGGCAATGACCTCGACATAGAGTTTGTCGCAGCAGTCGTGCTTCAGCTGGATGTCGATGCGGCCTTCGTCGATGTATCGTTTGCCTTCCTCCAGAGCCTCGGGGGTGATGTCCTTAAGCACCTCGAGCTGGTATTCGCTCTTGCCGACGATGGCGCCCAGGGCGATGGCGATGGGCAGGCCGATCATGCCTGTGCCGGGAATGCCCACACCCATGGCGTTCTTGAGGATGTTGGCGCTCAGCAGGGCCCTGATTTTCTCAGGGCGGCAACCCAGCGCCTCGGTGGCGCGGCTCACACACAGGGCCACTGCCATGGGCTCGGTACACCCCACGGCAGGAACCACCTCGCGCTTCATCAACGCGATAATCTGCTCTCTAATGTTCTTCTCAATCATATTTCTATTTGCAGTTAGTTCTTATATATAACCGTGCTTCGCACGGGAAATTAAACAAATTATGTTTTAAAATTATTATTTAAGAATGACTGGATTTTAATGCTTCTTCCATTTTGGCGTCAATCTGTTCTTGAATTGGATCTCGCCAGTTGATTTTCTCAATGGTGCCGTCTTCATGTCGATGGTACCATTCACTATAAAAGCTCTTAGCTCCAAAGTTCATGAGCATACCATAGGGCATGTGGGTCAGATTCAGATAATTCCATAACTGCTTGCGATGTGGAAGCGCGATATTGCTACTTGCCTTAAGCTCAACTATGGTATTGCTATTGATCACAAGATCCATGCAATAGTGTTGGTTGAGTTGCACATCTTTCCAATATATAGGTAAATAGACCTGCCGTTCTACATGATAGCCCTTGAGTTTAAGTAAGTATTCCAAGGCTGCCTCATAAGCCGATTCAAGCAATCCCTCATGATATTCACTGTGAACCTGCATGGCTTCTCCAGTGATGTCATGAAAGAAATAATAAAACTTGTTATGCTCCTCGGCTGTCATTACCTATAAAAATTTTAAAAATTAAATTTGTTTAATTTCCCGCCCTTTAGGGCGGTTTATGTTTTTTTGTGTCTGCTTATTGTCGGAATTTGTCGAGGCCGCCGTCCAGGAACTCGAGGAAGGCGGGGACGTCCTCCTTGTAGCTGAACGAGCCGCTCAGCGCGTTGCCCTGCGGGTCGACGCACACGTAGAACGGCTGCGTGTTGCTGCCGAACTTGTAGCGCTGCAGGTAACTCCACTTGTCGCCGATGGTGCGCAGGGTGCGCGTCTCGCCGGTCGCCTCGGTCACCTCGATGGGCTCGGGCAGCGGGCGCTTGTCGTCCACGAACAGCGAGATGAGCACGTAGTCCTTGTTCAGCTTGTCGGCCACGCTGGGATCGGTCCACACGGCGGCCTCCATCTTGCGGCAGTTCACGCAGCCGAAGGGTGTAGGCGGCGCGCACCTCCTTGGTGTTGAGGTTGAAGTCCTGGGTGTTCATGGGCGGTGCAAAGGCGCTCACGGCCTTGCACGGTGCGCCCCACAGCCCGGGAATCATATAGATGGCGAATGCCAGGGAGATCAGGCCGCCCATGATGCAGACCACGGGCATGGGCTTGGTCTCGTCACCCGGCATGACGATGTCGCTCTGGAATTTGAGTTTGCCGATGAGGTAGAGGCCCAGCAGACCGAAGATGGCGATCCACAGGCACAGGAACACCTCGCGGTCCATCAGGTGCCAGCCGTAGGCGAGGTCGGCTACCGAGAAGAACTTGCAGGCGAAGGCCAGCTCGATGAAGCCGAGCACGACCTTGAGGATGTTCATCCAACCGCCTGACTTGGGAGCCGACTTCAGCCACGAGGGGAAGAGGGCAAACAGCGTGAACGGCAGGGCCAGGGCCAACGCGAAGCCCAGCATGCCGATGGCGGGACCCCAGAAGTTGCCGCTGGTGGCGAAATCTACCAGCAGGAAGCCGATGATGGGACCCGTGCAGGAGAAGGATACCAGGGCCAGCGTGAAGGCCATCAGGAAGATGGACAGCAGGCCGCTGGTGCTGCTGGCCTTGTTGTCGACGGCGTTAGACCACTTGCTGGGCAGCTTGATCTCGAACATGCCGAAGAACGACAGCGCGAATACCACGAGCAGCAGGCACAGGAAGATGTTGAACACCGCGTTGGTCGAGAGGGCGTTCAGCGCACTGGGACCGAAGATAGCGGTCACGATCAGGCCCAGAGCCAGGTAGATGACGACAATCGAGATGCCATAGGTGATAGCATCCTTGATGCCCTTTTTCTTATCATTCTTAGCACGCTTGAGGAAGAAGCTCACCGTCATGGGGATGATGGGCCAAACACACGGCGTGAACAGTGCCACCAATCCGCCCAGCAGACCCAGCAGGAAGATGTACCACAGCGAGCGGCTACTGCTGCCACCAGCGGTGCCGTCGATGGCTTGGATGTCACCCACGACGGGTTTCCACAGCGCATCATGGTCGAGGGCTGCAAGTGCCGCACTATCGACGGGAGGGACCATCGCGGCACTATCGGCAGCTGCGGCTGCCAGGGCTGCGAGCGAGTCGGCTTTGGCCTTGGCTTCGGCCTCAGCCTTTGCCTTGTTCTCTTCCTCCTTGTTCTTGTCGGCCTCACCGTCAACGGCAGGTGACTTGCCTGCCTTCTTGAGGCTTACGCTCGACGGCGGCAGGCACGACTGGTCGTTGCATGCGCCGTACTCCAGGTCGGCATCAATATCATAGTTGGGCTTGGTGAACTTCACCTTCTGCACGAACTGCACGTTATTTTCAAAGTAACGAAGTTTGGCGCCGAACATCTCGTCGAACTTAGAGATTTCCTTGCCTACAGCCTTAAGTTTACCCACTGGTTCCACACCGTCCTTCTTGTGGAAGGTAATGGATGCCTCAGTGGGTCCTGCATCGCCCAGGTTGGTGGAATACACATGCCAGCCCTTGTCGATTTTACCTGTAAAGACAATTTCGCCCTCGCTGGAGCCGTTGGTGGTCTTGAGTTGGGAAGTAAACGTGACGGGATTAGCCATCTGGGCAACGGCTATCATGGCCACCGTCACCATCGTCAACAATGTCGCAATCTTCTTCATCATCTATTTCAATCTTTTGGTTATATGTAAATGTTTAATCTGCAAAATTAAGAAAAAATCTCATAATGAATATAAATAGGACGATATTTCTCATTGTCACATATATTTTTATTATCTTTGCCACAATAAACGCCAAAGTGATAAAAAGCTTATGATGAAGAAATTGATGTTGACCGTGCTCTTGGCCTCAGTGGCGCTGGGCGTGATGGCCCAGGGTGGAAAATTCACAGTACAGGGCTGGTTTCTTGTCGAGAACGAGGGCGACTCAGTGACATTTCAGATCATTGATTGTGATTATAAACTCCTGTACGAGGAGACTCTTGCCCCGAGTGGTGACATGTTGGAATTGTCGTTTGATCTGAAGGATGCTGCTAAGCTCATTGTGGACGACGGCCGAGAGGGTTACCAGAGACATTATACAGTACCAGCCATTCCTGGCGATACGGTCATTTTTTATATGGAGGCTGATCCTTATTACTGTTTGGGTGGCTCGCAGTTCTATATTGATTATGATGAAGCTGTACAGGCTATCGAGCCTCAAGCGATTGAGCTTTTTGAAGTGGATGCTCATAGTGATCGGTATCTGGAAGTGCTTGAAAAATATCAAGATGCCTTATTGTCGTATGTCGAAAATCATCCCGACAAGGAAGCATCGGCAGCACTGTTGGGACTTTTTGCCGGAGATGAGACTCTTGAGATTGGCCATTATGCGCTGCTCGAGCGAGTGAATAATAGTGTGGCCGCCAACTTGTATAAGGCAAGACTTGCCGAGGCAAGAGAGAGATTGCGGATGATGCCGATGAAGCCTCAACCTTAAAATTAATATGTTTTCATTTTGCAAATCTCACGATTATATGTTGATTTGCATTGTGATTTAATCGAAACTAAAATATAACGTCTGATATGAAAAAATTAATCATTTCCATGCTCGCGGGCATGATGGCGTTGGGCATGATGGCCCAGGACGGTAAATTCACGGTGAAGGGTACCTTTGATTTTGTCGGAGACTCGGCATTCTTTGCCCTCCCTGACCTTGGTGGGCAGACTCGTGCTGTCACTGGCGAGATGCTTGAGGTGACGTTTGACCTCAAGGAAGCGAAATATCTGACCATAGGACGCTGGTTTACAGGGCGTTCGAATGAGGAAAAAGGTGATATCAAGCTTCCTGCCATCCCGGGCGAGACGCTCGTCGTCACGATGGATGCCGATGGTAATAAGCAGCTGGGCGGTTCCCAGTTCTATGTGGATTATAACGAGGCAAAGAAAGTGGTTGAACCCATTGACAAGGAAGGTGAAGAGTTCATGAAGGTTCTCCAAGAAAAAGTGGCAGCCGGCGTTTCTGAAGACGAATTGATGGATTATTATCAGAAGAACGTAAATGTATTGCTGCAGAAGTTATCTGATGCCGTGATGGGCTATATCAAGGCGCATCCCGACCAGGATGCCGCTGCCGCCCTGATTGATGATCTGCCCGAGGAACTCGAGTACCTCGAGCCTGCCATCGCACTGCTGTCCGAGCGTGTCCGTAATGGTGTGGCTTCCAACCTGTACAAGGAAAAACTCGACCATGCCCTGAAAGAGGCCGCAAAGTATGGCCAGAAGGGTAGTGAGGCTCCCGACTTCACGCTGATGGACATCAACGGCAAGCCGCTGACACTGAGTTCGCTGCGTGGCAAGTGGGTGGTTCTCGACTTCTGGGGCTCGTGGTGCATCTGGTGCATCAAGGGCATGCCCAAGATGAAGGAATACTACGCCAAGTATCAGGACAAACTCGAGATCCTGGGTGTGGACTGCAACGACACCGTCGAGAAGTGGAAAGGCGCTGTCGCCAAGCACGAGCTGCCCTGGCTGCACGTGTATGTGGACATGGAAGACGAGAACAGCGACAACCCGCTGGAGCTGTACCACGTGGACAGCTTCCCCACCAAGATCATCCTCGACCCCGAGGGCCGTATAGCCAAGGTCGTTGTGGGCGAGTCTCCCGCCTTCTATGACTTCCTCGACGAGGTCCTGAAGTAATGAGGCGACCAGGAACGGTTACAAGCAAGAGAATTGTAGTTACAACTAAAAACAAGTGAACCATGAACCCTAAGATCAAGGTCAGGATGCCTAAATTCACCCGAACGCCACGGCCTCGTGGCTATTGGGTGCGGGAGTTGTTGATGACAATTCTTGCCACCAGCATCTCGATTGTGCTTACCTTTGGCACCGCCAATCTGATAGATAACCATCACAAGAAGGTGGCTCAGCGCAAGATGGCGATGATGGTCATCCATGACATCGACGAGACCATCAAGGAGATGGAGCAGGTCGATAGCATCCTTAGGGAATTCCGTAATCTGCAATTTGAGATACTTGAGGGCAAGTACACCGAATCTTTGGAATTCGCCAATATCATGCTGTCTAACTACGACCCCTCGTACATCAAGTTTGCCGAAACGACCCAGCGCATCTTCACTTCCAACGTGGACACTTGGAGCACGATAGGCAAGGTGGACTTTATCGACAACGTGAGCGGTTGTTACATCCTTCGTGACGAGTTTAAGCAGGAGATCATTGATGATTTTCATGAGTTGGTTAAGCCCAAAGACGACAACGATTTAGCGAAACTGGAAGACCTGCTGGCAGTTAAATCCGAGTATTATGTGGCTATCGCATCGGGATTAATCAATGAGATTAAGGCTGCCAATGAGTTGAATAAGCGAATCATGGGAATTTCAGAAAAGGATTATGCAAAGTTCAATACCAAGATGATTGGTTATGAACGATCAGATCTTGATTCCCTGTACGACGCTGTAAATGAAGAGTACTTGCAAGATATTGAGAGGAGAGGTCATGCAATGGAAAACTTCCGTAAGAATAGAGCCACCATGTATCCCGATGAGGATTGAACAAGAATAAAGACCGACAAGACAAAATATATAGATAACTTAACTTAAGCATTTTATTGTATCATGAACGTCAAGGTCAGAATGCCCAAATTTGGCAAGAAGCCCAATGTGAAGCGCAGTTGGGTAAAGGAGTTGCTGCTGACGATTCTCGCCACCAGCATCTCGATTGTACTCACATTCGGCACAGCCTATCTGATAGAGCGTCATCAGAAGTTGGCGGCCCGGCGTCAGATGGCGATGATGATCATCCATGACATCGACACGAGCATCCTGCAGATGGAGAAGGTGGACAGCATCCTCAGGGAATTTGACGATTTGCAACTCAAGATACTTCAGGGAAAGTATAGCGGCCCCATCATCCTGGCCAAAGCCGACCTGATTCAGAGAAACCCCGCCCAGATTAAATTTGCCGAAACCACCGAGCGCATCTTCACTTCTAACGTGGACACTTGGAGCACGATTGGCAAAGCGGACTTTATTGATAATGTGAGTCGCTGTTACATTGATCGTGCAGAATTCCGGAAGGAGGTTATTGATGCCTTCCACAAGCAATTGGGGCTCAATGATTCGGAATTGAAGGTTGATATGGATAGCTTGCTGAACATTGACTCCGGCTATTTTGTGGTCTATGCATCCAATATAATCAATAGAATGAAGGCCGCCAATGAGTTGAATAAGCAGATCATGGGAGTGTCTGACAATGACCTTGAAAAGTTCTCTACCCGGATAGTCGGCTTTGATGAAGAGGAGCTTGATTCTCTTGAAAAGGTCGGAGCAGCTGAGTATATCCAGAGTGTGATTACTAAAGAAGCGGCGATGGAGAATTACTTAAAAAACAAGGATGCCATGTACCCTGATATGCGGTCTGGCAGCAAATAAGTATTCATACCAACCAATCAACTGCCAACTGACAACTTAAAACTGACAACTTACAACTAAAAACTGAAAAATATGAACCATACCCAATGTTTGATTATCGGTTCCGGCCCTGCCGGATATACCGCAGCGATTTATCTGGTGCGCTCCGCTATCGACTGCCTGCTCATCGAGGGCCTGCAGGTGGGCGGCCAGTTGACCCAGACGACTACCATTGAGAATTTCCCCGGCTTCCCCGAGGGCATTGACGGATTCCAGCTGATGGACAACATGCGCCAGCAGGCCGTCAACCTGGGCGCGAAGATGCAGTCGGGCCTCGTGACAGGCATCGACATGAGCCAGCGCCCCTTCCTCGTCACCCTGGACGGCGGAGAGCAGCTGACGGCTGACACCATCATCGTGGCCACGGGTGCCACGGCCAAGTACCTGGGCCTGCCCGACGAGACGAAGTATGCAGGGCAGGGCGTATCGGCCTGCGCGACCTGCGACGGCTTCTTCTACCGCAAGAAGGTCGTGGCTGTTGTGGGCGGCGGTGACACGGCCTGTGAGGAGGCCGACTACCTGAGCCACCTGGCCAGCAAGGTCTATCTCATCGTCCGCAAGGACTACCTGCGCGCCAGCGAGGCGATGCAGCAGCGCGTCAAGGAGAACGAGAAGATCGAGATCCTGTTCAACACCAACACCGTGGGCCTCTTCGGCGAGGGCGGTGTGGAGGGCGCCCACCTGGTGCGCTACAAGGGCACCGACAAGGAGGAACTGTTCGACATCGCTATCGACGGCTTCTTCCTCGCCATCGGCCACCGTCCCAACACCGACTTCCTGGGCGGACAGGTTGACCTCGACGAGCAGGGCTACATCCGCCTGACGGGCCACAACACCGCGACCAATGTCGAGGGCGTGTTTGCCGCCGGCGATGTTGCCGACCCGCATTACCGTCAGGCCATCGTGGCTGCCGCCGGAGGCTGCCGCGCCGCCATCGACGTGAAGCAGTACCTGTCCTGAATGACCCAGGCTCGGCGCCAATAAAGTGCTGATACTTGGGTTGAAGGCGTTGCAAAACTTCACTTGACACCGTTTTAGCCGCCCTTTGGGCGGGAACCTTTAGCTCGGCGAAGCCAAATTAAGCAAATTATTTTTAAAATTTTTATTAATATGAATATAATATTAATTTTAATTTAAAAATTTGTTTAATTTCCCGTGCGATAGCACGGTTATATTACCGAGTCGCAATTTTGGCACTCCTTCAGTTGCTGGCGCGCTGATTGACAAAACATTTTTCGTCGAAAGTACGTTAACGTGATTATTGAAGATGGGCCACTGTGGACTTGGAGTCTGTGGTGGCTCCCTTTTTTTGTCTGAGGGAATGGGATTTCCATGTCAAGCGCAAAAATAGCGGGCGGTTTGGGTGCATTGCGGCGGCCCTCAGCGGCAGACTTTTCTCCGGGATGAAGAACCTAACTGGAATCAGAATGCTACATATTAACAATGATGACAATTATTTTACAAAAAAATGCTTGATTTATATGTCGGTTAAATAATTATTTTGTATTTTTGTGGCTACTATTGTAACAAACCAATGTGAACTGATATTTCGTTTTTATTCATTCATATTAACTTTTAAATACCTATCGTTTATGAAGTACTTCAAACTAAAATTTCTATTAATCTTTGCGGCCCTCGCTATGGCCTTACCGCCAGCCTGGGCCGAAACTGTGACAGTTACTCGAACTATCAACGATTTGGCTACTGAAAATCAGTGGGCTACATCCTCCAGTGGTAATGAGGTTTGCTATACCAATTTTAACCTTGATGAGAATATAAATATTTCAACTACTGGCACTCCTAATTGTGGAAGTGTTTGGCTGACATCAGGGACAGATTCGACTTTACGATGGCGTCTATATCGAGCAAAAAATGGTAATGTTATTGTTAAAGCTGGCAATGGTTGCACTCTAAAATCTGTTAAATTTTCCTATACTGTGACTAATAGTGGCACTTTGACAGGTGCCCCATCAGGAACAGAAGTGGGGGTTGACGGTACAGAAGTGACCTTTACTGTTAACAATACAAATACCAACTCTAATGGCCAGGTTCGTATCTCAGAGTTCTCTGTTACCTATGAGACTGGTGCTTCAACTCCAACTGTTGCTACCCCGACGTTCTCGGTGGCAACCGGTACTTATACCGAGGCTCAGAGCGTTGAGATTTCTTGCGAGACCGAGGGTGCTACCATCTATTACACGACTGATGGCGCCGATCCCACGACCGAGAGCACTGAATATACCGCGCCCATTAGCATTAGCACGACCACGACGCTGAAGGCCATCGCTGTCAAGGACGGTATGGACAACAGCGCCGTTGCCACCGCAACCTACACCTTCCCCACGGTTGTCACCAATCTGGCGGATGCTAATGCCTTGGCCCCCGGTAAAGACTTTGTTTATAACGGCTATGCCGTCGTGACCTATGTTGTTGACAACAACACCTATGGCAATGCCGACATCTGGATTCGTGATGATCAAGGCAATGCTGCTTACCTCTACCGTGGTAAACCGACAGGGTTGGCCAAGGGTGACGTTTTGCAGTCTGGTTGGACTGGATCAAGGGCCGATTATAATGGTCTGAAAGAGCTCATTAATGTAACTCTTACAAAATCAGGCACCACCGCCGAAGTAAATCCCGAACTGGTCACCGAGATCAAAGCTGAAGACGTGAGCAAGTATGTGCGTCTCGAAAATGTATCTGAGGTTGCCGGATGGTATGACAAGTTCGGTACAGGCAAGACTCTAGACGCAACCAAGACCTACAACGTCGAGGGTATCGTCGGA
Organism: uncultured Bacteroidales bacterium; assembly: GCA_902760865.1. GTDB lineage: Bacteria > Bacteroidota > Bacteroidia > Bacteroidales > Muribaculaceae > Sodaliphilus. Next base: position 49,430 of record CACWID010000026.1, on the reverse strand, counting down.
ATCTACAATACGCTTCAGTTCTGGCCCATTACGGTTGAGGAAATTGAGGCTCCTGTGACTGAGCTAGAAATCACTCTCACTCCCGCCGAAGCAAGTGCAACTGCTGGCGAGGACATCAATGTGACCGTTACTGCCAATGTCGAGGATGTGCTCTATGAGTACACAGTGACTCCCACTACCGCAACGCTGACCGAGACCGAAACCGGCTTCACACTGACCAGCGCCACTGCCGGCGAGGTGACTGTAAGCGTTTACGGCACCGACGGCAACCTTGAAAAGACCGTGACAGGCACCTATACCTTCAATGAACCTGCCGCTCCTCTTGCTAGTGAATTCGTGCTTGTTACCAACGTCAACCAGTTGGCCGAAGGTAAGCAGATTATCTTCGTTAGCGCTAATTCTATGAACCCGTATGCCGATGCAATGAGTTCACAGCAGAGAAGCAATAATCGTGGTGTTGTAACGGTTGCAGTTGCTGAGGACAAAACTGTTACTCTTTCTGAAACAAGTGCTACATATTCTACCGAAATCTTCACACTCGAGAAAGAAGGTGATTATTGGTTATTCAAGGCAAATAAAAATCCTGGATATATCTACGCTGCAGGTGGAACAAGCAATAACTATTTGAGGACATCCGAAAACAAGCTTGAAACTGCTAAAGCAACCATCAGTATAGATGACAAAGCCATTGTAACATTTAATGTTGAGGGCAGCGGAGCTCGCAATCTTTTGAGCTATAACAATTCCGGCTCACCCGCAGTTTATTCATGCTACAAGGCAGAACAGAAGCCTGTATACATCTATGTTGAGAAGAGCACTGAGCCCGTTGTTGAACCTGAGTTGACGGTTACTTTGACGCCTGCCGAGGCTGAGGGTTATACCGTGGGTGATAACGTTACGGTTTACGCTACCGTTGAGAACGGCAGTGAGGACACCATGGTGACCTACAAGATCAACAATGGAGAAGAGCAGGACTATACCGAGGCTGGTATCATTCTGCCCAACACTGCTGCTGGCGACGTAGTCGTAACGGTTTATGCGCTGGACGGTGACAATGAAGCTACCGACACGGTAGCCTACCACTTCAATGCCGCCAAGGCCTTGGTTATCACTCTGACTCCTGACGGCAGCGCCGAATACACCGTTGGTGACAAGGTGAACGTGAAGGTGGGCGTACAGGAGAACATAGGCGATGAGTTGTTGATCACTTACACGATTACCGACAACCGTGCCGAAGAAACTTATGACCCCGAATTGGGCATTGATATTCCCAGTGACAAGGTGGGTGAAGTGCTGCTGACCGTGAACGTGACCGACGGTTACGACCACCAGGGCGAAAGCACCGCAACAGCTACCTACAAGTTCAATGCTGCTCCCGCTATCACGTTCGACCTGGTTGCTGATCCCGACCAGGAGAACTACACCGTTGGTGACGTTGTGAATGTGAAGGTGGAGAACATCCAGAATGTCATCGGTGATGATGTGAAGATCCTCTACACGACCAACTTCACCCGTGATGACGAGCCGCAGACCTACGATCCCGAGAAGGGCATCGACATCACGAGCAATGAGGCTGGTACCGTAACTCTGCAGGTTACCATTACCGACGGTTACGAGCACGCTGCCGCTGCCGAGAAGAGCGCTGACTACAAGTTCAATGCCGCTGAGGCTATCGAGATTGCCTTCGATCCCGTGGATGGAACTATTTTCAACGTTGGCGTTGAATCTAAGGTGAAGGTTACCGTTACCGGCACTGTCGGCGACGATGTTACCGTTACCTACATGATTGGCGAGGAGACGGTAGAGCCCGTTGATGGCTACATCGTACTGCCCAACAACGCCGTTGGCGACGTTACCTTGACGGTTAACGTTAATGACGGTGTTGAGCACGAGGGTGCTACTAGTGCAACTGCTACCTACCACTTCGCTAAGCAGAATGCTACTGTTACCTTCGGCATCGACAGTGATGTCGCTGTCCTTGGCACCGCTTACACCGCACCCACGGCAACGACCACTCCCGCTGGCCTGGAGGTTACCTACGCCAGCAGCGACGTGAACGTTGCTACGGTTAACGAGAACGGTGAGGTCACTCTCCAGGGTGAGGGTACCACGACCATCACCGCTACTGTGGTTGGCAATGACATGTACAACGGTGGCGCTACCGCCAGCTACACGCTGACCGTTCAGCCCATGCCCGTTGTTGCAGTTCCCGAGTTCTCGCTGGTATCCGGTAGCTACACCGGCGCCCAGACGCTGAACATCACCTGTGCTACCGAGGGTGCCGTTATCAGCTACAGCACCGACGGCGGCAAGAACTGGACCCAGGGCAATACCGTCAACCTGACCGAGGACTGCACCATCATCGCCAAGGCCGAGAAGGCCGGTATGGCCGTGAGTGGCGAGGCCAACGCCTACTTCATCATCGACATGCCCGTCGAGATTCCCGCTCTTGCCGGTGGTGCCATCAAGGGCTACTTCGCTGTCAAGAACAACGGCAATGGCATGTATGCCAACGTCCAGGGCCGCAAGACCTTGAACTTCACCGATGCTATTGACCAGCAGGCCGGTACGGTCATCTGGGTAGAGACCAACGAGAAGGGCCAGGTACAGTCGCTGCGCTCACAGGGCGCCGACCTGCAGGGCTATGCCGACCGCGCTATGCGCTATGTTCCGGAGCTCGTCGAGCTGGCAGTCAACAAGCTGCACGCCGAGGGCGCAGGCAACATCCTGGGCGAGCACGGCCTTGACGAGATCATGGCTAAGTTCAATGAGAGCTTCGACCACCACCTGTATGTCGAGGATGCCGAGGGCGGCTATCGCCTGTATGGCAGGACCCCGAGCATGCAGCCCGTGGTTGACTTCTATCGCGAGCACACCCATCAGGTAGAGACCAAGCTGCCGATGCTTGTTGACTTCATCAACAGCACCATCGACAAGATCCTGGAGAAGACCAACGGCGCCGGAACGAGCGTCCTGAAGCACTTCGACCTGCATGAGACTTGGGAGCGCATGGGCGGCACGCTGACCGAGCCCGTTGACTCGGCTTCGACCATGGCCTTCTATCGTGAGGTGCTCAACAACAAGAACTATGTTTGGGACTTCGCCTACGAGACCGCGATGACCTACTGGGAGCGCGTGAAGGCCAGCCAGACCTATCAGGAGAACGTCGATCAGCTGGGTGAGTTTGCTGACTACCTCGACATGATCGAGCAGGTTCGTCCCGACTTCAAGTACTATGTCGTTCAGGAGAACAACAAGCCTGATTACATCAGCCAGGGCAACAAGGACATCATCAACAATGCTGCCCGCACCATCTGGACGCTGGAGTCCCGCGCTGACTTCATGGTATCTGTTACTGAGGAGAACCAGTTCGGTTGTCCCTATGCCGACGGTATCGGTGGCTATGCCACGACGCTGTACACCGACTTTGCTTATGACCTGTCCGAGGCTGTAACCGCCTACAAGGTAACTGGTGTCAAGAACGGCAATGCCGTTCTCGAGGCTCTGACGGGTACCATCCCCGCCCAGACACCCGTGCTGCTCGTTGCCAAGGCTGCCGGCGACTACACCCTGTCGCTGAGCACCGCTACGCCCGCCGCAGTGACCGGCAACCTGCTCGTCGGTGTTGACTACCTGATCAACAGATTCGAGCTCAAGACCGCTCAGGTCGAGACGCTGTTCAACCTGGTTAAGTCGATGTTCGGCGACAGCTTCTATGAGAGCTATGTCAAGGAGTATGAGCACCTGATGATGCTCAATGCCGGCACCGTGAACAACAAGTACTTCTGGGGCCTGTCGAACAGCGACCTGCAGAAGTGTGTTTACGTGAACGAGAACAACAAGAAGGACTGCGTGGTACGCAACCTGGTGGGTGGCGAGTTTGTCAACAACTGGCAGGCTCCCACGGCCAACAAGGCATTCCTGGTGAGCGAGACCGATGCTACTATCGCACTCTCGTCGCTCAGGGGTGACGTGAACCACGACGGCGTTGTCAACATCCATGACGTGACGGCTCTGATCAACCACCTGTTGACCAACCACACGAGTCCTGCATGTCCTTACTGCAGTGATGTTTATCAGGACAGCAAGATGACTATCAAGGATGTTACTGCCCTCATCAACCTTATCTTGAGCAATGGAGGAACGCTGGTAGAAAACTAGTCTGACTAATCCACTTATCGTGAGCAATTCTCGGCCAAGCGGTGGCTTCCCGATGAAGGAGTATGACCATCCATCGTGAATTGCTCACGATTTTTATAAAAACTATAAACTTAATAAATCGAAATCATCATGAAGAAATTATTCCGCAATATCGGCGCAGCGGCCCTGATGGCCCTGTGCGCCCTGCCCGCAATGGCACAGCTCAGCAGCGACGGATTCTACCGTTTCCGCAACGCACAGTACACGAGCGACTATATCTCGATTGCCAACGACTTGTTTAACTATACCACCTGCATCAGCACGGCCGGCGGCGGTCTGGGCCAGTTCGCCTTATGGGATCCCTCCGGTGCGCGGGCTCGCGCCCTGGAGTGTGCCGGCAAGTACCTTGCCACCGATATCCACATGATCGAGGACGCCGAGTGCATCTACCCTGCCGACGTGATTTATGCCTTCAAGGCATCGACCAACCCCTATGACAATGGTTACAACCTGATCGGCCAGGGAACGAGTCTGTTGACCCTGACGACGGGCACATACCCCGGATCCACCTATGTGGAGTTCTCGGAGCTCTACATCAACATCGTGAAGGAGAGTGGGACGGACGAGAATACGCTCTACTCGGCATCCATCGAGCTGAAGTCCTCGAATTATTCGGCTGCCAACCTGGGAGTCCGCTATTTCGTGGATGATAACGGCACCTTTGCCATCAACACGTCTAAAACCGCTACCAATGCCAAGTGGTACGTCGAGCCCGTGGCTCACTTCAACGTGAAGCCCGAGGTCGAGTACCTCGGCAAGTACTATACGACGATCAAGGTGCCCTTCGACTTCCAGCTGTCCGAGAACGTGCTCAATGCCTATTCTATCTCTGGCATCTCTGACGACGGCGTGTTGGCCTATGAGGTGGTCGCTTCGACGGGCGGCACTGTGCCTGCCGGTATGCCGGTTGTGCTGGAGTGCTCCTCGCCCAATGCCGCCGACTGCCAGCTGATACCGTTGACCGAGCCCAGGTTTACCGACCCCGACCTGAATGCCACGTCCGACGCACCCCGTGCCGACAACGGCCCCACATTCAGCGATAACATGCTGGCCGGTACTTATTACTGCAATACCGACGGCACCATCACCTTCACCAGGAAGAGCGGCACCGGCACGTTCAATGCCAACAACAGAGAGTTGTCCACGGGCAAGTATGTTATCGGCATCACCGAGTCCGGCAAGCTGGGATTCGTTCCTGCCGCCCCCCTGATGGACGTGATGCCCGCCAACAAGGCATGGCTCACCATCGCAGGCGAGTTCCCCTGGGAGGCTGCACCGGTTCACAGCACCGGTGACGTCAACCACGACGGCAAGACCTCGATCAAGGACGTGACCGCCCTGGTCAACTATCTGCTGAGCAAGACTGGTGAGATCTGCACCATCTGTGCCGACGTCAACGGTGATGAGGATATCACCATCAAGGACGTCACCATGCTCATCAACCTGATTCTGACCAACGGCGGCTCTGAGGAATAAGCCCCTCACTCCGCGGGAATAAATGACAAGAGGATGTGCCACGGCACATCCTCTTGCTGCGTATAAAGGGCCCTCAAGCCTGTAATAACGAGAGTCCGATGAAATTATTGATTGTCAATCAGCACGTTAGCAGCCCCCCTCTAAGATTAGAGGGGGTAGGGTGGCGTTGATGCTGCGGTAGGCTTGATCAGCTATCGCGGGGAGACGCAAAATTTTGCGTCTCTACATGGTCGATTGGACTTTCGGTGGTGTCAACGCCCCCCCGAGCCGGTGTGTCATCATTGCAACACAGTAATATAACCGTGCTGTCGCACGGGAAATTAATCAAATTAATTATAAAATTTTTATTAATATAAATAAAATATTAATTTTAATTTAAAAATTTGTTTAATTTCCCGCCCGTAGGGCGGTTATAGTTCTAGCAATTGATTTATGGCACACCCTCAGCTTTTATTCGGCGGGGACGTCGATGTTGTGGCTGGTGACGAGGTCGTGGGTGCGGGCCATGAAGCGGTCGAACTCGGTGCGGCTGTCGGGTCGCAGCAGGTCGGGGCGGGCCTCGGGGATGAGGACGTAGTTCTCGCCGGAGGAGCGGGGCTTCTGGACGAAGAAGAGTTTGTAGCGGGGATTCTCGATGACGGCGCGGCCGTTGTCCATCCTGAGGGAGACCTTGACCATGGCGCCGCCGCGTGTGTCGATGTCGCTCTGGTTGCTGATGAAGTTGCCCATGCTATAGACCAGGAGCACCTTTTTGTCATACTCCTCGCTGTAGCGCACCTCCATGGGCTCGACCACGTGGGGATGGCCGCCGATGATGAGATCGACGCCCTGGGTGACGAGCCAGTCGGCTAGGGTGCGCTGTGAGGCGACGGGCTTGAGCTGGTACTCGATGCCCCAGTGCAGGTTGACGCAGATGGCGTGCGCCCCGCGCTGGCGTGCCAGGGCGATGTCGTCGGCAATGAGCTGCTGGTCGATGAAGTCGACGATGACGTCACCCTGGATGGGGATGCCGTTGGTGCCGTAGGTGTAGTCCAGGAAGGCGATTTTCATGCCCTTGACATTGACGATGTGGGGCATGCGGCGGTCACGTTCCTGCTGGTTGGGATAGGTGCCGATGTGGGAGATGCCGAGCGAGTCGAGGGTGCGGCAGGTGCGCACGAGGCCCGCATCGCGGCGGTCCAGGCAGTGGTTGTTGGCCGTGAGGAAGAGGTCGAAGCCTACGTCGTGCAGCTGCTGGGCGTAGCTGTCGGGCGCGCTGAAGCAGGGGTAGCCGGTGTAGGGCTTCCCGGCAATGGGGCACTCGAGGTTGACGACGGCCAGGTCGGCCCAGGTGATGTCCTCGGCCAGATGGGCGAAGCAGTCGCTGTAGTCGTAGGTGCCGTCGGCACGCTGCGCCGCGGTGATCTGGGGCGCATGCTGCATCGCGTCACCCACGAACGTCAGGTTGACCGTGTTGTTGCTCTGGAGCAGCGACACGAGCGATAGCATCAATATGGAGAGTAGATTCATTCGTCAGGAAATTGCATCACGCTAAGCCGCAAAGGCGCTAAGAGTATTATTGCTCGCAAGGGCTCGCAAATCAATAAGACACTCAATCGTTTTTTTTATTGACTAATTCTTTGATTATTAAGCCAATGGATGAAAAAAAAGCTTAGTGCCCTGGCGGCTTAGCGTGAGATGAAACTTTATCGACCGCGCTTCTGAGCCTTGGCCTGGGCCTTGGCGTTGCGCATCATCTGCATGGGATTGGTGGATACCTGGTGCATGACCTTGCGCATCGACAGGAACTGCTTCAACAGGCGGTTCACCTCCTCGACGCTGGTGCCGCTACCGGCAGCGATGCGCTTGCGGCGGCTGGCGTCGATGATGTCGGGGTTGGCGCGCTCGAGCGGCGTCATCGAGCCGATGATGGCCTCCACGCCCTTGAAGGCGTCATCGGGGATGTCGATGTCCTTGATGGCCTTGCCCACGCCGGGAATCATCGAAGCCAGGCTCTTGAGGTTACCCATCTTCTTGATTTGCTTGATCTGCTTGATGAAGTCGTCGAAGTCGAACTTGTTCTGCTTGATCTTCTTCTCGAGCTTCTCGGCCTCGGCCTCGTCATACTGCTGCTGCATGCGGTCCACGAACGACACGATGTCGCCCATGCCCAGGATGCGGTCGGCCATACCCGAGGGACGGAAGGGGTCCAGGTCGGTCATCTTCTCGCCGATACCCACAAACTTGATGGGCTTGTCGACGACGGCGCGGATCGACAGGGCGGCACCGCCGCGGGTGTCACCGTCGAGCTTGGTGAGCACAACGCCGTCAAAGTCCAGGCGCTCGTTGAAGGCCTTGGCCGTGTTCACGGCGTCCTGACCGGTCATCGAGTCCACGACGAACAGCGTCTCGTTGGGGTGGATGGCATCCTTGATGGCCTTGATCTCGACCATCATCGCCTCGTCGACGGCGAGGCGGCCGGCAGTATCGACAATCACCAGGTCGTAGCCGTTCTGCTTGGCGTGCTCGATGGCGCGCTGGGCGATGGCCACGGGATCCTTGCAGTCGGGCTCGCTATAGACGGGCACCTCGATCTGCTCGGCGATGGTCTTCAACTGCTCGATGGCGGCGGGGCGATAGACGTCACAGGCCACGAGCAGCGGTTTGCGTTTGTCCTTGCCGCTCTTCAGGCGGTTGGCCAGCTTTCCGGTGAAGGTAGTCTTACCGGAACCCTGCAGACCCGACATCAGGATGATGGCGGGATTGCCCTCGATGCTGAAGGTGGCTTCCTCGCCGCCCATCAGCGCTGCCAGCTCGTCGTGCACGATCTTGACCATCAACTGGCTGGGGTTGACGGCGTTGATCACGTTCTGGCCCATGGCTTTGGCCTTGACGTCATCGACAAACTTCTTGGCGACGGGGTAGCTGACGTCGGCGTCAACCAGTGCGCGGCGCACTTCCTTCAGGGTGGATGCTACGTTGATTTCGGTGATGCGGCCTTGTCCTTTCAGGACCTTGAATGACCGTTCGAGTTTCTCTGATAAATTTTCAAACATTATTTTGGTGGTTTTTAGTCTTTCTCACTATGTATTGCCCGAAAACCTCACGCCAAGCCGCAAAGGCACTAAGTGTTTAATCATAGCTTAGCGCCTTAGCGCCTTAGCGTGGGTGTTGTCCGGTTATTGTTATTATTTCTTCTTGATAAGCTTGTTGGTTGCCGTGTCGGGGAAGACGATCTGCGGCTTGAAGTCGCGGCCCTCCTCGGGGGTGACGATGGCATAAGCCATGATGATGACGATGTCGCCCACCTCGACCTTGCGGGCTGCAGCACCGTTCAGGCAGATGGTGCCGCTGCCACGTTCTCCGGCGATGGTATAGGTGTCGAGTCTCTCGCCGTTGTTCACGTCAACGATGTACACGCGCTCACCCTCGATGATGCCGGCGGCATCCATGAGGTCCTGGTCGATGGTGATGCTGCCGATGTAGTTGAGGTTGGCATCGGTGACCGTCACGCGGTGTATCTTGGATTTCATGACCTGGATGTACATATCTTCTTCTCAGTTTTTAGTTTCAGTTATCAGTTTCACTAATCACTAATCTCTAATCACTCATCAGTGAGTGCCGAAGGCACTTACTTCTTATAAGTGATATTGTCGATCTCGCGAACGTCGCCGCAATAGACGGTGATGCAACCCACGATGTAGTCGCTCTCGTCCCAACTGGTAACGGGCTGCAACGTGATGCCGTCACAGATCGAGAAATACTCCGTTTCCATCTCGGGCCAGGCATTGATGGTGGCCACTACCCAGTCGTGGGTCTGCTCCACGGTGTGGTCCTTGGCGAACTCCAGGCTGCGCTGCAGCGTGGCATAGATCTGCGGGGCGACCTTGCGGACCTCAGGGGTGAGGCGCACGTTGCGGCTGCTCTTGGCCAGGCCGTCATCCTCGCGGATGCAGGGGCACTGCACGATATTGATATTGAAGCCCAGCTGCTTGATCATCGCACGGATGACGGCAATCTGCTGGAAGTCCTTCTCGCCGAAGTAGGCACGGTCGGGCATCACCCATGAGAACAGCTTGCTCACAATCTGGCACACGCCGTTGAAGTGGCCGGGACGCATCGCGCCCTCCATCACCTGCTGGACGGGGCCGAGGTCAAACACGCGGGTATCGGGCTCGGGATAGATCTCCTCGACGGTGGGCATGAAGGCCACATCGACGCCACACTGCTCGAGCATGGCGGCATCGCGCTCGGCGGTGCGGGGATAGGTGCGCAGGTCCTCCTTGTTGTTGAACTGCGTGGGGTTGAGGAAACAGCTCACGACGACGGCGTCGTTCTCCTTGCGGGCACGGTCCACAAGCGACTTGTGACCCTCGTGCAAGGCACCCATCGTGGGCACCAAACCAACCGACTTACCTGACTGGCGGAAAGCCTCCACGGCCTCGCGCAACTCATTGACCTTGCTGATAATCTTCATTCTTCTTTAATTATAAGATGTAAATTCAAACTGCAAAATTACTACGCAATTGCCACATAGGCAAATTGCGTGCCAACTTTTTATTTCGATGCGATTCCGACTTCAAGTATTTGCCAAGTGTTTTCTCGAAAAATTTTTTTATTTTTGTGTGATTTTTTCATTGAGTTGTTCGTCTAATGGGCAAAAGATAGTTTTAAAACGACGAAAAAATGAACGAACTGGAAAGCAAATTTGCACAGATCATCAAGCAGAACAAGAGCACTATCTATACGGTGTGCTACATGTTCTCGAAAGATGCCGATGAGGTGAACGACCTCTTTCAAGAGGCGGTCATCAACATGTGGCGAGGCTTTGAGGGATTTGAGAACCGCTGCAATGTGAAGACGTGGATCTACCGCGTGGCGCTCAACACCTGCATCTCACTTGACCGCAAGAACCGCCGCACGAGCAGTGAACCGTTGTCAATGGACATCAACCTGTTTGAGGACCATGACGCCGATTCCCGCCAGGTGGACATGCTCCACGAGCGCATCAGCCGCCTGCAGCCCTTCGACCGCGCCATCGTGCTGCTGTGGCTGGAGAATATGCCCTACGAGGAAATCGGCCAGGTGGTGGGCATCACGACGACCGCTGTGGCGACCCGCCTCTACCGCATCAAGGAACAACTCAAGAAAATGAACAATTAAAAAAAACGAGAAGATTATGGACTACGAACTTGAAGAAATGCGCCAGCAGATGGCGATATTGAAAGATAAACTCGAGAACCAAACGATTGTGAACGACCGCTTTATCCGCCGCTCCATCAAGCGTGGCGTGGGTACACTCAACAAGCGCTATCTGGTTATTGCAGTCATTGCACTGGCGATGATTCCCTATGGCTACTGGGCCTTTGTGATGCTAAACGGTCTCTCCGTCGGTCTGTGGATTGCCATGTGTGTGCTGATGCTCGCGGTTGCGGGATTCATCTACTTTAACGGACGCGTCCTGCGAGACGACAACTTGATGGGAGGCAACCTGGTGGAGGTCAAGCGCAAGCTGGCTCTTGCCAAGAAGCGCGATGGCAACTGGCCGTGGTTCGGTATTCCTGTGGCCGTGGCTTGGGCCTCATGGGCTGTCTATGAGATGGCACAGCGGACAGGTGGCAGCGAGTATTTAGTGCCTTGTTGCATCGTGGGCATCCTTGTCGGTGCATTGATTGGCTTGAAAGTACATTTCAGGACACAGCGTCACTACCGCGACGTCCTTGAGCAACTCGAGGACTTGGAGGACACCAAGTAATCCTGTATCAAAATACCATAACAAAGCCGGTGTGTCATCATTGCGACACGGAATATAACCGTGCTATCGCACGGGAAATTAAGCAAATTAATTATAAAATTTTAATTTAAAAATTTGTTTAATTTCCCGCCCGTAGGGCGGTTATAATTCCAGCAATTGAATGATGACACACCGGCTTTTATAATGTTTGTGCAAACTGTGTCTATTCGGGCCAGGAGCCGCTGAGGAGGCGGTTGATCAGGGCGGTGACATCGGCGATGCTGATGGCGTCGTCCTGATTGCAGTTGGCGTTGTCGAGGTTGACACCATCGCTGTTGTGGCTCAGCAGGTAGTTGATCAGGACGGTGACGTCACTGATGTTGACCGTGCCGTCCTCGTTGACGTCGCCACGCAGGAGGCCGCCCTGCTTGGTCAGGCTCCACACGGTGATGTGACCGCCGGGGTAGTACTGGTAGATGGTCACGTGGCGTGAGTCGATGACCTCGGCGTTGAGCCAGTTGGCCTGGTAGGTGTTGGCATCGCTGGAGGCGGTCTGCGGGACAACGACGATGGGCTCGGCGGCATTGGGCTCGGCCACGGCAAAGCCGTCACGGTAATTGCTCGTCGTCGGGTAGAGCATGAAGTCCTTGCCCTGCCACACAAAGGGGAATGTGCCGTTGCAGTTGCCCTTGTTGGGCAGGAAGATGGATGTGCCGGCAAAGTTGTCGCCGTCGGGCATCATCTTGACGACCGAAGAACTGGAGCGGTTGACAAAGAGCACCGCCTCGTTGCCTGCCGCGTCGGTATAGGCGTTGACCACGGTACCCGTGCTGGCGGTCACGCCGTCGCAGTGGGCCAGATAGGTGTTGTCCTGGTCCAGTTCGCCGTCAGTGATGGTGATGCGGCTGATGGAAGCGTCGCTGGTGGCGCCCACGATAAAGAATTCGCCATTCTCGAGCAGGTTGCCGCGCGCGAAGCCCAACAAGTCGCTGCGCCCGAAGTTGGTGACATCGGCGGGTAGGGTATAGGTCACCACCTCGCCGGTTGCGGGATTGATCACCTTGACATTGGTGTTGCTGGTGTTCCAGGGATCGGCGAAATGGGCGTCGCCGACCACGAGGTTGCCGGCCTGGTCGCGTGTGAGGCCCACGTTGTGGCCGCCCTCATAGGTGACACCTGTCAAGCCGTTGCTGTCCACCTCATAGATGGTGGCCGTGTTCTTGTCATTGATGTAGAACTTGCCGTCCATGCCGAAGCCCTGGCGGGCGTCGCCCATGGTGAGGAAGCTGGGGTTGTTGATCTCCCACACCTTCTCGATGCTGTAGGTCACGGGCGTGGGCTGCTCCGGCCCGGTGGGGTCGCCGCCCTCGCTCAAGTAGGTCGGCTCGCTCTCGTTGCCGTAGCCGTCGATGACGCACACGGCATACCAGTAGCCGCTCTGGAAGTCGCGAGGCAGGGTATATGACGGTTTGTAGGTCACGCCCAGCAGGTAGTCGCCCTTGATGCCGTCGTAGGCGACGCTCATGGCATCGGCGGCCGTGATGTCCTCGGGGACAGCATAGACCGAGTACTTGACCAGCGTGCCCTCCTGGACGTCCCACGACAGGGCTTCACCGTTGCTGGTCAGGCCCGTCGGCGCGCTGTAGCCGGGGGCCTCCTTCCACGTCAGGGCGGGTATCATCGCCGGCTGCTGGAAGGCGTTGGCATGCAGGTAGTTGCCCAGGCCGCTGACGCCGCCGTTGTTGCCGTTGATGTTCTTGGCGCTATAGAGCACAGCACCGGGCGCGTTGTCCTGGGTGTACTCGCGCGACAAGTTGATCTGCTGGGTGATTTCGGCCCAGCTGCTGGCCGTGTTGTTGCCCTCGGCGAGGAACGAGATGCTGTGGCTGGCATAGTGGTGGCGGCCGTAGTGCTTGGCGATGTAGCTCCACCAGTCGGTGAGCGGGCCGAAGGGGTTGGTCGGGTGGTCGGTCTTCCAGTACAGTTGCGGCGAGATGTAGTCGATGGTGCCCTGCTCGAGCCAGGCCAGCGGGTCGCTGAAGATGCCGTTAAACTGCCAGTCGCTGCCCGTGGGACAAGGGGTCACACCATGGTGGTCGGCCGACGTGCTGGCGGTTGCGGCCACGCCGGCGGGGCTGATGCCGAAGCGCACCTCGGGCTTCACGTCCTGTATCATCTCATAGACTTCCCTGACCATCATGTTGACGTTGTTGCGGCGCCAGTCGGCAAAGGTCATGTCCACGCCAGAGTCGTTCCATAGTTTGTAGTCCTCGGCTCTGTTGTTGGTGGGGATGCCGTTAGGGTAGAAATAGTCGTCGAACACGACGCCGTCCACGTCATAGTTGGTGATGATTTCCCTGATGACGTTGACGATGCGCTGGCGCACCTCGGGCAGGCCGGGGTTGAGGATGGTGGTCGTCGAACTGCCGGAGGAGTAGGTCAGGAGCATGCGGTTGTTCTTCAATTCCTGGTCCTGGGGCGTGTTCCAGTCGGTGCTCGTGGTCCAGCGGTAGGGGTTGACCCAGGCGTGGCACTGGATGCCGCGGGCGTGGCATTGCTCGACGACATAGGCCAGCGGGTCGTACCCCGGATTCTTGCCGCGGGTGCCAGTCAGGTAGCTGGACCAGGGCTCGTAGCTGGACTGGTACATGGCATCGCACATCGAGCGCACCTGGAAGAAGATGGCATTGAAGTTCTGGGCCTGCAGCTGGTCCAGGTAGGAGCAGATTTCGGCCTTCTGGGCCGTAGCGTTGTTCATTGTCGACGGCCAGTCGATGGCCCAGACGGTGGCAACCCAAGCCGAGCGCATTTCGCGCTTCTGTGCTTCGTATGCTCTGACACCGATGCCTGTTGCCACGGCAAGGGCGATAAGCAGCAATAGAGTACGTTTCATCATCGTGTATATCATTTATAGAGAGGTTAAATCATTATTATTTTGGTTAATAGCCACAAAGTTAGAAAATATTTCGAAAATTTTTCTCAACTTTGTGCAACTTTTTAGGTGCGGTAGTGCGAAATAATTGCCTCGAAGAGGCAGAGCGGGTCGAAGACCCGATTTTGTTGTGAAACACCATGCAAGCCCGTCGAAGGCGGGCGCAGCTTGGTGGCGAACAATCAGGCGTGAAGTGCGTCGTAGACGAACTTCAAGGCGATGAAATTTGTGAATTAATGTGGCTATGCTTAACTTTGCATCATTCTATTAATCATTGAGAAAATGAGTGCAGTCATTTCATTGTACCATATTGTCATCAATACGTATCGCCGCCAGATGACCATCCCCGACGAGACGAGCGAGCACATGTACCGATACATCTGGTCAATCATCAAAAGCCGCGGATGCAGGCTGCACCGCATCAACGGCATCGGCAACCACATACACATGCTTGTTGAGTTGGCTCCGACGATGGCCTTGAGCGACCTGGTGCGTGACATCAAGCAAGGGAGCAGCAAGTGGGCCAAGCAACAGGCCTATTTCCCTCAATTCAGTGGATGGGGCAAGGAGTATGGTGCCTTCTCTTGTGGCATACGTGAGAAAGATGTCATCATCAACTATATCATCAATCAGCGTGAACATCACAAGGTGACGACGTTTGAAGATGAGTACAGGTCGATGCTGGAACAGTCTGGTGTAGAGTGGAACGATTACAGGCTGACGTAAGGTGACCCGATGTAGAAGTTCCTCTACGAGGCACTTCTCCTGGTGTTTGCCCGGCACCAAGCTGCGTGGGCCGTCGGCCCACTTGCATGGTGTTTCCCGTTGAAGCCGGGTCTCCGACCCGTCAAGCCTCTACGAGGCTGTACATCGGGAAAGTTGTGCGCTATAATGCTGACAATGAGGGCGTTTTGAAAAATGTGAAAAATTTTTCTCAACTTTGTGCAACTTTTTAGGTGGGGTAGTGCATCTAATGCATGAACGCGGCAGACAAGCGCTGCCAAATCTACAGAAAACAATTACAAACGACTAAAACGATAAAGGAAATGAAAAAGACAATTTTGACACTTGTGATGATGCTGACGATGGCTGTCGCAGTTACTGCGGCTCCTGGCATCAAGGTAGCCAGCAAGAAGGCTCCTGCCGGCAAGACGCAAGTTGAGTTCAAGGGTGACTCGATTGTCGTGAATGATGGCGATGAGTCTGTCACCGTATCGGGGTTGCCCGAGTTGCAGAAGGTGCGCGACAAGATCAACCGTGCCCTTGACGACACCCTCACCTCGGGCAATGGCACTAATGTGAGAGTCAATGGCCTCAAGGAGGACATGTCTCCCGAGGATATCAAGGAGATCAGCAACCAGTGGGCTAGTGTGGTCAAGCAGATGACCATCAGCGGCTCTTTCTGCTTGCTGGGAATTGTGGCCCTGGTGCTGTTGTTCCGCTTCATGAACCGCCGCAACAAGTACCGCGTCATCGAGAAGGCCATCGAGAATAACTACCCGCTCAACGAACTCTCGCTGAACGACACACGACGCAGTGCCATCTATGTGCAGCAGCCTGTCGTGACTGCCACACCCCCTGCATTCAATGGCGCTCCCGCCCAGCAGCCCGGCCAGGTGCCCGTCGGCACGCCCATCAGTGGCCAGACTCCCGACAATCCCATCGTGATGACCGACATGGTCAACTGGCGCGCCCTGATGCCTGCTGTCAAGTGGATCGGCTGGGGAACGTTGCTGGTACTCTTCAGCGTGGCAATCGGTGATGCCGAGAATCCGTTCTGGCCCATTGGCTTGGCACTGATGGTGGTGGGCGTGTGCAAGGGTTTCATCCTCTACAAGGAGCAGAAGTCATTGCAGGAAGCCTGGAAACACAGCCAGCAGATGCAGCCCCGCCAACCCATGCGCGAAGGCATCCCCGTGCCGCCGCCCATGGACGAGGACTACAGGAACGATGACGACAACAATACCTATCAGCCCTATTAAATAAATCTTAGCGGCTTAGCGCCTTAGCGTGAGGCCCGTACAGGAGAGATTAGAGATGTTATCCAAGCTTGATGAAATAAGACTGCTGTCGCAATGCGCCCTGGCCGACAACCGGGACGCATTCGGCAGGCTCGTCGAGGCCTATCAGCCGCGCGTGCGCCGGTTCCTGCTGAACCTGACCACGGGCGACGAGATGCTGACCGACGACCTGGCGCAGGAGACCTTCATCAAGGCCTATGTGGGCATCCGCAGCTTCAAGGGGCTCTCGTCGTTCGGTACCTGGCTGTACCGCATCGCCTACAACGAGTTCTACAGCCACACCCGCCGACATCAGGAGGAGCATGTCGAGGACATTTCCCGCATGGGGGAGGTCAGCACGGCGGCCAGCGATGCCATCGACGCGTCGATGACGGTGCAGCGAGCCCTTGCCGACCTGGGCGAAAAGGAGCGCGTGGCAGTCACCCTGTTCTATATCGAGGACCAGCCGTTGAAGCAGGTGGCCAAGATCATGCAGTTGCCCGAAGGCTCCGTCAAGTCGCTCATTCACCGCGCCAAGGACAAGATGAGACAATTTATTGACAGTTAATAGAGAACAGTTAACAGTTAATAGTTAATAGTTGCATTTCCATAAAGATTCTAAGAAGATATGAATACCAACGAAGAAGACAAGAAACTGGCGCAGATGCTCAAGCAGGGCGCGCATGACCCCGGGGAGAACCCCTGGTTCACCCGCCGCGTGCTCAACAAGCTGCCCGAGAAGCAGCCGCGCGGCTCGTGGGCCACGACGGTCGTCTATGCCATTGCCCTGGTGGTGTGCGCCGTCTGCTGGCTGATGCTGTGGCGCGGCCAGGATTGGGGTGCCGTCACCGTGCGCGACATCCTCTACAACGTGATGATGGGCGCCGTGACATTCACCGTCCTGTGGCAGACCATCGCCTCGGCCCTCCACGCCGCCGATGTGTGACCCGCCCCCTCTCACTTGGACAAGAGGAAAACAATAAGCACAATAAATACAAATAATTGGCGGACAGGCTATTGTATTTATTGTGCTTATTGTTTCTCTGGGGGTCCGTGTAGTTTTGCTGTGATTCAGTGATGTCGTTTATGGTTCTTCATTGCTCAAGTC
Organism: uncultured Bacteroidales bacterium; assembly: GCA_902760865.1. GTDB lineage: Bacteria > Bacteroidota > Bacteroidia > Bacteroidales > Muribaculaceae > Sodaliphilus. Next base: position 32,001 of record CACWID010000026.1, on the reverse strand, counting down.
TTTCAGGTATGTGGTGACGATGTAACCGATAAAAGGAAAAAGAATCAGCATCACATAGTAACCCCATCCACGATTCTTCTGATTCAAAATACCCCATCCGAAATAAATTAAGACCAGATCAATAATAATACCGATAATTTTTCCGATGTCCCAAGCGTCCATAATATGATAGTATTTGGCCTATAGTGCCCTCGGATTCGGCGGTTAATTAACTGGGATGACGAGGGGGCGCTGTACATTAGCGTAAGTGATTCTTAAGGTCGAAGTATAACTGCTAATGTATCGTCCCTGCAAAAATAAGCAATTAATGGGAATATTTCAAACTATTTGCCGAATATATTGGGTGAATGCTGTACGTGTCAAGGTTGGGAGTCGATTTCTTGCAATGGATTCTTTAAAGAAAAAGACTTATATAAAACGGAGATGACGGGTTCAAATCAGCCCGTCATCTCCGTTTTATCAGTTATTTCTGACACATTACAATCCCATCAGCTGCTTGCTGCGGGCGAGAAGCTGCGGGTCCTTGATTTTCTTGAGTATGTCGAGGACCCACTCCGGACTGACGTCCTTGAAACTCCTGACCAGACCGCGGGAGAGTTGGCTGTCGGGGTGGTCGCAGCACCATTGCATCATGCGTTGGGTGTCGCAATAGAGGCGGTCATTCACGAGAACGCCGAAATCGCCCAGCAGCTGAGCGGGCTCGGTGATGTGGGCCTGGGCCTCGTTGAGGAAGGCTTCCACCCTGTCATAGAAGGTCGTGTCGCTCAGGGGTGTCCACGAGAGTACCTCCATCGCGCGTTTGTCGCGCCAGAAGTTGGTCAGCAGGGTGGTGTCAGAGCTATAGACGGTGCCGATTTTGCCCACGGTGAAGAGTCCGTCGTTGCCGATGGTGACCGGCAACTCGTTGTGGATGAACCACAGGGTAGAGTCGGCGTCCACGCCATCGCGCTGCACGTTGTAGGAAATCCAGCGGCTCACGTTGATGGGCTTGCCCCACTTGTCGGGCATGACCATGCGCATCGAGTCGATGCCCATGTGGCGGGTGTGCTCATCGACGTCGTCCCAGTAGGACAGGTTCACGGCGCCGCCGCACTCGCCCAGGCGCATAAAGTCAATCATGCCGTCCTTGCCGTATGTCGCCAGCCAGCAGGTGCGCATGTCGCTGTAGGACGTATGTCCCAGCAGCAGGGTGATGCCCTTGTCAGGATAGTCCTTCATGCCCCACACAGTGACAGTGGTGTTCATCGTGTCCACATACATCACCTTGTCGATACCCAAAGCCTGGCAGGCGGCTAGGTCAAGGAGCCTGTGGGGGTATTTCTCGCCATCGTCATCATAGCGTAGATCGTTGCTGCTGAGGTTTAGCGAGTCATCACAGACGCCAACACTGCACAGGAAATCGTGGCCGTTGTTGATCTCTTTGCCCTGCTGCCACTTGCCGGTACACGACACGATAGCCAGGGCCAACATCATCATTGCGATTGTTCTCATTGTTCTCATATCAAAATGTATTTATTACCTAACACCTAAAGTCTAAAGTCTAAAGTCTAAAATCTAAAGTCTAAAACCTAATCCGTCAACTTGCGATAGCGCACGCGGGTGGGCTCTTCCTTGCCCAGGCGCTTCAATTTGTTCTCCTCATACTCGCTGTAGCTGCCCTCGAAGAAGAACACGTTAGAGTTGCCCTCGAAGGCGAGGATGTGGGTGCAGATGCGGTCCAGGAACCAGCGGTCGTGGCTGATGACCACGGCACAGCCGGCGAAGTCTTCCAGACCTTCCTCCAGGGCGCGCAGGGTGTTCACGTCGATGTCGTTGGTGGGCTCATCGAGCAACAGGACGTTGCCCTCCTCCTTGAGTGCCAATGCCAGTTGCAGGCGGTTGCGCTCACCGCCCGAGAGCACGCCGCACTTCTTCTGCTGGTCCACGCCGCTGAAGTTGAAGCGCGACAAGTAGGCGCGGGCGTTGACGTCGCGTCCGCCCATGCGCAGCAGTTCCACGCCGCCCGAGATGACCTCATAGACCGTCTTGTCGGGGTCGATGCTCGTGTGCTGCTGATCGACATAGACCGCCTTGACAGTCTCGCCGACCTCAAACACGCCGCTGTCGGGCTTCTCGAGGCCCATAATCAGGCGGAACAGCGTCGTCTTGCCGGCGCCGTTGGGGCCGATGACGCCCACGATGCCGTTAGGCGGCAGCATGAAGTTGAGGTCGTCGAACAGCAACTTGTCGCCGAAGGCCTTGGCCACATGCTGGGCCTCGATGACCTTGTTGCCCAGGCGCGGACCGTTGGGGATGAAGATTTCGAGTTTCTCCTCCTTCTCCTTGACGGTCTCGTTCAGCAGTTTGTCATAGCTGTTCAGACGGGCCTTGCCCTTGGCCTGACGGGCCTTGGGAGCCATGCGCACCCACTCGAGCTCGCGCTGCAGGGTCTTCTGGCGCTTGCTCTCGGTCTTTTCCTCTTGGGCCAAGCGTTGGGTCTTCTGTTCCAGCCAGGAGCTGTAGTTGCCCCTCCAGGGGATGCCCTCGCCGCGGTCCAGCTCCAGAATCCAGCCGGCCACGTTGTCGAGGAAGTATCGGTCGTGGGTCACGGCGATGACCGTACCCTCATATTGCTGCAGGTGCTGCTCCAGCCAGTCGATGGACTCGGCATCGAGGTGGTTGGTGGGCTCGTCGAGCAGGAGGACGTCGGGTTTCTGCAACAGCAGGCGGCACAGGGCCACGCGACGGCGCTCACCGCCGCTCAGGTGCTCGGTCAGTTGGTCACCCTCGGGGCAGCGCAGGGCGTCCATCGCCCTTTCCAGGCGGTTGTCCAGGTTCCACGCGTCGGTGGCGTCGATGATGTCCTGAAGTTCGGCCTGACGGGCAAACAGCTTGTCCATCTTCTCGGGGTCCTCATAGTACTCGGGCATGCCGAACTTGAGGTTGATGTCCTCAAACTCCTTCAGCGTGTCCACCACGTGCTGCACGCCCTCCTGCACGACTTCCTTGACCGTCTTGGTCGGGTCGAGCTGCGGGTCCTGGGGCAGGTAGCCCACCGAGTAGCCCGGTGCAAACACCACCTGGCCCTGGTACTGCGTCTCCAGGCCGGCGATGATTTTCATCAAGGTCGATTTGCCCGCGCCGTTCAGACCGATGATGCCGATTTTGGCGCCATAGTAGAACGAGAGGTAGATGTTCTTGAGGATTTGCTTCTGGTTCTGCTGGATGGTTTTGCTCACGCCCACCATCGAGAAGATGATTTTCTTGTCGTCAACTGTTGCCATGATATATTTTATTGAGTTATTATTTTCTTTTATCGGAGCTCTCTGAGTTCTCGGAGTTCTCTGAGTTCTCGGAGCTCTCTGAGTTCTCGGAGTTTTAGTAGTTGCGGTATTTTTTACGGGCGTTAAACATTTGTTCCTTGATGCCGCCATTTTCTAGAAAACGCCGCTTGATACTCTCGATGAGTCGCACCATCAGATAATCATACTGGTGTATCATCGTCAAGGTTATGTTGGCTATCGTTTCGGGAGAGCGTTCTTTGGCCTTGGCGATGAAGACGTTAGGGTCGCTGTTGGCTTTGCAGAACTGTCTAGTGGCTGTAGTTCGAGGATCATCGCTAGACCATTTCTCCAGCCCGTTATGTATCAAGTAGTCCTCATAGTCGGCTTTCAGTTCATGCATGCTGCCGCGGGCGACATTCATGAGCTTTATCTCCATCTCGGTCGAAGTATTACCGTCAACGCTTCCCTCAGCGATGTTCTGTTTCCCGCTTCGGGCTGCCTGCACCATCTGGTCGATAGTTCGGTCTCCCTTGGGGAAAAAGGCATTAGCAAAATAAGAGGTGACGGCATAGATGCATGTCGCCAACTTATAAACTGCCAGATTCTCATAATTCCCGCGCTGAGGCAGGAACTCATGGTTATTATCTCCCATAACGCATTAGTTGTGGAATAACTCGCAAAGTTACGTTAAAACCACGATAGTCACAACAAATTCTGGCGATTTTTTGAAAAGGGGATTCTGGCGGGGGCTCGGGGCTCTCGGAGTTCTCGGAGTTCTCGGAGGGGCTCGGAGTGGCGCGCTTCGTTACAGGTGCTTGGTCAGGGGCTTGTCGTCCCAGCTGTTGACGAGGGTGGTGAGCCACTGGCGGGCGGAGGGGTCGTCGATGCGGGCGACTTCGCGCAGCAGGTCAGGGCGGTCGTCGGTCGGTAGCTTGAATTGCGGCAGCAGGCGGTTGCCGGCACCGCGATGGGCCGCCATCCAGCTCAGGAAGCGCTGCGGGTTCATCTTGTAGAGCTGTGCCACGTCCCACGGGAAGGGGTTGTACTGGTAGTCGGGGTCGTAGGTCGAGTTGACCAGCTCGGTGTAGTCATTCCACGTGTCCATGACTTCCGGGTCATGCAGCGAGCACACGAGCATGTCCCATGACTTGAAGTCGAGTGCGGCATACTGGTCCACGGTGCCTTGCTCCTTGGTCACGTGCTGGCCCTGCAGGACAAAGTGCCCCTTGGCGTTGATGACGTACTGCTGCTCCCACCACTGCTGCCAGATCGGTTTCCCCTTCAGGCCCCGGTCAAAGTCCATGACGCAACGCCCCATGGTGCGGTGTAGCGTGACGCGGTCGCCGGCAAGGGTGAAGTAGGCGTCGAGGGTGAAGACGGTGTCGTTGGTAGCATCGTCAAGGTGGATGCGCCACAGCAGGTGCTGCTCGCGGGCGTTGATGGCATCGAGCAGGCGTCCCTGCCGGTCATAGGTCATCAGGTCCAGGCTGTAGCCCGCGCCGCTGCAGGCATAGTAGGCCGCCAGCGTCACGCCGCTGCCCATGTCGCGCACGCCCAGCAGCATCCAGTTGGCCATCTTGTCGTCAAACTGCTTGCCGGCCGGGGTGATGAGCCGCTCATATTGCTTGCCGCTGATTTTCTTGCCCTTGAGGTCGCCGTCCTTCTGGCCCGGGTCGCCGCAATAGATGTCGGGGAGCATCAGGCTGTCGCCCAGCAGCAGATTGTCATTGACGGTGATGCCCAGGCTGTCGAGGAAAGCAAACTGCTCGTTGGAAACCTTGCTGCCGCCGTGTGAGCAGGCCGCCAGAAGTATCAAAGTCAGGGCCGTGCCCCAGATGTATCGTGATGTCATATCAATTCGGAATATTACTGCGTTGCAAAAGTAGTTAAAAAACGGGTAAAATTGGCGGCATCTCAACAAATAATTAGTAATTTTGCACATTAAAAAAGTATGGGAAAGGAGAAGAATATCCATATCGAACATCCCGAGTCCTGGGAGCTGCTTGTCGCCATCGGTGACAGGCAGGTGGACTATATCCTGTACTCGCCGTCGGTGGCGGGCTCGCTCGTCATCGGCGAGGTGCCGCGTGGCGACGACACGCTGCAGGCGCTCGAGGACGCTGTCTATGACACGCCTGAGCTGCTGGGCGAGTACAAGCGGGTGAGGGTAGTGGTCCACTCCAGCCACTTCGTGCTGTTCCCGTCCGAGTCGGGCGACGAGGATTGCTTGGAGCTGTTGCGCCATGCCTTCCCGGCCGACGACGGCGACGGGGCCGTGTGTGCCTTGCCCGGCCATGACGTGAAAGTCGCCTGGCTGATGCCCCGAGGCATGCAGGCCTTCCTGGGACGCACGTTCAGCTACCCCGAGGTGTGTCACCATCTGGTGCCCCTGTGCGCCCACTTCGCCGGCGTGAAGAACGCTCATGACGTCTCGCGCATGTTCCTCAACCTGGATGCCGGGCGCATGGATCTGGCCGTCTATCGCGGCGGGGAACTGCAGGTGGCCAACAGCTACCCCTACGGCACACCCGAGGATGCCACCTACTATGCCATGGCCGCCTGGCGCAGCCAGGGGCTGGACCAGTTGACCGACGAGATGCAGCTGATGGGTGACCGTGAGGCGTGTGCCGCGATGATGCCCCGGCTGCGTGAATTTGTGAAATATGTGATGCCTGCCGAGTACCCGGCCGCTGCCATGCGCCTCGGCCGCAATGCGATGCAGGCACCGCTGGAACTGATATTGATGGCCCTATGCGAATAATCAGCGGAAAATACGGGCGCCGCCGCTTTGACGTGCCCACCAACATCACCGCGCGCCCCACGACCGACATGGCGCGCGAGAACCTGTTCAACGTCCTGGGCAATATCATCGACCTGGAGGGCAAGACGGTGCTCGACCTGTTTGCGGGCACGGGAGCGATGAGCTTTGAGTTCCTCTCGAGGGGCGCTGCCCATGTGACCTCGGTCGAGAAGGCGCGTGTGCAGTGCGAGTTCATCAAGCGGGTGCAGCAGCAGCTGAACGACGAGAACCTGACGCTCATCCGTGGAGATGTGTTCAAGTTCGTGGCATCGTGCCGCGAGCCGTTCGACGTGATTTTTGCCGACCCGCCCTACGACCTGCCGCGCTTCGGCGAGATACCCAAGCTCGTGCTCGACTCGCCGCTGGTCCACGACGGCACGCTGTTCATCATGGAGCATCCGCGCGAACACGACTTCAGCGCCCTTCCACACTTCTCGCAGCAGCGCGTGTATGGCAAGGTCAATTTCTCATTGTTCGAGATCAATCAACCCACACAAGAGACATGAGCAGAACTTTACTGATAGCTGCGGCTGTAGCCCTCTTGACGCTGCAGGTTCAGGCACAACACATTGCCCCTGTGGACACTACCGCCCGCCTGGCATCGCCCGACGTGGTGACTGCCGACCAGATGAGCCAGCAACAGGTGACCAACCCGTTGGAAGCCATCAATGGCCGTGTGGCAGGTGTCACCATCCAGAAGAGCAACAACGGTGCCGCCGCGATGAATGCCGTGCGCGTGCGCGGCACGACGTCGGTGACAGGCGGCAATGACCCGTTGATTATCATCGACGGCGTGTTTGGCGACCTGAGTACATTGTCATCGATTTATCCGTCGGATATTGAGAATTTCACGGTCTTGAAAGATGCCAGTGAGACGGCCCAATATGGATCTCGCGGTGCCTCGGGTGTCATCGAAGTGACGACCAAGAAGGGGTCTGCCGGCCGCACCTCGGTGACTTACAACGGCAGTCTGGGCATTTCACGTGTGACCAGGAACCTGAACATGCTCGATGCCGCCGGCTATGTGAATGCCGTGCGTGCTTTGGGCCTGATACCCATCGACAAGGGCTGCGATACCCATTGGCAGAAGACCATAGAGCAGACTGCTCTGATGCAGGATCATCATGTCGCCTTCATGGGCGGCGGAGAGCGTTCGGGCTACCGTGTGTCGTTAGGATACATGGACCATGACGGCGTGATCTTGCATGACAAGCTGCGCAATCTCACGAGTAACATGAACCTGCACCAGCGCATGTTCGGCGACCTGTTGACTATCGAGGTGGGCATGTTCGGCAATGTGCAGAAGAATCAGACAGCCGTCTATGACGTTCAGAAGACGTTCTACTCGGCCCAGGCGTGGAATCCCACATTCGGTACCGAGCGCAACAGCAGCGGCGGATGGGACGGCTTTACCTATGCCAACCAGATCAATCACCCGTTGGCGCTCATGGACAGCCGCACCCGTGACAAGACTACCCACTTGAGCACCCATGCCAAGCTCACGTTCAACCTGACGAAGGAATGGACCGTGTCACTCTTCGGGGCCTATAGCCACAATGAGGTGGAGATTGCCCAATTCCTGCCCACCAGCATCTGGAGCGGCGGCAAGGGCTATCGTAGTAGCGTCAAGACAGAGTCGCTGCTGGGCCTTGCCACCGTGGCTTGGGACAAAACGCTGGGTGCGCATCATGTCAATGTGATGGGGCTGTCCGAGGTCGAGCGCGACACCCATCGGGGCTTCTATACCACCACGACCGGTTTCTCGACCAATGCTATCGGCATTGACGCCATCCAGTCGGGTGCCGTGACCTTGTGGGACGGCACGGGAAGTTTCCATGACGCGCCGTCGCTGGCCTCGTTCATGGCAAGGGTGGCCTATGACTACCAGGGCCGTTACTCGCTCACCGCCGCCCTGCGTGCCGACGGTACCAGCAAGTTCGGCAGCGGCAACAAATGGGGCTATTTCCCCTCGGTGTCGGCATCGTGGCACTTGAGTAATGAGGCGTTCCTGCGAGGTGTGAGCTGGCTCGATGACCTGAAGTGGAATATCGGTTATGGTCTGGCGGGCAACTTGGGCGGTGTGGACAGTTACATGACCCAGAACCTGCTCGTGCCGGCGGGCATCGCTCCGGTCGGTGAGACGCTGAAAGTGACCTTCGATGAGTTGCGCAATGCCAATCCCGACCTCAAGTGGGAGGTGAAACGTAGCTTCAACACAGGCCTGAATGCCGCTTTCCTGGGCAATCACATCATCGCATCGCTTGATTTCTATACCTCCAAGACGATCGACATGCTCTACCTGTATAACGTGGGTGTGCCGCCGTTCAGCTACAATAAGCTGCTGGACAATCTGGGCGCGATGCGCAACAGCGGTGTAGAGTTGGCTTTGGGCTTCACGCCGCTCACTACCCAAGACATGGAACTGAACATCAACGCCAACATTGCTTACCAGTACAATAAGCTGCTGTCGTTGAGCGGATACTATAATGACTACTGGCTGGAAGCCCCGGGCGAGGTAGATATGGTCAACCTGAACGGTGCCGGTTTCCACGGCGGCAATAACCACATCGTCTATCAGATAGTGGGGCAGCCCCTCGGTGTGTTCTACCTGCCGCACTGCACGGGACTCAAGAGCGACGGGGCCGGCGGATATGTGTATGACATCGCCGACCTTGACGGCTCGGGCGACATCAGCATCGCCAACGGCAAGGACCGCCGCGTCTGCGGTCAGGCGATGCCTAAGGTGCTGCTGGGCAGCAACATCAACTTCCGCTACCGTCAATGGGACGTGGCGTTGCAGATCAATGGCGCCTTCGGGCACAAGATCTATAACGGCACGGCGTTGACCTATATGAACATGAATAGTCTGCCGGGCTATAATGTCCTGGCCGACGCTCCCGGGCGCAACATCAAGGACCAGACGGCCACCGACTACTGGCTGGAGCGTGGCGACTATGCCCACTTTGATTACTTGACGCTGGGCTGGAACGTGCCGCTGAGTGAAAAGACTCGGCGCTCAATCAGCAACCTGCGTCTGGCGCTCACCGTCAATGACTTGGGAACCATCACGGGCTATTCAGGCCTCACTCCCATGATCAACAGTTCGACGGCTGGCGGCACACTGGGCGTTGATGACAAGAACGTGTATCCCGTCACCCGATCCTATTACCTGGGCGTTACCATCACCTTCTAAAAAAGAGTCACGATCATGAAACGCTATATCACTCATCTGCTGTTGTTGAGCTTCCTTCTTCCGTTGGTCTCCTGTGACAAATTTCTCGAGGATGACCCCACCGACCGCATCCCTATAGACGAGGCTTACGAGAACGTCAATGACCTGTGGCTCAATGCGCTGGGCAGTATATACGAGAACATTGGCGGCAGCAGTGCCTCCCAGGGCCTGCAAGGCACCGCGCGTGGCGTGTGGGACCTGAATACGTTCTCGACCGATGAGGCCATCATTCCCACGCGAGGGGCCGACTGGTATGACGGCGGCATCTGGCAAAACCTGTTCCTGCACCGCTTCGGCAACGTGGATTTCACGGGCGACACCTGGAATTACCTGTTCAAGCAGGTGTTGGCGTGCAACCGTGCCCTGGAGCGCATTGATGCGTTCTCGGTGAAGCATCCTGCCGAGGATGTCACCTCCCTGCGGGCCGAGGCGCGGGCCTTGAGGGCCATGTTCCTGTTCTATGCCATGGACCTCTATGGGCGTGTGCCGCTGTTCAAGAACACCAATCCCACGGCCCAGGAACTGAAGCTGCAGCAGCGCTCGGCGGCATTTCTCCACATTGTTGACGAGCTGCAGGCTGCCGTGCATGACCTCCCTGTCGACCGTAGCCCACGGCCGGGAACAAATTATGGTCGCATGACGGCTCCCGTGGCCGATTTCCTGTTGGCGAAGCTGCTGCTCAATGCCGAGGTCTATGCCGACGATGACTGGACCGACAATGCCCGCCCCGATGCGTCATCCATGATGTGGACTGTGGATGGTGATAAGATGAACACCTGGCAGGCGGTCGTCTATTATTGTGATCTGCTGGGCGTCTATGGCTACACATTGGCACCGAGCTTTAACGACAACTTCAGCATCAACAACGAAGAGTCGCCCGAGTTGATTTTCACCATACCGATGGATATTTACAACTACTCTAACCGTTTCACCCAGCAGTTCCGGTCCCTGCACTATAACCATGCAGCGGCATTGGGGCTGAATGGCGAGAATGGCCCCTGCGCGACTATCGACGCGATGCGCGCTTTCGGTTACGGCAAGGAGGACAGTGATAACCGTCTGTATTGGACCTACTACATCGATGAGGTTCATCATGCCAAGACCTCCGACCCCGTTCTGCTCGATGACGGCACACCGCTGGTTTATTACCCGCTGGAGGCGCACCTCGACGTCTCGGGAACCCCCTACGAGAAGACTGCTGGCGCACGCATGTACAAATATGAGATTGACCTGGCGTCGATGAGCGACGGCCAGTTGCGGCGCAACGATATCGTGCTGTTCCGCTATGCCGACGTGCTGCTGATGCAATGTGAGGCGATGTTGCGTGACGGCAAGGCCGGTGCCGAGGCCGACGCCCTGCTCAATGCAGTGCGTTCCCGTGCCGATATGGAGCCACGGCCTGCCACCCTTGACAATGTACTTGAGGAGCGTTTGCTGGAATTGGCATGGGAGGGCTGGCGACGCAATGACCTGATTCGCTTCGGCCGGTTCACCCGTCCCTACACCGATCGTCCGCAACTTGATGCCGATGTGAAGGGTTATACCCTCGTGTTCCCCATCCCTGGTGAGACTCTCACCGCAAGTGGCAGTACACAAAATCCCGGATACTGATGAAGGACGAAACGAAATACATAGAACGCCTGGAGGCGCATGACGTCAAGCCGACGGCCCTGCGCATCCTGCTGCTGCGCACGATGATGGCCCACGACGAGGCCTTCTCGCTGCAGAGCCTCGAGGACGAGCTCGACACGGTGGACAAATCGACCATCTACCGCACCATCACGCTGTTCCTGACCCATCACCTCATCCACGCCATCGACGACGGCACGGGCATGTTCAAGTATGCCGTGTGCAGCCCCGACTGCCACTGCGGTGAGGACGACGGCTCGATCGACCACATGCACGCCCACTTCAACTGCGAGAAGTGTGGCAAGACTTTCTGCCTGCAGACGACCCAGGTGCCGCTGGTGGCCCTGCCGGGCAACTTCCAGGTCCACAGCATCAACTATGTGCTCAAGGGCCTGTGCCCAGAGTGCTGTTCGAGTTAGAAGTTAGAAGTTAGGAGTTAGGAGTTAGGAGTTAGGAGTTAGAAGTTAGGAGTTGGCTTCTCTAGACTATCTAGAAAATCTAGATCATCTAGACAATCTAGAATAATAACGGAATAACAATGAAAAAGGTAACCCGCTGGTTGCGAAACATATTGATTTTCTTCTTCACCTCGACTATCCTGTCGGTGGTGATACTGAAGTATATCCCCGTCTATATCACGCCGCTGATGCTCATCCGCGCCGTCGAGGCGATGATTGACGGGAAAACGCCCGAAATCCATCACTATTGGGTGCCGCTGGAGCAGATCAACCACAACCTGCCCCAGGCCGTGATGGCCAGCGAGGACAACCTGTTCCTCAAGCACAAGGGCTTTGACCTGGAGCAGATACAGAAGGCGCAGATCGAGGCCCAGGAGGGCAAGCGCCAGCGCGGTGCTAGCACCATCAGCCAGCAGACGGCGCGCAACGTCTTCCTGTGGCAGCATCGTTCGTGGCTGCGAAAAGGCTTGGAGGCCTATTTTACCTTCCTGATAGAGAACATCTGGGGCAAGGAGCGCATCATGGAGGTCTATCTCAACTCCATCGAGATGGGGAACGGCATCTATGGCGCCGATGCCGTGGCGCGCATCAACTTCGGGACCACGCCGGACAAGCTGACCAAGGACCAGAGCGCCTATATCGCCGTGTCGCTGCCCAATCCGCGTGAGCGTGACAGCGCACATCCCTCAGCCCGGATGAAGCGGATGCACAGGACCATCCTCAAGCGCATGAAGCAGATCGACCAGTTCCCCAAAGAGGCCTGTGCCCAATAGTAACTATAATAACTATAGTAACTATAGTAACTATAGTGACTATAGGGAGCAGAAGAAGGAGACGAGAAACGGCACCGAAAAATCCACCAGAAAACCGTGGAACAGCGACAGGATGACGAAGTCCTGACCGCTCGTGCGCGTGATGATGGGCAGGGTAGTGTCCATCGTGGTCGCGCCGCCCGACGAAATCGGGGTCAGCGGGCCGAAGTACCGCACCATCAGCGGCGCCCCCAGCAGGGTGATGACTTCACGGATGATGTTCGCCAGCAGGGCGACGGTGCCTAAATCGGGACCGCGGTACTGCGTGATGAGGATGCTCGACAGGGAGTAGTAACCGAAGCCCGATCCCACGGCGAGGCAGTCAGTCAGGCTGCGTCCCGGTAACCCCAACGAGGCGATGGCGGTAGCGGCAAGTGTGCCGACGATGGTCATCAAGGGGAGCAGCATCAGCCGCTTGTCCACCTTGGTAAAAGACTTCAATAGCGTTGTGTTGTTGCCCACTGTGACGCCGACACTGAACAGCAGAGCACACAGCGTCCAGAAGCTCACGTTGCCATAAGCATTCAGGTCGGGCAGCCAGTGCATCACACCGCAGATGATGCCCAGGACGAAAAAGCCCACGATGATGAGGCTGCCCTTCATCGGTCGTCACCTCCTTTCTTGCTTGATATCCAGCGCCATAGCGCCCATGAGAAGAGTATCGTGCCGGCAATTCCCGTGAGTGACAGCCACAGGGCTTCAAGTCCTAGACTGCTTATTCCGTTGATGACCTGCGGATTCTCGCCCACCTCGACACCCAGGAAGAACAGCAGCGCCCAGATGAGCACCGTCACCAGGTGGGGCACCACCCTGAGCCGCCGCTTTCTCAACAGGAAACCGACAGCCATTCCGCTGAGCATGATGGCAACAACTTTCAACATAGCGCTGCAAATGTACAAAGAATTCCGAGATTTTTGTGTACATTTGTCGCCTCGGAACTATAAAATGAAATTGTGATGATCAAGAAATTGTGTATTGCGGTCATGACCGTTATCTGCTTGTGTGGCTGCTCGACGGGTAGCCATGAGGAGCGCGCTGTTGACAACGCTGCGAGTGTCGCACTCGACACAGCACAGGTGGTCGAGCGTGTGAACGAGATCTATGCTGACGTGTTCCAATACTATACCCTGCTGGCTGATTCTGCCCGCCTGCAGGGGCGCCTCGTCGGCATCAAGCCGCCCAGTGTCAAGTTCTGTACCCGCGACTGGAACGATTGGGTGACGAGGGTGAACAGCTTTGACGCCGAGCACAACGACGGCATGATGGGCTTCTTTGAGGCCGACTATTGGATCATGGGCCAGGACTGGGGCGACCTCTCGTTGAGCGACGTCAATGTGGCTTCGATGACCGACTCGACGGCCATAGTCGAGTTCAAACTCCACAACCTGGGCAGCGAGATTCCCGTCCGCCTGAACATGGCCCTCGAGGATGGCGCCTGGAAAATCGACAACTTTATTGATGTCGCTAATGACCTTGACTGGAAGGCCAACATGAAGGAATATCTGTCTGGCGAGACGGCCAACCAATAAACCGACTGGAATGTTATGAAACGATTTCTCTTGACACTGGCGGCGATGGTCGCATTTTGTGCCGCGGTGATGGCCGCGCCGGCCAAGCCGGTGCCGTTCACCCACGTGCAGAGCGACGGCTCGACGGTGACGCTGGTGATGCGCGGCGGTGAGTTTGTACACTCGCTGATGACGATGGACGGCCTGACCGTTGACCGCGCCGCTAATGGCGACTACTGCTACATGGCAGGCGGCTCGCTGAGCAACGTCGTTGCCCATGACCAAGGCAGCCGGAGCATTGAGGAACAGGCATTTATCCTTGCGTATAAGGACCAGATGACGCTCGATGCCGGCGTGCGCCGCATGCCGCGCCGCACCGACGAGAATCCCTCGCCGCAGGTGCCCACGACCGGGTCGCCGCGCATCCCCATCATCCTGGCCAACTACACCGACGTCCACTTCATTGACGAGAATCCGGTGGCGACCTTCGAGAACCAGTTCAACGAGAAGGAGTACAGCTGCCTGCACTACTTTGAGTCGCAGTCCCGCGGCCAGTTCTCGCCGCAGTTCGACATCCTGGGCCCCGTGGATCTGCCCAACGACAGGGCCTTTTATGGTGCAAACAAGAAAATCTATGGCCAGACTGTTGATACACAGCTGGGCACGATGATCTATGACGCCTGCACCCTGCTGACCGATGTGGACTTCTCGGACTATGACAATGACGGCGACGGCTTAGTCGATGTCGTCGTGGTGCTCTATGCCGGAGTGGGCGAGGCACAGGCCTATGGGAGGGTGCCAGAATCGGTGTGGCCCTGCCAGTGGGACATGCAGGAATCCTTTGACTGGGGCTGCAGCGTCACGGGCCCCTTTGAGCTTAATGGCGTGACCATCAACAAGTATGCCGTGTTCAACGAGCTTGAGGGCGCCTACAACACCAGTACGAACATCGATGGCGTGGGCACCTTCTGCCATGAGTTCGGCCACTGCCTGGGTCTGCCGGATTTCTATCCCACCAACGGCGGCAACTACTACGGCATGAACAACTGGGACATCATGGACAATGGCTGCTACCTCGCCAACGGACACCGCCCGGCGGGCTACTCGTCCTATGAGCGCCACTTCATGGGATGGATGGACCTGATTGACCCCGTGGAGGACTCGTGCTATGTGCTGCCGCCTCTCAACACTGCCGACGGCAAGGCGGTCAAGGTCACCAACGATGCTAATCCCAACGAGTATTACTTGCTCGAATACCGCACCAAGACCGGTTGGGACGAGTTCCTGGATGCTGAGGGCATCATGATCCTGCATGTGGACTACAACCAGGCCGCATGGGACAACAATACGCCCAACAATAACGGTTCGCATCCCCGCATGTCGATCATCCCTGCCGACAACGTCCTGTCCACGTGGACGAACAGGAATGATCTGTGGCCCATGGGTGCGCTCGACTCACTGACGAACTATTCAACGCCCGCCGCGACAGTCTATGCCGGCGGCTATATGAACAAACCCATCACGGGCATGACCGTCGGTGGCGGCTGTGCCTCGTTCTGGTATATGAAGGCGCCCGAACTGCTGCGCGGCGACGTGAACGGCGATGGCGAGGTCAACATTGCCGACATCAACGCACTGATCGACGGGATCCTCTCTGACGACCTGCTTGACGTGATGGACGTGAACGGCGACGGCGAGGTGAACATTGCCGACGTCAATGCCCTGATCGCCCTCATCCTCAGCCACTAAAGTCCTAAAAACAACAGATTAGTCTGATTTTTCTGAGGGCATCCGCGGCGAATTAGACTAATTAGGCATCCGCGTTCTTATTATTTCAAATTTCACTAATTAGGCATCCGCATCCTTGGCCCCACGCCAAGCCGCTAAGGCGCTAAGATTTTGGTTTTGCTCGCAAGGGCTCGCAAAATGTACGAATCCGCACACTGTAGAGACGCAAAATTTTGCGTCTCCCGGCGTGGGGCCTCGCCTTGGCGTGGCCGCCCCCTCACGCTAAGCTTTTTCAGACAACTGGTACAACATGATTAACAACCTCCACAAAAAATGTGGGGGCAGTCAAGTATGTTTGATTGTAGGATGTATGTTGATATGTATTATTGTACTCGGTGCAATGTGTAAACCTATAGGGCTAGTCGCAGACCCACTGTAGAAAGATTCAGGTTCGCATCTTTGCCAAAAATATTACTAAAAAGTCGATCTACTCCACTCTCTGGATTACGCATTGAGACACGGCATAAGTAATCTTTCTCACAATAACTGCCGCCACGAAAGACGTGAAAATAACCAGACGTTGGGCCTGTAGGATTCTCCTGAGCTAACTTTTTGTATTTTCCGTAATAGTCTTGACACCATTCCGAGACATTCCCACTCATGTCAAAAAGACCGAGCTCATTTTTATTTTTTGTCGCTACCGGAAATGTGCTCCTTATATGACCTTTTGATTCTATTAATTTCTGCGCCAAATCAGCGAGGCTGTTGTCATCCATTTGGCCGAATTCAGAATTGATAGTGTTATTCTTATACCAAGCTACCTCGTTAATGTCATTACTCCCTGCATACTTAAAACCTAAGCTGTGATTGCCTCCGCGTGCAGCAAATTCCCATTCGGCTTCAGTAGGCAAACGGAATGTTTTGCCTGTTAATTTATTCAAGTGGGCAATAAACCTCTGACAGTCATCCCAGGATACATTCTCAACAGGGCGTTTTAAGTCTCCTTTAAATTTGCTTGGATTATTTCCCATTAATGCTTGCCATAGTTCTTGGGTCACTTGCGTCTCTCCGATGTAGTAAGTTGATAAAGACACCGGATGAGTAGGCTTTTCGTCGGATTCTGCATCCGGCTCTTGTTCAGGCGTTGCGCCCATTGTGAAAGTGCCACCCTCGACCTTTACCATATTAAAAGAGATGTTCTTTACGGTGATTGTCTCGATGGAGTTATTATTCTCTGACTGTTTATCTGTCGATGATTGATCCGCTACGGGCGCATCAACAGAATCTATGGTTGACGGTTCATTCTTTTTCCCCAATTTACAGTTGATGGCGTCGATGAGTTCGGGGATTTTCTTACGGTAGTCGCCATGGGCGTCAATCCATTGCATGCGACGTAGGTAGTAATCAAATTCGATTCCAGGCTTTTCGCCGTCGATATTGAAGGGGATGATGTCAACTTTGCGTGAGAAAACAGCATCCACTTCATTGGCAATATGTTCTGAGACATTGGCGTATTTAGAGAACACGACTACCATCACTTTGCAATCATTAATGGCCTCCATAATTGCACGACCATATCGTACACCGGGCTGAATGTTGCGAGGTGCGATCCAGCAGGAGATGCCTGCGGCTTCGAGTTGCTGGCACAGTTCGTTGGCGACGGTTTCGTCGTTGTTGCCCAGGGCAGGGTCGTTGGATTTATAGCTGATGAAAACATCACTCATGGCTGAAACAGTTTTGTTTGGTTAGGATGTGCAAAGTTAAACATTTTTAGCTTGTAATGCTAACTCCCGAAAGCAAAAATTTTAAAAACAACTGAATAGTCTGAATTTTCTGAGGGCATCCGCATCCTTTGATAAACTACGAATTACGCGAATTAGACTAATTAGGCATCCGCGTTCTTATTATTTCAAATTTCACTAATTAGGCATCCGCATCCTTGGCCCCACGCCAAGCCGCTAAGGCGCTAAAATTTTAAAAACAACTGAATAGTCTGAATTTTCTGAGGGCATCCGCATCCTTGGCCCCACGCTAAGCCGCAAAGGCGCTAAGATTTTAGTTTTGCTCGCAAGGGCTCACAAAATGTACGCTTCCGCGCACTGTAGAGACGCAAAATTTTGCGTCTCCCGGCGTGGGGCGTCTCCCGGTGTGACCGCCCCGTCTCACGCTATGGTGCTATGGTTTTTAAAGCAAGAAGTATAAGGAAAACAGGATATTTATATTCAGTATAATTGTAATTCTTGTATTTCTTGTTTTAAATATTTTGAGTATTTTTGCAAGTGATTACAAATTGACATTCGTTATGAAAACCAATACGATACTCTTGATGGCGCTGCTGATGGCGCTGGCTTGCAGGCCGGCAGCCGCCTCTCCGGTCGATGTGGATGCCGCGACGCGTACGGCATCACAATTCCTGAACGCCCGTCCCGCGGGCATGAGGATGGCGCCAGGGTCAGCGTCCCTGCGTCTGCTGCATGCCGAGGCTGGTGCCGCCGGCGAGGACAAGCCTGTGTATTACATCTTCAACGCTGATGATGCCGCCTTTGTCATCGTGGCCGGTGATGACCGCGCCGAGGCCGTCCTGGCCTATGGCGAAGGCCCGCTGGACATGAATGCCGTGCCCTGCAACGTGCAGTGGCTGCTTGACCAATACAAGGAACAGATCGGCTGGCTGATGGCCCACGACGAGGTGCGTCCCCAGCGTGCCATGGCGCCATCTCACACTATAGTCCCGCCCCTGCTGTCGTGCAACTGGTCGCAGAGTGAGCCCTATTTTAACCAGTGCCCCACCTATCACGGGGCGACGTGCCTGACCGGCTGTATCGCGACCGCGATGGCCCAGATGATGTATTACTGGAAATACCCCGATGAACTGCCTGACCTGCCTGCCTACACGTCGAACTCCTATGGCATCAATGTCCCGGCCTTGCCCGGAGGCCATGTGGACTGGGACAATATGCTGGACAGCTATCAGCGGACCTACACGCCGGCCCAGGCCGAAGCTGTGGCCATGCTGATGCGTTATTGCGGCCAGGCCTCGTTTATGGACTATGGCCCCAGTGCCAGCGGATCTTTCGGGTGGAACCAGATGGTAGGTCTGCAGGTGTTCGGTTACTCCTTGAGCAGCTGGCTGCTGCATCGCGAGGAATATGATGCCATGTCGTGGCGAAACTTGATGATTGACGACCTGACCTTGGGCTACCCGATTCTGTACACCGGCTACGGTGAAGGGGGCGGGCATGCCTTTGTCGTGGACGGCTTTGATGGCCAGAGTTTTCACATCAACTGGGGCTGGGACGGCGACTGGAACGGCTACTTCGCCCTTGACGCCTTTGATGTGGCGGGCATGTCGTTCTCCTCAGGGCAGAAGATGCTCTACCACCAGTACCCTGACGAATACCTGATGCCCCAGGAAGTTGATGTGGACGGCCTGCGTTACCGCATCAACGGCGATGAGGCCACATTGACCTATACCTCAAAGACTTTCGGTTCCTATAGCGGCCGCATCACTGTTCCCGCCCAGGTGATGGTCGATGGCGTGGCACACCGCGTCACCGTCATCGGCAACAACGCCTTCAGGAACTGCAAGGAACTCACGGCGGTGACCCTGCCTCCGACCATCAAGCGCATCGGCAACTATGCCTTTATGGGCTGCACCGGCCTGACCAGCATGGTGATTCCCGCCAGTGTCGAGCAGATTGGTTACTGTGCCTTCTCGGGATGCCGCGGCATTACGTCGCTCACCCTGCAGAACGGTGTCAAGCGCATCGGCTATTATGCCTTTGAGAACTGCTCCGGACTCAAGCGCTTGACGGTGCCCGGCAGCGTGGACACCCTGGGTGTCGCCTGTTTCAAGGGCTGCGTGGCGCTGGGCGAGGTGACCCTCAAGGACGGCGTGGTTGCCATCGGTGACGAGGCCTTCAGCGGTTGCCTGGACCTCAGCAAGGTGACGCTTGGCGAGAGTCTGGAGCTGATAGGCCACTGGGTGTTCAGGTGGTGTTTCTCGTTGGAGCGTCTGATAGCACTGCCCGAGGAGCCGGCCTATGTCGAGGCCGATGATGCCTTCGAGGCTTCGCACTTCAGGGATACCAAGCTGGTTGTCAGGGAGATTGCTATGGACAATTACATCTGTTTAGAGCCTTGGACCCGTTTCCAGCAGATGGTATGTCTGGAGGATGAGGTGATGCCTGGTGACGTGAACGGCGACAACGAGGTCAGCATCGCCGATGTCAATGCCCTCGTCGATGCCATCCTTGCCGACACGGGCATGGTGGATATCGCCCTCTATGACGTGAATGGGGACGGTGAGGTCAATATTGCCGACGTCAATGCCGTCATCGACCTGATCATCAAGTGAATAATGTAAATTTAACTAAATTACTGATTGTCAATCAGCCCGTCATCAACTCCCCCTCTAAGATTAGTGGGGGCCGGGGGGCGTTGATGCTACTGATGGCGTTTGAATGTTGCAGAAGTAAAATAGGATGTGTCATAATTCAACTGCTAAAACTATAACCGCCCTGCGGGCGGGAAATTAAACAAATTTTTAAATTAAAATTTCATTTATATTAATAAAATTTTATAATTAATTTGTTTAATTTCCGTGCGTAAGCACGTTATATTACCGAGTCACAATTATGACACACCCTCTTCTTTATTCTTTCAGTTTAACTGCGGGATAGTTACGCGTTGAGTGTCAGCGCGTTCTGCGTGGGTCGTGGCACTTGTCAGAGGGACAGGCGGCGCAGTAGTTCGACCAGGGAGCCGTCGATGGGCTTGTCGTCGTGGATGGCCTTGGAGAAAGGAACATACACGATCTTCTCGTCATCATCGCCGATCATGATGTTGCGCTGACCCTCGAGCAGGGCGTCGATGGCAGCGGCACCCATGCGCGAAGCCAGGATGCGGTCCTGGGCTGTGGGTGAGCCGCCGCGCTGCAGGTGGCCGAGGATGGTCACGCGCACGTCATACTGCGGGTACTCCTTGCGGACCCTATCGGCGAGAGCCATGGCGCCTCCAGTGAGGGGACTCTCGGCAACAAGCACGATAGCAGAGTTCTTTGTCTTGCGGAATCCGCTCTTGACCAGTTCCTTGATTTGGTCCACTTTGGGGGCGATTTCGGGAATGATGGCCGCCTCGGCTCCGGTGGCGATGGCACCGTTCAGTGCCAGGAAGCCTGACTCGCGTCCCATCACCTCGATGAAGAACAGGCGGGCATGGCTGCTGGCCGTGTCGCGGATGCGGTCCACGCACCACATGATGGTGTTGAGGGCTGTGTCATAGCCGATGGTGTGGTCTGTTCCCGCCAGGTCATTGTCGATGGTGCCCGGCAGTCCCACGATGGGGAAGTCAAACTCGCTGGCGAACTGCCTGGCGCCGCTCAGGGAGCCGTCGCCGCCGATGACCACCAGTGCATCAATGCCGTGTTTCTTGATGTTCTCATAGGCCTGCTGGCGTCCCTCTATGGTCTTGAACTCCTTGCAGCGGGCAGTCTTGAGGATGGTGCCGCCGTGATGGATGATGTTGGAGACGTTCTGGGTCTGGAAATCCACGATCTCGTCATCGACCAGGCCCTTGTAGCCGCGGTAGATGCCTTTTACCTTAAAACCGTTGAAAATTGCTGAGCGGGTCACCGCACGGATAGCGGCGTTCATGCCGGGGGCATCGCCACCTGAGGTCAATAAACCGATAGTCTTGATTTTTGCCATAATACTTCTTCATTTGGTTTTTAATCTCACCGCAAAGATAATACAATTTTTTATATGTCAATCTGTTTGCAACAGATAAAAAGGTGGCTCCTGCTCTCGCAGAAGCCACCTTTCTCATGTTTATTATTGCTTGCGTTTCTTGTTTTATGGGATATAGATTTCAAGGTTAAGTTAAATAATCATTTAATCAACATTAACTACCATCAAAAGATTTATTTTCAAAATTAACAAGGTACTTTTCTTTCTTTCATCAAAAATATATTGACAAATTAGGATTAATACCATTTGCATCGCAAAATTACAGCCACTCCCATAAAATGTATTATGAAAAACGATAAAATTGTTTGAAAATTTTGTTGTTTTTTTGACCGCAAATTTGTCAAAAAATGACCTGCTGAAAAAATAACCCGTTGAATGATAGCCGAATAAAAGTACAAATCCAGTTTCTGAAGAAATTACAATCCCCTCATGGCATTTGAGGGGATTGTATTAGAAATCGGACTGCCGCCGATGGGCATTACGGGCGCTTTTTCGGCCCCGGTTGGGGTCATTTGGCCGTCGCGGTGATCATCTTGCCGGCGCTGTGGGCACTCAGCTGCGGGGCATACTGGCACTGGATGGTGGCAATGCCCGAGGTGAACTCGCCGGGGTTGGTCACCCACACGTCGTAGCCGATGATGTGCGTGCCCTTGTTCAGGCTGTTGATGAACACGTTGGTCTGGGTGTCCTTGGTCTCCTGGTAGAACCACGTGCGGTCCTCGCTGCGGTAGCCCGAGAGCTGGTCAACGGGCTCGAAGCAGGCGGCACGCTCGTCGGTCATGGTCACGAAGTCCATGTCCTTGTTGGTCTTGATGATGACGCGCACCTTGACCTTGTCACCCACCTTGAAGGCGTCAGCCTTGTGCAGGCTGCCGTCCTGGGCATACACATAGTACTCCTTGCTGATGGAAACCTCCTCGATGGCCTTCTCCTTGATTTCGGTCATCGGGGCCTTGAACTGGCTGTAAACGGCGCCCCAGGCAGGACCGCTGGCAGTGCGGTCGATCACGATGCTGCCGGCAGTGGTGGCGGGCAGGGTGGTGCGGAAGTAGCCCAGCCACTCGGCCATCTTGTCGAGGTTGACGGGCTCGCCGGCAACGGTGATGGTGGGCAGGGTAGCGCGCTCGAGCCACTTGCTGCCTGTGCTCAGGATGCTATAGACGGCATCGGAGGCGAGGCTGTAGCTTCCCCAGTCGTTGCTCTGCTTCATCAGCAGCATCCACTTGCGTATCTGGTCAATCTCCTGCTGGCGGGGATCCACCTCGTTCATGGCCTGCAGGATGGTGCTGGTATAGGCGACCTTGTCAAATTCCCACCAGCCGTAACCGGTCTGCAGATTGTCCCAGTACATGCCCAGGCTGGGCTTCACGATGGCAAACTGGCGGATGCTCTCGACGATGCTGCGGGCTGTCTTCTGGTAGCCGTTGCGGTTGAGCGTCATGGCGTAGTAGCCCTTCTGCTTGAGGGTGAGTCCCTTGCTCCAGTTCTTGTCCATGTACTTGACGGTCTTCTTGAGCAGGTCGGCGCTGGCGCTGGACTGATGCTTCACCTCGGGATAGAGGCTGCGCGTGTAGGCATATTCAGTGAACTGGCCGTAAGGCTCCTTGTTGTACTTCTTGGCCTCGTTGAACATGCGCACATTCTCGCTGTCAAAGTAGGCCAGGGCGCGATTGAGCATCGAGGTCAGGCGCTTGTCCTCGGGCAGGTAGCCCAGGTGCTTGATTTCGCCGATGAGTTCCAGCACGGTGCCTGTGGTCCACACGTTGGACTTGCAGTCCGGGTAGCGGAACCAGGTGAAGCCGCCGTCACCCATCTGCAGCGACTGCAGGGCGGTGATGATATTCTCGTACTCCTTCTTGACGATGGCCTCGTCAAAGAGTTCGTTTAACTTCGACATTCTAAGCGTCTGTCGGTCAGCCTCACGCATCCACGGCGATGCCAGCAGGGTGCCGATCTTCAGGTCCTGGTTCTTCTGGAGCATCGACACGAGGGTGCTGTCCTCGTTGTGCTGCTTCCAGTAGGTGACGGCCTCCTTGATCTGGGGCTGCTCCTTGGCGACGCCTTGTGCCACTTGCAGGGCAAACAGGCTGTGGGCGGCATGGGTGGCGACGTTGTACTCGTCACTGAAGATGGTGGGCAGGGCCAGCACGCAGTACCACACGGGGTTGTCGCAGTATTCCAGGGTCACGCGGGCGTCCTTGGGGAACTTGGGCAGCGGCTGCTCAAAGTGTCCCTGTCCGGCCTCGACGTAGAACGGCTCGGTCTCGATGACGGGAGAGATGGTCGTCAGCACGGGCACCATCACCTGCTCGCCGTCGCCGAAGGTGCTGTTGGCGGCCTTGATGCGGAAGCCCACCATGGCGATGGTGTCGGGCACCTGCCAGTCGATGGTCACGGCCTCGCTGCCGTTGCCATTCAACTGAAGGTTGAACTTGCGGGTGGCGTAGATGTCGCCGGAGCGCGGGTCGAACAGCTCGATGACGGCGTCACAGCCGGCAGCCTCGTCGGTAGCGTTCTGCACGGTGGCTGCCAGCGTGGCCTTGTCGCCCTGGCGCAGGAAGCGCGGCATGTTGCTGCGGACCATCAGGGGCTTCTGCGTCAATACCTCTGCCATCCAGGTTGAGCCTGTCATCTTCTTGTCCCACGCCACGGCCTGGGTGATCCAGGTGGTGTTGAAGTTGGGTGCCTCAAACTCCACGCTGATGTTGCCCTTGTCGTCGCTGGTGAGCATCGGCTGCCACAGGGCAGTCTTCACGTCGCTCTCGCGCAGAACGACCTTGTCCAGGTTCTTCTCGTTGACTTCGGCCTGCTGAGATGGAACAGCGATGGACTCTTTAGTATCAAGCTTCTTCTTCGATGCTAATCTCACGATACCGTCTTCACTTCTTTCCATGCCATATGTTACGTCAACGGCTTCTTCGGTTGCCATCATCTCCTCCTCGACAGGCATAGCGCTTGTTGGGGCGGCCCCCAGTGCTCGATTCTTATACACCATACGGCTCCGGCCATATCCGTAGCCGAAGAATACTTGGTCGTAGATGTAAAGGATCGGCAACTCGGGATAAGCCTCATCGGGTATTGTGACGTTCTGGCCCGTCCAGCTTGCCCAAGTGCTATTGTTGGAGCCCAGGCCGTTCGTGTGGGTCTGAACTGAGGTGTAATGAGGCGTCCAGTTGCTGAAGGTCCAGTCATTACCCTTAATGCTGGCGATGGCCTTATCAAACATGTCGAGAAGCATCGCACCCTGGTGGGGCTTGCCGTTTTGGTCCGTAAGGCTGAAGGTCCAGTGCTCCATATTGCCGGGCACGAGCTTATCACGGAACGAGGTGGCTGTGATTTTAATTGCCTCGGCCTTGTAAGGATTCTGCAACGTGACAGTCTCGTCCCATAGCATGATGCCGTAGTGGGTGATAAACTGGACGGTCACGTTCTTGCCGGCTTCCTTGGGCAACTGGACGGTGAAGTCGTGCATGCCCTTGTCGTAGGTGAGCCAGCCCTGGGCGATCACTTTGTCTATTGTGCTTGCCACATAGTAGATATAGGCCTTGGGGGTGGAAACACCGATGGTGATGTGGCCCACGTTGTTCTTGTCCACACTCTGCTGCAGCGGCGTGAGCCACAGCGGGTTGTCCTTGACGGGCGCCGTCTTGTCGTCCTTACGGTAGAGGGTGATTCTGCGTATCACGTCCACATCCTGCTCGCCCTCCTCGGCATCGAGGATGTGCACCCTGAGTCTGTACTCGCCTGAGGACAGGTCGGTCAGGTCGATGGTCGGGTCGGCGGTGTTGAGGTTACCTGTCTTGACGGGCTCTGTGCCGTCAAGCGGGGTGACGGTCCAAGTGCACCAGGTATCAGGATGTTCCTCGTCGGTGGTGTTGTACTTCAACGGCAGCTTGATGGGCTTGTCGTTGAGGTAGATGTTGTCGTTCACGCTGCCCAGTTCCAGGCCGCGGCGCGTGCCCACGATGAACGAGGTGCTCTCCTCGTGGGTCTCGCCGGCATCGGTGGTGACCGTGGCGACAACCTCATAGTTGTAGCGTGCCCAGCAGCGCTTACCTGGCTTGTAGCCGATGTTTTCATTGAACATGTCGGCAGGGTACTCAATCATGAAGTTGCCCTGGGCGTCGGTCATGACGGTGGTGTCCTGCAGGTGCTCGCCGCTGCGATTGCGCATGTGCCACAACCAGGACCACTGTTTCTGGATGAGCGACAGGCGCACCTCGGTGTTCTGCACGGGCACACCGCTGTAGGTCATCGCCTTGCCAGTGACCTTGACAGGCTGGCCGGCGACGTAGTTGTACCTTGCATCCGGGAAGGTGACTTCAAACGTCGGCGTCTTGTACTCGCTCACGTTCACGCTGTGCCAGGCGAGGTTGTCGTATTCAGTGCCTTTCTCTTCCAGCTGGATATAGAACTGGCCATTCATGCGGTCTTTGGGAACGAGGAAGGTGCCCTCGGCACGGCCATATTCGTCGGTGGTCGTCGTCACCGTGTCAATCGGCTCGCGGTTGTTGTCCATGAAGACGGCTTCAATCTCCTTGCCGGCCAGAACCTTGCGCTCCTTCTCGGTCACATTATAGACGATGGCTGCCCAGTGGATGGTCTCGCCGGGCCGATAGACGCCCAAGTCGGTATAGACCATGGCTGTGTTGTCGCTGCTGGAATTGCGGTTGCCGATTGCGGATGAATAAATGGTCAGGCCATAACGGTCCTTGTCCTTGACGGCCTTCAACTCTTCACTGGAGTGATAGTCGTATTTGTCTTGTGCGTTGACTTGCAAGGGTATGGCCAGGGTCCCATCCGAACCTGTAGTGCCCAGGGTCTTGCCTTTCTCGGTCATGATGGTCACGCCAGGCATGGGCTTGCCCGTGATGATGTCAACGGCGGCGACGCGGTCCTTGTGGTCGTTGCGGTTGACGGTGAATGTGGCAATATCGGTCACGTGCAGGATGTCGTGATTATAAAAGTCAGAAATGGAGGCTTTTTCGCCATCAATGTCGGCCCAGATGATATATGCACCATATGGCAGGGGAGGCAGGGTCGTGTAGATAGGGCCTGCATCAAACGGCACAGTGCCCTGCACCTTGACTGGGTGCCTTGAGACAAGCTGCAACTTGCTGCCGTTAAGACGGTATTCCTTGAGCATGTAGTCAGGAATACGGTAAACCTCGATGTTGAACGTGTTCGCGTTTTTGACACGGGCGGTGACTGTGATGCTGTCATGTGATGAGCGCACCTCTGGATAACTGAGGCTCACGCTCTTGCTCTCGAGGCGGGTGATGGTATTTTTCACCTCGGCGACGTAGATGGAGTTGGGGAAGCGCTCCACATACTCCTGCAATGTCTTGTAATGGATTTTTTCGTTCTCCCATGAGGTGTGGTCGAGCAGCAACGCGCAATGCTCATTGTCCTGATACTGCTGGTAGGTCTCGATAGGGGAATAGCCATCAAGTTCCTTTTTTGCATAGAGATGCGCCGGCACGTTGCCCTCGGTGGTCGTGAGCCAGTCGGCCTTGATGCGCTCCTGCAGCTCCTCTTGGTCGGCATTGACATCCATGAGCATCTCTCTGCCCTTCATCAGCAGGAACTCGTGCAGGGTGGGGATGTAGGTCGCGCCCAGCTTGTTGCACTTGATGATGCCGGGCAGCGTGGTAACCGCCACAGCCTTCAGCGATTCGGGCTTGGCGAGGCTCTTCTCGATGAGTTCTGTTATCTTCTCGTCAAACTGCTTGCGGTCCCACTCGCTGATGTCGGCAGGAACCTCCTCAACAGGATTCTCACGATAGTTCCAGCGGGCAAAACGGTCACGGTAGCCCTGATAGATCATCGCCTCCAGGTGGTAGAGCAGTGCCTTGATGTGGGGTTGTTTTTCCTTATTGATGACCGACTCGACACGTGTGATGATGTCGGCCATGTTGTCCTGTGAAATGCCGCTCTGGGCCAGGCTGTAGCGCACCAGCGCATCGACGGTCAACTGGCCGTCGCCCGACTTGAGCGCCTTGTCCAGGTCGGCCATCGCCTCGTTGGACACGTCCTGCGGGAAATTGAAGTCAATCTCCCGGTTATTTCCTGATGAGTCAAGTGGAAATGCCATGATGAGTAATACTATAGATAGAATGTGAATGATTGTCTGTTTCATAGCCATTCAGTTTTTGGTTTGTTATTATACCTCCAAAGATATACAAATAATGTGCAATATCCTTGTCAAAACACTACATTTTGCAATAATTAACGTCAATCGCTTCTATTCCAGGCTGCATGGGGTTACTGTTTCCTATCGGCAAGCCGCTTGCTGCCATCGCTATTGAATCCAAAATATATACCTTCGTCTTTCATAACTATCACTTGTTTCAGGTTGATAAAACGAATTAACTCTCGCTTGCAAAATTACAATGGATTATTGAAAAACGGCTCACATCCGATGGTCATTCTTTCTAACGTAAAGCACTGATTATCATCAATATAGAAAAGAAAAAGGTCATTCCGCGGTCATTCGTGTGAGCCCCTGGGTTAATCATGGGTTGAAATGTACCCAAAGAGCCGTCCCACTGGTGCATTTATGGGAATAAAAAAAGATTCCGCAATCATGCGGAACCCTATATATTTTGTCTCCCTGTGGTGGAGTGAAGTTACTTCTTCTTGCCCGTGTTGTCTTTGTTCTTCTTCTTGGAGAGCATCTCGCGGGTGAACTTCATCTCGGCCTGCTTGAGCTGGAAGAGCTGCTTCTTGGATAGTATCTTGGAGAATTTCTCGAAGTATTTGGATTCGATTTCGCCTTCCTGGACGCGGGTGCGCGAGAGTGCTGATGCTGCTGCCTCATAGTCGCGGTCGGTCGGATTTTTCTTTTTCTCGACCTCAGAGGCGAGGGCGCGGGCGTTGCGGTTCACCTGATAGATCTCGCGTTCCATCTGCTCATAGAGCGGCATGAATTGCTTCTGCTGTGTCTGGGTCAGTCCCAGCTCCTCGATGATCATCTCGTGCTTGGCTTGATACATGTCGGTAGCGAACTTGGTGCGGTTGCCCTGCGCCGTGGCTGCCATGGTAATGGCCAGCACCATAATCCATATTGAAACTATCCTCTTCATAGCTGTGCTCTAATTACTTGTTAAAGTCAGAAATCTCTTCCTCCTCGTTGCTCATCATCACCGAGTCCTCGTAGTTGAGGATGTCGTAGTCGCTGACTGACCCGCTCATGATGAAGTCGTCGATGTTGCTCTTGTCGCTCACCATCTTCTCGGCCACGGCATGCACGCCGCCCATGTCGCTGCTGGTGAAGTGGCTGAACACCTGCATCATGCACCACACGCCGGCAAACATGGCTGCCATATAGACAAGCGGCTTGATGCGTTGCCACATCGTGGGCTTGACATCAACGGGCGTGATCTCGATGTCGGGGAGCATCTCGGTCATGCGCTGATTGAAGTCAGCAAAGTAATTCTCCGGCACTTTAAAGCCCGGATCCTTACCGTATTTGTTCAATATTGTGGAGTCTTCTCGTTTCATAACGCCTATTTGACTAGCAAATGTCAAAAAAGTTTAATCTCTGTAGAAAAAATTATTCTCTTTCTTCGAGATATTGTTCAATCTTCTTGACGGCATGATGATAGGATGCCTTGAGGGCGCCCTCGCTGGTGCCCAGGATCTCGCTCATCTCGTCGTACTTCATCTCGTCGTAGTAGCGCAGGTTGAACACCAGGCGCTGCTTCTCGGGCAGGCTGGCAATGGCCTTCTGCAGCGTGATTTGTGCCTCGTCGCCGTCGAACCACTCGTCGCTCTCGAGCTGGTTGACCAGGAAACTCTCGTCGTCGTCGATCGACAGCTGGTTCATCACCTTCTTCTTGTTGACAAAGGTGATGCTCTCGTTGATGGCGATCTTGTAGAGCCAGGTCGATAGCTTGGCGTCGCCGCGGAAGTTGTCGATGTTGGTCCAGGCCTTGAGGAAGGTGTTCTGCAGCACGTCGTTGGCATCGTCATGGTCGATGACCATGCGGCGGATCTGCCAGTAAAGTTGCGAGCTGTAGTGCTCGATGACCTTACCGAATGCCACCTTGCAGAGCTTGGGGTCGTGCAGCTGCTCGACCACCAGCGCCTCGTCATATTTCTCACGTGCTGCCATCAGATGATTGCTTTGAGCGTGTAAAGATAGCAAAAATTCTGCCAATGCGGGCCTGGACCGCCATTTTTTATGCTTTTTTTAGCATTTTCCCCTTTTGCGGTAGCCATTCGGCTTCTTTGCCCCTCGCCGAGGCGCAAAGGCGCTAAACCATTGCCTCAAAGTCCCTTATTTTGATTCAACAAAATGTGTAACGCAAAATGTTGAATGAATTTTACGCAAAATGTTGAATGACGTGCCTTGGCCGCAGAAGGACCTGGCATAAAAAAGTCCCCGCTGTCGCCGTGTGGCGGCTGCGGGGACGGCCCGATATGGTATGTTGGTGTCTGTGGGTTAGAAGGGCACAGCGTAGTTCACGTTGGGGTAAACCTTACCCGTGATGGTGAAGTCGAGGCCCTTGCACTTGTAAGAAGCGTTGATGATCTGGCACTGACTGCTGAGGGTGACGTTCAGGTCGGTGATGGTGTAGAACTTGTTGTTGGACTCGGCCTTGTCGGCAGTGATGGTGTAGCCCGTCGAGGTGGGGGTCACGGTCAGGTCGTTGAACTGGACCTCGCTAGCCTCGACCGAACCGGCAATGTTGGGGATGAAGTTGCTGATTTTCAGGATGCACTTCTCGCACTTGGAGTCGAGGGCAAACAGATAGGCCGAATGCTCGTGACTGAAGTGGTTACCGTTGTCGGGGTTGTTGACTGTGGTGGTAGAGTAGGCATACAGCAGCTGTGACGTGCAGATCACAGGGCTGGCGCTATCGTTGATGATGAACCACATCATGCCGGTGGCAAAGTCAAAATAACCAGTGATCTCGCCGTTGCCTTTTTCAAAGGAATAGACCGATCCGCCCACATTGATCAACTTCATCGCCGGGGTGGTGACGGAATGAGATTGCCCGTTGATGTCCTTGTACTCGGTGTTGAACTGGATCTCCATGGCGGTGTAGTTAATCTCCACCTGGGCGTTGTTCTGTGAGAACACCACTTGATCGCCCTTGATGGCGCGGTTGTTGACGGTCATTGAGACGGTCTGCTTGTTGATGGGCTCGTCGTCATTGCCGCAGGCGGTGAACAGCGTCACTGCCAGCAGCGCAAAAAGCATAAATGATAATTTCTTCATTGTCAAGTTTTCTTATAGTTGTTTTAGTTGATAATCAATACTCGTGAAATTCCAGGTAGGTGCGGCCTGTGGCCACGACGGTGGCGCTGCTGCCCATCATGTATTCGGCGTTGAGGCGGTCATTCTTCATGTCAACGGTGGCGTTGAACGTCTTGAAGGGATACTTGTCGGTGTGGGAGCGCACGCTGCCCGTGCTGTCCACATAGTTGCGGTAGATGGCATCGGTCTTCAGGTTCTCGCCGCTGAAGGTGAAGCCGTTAGCCGTGACGGTGAACGGCACGCTGGCGGCCGTGATGCTGTTGAAGTACTTCAGGTCCTTGGCGTGCTCGATGCCTGAAACCGTGACGACGGCAGTCTTGCTTGCCGGCTCGATTTTGAACTCGTACATGACGTTCTCCATGTCGGTGGGCTTGGTCGCGTCGTCATAGGTGATGGTGTTGTGGGTGTTGAGGAAGAACACGTTAGAAGTGGTCGAGATGATGCGGATGCCCTCGGGCGTGGTGTAGAAAAAGCGCATCGCCGACTCCTCGTTGACGTCCACATAGCCGCTGAACGTGCTGACGCTGGCCGATGTGAACTCAAAGAAACCGACACCCTTGGGTGTCACAATCAGGTCCTCGAGCACGAGCGTCTTCTCGCCCTGGCCGTCGTTGTACTTAAACTCCACGTTGGCCTTGCGGTTCTTGGTATCGACCGTCAGCTTGTTGCGCACGGTGCTCAAACCGAGCACCTGGTCGGACTTGGTGTTATAGGCGTGGTTGATCATCATGTCCTCGACGGTGAACACGCCGGTGCCGCGCTTGGGCTCGTCGTTGCCGCACGAGATGACGCCCATCAGCAGGCCCATCATTGCTATCAGTAAAATGATTTTCTTCATGTCTGTCTTAAATAATTAAGTTTTTGCCGTAATATGCAGCGGCAAAGATACACCAAAAAACAAATGGTGCAGTGATTCTTGCACCATTTGTAATGATTTTTATATTAAATGTCGTTAAAAGGCTTATTTCAAGTTGCCTTCTTTCTCATAGTGGCCATCGATGGGTTTGCCCATGGCGTTACCCTGGCAGTCAAACGTGATGGAATAGGTCTTCTTCTCAACGTTGACTACGCTTCTCAGGTTGTTGACGTGCAAGGTCGGGAACGGAGTGGGGGTGGTGCCCATGATCAGGTACGGGATGATGTTGGTGCCGCTATAGGTATAAACTTTGCCGGCCTTGTCAACGCTGCAGGGTGCATCAACGCGGATGTTCAGCGCGGGCGACGTCTTGTCTCCCATCTGGAACACAGCGTTATACACGCAGATAGTGCTGGAATCTTTCGACAGGTCGATGTCATAGACGAGGTAGGTGTCGTTAGCGGCACTGTGCTCGCTCTCCAGTTTCTGGGTTTGGGGCACCTCGGGTTCGTCTTTTTTGTCGTCACCGCAGGCCGTCGTCATTATGCACAGGGTGGCTGCGATCAATAACATAGAGAAAATCTTCTTCATTGTCTTTTTTTATTAACCTCAAATCCGCAACCTATAGGGTTTAGTGGGATTTTGCTTGCAAAGCGACAAAATTCATTTTATTGTACATATTTCTTGCACAACAGAAATGTCG
>CACWID010000025.1 GCA_902760865.1 uncultured Bacteroidales bacterium | reverse complement strand
ATCAAATCCCGGTTAAAAGGAAAGAGCCCGGTGCAATACCGAACTCTTTACTCTTAAATCAATAATGTTTAACCCGTCCAACTTTTTGGGGTCACTTCACAGGCGGGAGGGGAGTTTAGGGACTCGAGCAGGGATAGGGCGCTGTCGGGGTTGGTGCGCATGAGGCTGTCCGCCACCACAAGCCGCCCGTCATAGCTCTCCACGTAGCGACATCCCGGAACCACCGCCCCGAGCACCATCGCAACCAATATCAACACTAACAGCTTCTTCACGCCTGCAAATATAATACTTATTTTAGTTTCTATTTTGCATCTAAGCAAACTTGAATGATGACACATCCCAAAATTTCGTGCGGTTGTCATGCCTCTTTTTCAAGACAAATGCGAATGCCAATTAGTATAATTCGATTAATTCGTAGGAAAAAATAAGAATACAGATGCCAATTGGAGTTTCATACTTGAATAAACTATGTCTATAACGCTGTCAATATCTGTTGATAACTTTGAAATAAAAAACAATAAAAAAGACTTGACAAATCACAATCAACGCGGCTTAATCATTTTTTCTTTTGCGCCAAAAAAGTTAGCAAGATATTTTTATTGCTATTTAAACACGGTTTTCATCATCATTTATGGAAAAAA
The DNA here is from genome assembly GCA_902760865.1 of uncultured Bacteroidales bacterium. Classification (GTDB taxonomy): domain Bacteria; phylum Bacteroidota; class Bacteroidia; order Bacteroidales; family Muribaculaceae; genus Sodaliphilus. The sequence goes on along the minus strand of CACWID010000025.1, from coordinate 41,744 downwards.
TCCATCAGAATTTATTAACTTTGCAGGTTGTTTACACCCTGTTAATAAAGTGCTTTATCAGCTATCACTCAGTCATTAGGCTTGTTGACAACCTATCAATAACTCTAAAAACAACGTTGATAACCGATCGGGCACTCTACAGACCCGAAAAGTTTTGAACACAATTAACAGGCATTATTGTTGTAGTTAGATTTATATTTTTAAAAATTAAAAAACAAAATAAATATAATTATGAATGTTGAAAAAGGCTACGTCGATGAGCCCATCGAGGCCGGCATCGACCTGAGAGAAGAAATCCTGCGCTTGAAGAAGGAGCGCAACGCCATCATCATGGCGCACTATTATCAGCGCGAGGAAATCCAGCAGCTGGCAGACCACATCGGCGACAGCCTGGCTCTGGCTCAGATGGCTGCCAAGACCGACGCGCCTGTCATCATCTTGTGCGGTGTGCACTTCATGGGCGAGACGGCTAAGATTCTGTCCCCCGAGAAGACGGTCATCGTGCCCGACCTGAGTGCCGGCTGCTCGCTCGCCGACAGTTGCCCTGCCGATGAGTTTGAGCGCTTTGTGGGCGAGCACCCCGACCACACGGTCATCAGCTATGTAAACACCAGCGCGGCCGTCAAGGCAGTGACCGATATCGTAGTCACCTCGTCCAATGCCAAGGAGATTGTCGGCAGTCTGCCCGAGGACGAGAAGATCATCTTCGGTCCTGACCGCAACCTGGGCAACTACATCAACAGCATCACCGGTCGCGAAATGCTGCTCTGGGACGGTGCTTGCCATGTGCATGAGAAATTCAGTGCTGCCAAGCTCGCTGAGCTCAAGCGTGAGCATCCTGATGCCAAGGTGCTTGTTCATCCTGAATGCCCCAAACCCGTTCGCATCATGGCCGACAAGGTGGGCTCGACCCAGGCTCTGCTCAACTTTGCCGTCGAGGACGACAGTCAGGAGTTCATCGTGTGCACCGAGAGCGGCATTCTCTTTGAGATGCAGCGCCGATGCCCCGACAAGACGTTCATCCCCGCTCCGCCCGAGGACGGCACCTGTGCCTGCAACGAGTGCGAGTACATGAAGCTGATCACGCTCGAGAAGCTGTACAATTCGCTCAAGTTTATGGCTCCCGAGATTGTGGTCGATGAGCAGATTGCCGAGCGGGCAGTCCGTCCCATCCAGCGCATGCTCGACATCTCGCGTGAATTGGGAATTATCAAGTAGTTTTTCTACTGTAACTATTGTTATTATAAATGTATCAAGCATTATGGCACAGAGTGTATTTGATTTCATCGTGAAGGATCGTCGTGGAAACGATGTGTCGTTAACCGAATATAAGGGCAAGGTGTTGCTGATTGTCAACACCGCGACCCGCTGCGGCTTCACTCCGCAATACGAGGAACTGGAGGCGTTATACAAGACTTACAAGGACCAAGGTCTGGAAATTCTGGACTTTCCCTGCAACCAGTTTGGACAGCAGGCTCCAGGCACCGAAGAGGAAATCCACGAGTTCTGTACGTTGAATTATGGCACCGAGTTTCCTCAGTTCAAGAAGATTGAGGTTAACGGTGACAACGAGTCTCCGCTGTTTACCTATCTGAAGGCTCAACAGGGTTTCAAGGGATTTGACTTGGAGAACAAGATAGGTGCTCTACTCGACGAGATGCTGTCAAATGCCGACCCCGACTATGCCAGCAATCCCGACATCAAGTGGAATTTCACCAAGTTCCTGATTGACCGCAAGGGCAACGTGGTGGAGCGTTTCGAGCCCACCACCGATTGCAAGGTTATTGAGGGAGCTATCAAACAATTACTTTAAATACTCAACTTTTAAACTATAAACTTCAATAATGGATTATAACTATAAGGAAATAGAACAAAAATGGCAGCAATATTGGCGTGAACACCACACCTACAAGTGTGTGGAGGATCCTAACCGCCCCAAGTATTACGTGCTCGACATGTTCCCCTATCCTTCGGGAGCGGGACTTCATGTGGGACATCCGCTGGGTTACATTGCCAGCGATATCTATGCACGTTACAAGCGCTTGAAGGGATTCAACGTGCTGCACCCCATGGGATATGATGCCTATGGCTTGCCCGCCGAGCAGTATGCCATCCAGACGGGACAGCACCCCGAAATCACTACCAATGAAAACATTGCCCGCTATCGTGAGCAGTTGGACAAGATCGGTTTCTGCTATGATTGGGACCGTGAGGTGCGCACCTGTGACCCTAAGTATTACAAGTGGACGCAGTGGGCTTTCTTGAAGATGTTCAAGAGCTATTATGATACTGCTCTTGACAAGGCACGTCTCATCGACGATCTGGTAGCACATTTTGAAAAGCACGGTACCGAGGGCTGCAATGCCCACACGGCCAGCACCGACGAGTTCACTGCCGACGAGTGGAACAACATGACACAGGTACAGAAGAACGACGTGCTCATGAACTACCGAATCGCCTACCTGGGCAATACGATGGTCAACTGGTGTCCGAAACTCGGTACGGTACTCGCCAACGATGAGGTGAGCGAGGGTTTGTCGGTGCGCGGTGGTTATCCCGTGGAGCAGAAGATGATGCGCCAGTGGTGCTTGCGCGTGTCGGCCTATGCAGGACGACTCTTGCGTGACTTGGAGAAAGTCGAGTGGACCGAGTCCATTAAGGAAACCCAGCGCAACTGGATCGGCTACAGCGAGGGTGCCGAGATGACCTTCCCCATCGCCGACAGCGACAAGAGCCTGTTGATTTTCACCACCAGGGCCGATACCATCTTCGGTGTCACCTTTATGGTACTGGCTCCTGAGAGCATCTATGTCGATGAGGTAGTGACTCCCGATCAGCGTGCCGCCGTTGATGCCTACCTCGACGAGGTGAAGCACAAGACCGAGCGCGAACGCATGATCGAGAAGAAGGTGAGTGGCGTGTTCACCGGAAGCTATGCCGTCAATCCCATCACTAGGAAGAATATTCCCATCTACATCAGTGACTATGTGTTGGCGGGCTACGGTACGGGTGCCATCATGGCTGTGCCTGCCCATGACAGTCGTGACTATGCTTTTGCCAAGCATTTCGACTTGCCCATCATTCCGCTGATTGAGGGTGCCGACGTGAGCGAGGAGAGCTTTGACGCCAAGGAGGGCATCATGATCAACTCGTCTAACGAGTACCTGCAGCTCGACGGCCTTCAGGTCAAGGAAGCCATTGCCAAGACCAAGCAGTATATTGAGGAGGCCGGTATCGGTCACGTGAAGGTGAACTATCGCTTGCGCGACGCCATCTTCAGCCGTCAGCGCTACTGGGGTGAGCCGTTCCCCATCTACTATGATGAGAACAATCAGCCGCAGCCCCTCGATGAGAGTGAATTGCCGCTCCAACTCCCCGAGGTGGACAAGTTCTTGCCCACCGAGACGGGTGAGCCGCCTCTGGGCCGTGCCAAGAATTGGGTGACTAAAGATGGTTATCCCTTGGAATTGAACACCATGCCGGGCTTTGCAGGTTCTTCGGCCTACTACTTGCGCTACATGGACCCGCACAATGACGAGGCCCTTGTCTCGCACGAGGCCGATGACTACTGGCGCCAGGTTGATCTCTATGTGGGTGGTACCGAGCACGCTACGGGTCACTTGATTTACAGCCGTTTCTGGAACAAGTTCCTCTATGACTATGGCTATGTATGTGAGGTTGAGCCTTTCCGCAAGTTGGTCAACCAGGGCATGATCCAGGGCCGCAGTAACTTCGTTTACCGCATCAAGGATACCAATACGTTTGTCTCGCTCAATCTCAAGAATCAGTATGACGTGACGCCCATCCATGTGGATGTCAACATTGTAGATAAAGATGCGCTCGATATCGAGAAGTTCCGCATGTGGCGTCCTGAATTCCAGAATGCCGAGTTCATCCTCGAGAACGGCAAGTACATCTGCGGCTGGTCTATCGAGAAGATGTCCAAGTCGATGTTCAACGTGGTCAATCCCGACCTCATCGTTGACTATTATGGTGCTGACACCTTGCGTCTCTACGAGATGTTCCTGGGTCCGGTCGAGGCCAGCAAACCCTGGGACACCAACGGCATCGACGGCGTGAATCGCTTCCTCAAGCGCTTGTGGTCATTGTTCTACAAGGGTGACACGATGCAGCTGGTCGACGAGAAACCCAGTGCCGAGGCACTCAAGTCGGTCCACAAACTCATCAAGAAGGTGAGTGGCGACATCGAGACCTTCAGCTACAACACGTCGGTGGCCGCCTTCATGATTTGTGTCAATGAGTTGACAGCGATGAAGTGCAAGTCACGTGAAATCTATGAGCCGCTGGTAGTGTTGTTGGCACCCTTCGCACCGCACATTGCCGAGGAACTCTGGCACGTACTCGGTCATGACACCACCGTGTGTGATGCCCAGTGGCCCACCTGGAACGAGGATTATTTGAAGGAATCGACGGTAAAGTATGGCGTTTCGTTCAACGGCAAGAACCGCTACACCATCGAGGTGCCTGCCGATGCTCCCCGCGAGGAAGTAGAGCGCATGGCGCTCGCTGATGCCGGAGCTGAGCGATGGCTCGATGGTAAACAGCCCAAGAAGATTATTGTCGTTCCCGGCAAACTCGTCAACATCGTCGTCTAACCAACTATTAACTACGAATTACGCGAATTAAACGAATAGCTATTATTTGTAAAATTCGTGTAATTCGTAGTTTTATAAAAGTAGCGTCAATTCGTGTAATTAGAAATAATAAGAAAGCGGATGCCAAATTTGTAAAATTCGCGAAATTCGTAGTTTTATAAAAGTAGCGCCAATTCGTAGTTAATATTAACCGAGAATGATGAAGAAGATAGTCTTTGCTACCAATAATGCACACAAACTGCAGGAACTCAGGCAGATTCTGGGTAATCAATACGAGATATTGGGACTCGCCGATATAGGCTGCCATGAGGACATCCCCGAGACGGCCGACACCATCGAGGGAAATGCCCGCATGAAGGCAGAATATGTAAAGCAGCACTACGGCTATGACTGTTTCAGTGACGATACGGGCTTGGAAATTGATGCTCTGAACGGGGAACCTGGAGTGCTCTCGGCACGCTATGCCGGGCCTGGCCACGACAGTGAGGCCAATATCGAAAAGGTGCTGAAGAAGCTTGACGGCGTGACTGAGCGTACCGCCCGCTTCCGCACTGCCATCGCCCTGTTGCAAGGCGACGAGATGCACCTGTTCGAGGGACAGGTCGAGGGCGTCATCCTCACCGAGCGCCACGGAACGGGTGGTTTCGGCTATGACAGCATCTTCCAACCAGTCGAGGGAGACGGCAGCACTTTTGCTCAGATGTTGCCACAGGACAAGAACAGCATCAGTCACCGTGGCCGCGCTGTGGCAAAACTTGTGGAATTTCTCAATAGAGAGAAATAAAGTATTTACAACCTGGGAACTGTGAAAGCCTTTGCCATATATCGTCTTCCGCACGCCAGCCAATGTACGCTGGTGGGCCAGGACGGCATGCCGGTTTCACTGTCATCCTTGAGTGATTTGATGGGTAAAGAGAGTGGTTTCCTGATTTCACCGTTCTCGATGGCCGATGGCCGAGTCATCGTGTTGTTGCAACCTGATGAGGTGCGGAAACTGGCTCCCGATCAGGTGGCTGAAATAGTTGATTTACCCTTTCATTCAGCTGACGGCAAAATGACGGCTTCACTATGTTCCAGAGAGACCTACCATGACGATTTTTCCCGATTTCATCGGGCTTTTTCAGCAACAGGTATCCAAAAACTGGTGCTCGCGCGAAGTGAGGATTTTGACCGGAAAGGTTGCCATCCTGCCGAGCTGTTTGCCCGTGCGTGCCAGTGTTATCCCGAAGCTTTTGTGACGCTTTTCTCGGCACCGCAATGTGGCACATGGCTGGTAGCTTCGCCCGAGGTATTGCTCTTGAAGGACTCGGTCCAGTGGCACACGATGGCACTTGCCGGAACGATGCGCTATGCCGACCACTTGCCGCAGTGGAGCGACAAGAATGTCCGTGAGCAGGATTATGTGACCCGCTATATCAAGGCTTGTCTGGACCGTTACAGCGACGATGTGTCCTTGACGGGCCCTTACACTAAACGCGCTGGAGGCTTGGTCCACCTGTGCACTGATTTCTCATTCAACTTGTCTCCTGATGTCCGCCTGGGTGATGTCCTCGATGCCATGCATCCCACGCCCGCCGTGTGTGGGCTACCTAAGGAGGAAGCCTTACGGTTTATACTTGAAAATGAGAGTGTTGACCGTGATTATTACAGTGGCTTTTCTGGACCGTTGAATTTAGAGGGTCATACTTCCTTTTTTGTCTCGTTGCGCTGCATGCGCATCATTGGCGACCGTTATCGCCTGTTTGCCGGTGGCGGCATTTTGCCCGAGAGTGACGAGTCGCTCGAGTGGGAAGAGACCGAGGCCAAGATGCAGACCATGTTATCGTTAATTGGTTAATTGACTATGAGTTACAGCGATAAGGAAAATATCAATATCTTGTGTGCCGTCATGCAGGGACATGGCATCAACCATGCCGTGGTATGCCCGGGGTCGCGCAATGCGCCCATCGTACACAACCTCAACGAGTGCCCGCAGATGAAGTGCTTTCCTGTGACCGACGAGCGCAGTGCCGGATTCTTCGCACTGGGTATGGCCGAGCAGTTACAGGAGCCTGTTGCCGTGGTGGTTACATCAGGAACGGCAGTGCTCGATTTGGCACCTGCTATGGCCGAGGCACGACACCGTCGCTTGCCGCTTGTCGTCATCAGCGCCGACCGTCACGCAGCCCACATCGGCCAGCAGATGGGACAGGCCATCGACCAGCCGGGCGTCTTGTCGCGCTTCACGTTGATGGACGTGAACCTGGTTGATCCCCATGACGACCTCACACGATGGCACTGCAACCGCATGGCCAACGAGGCCCTGCTGGCGGCCCGTCGCGGCGGTCCCGTGCACATCAATGTCCCCTACGATGAGCCGTTGTTCAACTTCACGGTAGATGCTCTGCCTGCGGTGCGCATTATCCGATCGTTAGCGTTTTCTGCCGATGAAATGGCGGTTTTTGATGCTCTCAAGCCCGTTCAGTCGGCCAGAAAACCTATGCTGGTCATCGGCCAGATGCCTCAAGGTGCGGTTGCCCCTAGAGTAATGGATAGCCTTGAGTCCCGTCTAGCCGTGCTGGTCGAGTCATTGGGTGCCGACGGTGGGGGAGTTCCCTTTGACGAATTGCTGCCCCTGGTGGAGAACAATCCTGATTTTGAACCCGATTTGGTCATCTATATGGGTGGGACACTGGTGAGCAAGCGCATCAAGGCTTACCTGCGTCGTCTTGATGTGCCGATGATCGAGGTGAACCGCGACGGTGAGGTCCACGATACTTTTGGCCACCTGTCCATGGTGCTGAAGTGTAGCGAGACTCAAGCCTTGCAGTCGATGGCTACCCTGTTCCGTGATGAACCCGCTTACCCCTTTGCCCAACGCTGGAATGAGGCGTTAGAAACGATAAAACGACATTTTGATGAACTGCGGCCGGATTTCTCCCAGATGCTGGCGGTGAAGTTGGCGCTGCAGTCCGTCCGTGAATCTGGTTTGCCCTTCATACTGCACTTTGCCAATAGTCAGCCCGTGCGGCTCGCCAATCTGTTTGCGCGGCAGCACGTCCGTTGCAACCGTGGTGTCAACGGCATCGAGGGGACGACCTCGGCAGCCGCCGGATGTGCCTCGGTCATCAGTGACCGTGTGCTGTGCGTGACGGGTGACCTGAGTTTCTTCTATGACCAGAATGCACTGTGGAACAGTAATTTGCATGGCAACCTGCGCATCCTGCTGCTCAACAACGGCGGCGGTGGCATCTTCTCTCAATTGCCTGGTCTGGAAGTCTCTCCTGCCCGCGACAAGATGGTGGCGGCTGGACACACAACACGCGCCGAGGGTTGCTGCCAGCAGCATGGTGTGGACTATCGTGCCGCATACGGCAGCGAGGACCTCTACAGCGGCATCACCTGGCTGGTGCAGAGCGATAGTGACCGGCCCCTGCTGCTCGAAGTGGTGACCGACATCGACCGCGACCGCCGCATCTGGCAACAAGCGTCTGATGCTATTCACCTTTAGCGGATATCCACATTCTACAGTCTTTTTAGAAAACAATCAATACAAAAATTACAATCTATAAACCTATAAACTTAGCGCCTTAGCGCCTTAGCGTGAGGGCCATAAATAAACGCTATATGGCAACTAGAGAATGGAAAAAGATAGAGGGATTTGACTTCAAGGAAATTCTGTTTGAACAGTATGACCGCATCGCCAAGATTACCATCAACCGCGAGCGTTACCGCAATGCCTTCACGCCGTTGACGACGCTGGAGATGTCCCAGGCCTTCAACCATTGCCGTGAGGCGTCTGACATCCGCGTGGTCTTGCTCACGGGGGCCGGCGACAAGGCTTTCTGCGCCGGTGGTGACATGCACGTCAAGGGACGTGGCGGCTATGTAGACAGTGAGGGTGTGCCGCGCCTGAGCGTTCTCGACGTTCAGATGCAGATTCGCCGTCTCCCCAAGCCGGTCATTGCCATGGTCAACGGCTACGCCATCGGTGGCGGCCACGTGTTGCATGTGGTCTGCGACCTGACGATTGCCAGCGAGAATGCCATCTTCGGACAGACAGGTCCCAAGGTGGGCTCGTTTGACGCGGGCTTCGGTTCGTCCTATCTGGCTCGCATCGTGGGACAGAAAAAGGCACGCGAAATCTGGTTCCTCTGCCGTCAATACACTGCCCACGAGGCCGAGCAGATGGGTATGGTCAACAAGGTGGTGCCCTTGGAGAGGCTCGAGGACGAGTGCGTCGAGTGGGCGCAGACGATGATGGAGCGCTCGCCGCTGGCCCTGCGCATGATCAAGATGGGCCTCAATGCCGAACTCGACGGGCAGGCGGGCATCCAGCAGTTGGCCGGAGACTGCACCATGCTCTATTATTGCATGGACGAGGCTCAAGAGGGCGGAAAAGCCTTCCTCGAGAAGCGCAAACCTGACTTTGACCAGTATCCCTACCTCCCCTGATGGGCCGATACCACATCGACATCACCACTCGCGCCTTCCACTTCAAGGAGCCTGCTGGCACGTCACGTGGCGTGTACACGACGCGTGTGAGCCGCTTTGTGCATATCACCTGTGTGGACCTGCCTGGAGTCGTGGGGGTGGGGGAGTGTGCCCCATTGCCCAACCTCAGCTGCGATGACGTGCCCGACTATGACGCGGTGCTGCGGCGCCACTGTGATGACGTGTGCGCCCGTGGCGGCATCGATGTCGATGCCATGCGCGACTTTCCGTCGATGCTATTCGGACTCGAGACGGCTTGGCGGCAGCTCCAGCTTGGCGGTTCCACCGCCTTGTCCGACACTCCTTTTGCCCGAGGCGAGGAGGGAATCCCCATCAATGGCCTGGTCTGGATGGGCGATTTTGACACGATGGCACGTCGGTTGGAGCAGAAGCTTGCTCAGGGTTTCTCCTGTGTGAAAATCAAGATCGGGGCCATCGATTTCTCCGATGAAATGGCGCTGATTCACCGTCTGCGGGACCGCTTCGGCAGCGACTGCATCGAGTTGCGTGTGGATGCCAACGGGGCTTTTTCTCCTGACGAGGCTTTGGACAAACTGTGCTGCTTGGCCGAACTGGACATCCACTCCATCGAGCAACCGATACACGCCGGGCAGTGGCAACAGATGGCATGCCTGTGCGAGTCGTCCCCGCTGCCCATTGCCCTCGACGAGGAACTCATCGGCGTGAACTCCGTGGACAGCAAGCGCCGACTGCTTGACGAGATACGCCCCCGCTACATCATCCTCAAGCCCTCGCTACACGGCGGTGTGGCAGGCTGTAAGGAGTGGATTGCGCTGGCCCGCGAACGTGGCATCGGCTCGTGGATTACCAGTGCCCTCGAGAGCAACGTCGGCCTCAATGCTGTCGCCCACCTGGCGGCAGAGGTCTATGGTCCTGCCATCACCATGCCGCAGGGCCTCGGCACGGGCCAACTGTTCACCGACAACATCGACATGCCAATTACCATCAAAAAGGATAAACTATGGTATATAGTCTCTAGATAATCTAGAGAATCTAGCCCATCTAGAGAAACATAATTCAGAAATGACGGTAGAAGAGTTCATCAATCACTGGAATGACCCTGGCGACACTATCGAGGTGCACACCAGCGGCTCTACCGGAACGCCCAAGGTGATGCGCGTCAAGAAAAGCCGCATGAGGGCTTCGGCGAGGGCTACCTGCGACTTCTTGGGTCTCAAACCGGGCGACACGGCCCTGCTGTGCATGAGTGTGGACTATATCGCGGGCAAGATGATGGTCGTGCGCGCCATCGAGCGGGGTATGGAACTGGTGACTGTTGAACCCTCTAGCCACCCCTTGGCAGCACCGTTTTTCTTCGATGAAATGGGCAAAAATGTGGATTTTGCCACCATGGTTCCCATGCAGGTTTACAGCTCCCTGCAGGTGCCTCGCGAGCGCGGAATCCTGAGCAGCATCCGCCACATCATCATCGGTGGCGGGCCGCTCGACTCTGCCCTTGAGCAGGAGCTGCGAGGCTTCGGCAACGCCATCTGGCACAGCTACGGCATGACCGAGACGCTTTCGCACATCGCCCTGCGTCGCGTGAGCGGTCCCGATGCTTCGCCGTGGTTCACTCCCCTGCCCGGCATTACCTTATCGATCAATGAGGATAATTGCTTGGTCATCGATGCGCCCCACCTGTGCTCCGAGCGGCTGGTGACCCGCGATGTGGTCGAGATGGAGCCTGGTACGCAGCGCTTCAAGGTGCTGGGCCGCATCGACAACGTCATCAACACTGGTGGCGTCAAGGTGCACATCGAGCAGGTGGAGCAGGCCTTGGCGCCCCAAATGCTGCGGCCTTTTCTCATCACCGGTTGCCCGGATGCCCTGTTCGGCGAAATCGTGGTCATGCTCTTGCAGGGCAGCGAGGATGACCTGGCGGCGGCCCGTGATGCCGTCTGCCGCTGTCTCGACAAGTATTCACGCCCCAAGCAGATACTACTTCTGCCGGAGCTGCCCATGACCCCCAATGGCAAACCCGCCCGCAGCCGTGCGGCAGCCATCACCCGGGAACTCCTGTCACACCGCGACTGACTTTTTTGCGCTCTGGAATAGCTGATAATGAAATAAAGTCCTTAAATTTGCGGCAATGAAACGGATAGTAATCTTTGGCAATCTCTATCAGCAGGATGATACCGCCACGGTCTTGTCACTGCTCGACGACCTGCGCCAGCGTGGCCTCGAGGTCGCCGTCGAGCGCAACTACCTGCACTACCTCTACGGCAACGGCCAGACGGCACCGCTCCCTGCTTTTGACACGGGCGATGTGCCTGAGGCGGATATGGCCTTGTCGCTGGGCGGCGACGGCACCTTCCTCACCACGGTGATGTGGGTGGCCAGGCAGGGAATGCCCATCCTGGGCATCAATGTCGGGCACCTGGGCTACCTCACCTCGGGACGGTTGGCCGAGGGCAACGCCCTCATCGACGATGTGATGGCCGGCAATTTCCGCATTGAGAAGCGCACGATGCTCGAGGTCTCCTGCGACGCCGTGGACATCGTCCACCCCTGGGCGCTCAACGAGGTCGCTGTCCTCAGGCACGACACCTCCTCGATGCTCGACATGGAGACGCGCCTGCGCAGCCATGAACTCACCACCTATCGCGGCGACGGACTCATTGTGAGCACCCCGACAGGCTCCACGGCCTATAACATGAGCGTCGGCGGGCCCATCCTCGAGCCTACCACGTCATGTCTCGTGCTCTCGCCCATCTCGCCTCACTCGCTGACCATGCGGCCCCTGGTCGTGCGCGACGACAGCGTCATCACCATCCGCACACATTCCCGCGCTACACACTACGAGGTCAGCATAGACGGCGAGGTGACACTGTGTCCCACCGGGTCCACGCTCACCATTGCCCGAGCCCCTTACTGCGCCCATGTCGTTCAGCTGCAGGGCAACAACTTCGCCAGCACACTTCGCCAGAAACTCCTCTGGGGCACCGACCAGCGCTGACCAAGACAGGCCATACCAAGTCAGTCCCCAACAACGCGAACGCCAATCAGCTCAACAGGTCACACCGAGCAAATAATTCGTGTAATTCGGAAGAAAAAAATGAACGCGGACGCCAAATTAGTTAAATTCGCGTAATTCGTAGTTCCTTTAAAGACCGCGGATGCCAATTGTCGTAAATTATTACGCTCCGGATGGCCTTGTATTTATTGTACTTATTGTTTTCCTTTTAGTTCTTAGCGCCTTAGCGTCTTAGCGTGGGGCCAACAGGTTAGACTAGGTCGAAGGCTTCTAGGTCATTGGGCACGAGGATGGGACCGCGGTAGTATTGGGCGGCCTCGGTGCGGTAGGTCTCGGCACGTGTGTCCAGATGGGTGTCCTCAGTGTGGTAGAGCACCAGGTGCTTCACTCCCAGTTCCTGAGCCAGCATACCGGCGTCAAGGGCCGTGCTGTGGCTTTTCTCGTAGGGGTTGAACACAAAGCGGTCCTTGTACAGGCAGAAGGCCTCGCACATCAGCCAGTCGCAGCCGCGGGCATAGGGCTCGCTCTGCATGCTGTAAGGCTCGTCACCCAGGCAGACAAGGCGCTGGCCGTCAGGAAGTACCGCCTCAAATCCATATTGCTTGACTTTGGTCGATGCGATGTCAAAGAATGTCACCTTCATGTCATCAATCTCGACCGTCTCGCCGTCGTGCACCTCTTGCAGGATGACCGTCTGCCCGATAGAATCAAAAATCTTACGCGGAATCATCAGTTCGCCCATGGTGTACAGGGCGTGGCGCACCACGTCGTTGCAGTAGATCGTGAAGGGCCCCTTATGCTTACCCTTGAAAATCATCGGCGAAATCTTGCGCATCAGCCAGATGGCGCCCAGGATGTGGTCGGTGTGGCTGTGCGTGACAAACATGTGGCGGATGCCTTCAAAGGGGATGTCCGCCTTGATGAGCTGCTGCAGAATGCCGTTGCCGCCCCCGCCGTCCACCAGCATGCCCCCCTTGGGGCTGTGCAGATAGAAGCAGGTGTTGTAGCAGTTGACGCACATGGCGTTGCCGGTGCCCAGCATGGTGATGCGTGATGTGGTGGATGTGAGGCTCATGATGATGGTGACTTGACTTTAGGGAGTTCGATGCCGAACGTGGTGCCCTTGCCCACCTCCGACTCTTTAATATAGATTTGTCCGTTGTGGTATTCCTCGATGATGCGCTTCACCAGGGTCAGGCCCAGGCCCCAGCCGCGCTTCTTGGTCGTGAAGCCGGGGTTGAAGACGTTCTTGAAGTTCTTGCGGGGAATGCCCTTGCCGGTATCCTTGACGAGGATCACGACGTTGTTGGGGCTGTCCTCGACGGTGATGTCGAGTTGGCCCTCGCCGTCCATCGCATCCACGGCATTCTTGGTGAGGTTCTCCATCACCCAGGCAAACAGCGTCTGGCTCAGCATCACGCCGTTGTTGGTCTGGTCGTTGGTGTGGATGTTCAGGATCACGCGCTTGGGGATGCGTGCCCGCATGTATTCCAGGCTGTTCACCACGGCCTCGTTGATCGAGGTGAGTTCCTTGTCGGGCATGGAGCCGATCTTAGAAAAGCGGTCGGCGATGGTCGAGAGGCGCTTCACGTCCTTGTCCATATCGGTCACGATGCTCTTGTCCACGCCCATCGATTCGAGCAGCTGCGTCCATGCCATGAGCGACGAGATGGGCGTGCCCAGCTGGTGGGCGGTCTCCTTCGACAGGCCGACCCACACCTTGTTCTGCTCAGCGCGTTTGACGCTCATCAGCGCAAAGTAGGCAATAGCAAAGAACAGAATCAGCACCGCCAGCTGGATGTAGGGGAAATAGGACAGGCGGCGCAGCAGCGTCGAGTCCTCGTAGTAGAGGTATTGGGTCGTACTCTTGTCAATCTGGATGTCGATCTTGTTCTCGCTGTTCTTCAGGTGGCGCAGTTTCTTGTTGAGGTAAGTCAGGTTGGCCGGCGAGATATCAAAGGCCAGGCTGTCCTCGGGTTCGGGCAGACGGAAGTTTCGGTGCAGCAGGATGTTGTCATGGTCATCGACCAGCAACACGGGGATGTTGTGGTTGGCCTCGATGATGCTCAGCAGGAAATCGACATCGGTAGCGCTTGTACCGATGGGGTTGCCGTCGGCATCAACATCGCCGCCATTGCCCATAGTCGCCAGTTCTTGGGTGGCGTCGGCCCAGATTTCCATGCGATCGCGCTCCTGTTCGGCCAGGTCCTTCACCAGGTTGTTGGAGATGTACAGGAACAGCGCGACTAGCATCAGCGAGATGGCCAGGAAAACCACCTTCCAAATCCGTCGCGAGTCATATATGTTACGCAGATTAGCCATGCGAATGAATTTATAGCAGTTTCTTAAGTTCTTCAATATCAGGCAATGCCTTGCGGAAAGGTTCGGGCATCTCTTGTGAGGTGGTATAGGTCGCCACTCCCATCGGTTTGCTATAATCGCGTATCACAAACTCAACGAAATCACGATCAGCGCTTTTGCAGAGCACGATACCGATAGATGGATTCTCATGTGGCTTCTTTACCTTAGTGTCAAGAATACTCAGATAGCCCATCAATTGGCCAAGGTAAGAGGTCTTGAATGCACCCGTTTTAAGTTCAACGACCACAAGGGCATTTAATTCACGATTGAAAAACAATAAATCGGGGAATTGCTCTACACCATAAACCTCGAGATGGTACTGATTTCCGATAAAGGCAAAATCATTGCCGAAGGTCATTATAAACTTTTTGATATTCTCAACAATCTGTTGTTCTACAACCCTTTCATCCACATCCAGGCTATCACGTTCCCCGATTTCCTCCACATTGATGAAGTTGAGCAGGTACTCGTCCTTGAACATCATTACGGCTTTTCGGGCATCTGATGCATTCTGAATTGTCTGTGAGAAATTATTGGGAATCAGTGCATCATGTTCATGGGCCGACTCCTTGATCCTCTGAACTAATTGTTCGGTAGAGAGATGCTCCTCGGCTGTGCGGTGAATATAATAGTACCTCGTTTTTAAGTCTTTTACCCTTTCAATGATTCTGATATGGTGCGTGAAAGGCACCCTAAAGAAATCCTCAATGGGAAAACCACTTGCAACAGGTATTTGCAAAGCGTGATCGATATCTATTGTGTCGGGAGTTGCTGAGCAATTCAATTCGTCAGTTGTAATTGGCGAATTTATATTTTCCTGATTATCATCGTGTTGTGATTCGCCAATCGCGATTGGCGAATTGGCATCGAGCATATTCCATTCCTCAAAAAACAGTCGCATGTTTTTAAGGCTTGAGACGGAGAATCCTCTCAAGCCTGGCAATTCCTTGCGCAATCGTTCACTGATAGCCTCAAGTGCTCCGGTGCCCCAAACGCCCTTGCGTGTGTTATTGGACAAAAAACGTCCCACAGCATAGTACAGCGCCAGCTGGACACGATTGACGTCCTTGGCCGCTTCGTATTGGCCTTGTAAAATCGCGGTCTTGATAGCAGATACCGCTTTCAAGACAGGATCGTCAATATTTTTTTGTTGTTCAAGGCTTGCCATGCCGTGGGTGAATTAATGAGTGGGCAAAGATAGATAATTCCCATGAATTGGACAAATTTTGCAGGCCGTCAAGTCGTTGAAAAGGATATGCGTTGCGGATGCCAACTCCTAACTTCTAACCTCTAACTCTCCAAGGATCCAGCGGGCGACGCTGTCGGCGGTGTTGGGACCGATGACCTCGCTGGCGGCAGCCTTCACCTCGGGGAAGGCATTATCGACGGCGACGCTGTGGTCGGCTGCCTGCATCATGGCGATGTCGTTGCGGTTGTCGCCGAAGACCACCACCCTGTCTGCTCCCACTTCTCGTGCCAGGTCGCGGATGGCGGCAGCCTTGCTGGTCCCGGCGGTGAAAATCTCCAGGTAGCCCTCGCTCTCGTCAAAGATGTCGTGATAGAGCATCACCTGGCAGGTCGGCACAGTGGAACGCAAATCTTCGGCAATGGCTTTGAGCACGGCATATTTGTTCAAGGAGAAGATGAGCAACGCCTCGTCCTCGCTGTGGCGGTAGCCCTTGTCATCGAGCAAGAACCGCTTCAACGGCAGGTGCTGGCGTGCCTCGACGAAGCGTGCTTCCTGGTCCGATAGGGGGCCGTAGTGATGGGCATGCAGCATCCCGTTGCCGTGGCGGCGGTAGATGAAGGGGTGGGCGAGGTGACGGTCAAACACGTCGGCAACGGCATTCACCGTCGCGTCATCGATACCGTGGGTATGCTCATAGCAAGCCTTAACGGGATTCCACATCGCCGAGCCGCCGATGACGATAAACGGAAGCGTGGCGTGCACTTCCTGCATGAGCGGCACCACCGTGGCGGGCGTGCGCGCCGTGGCGACAGTAAACAGGCCGCCCAGTTCCCCGATGACGCGGTTGAGCGTGTCGATCGTGCCACGCGACAACAACGAGTCGTCGCCCAGCAACGTCCCGTCCAGGTCGCTCACATAGAGCGTCTTGATATGTCTATCGCTATGAATTTCCATTGTCGAGCTGCAAAGGTACACTTTTTCTGCGCTCGGGCTGCCTGAATACCATGCTTTTTCCAGCTTTTACGATGATGGAATCATTCAGTATTAACGTGAGTTCGATGAAATTATTAATTGTCAATCAGTGCGTTAGCAACTCCCCCTCTAAGATTAGAGGGGGCCGGGGGGCGTTGATGCCCCAAGAGTAAGTGTTTTGAGGGTGAATCATACTCCTCCGGCGCTTTGCGCCACCTCCCCTATCTTAGGGGAGGAATTGAATATCAGCAACTTATCTTCGTTGAACTCACGTTTTATTAGGCCCCCTAGAGGCGTGCTGCTGTCGTGCTGCGTGGGGCTTCATGAGATTTTTTTCGTTTTCTTGTTTAAAATTGCGACCTTTGCGTGTTATTATAGTGTAACATCAAAACAGACAACGACAACAACTACTGATGACGATAGACGCATTCAACCAACAAGCGACTCGGCTCAGGCAACTGGCATTGAGGGCTGCCGCCACGGCGGGCGCCGACAGTGACACGGCCGAGGACATCGCCCAAGAGACGATGCTGCGCTTGTGGCAGATGCGTGACGATCCCCGCCTCTACAATCCCGAGGGTTACGCCTCGACGATTGCACGCCACCTGGCAATCAACCAGCTGCGCCGCCAGCCGCCACTCCCGCTTGACGAGCGACAATCTGCCGACCTATTGGTGCCCTCACCGCTGGATCAGATGCTGCAAAACGAGAACGAGCGATGGCTGCGAGAACGCATCCGCAACCTGCCATATACCCAGCATGCCATCCTCAGGCTGCGGCAGGTGGAGCACCGCTCTATCGAGGAGATTGCAAGCATCCTGGGCATCAAGCCCACGAGCGTGAACACGCTGCTGGCCAGGGCGCGGCGACAACTGCTCAACGAAATTCAACAACAACGCAACAAAGACAGACAATGAAACGGTATTCACAACAACAGATCAAGGCTCTGCTCGACAAATTCATGGACGGGCAGACCACCGTGGAGGAAGAGGCCCTGCTGGCCGACTACTTCCGCAGCGGCGACGTACCCGCCGAGTGGGAGGATTACCGCGCCATGTTTGACTACTTCGACCGAGGAATGAAGGACGGTCTTGTACCCGTAGAGCAGTCCCGCCCGTCGTTGACACGGCAGATGGGTCGGCGCTGGTGGGGCATCGCCGCTGCTGCCTGCATCACGGCCGCCATCGTGGCAACCGTTGTGCTGCACCAGCCGGAATCGACCACCACTGTGCCCGACACGCCGCCAATCGCTTCTAATGAGAACCCGCCTATCGGGGAGACGCAAGATGTTGCGTCTCTACAAACGACGGAACCATCACAAGAAACGTCCATCACCCAACCTGTAGAGACGCAAAATCTTGCGTCTCGTACCGCGAAGCGCAAAAGTGCCCGCAAAGACCAACGTCGCCTGCAAGCCGAAAATGCCAAACTCGCCCAAGAGAACGCACGCCTGCAACGCGAACTGGCAGACCTGAAGCGCCGCGCCTTTATTATCGACCTGGAAGCCAACGGATTCAGGGCCGTGCAGGACGAGGACGGCAGCATCGTACTCATCGACCTCGAGCAAGAGCTAGAAAACGAATTGAACAACCAACCCACAACTAATATCCCGGCATTATGAAAACGCTAAATAGTATCATCGCCACCACGACCATCATCATGGTAGCCATCATGGTCCTGCTCACATCTTTCACGGCCAGCGCCAACGTCTATGAGGACCGACTGAAAGAGGCTTTCGACGATATCATCAGCGCCGTCTCCTTATCTTCAAGAGAGCATATGCTCAGCATCTATTCCGACCCCAAGACCGGAATCAAGGAAGGTCAACTTGATGTGTATAAGTTCACCATCGACCGCAATCGCATTGACTTAATTAACAATGCCAAATGTGTCTATGAGCAAGTCAATGGCAATAGCGACGCAGATGTTTACACCCTGTGGATTAACGACAACGGCGAGTGGAACACCCAGGGCTACCGGATCTATTACAACCCCGACGAGACCATTGTCGTGGGTCTGGCCTGTGACCACTGCTATACCGTGGGCTTTGTTGCCCCCGATGACAAGCAGCATCGCAAAACCTACACCCTGGAGTGGAGCACTCCAGATGACTATAGCGACAGCATCAGCGGGCGCATTATCACCACCTATGCTCCCATCAAAGTCAAGTCGGTGAGCAATGGTTCCAAACAGAGCACAGTGGTCATCAACACCGACAACCTGGACAAACTGATTGAGCAATTGCAGAGCGAGGGTATGGAAAAATACCAAAAGGAATTGGAAAAGACTCAAAAGAAGTTGGAAAAGGCTCAAGCCGAGCTAGATGATGCCTTGTCAAAACTCCAGAACAAGTCCAGCTCATTCTCAAGTTCTTTTTCAATTTCCAGTTCGAGCTCTGGTTCCAGCTACGTAATAAAGGGAAAAGTGACCGCTCCCAACGGCGAACCGCTGATTGGTGCAACGATACAGGCCGTTGGCCCACTTGGCCCAGGAAACGGCACATCCACCGATATAGACGGTGAGTTCACACTGACGGTTCCTGATAATGTGAAGCAAATCAAGGTTTCATATGTTGGCTACAAAAACCAGGTATTGCCTGTACAACCCAACATGGCCATCAAGATGGACAACGATGATGACGAACTTGATGAGCTCCAGGATCTGTTTCTACGCCCTAGGTCCAGCAAGGAGAACGACAATCTCAACGGCAAGAATAACTCCAAGAGCTGGATGAAGCAACTGCTTTTCTACATCGAAAAAATACAGCAGTCTTCTGGAGACAACAGATACCTCTACCTGTCCAAGCTCTACGAGCTGTGCAAGGATACCGACGGCCTGGACCAGACCGACCTGAAAATCGGTATGCAGCAACTCGCATCGGTCTATAAACAACTCAAGGAAAAGAAAAAACTTAAGGATAACGAACTCATTTTCCTCGAGAGCATGGTCGATCTGCTTGAGAACAAAATCAAGAACTAACCGCCATTAATCATATCAACATTTAACCCATTGTTTCATGTGGAAAAGTACATGAAACAGCCATAACTACACCCTATAATGAAACACTTTACAATAACTATTTTGCTTGTTTTCAGTGCTTTATTCGCTCGTGCCGATATCATCAGCGGTCGCGTCATCGATACCGATACCCGGGAGACCTTGCCTGGTGCAACGGTTCAGTACATGCAGCAAATCGGTGAAACCAGCTATTCAGGCAGAACCGTGATAGCCGATTCGCTTGGCCGATTCTCGTTCTATACCGACGGACGTGTAGAATTGGAGGTGTCCATGCTGGGCTATTACAACAAGAAGAAAAACGTCATGGCGCTGTCCGACAGCCGCAAGGATACGCTCAACATCGGTGCCATCGAGCTGAAGATGTCCTCACAGATGTTACAGATGGTCGAGGTCACGGGGCATGCCCGACGGTTTACCATGCATGGCGATACCATCGTGTTCAACCCGTCAGCTTTCAGATTGCAAGAAGGCGCCCGCCTCGACGAACTCATCAAGCAACTGCCTGGCGTTGAAACGGATGCTAACGGAAAACTGTGGTGGAACGGCAAGCCCATCCGCCTGACGATGGATGGGGAGAGCCTCTTCGGCGGCGATGCTCTGGTCAGCCAACTGCCCGCCGAGGCGGTGCAGAACATCAAGGCCTACAACAAGGCGTCGGAACTCAAGGAACATACGGGTAATGACGACGGCAGCGAGGACATGGTGCTGGACCTGACCATCAAACCGGGCTTCCTCGACCGCTGGTATGGCGACGCCACGGCAGGCTACATGACCCGCGACCACTACGAAGCCGAGGTCCAGATGAACCGCCTCTCCAAGAATGACCCGGTCATGGTGTTCGGTGACGCCAATAATGTCGCCAAACGACATCGACGATATCAAAACCAATATATAATGAGTTCAGGTTACGGTTTTGGCCAAGAGCAAGGCATTTCGGGCGGATATCAGCACAACTGGAGCCGCGAGCAGGGCAATAAGACGCTGAAAAGTTACTACAGCATCAGTGGAGGACTGGCCCACGACGACCGATGGAAAAGTTCGGGCAGCGAAACCGAGAATTACTTCCCCGGTGAGGCTCAGAGTTATAACAAGACAACGGGCTTTGACCGCAGCCATGAGTTGATGCCGACGATCCTGGGCATGATGCGATGGAGGCCCGACACGACCAACAATATCTTCTTGTGGGCTCAAATTGAATACACAAACGACCGTTCCACCAACCGACGGGAGACCGAACAGTCGGTCAATTCGGGCAACGGCTACGTTCCCACCATCAATCAACAGGTGAATTCACTGAGCCGTGGACACGAGACCCAGTTCGAGACCACTGGTAATTGGACACACCTTTTCAAAAACGGCTCCCTTAAAATTGCCGGAAGGCTGAACTATAGCGATAGTAAGAGCAAGCAGTGGACCGACCGCGCCATCACCGACTATCAGAGTGATTTCGCATCGACGCTCAGCCAGTATGCCATCGAGCCTTCATCAAAGTTCGCATTAAACGGCAGCATGACCTATCAGCACTGGCTCACCAAGCAGTGGATGCTCACCATGGACTACCGATTGGACTATAACAACAATCGCATTGACCGTGAATTCATGACCGACGGCATGGCCGATGCCGCCAACTCGTTCAACAACCGCTACCGCAGCATGGGTCACACCATCACTGCTGGCTCGACATTCAATATCGGCCGTGTGCAGCTGTTGCCCAGTGCGGCCTTGAATTGGAACCGTGAGCATCAGGACTACAGCCGTGCCTTGCTTGACACGACAGCAGTCAGGAACAGTTTCAAGATTGAGCCATCGTTCAAGTTCTCATGGAAAATGAACAGCGGCATGAACATTGAGTTGAATTACAGTTACAAGACCACGCGTCCCGAACTGCTACAGACCATTGGCTACCGTGACTTGAGCGATCCCTTGTTTATTACCGAAGGTAATCCTGGCCTAAAGGACAGCCATACCAACGAATTCCAGATGAGTTATAAGGCCGTGATACCCAGCCGCCAACTATCCATCGGCTTCAACGCCAAATACAGCACGACTGACCACAGCAACATCACGGCGCTCAGTTATGATCCGGTGACAAACGTCTATACCAGCCGCCCCGAGTCGGTACCCGGCAGCCGCACATGGGAACTGAACCTCAACTATGACCATGGCTTGGGCAACTACTTCCGTCTGCAGAACGACTTGAAAGTCACGGGTGGACGTTACTACGGTTACTTGACCATGCTGCCCTCTCACGAGGAGCGTATCCTTAACCGTCAGACGAGCGTCCACCCCAAGGACAAACTGACCGTGTCGTTTGACCACAACTGGATCAAGGCCGCTGTCTTTGCCGAACTCAACGCCGAGCAGTTGCGTTTCTCGCAGTCGCCCATCCAGAACACCACCTTGTGGAACAACAATTACGGCATAGAGTTTGAGGCCAACTATCGCAACTTTGTGTTTGAAACATCCCTCACCGAGGCCATGCGGCACGGCTATGCCTCCAGTGGAATGAACCGTAACCGCCTGCTCTGGGACGCTTCCATCACTTGGAAAATCCTCAAGAACAAGGGCAACGTCAGGCTCTTTGCCGATGACATCCTCAACCAGGATGACTGGCGCTGGAGCAGCCAGACCGCCTATCAGCAAACTAACGAGTGGCAAGACACGTTGCACCATTACATCGGCATCTCGTTCACCTACCACCTCGACGCCAAAAAGAAAGAAAATTAACCAAATTATGAATAAGACAAAACTGTACAGAAAATTTATTTTCATGCTGGCAATGCTGTCAGTAGCAACATTTGTGGTGGCACAGACGGGCAGGGATTATTGGTTAGCTGCTGACAAAGCTTTGGCGGCTGGTGATACTGACAGCACATTCTACTATTTCAATCTGTTCAGAGAGAAATTCGGCAGGCAATATGCATTTGCTTACACAACTTTCTTAACAGAAGAAGACTACAGAACACTTCACAACGATGCAAGATGGACGGCCTTTATGGACTCGATGTGTACCTACAAGCATGAGGCAGAGGACAAGAGGGAAATTACTTATCCGAGGAAAACGGTCGAGGAGGATACCAATGCCCCAATCGTCAAGCGATACGACATTCTGCTTGACATTGACGTGGAGAAAAAGACGCTCGCCGTGACAGCGACGGCACAAATTGATTTCAAAGGCAGGGAGAGCATTGATTTCACGCTCTGGAAATATTCAACCATCAATCACGTCACCTGCAAGAAGGAACTGACATACTCATTTGACACAAAGGCAAAATCGTCTAACACCTACATTCGCCAGGGAGCGCCGCTTCGCCTTACCGCGCCAAAGAAGAAGGGTATTTGCAGTATCACATTTGACTATACCTGTAATCTCGACAGCCTGGACACTTGGATGAGTTCGATGGAAAAGGACTGGGTGCAATTGGGCTATTACATGGCATGGTTCCCCATTAACAGCAATAGCCGTGACTTCACGGCAAGCGTCTCCGTTTCCATCAACAAAGGCTACAAGGTCAGCGGTTCAGGCATTGTGGAGCGTAAGGGTGATAAGTGGGAAATGTCGCAGCCGTGGGAGAGTTTCGACCTCCAGATTGTGGCCTCACCAAAACTTAAATCTAAGATGATGACCAGTGATGGGCGTACATTCGAAGTAGCCTATACCGACTTTGCCGATGCAGATGCCGACTCTGCGCTGGTCGCATGCAGTGAGGCTCTGCAATTCTATACCCGCTTGTTCAAAACCAATCCCAGCAATGATTATATGAAATTCCTTGTTGTGCCACGTCGTGGTGGTGGCATCAGCCGCAAAAATTTCATTGCCTTCGCGACGAAACGCTTCAATGAGCACTTCAAAACTGCTATTGGCCATGAAATGGGTCATTTCTGGTGGAACAAAGCACCGACGTTTAGTTGGGAAGATTGGCTCAACGAAGGTTTTGCTGAGTTTAGCATGCTGTGGTATGTCAAATGCCATTTCGACAAGCATGTTTTCGACTGTTATCTGGAAGCCTGCCGCGAAAATGCCCGCCATGCTTGTCCCATCTACGAGGTTGACCGTGACGCTCCTGAAGCCTATGATGCCTTGTACAATAAAGGTGCCTTGCTTCTGTATGATTTAGAGCAGGACGTCGGCGAAACGCGTTTCTTTGAGTTCATGCAGGAAGTAGCTGAATGTGAAATATCCTCTACTGCCACCCTTTTGCAGTATGCAGAAATAATATTTGGGAAAGAAACACGCGAATGGATTGAGAACAGGATTAAGTCATGAGCAAAACAATTATTGATGTTGCTAAAAACAAAATCATGGGCAATCAGTTATTGCCCGTTAGCAGGCAAAAATCAAAGCAATAGAATTAAGCTATTGATCAACCTGCTTAACTACAATAAACCTGCTTCTTTGCGGTTATAGTCGCGGTCTTATAGCTTCTTCTCGCGACGATAACCGCATTTTTTCTTAATGAGGTAATTAGAAAAATTTGATTTTTCTACTATCTAAATGGTTATTTCCATTTGCGGGAAGAACGGCAGGAATTTAATTGTCAAACAGTTCATCTAGTGTGACTTGTTGTTGAGCTATTCCGGCATGGATACCAGACTTGATGCCAAAAGTGGTAACAAAGGTCGTCAACAACGTCTTGCGGGTTTTGGTTTCTTCCCTGAAAATTGCCATGCGCTCACGCAGTTTCATCTCATAGTCTTTGGTTATCGTGTATGGTTCAGTAGAAAACTTCATCTCGCACAAATGGATGCATCGGTCGCTTCGATCAATAATCAGGTCTATTTGGGCTTTCTTGTTCTCACTGTTGGTTTGTTGGCTTCGCCATGATGACACTTCGGTATGGACACCCGATATGCCCAGACTCTTTTTTATTTGTTCGATATGTTTTAAACAAATGAGTTCATATGTCAAGCCTTGCCATGAAATAACCGATGGTTCAAACATTTTACTGTTCCAATAGTTGCCCGTACTTTTTGAAGAGCCAAAGCCGTCAATGAATTTATAATAAAATAACGTGAAGAAATCGGTCAAACGGATAATTGCCCCTTTTTTCTTGTTTCCGAGTTGTACATAAGTCGTGATGAAATCACAGTTCTCTAGATTTTGCAGCCGACGAGTCAAGCCACCACCATTTTCACCCAACTTTTCACCTAACTCTTTTCGTGTCATTCCTTCACGCTTTTGGGCCAGCAATTTAACAATCTCAATATATCGGTCTGCACCAGTAAACAGGACATTATACAGGTCATTAAATTCATTTGATAGTTTGGCTTTAGACCTAAAAAATAACATATCGACATTATAAGACAGCTCACGATTAAATTCAAGCAGACTATAATAAAAAGGCACTCCACCTAGATACATATAACTCTGGGCTATCGTATACCGATCCCAAGTGCAGTTGTGGCAACGGAGGTACTGTTCACACTCGCGCAGAGTGAAGGCTTTCAGATAAATGCTGGAAGTGATGCGATTGTGAAGTCCACCTTGATTATCCACAAGGTTGTTGATCATCCATGACGTTGCAGATCCTGATGCAATCAAGTATATATCATCGCGCAAGGCGGCCCAAGTATTCCAAAAATCTTCTAATGCTGAGACGAATTCTGACCGACTGGTATCAATCCACGGCATTTCATCAAAGAAAAGTATTTTTTTCTCCGAAGAGTTTTGAGCGTCCAACATAAGTTCAAGAGCATCAAAGGCATGATACCAGTTATCAATCTTTAAAGGCAGTGATATGTGACCATAATGCTGCAGTGCTTTGGCGAACAACTCAAGCTGTCGCTCCTTGGGTGCCTTATGGGATCCTGTAAAGAGAAATGAGAATTTGTCCTTAAAAGTTTGGGTCACCAGAAACGTCTTACCTATGCGGCGACGACCATAGATAATCACAAACTCTGAACGTGGCGAATCGTAGCAACGCCATAACTCCTTGATCTCCCTTTCACGACCTATCAGCTGTTCCATGACTTTCTGCATTTTAGTTTGACATTGCAAAAGTATTGATTTCTAACCTAATAAACAAATTTTTGGTCTTATTTTTGGCGAAATCTCAGTGTCTTTATCACTTTTAGCCAAAGATTAGAGGTTTTCTTTGGCGAAATCTCATCATTTTTTGTCACTTTAAGCCAAAGATCCAATCGTGTCGATTTCATGACTCCATCATTTCATTATTGCTATCTGTTAGGAACGGCCACGCCAAGGCGAGGCCCTACCGCATGCCACAGGTGGGCCTATCATGCCTATTTTCTAATGATGAAGAATCAATATGTTACTAATGTAAAATGAAAGTTTACTGGGCACCAATGACAATTTTTATCGTTTTTTTGTGGTTATCTGTTCAAGAATGGGTATATTTGCAGTGATTAACTGAATAAACATTAAGGACTATGAAACAGACAATGCCAATAGACGGTAAATTTGAGTTGATGCCCTTGCCTTATGCCCTCGAGGCGTTAGCGCCGGTCATCAGTGCCGAAACGTTGAGTTTTCACCACGGGAAGCACCTGGCGGGCTATGTGAACAACCTGAATGCCGCATTGCCCGGCAGCGGACTGGAAGGGATGTCGATTGAGCAGATTGTGCTTAACACGCCGAGCGGGATGCACAACAATGCTGGTCAGATTCTGAACCACAACCTTTATTTCTCTCAGTTCAGGAGTCCCAGGGCCGATAATGCGCCCACAGGAAAGTTGGCCCATGCCATTCAAGTGGAGTTCGGCTCGTTTGAGGCTTTCAAGGAGGTTTTTGCCAAGGCTGGCGTGACGCTGTTCGGATCGGGCTGGGTGTGGCTCAGTGCCGACAAGGAAGGCAACCTGAAGATTACCCAGGAGCCTAATGCCGCCAATCCCATCCAGCATGGGCTGCGCCCGCTGATGACGATGGACGTGTGGGAGCATGCCTACTACCTCGACTACCAGAACCGTCGCCCCGACCACCTGGCTGCCCTGTGGCAGATTATCGATTGGGACGTGGTGGAAGCCCGCTATGATGCCGAATAAATGCCGATGAAACGGGCATTTTTGGCACTTTTGGCCATACTGTGCCTGGCGGGTGCCGCTCATGGCAAGGACAAGGTGAACGAGGCATGGCAACGGGCCATGCTCGCCGCGATTGACTCCTTCCCCGAGCGGGGCGGCTACTACACGGGCAGCCGTCCCAATGAGTTGTTTGCCAAGACCACATGGCGAGGCCTGCACGAGGCCTACCGGATGACGGTTGCCGACGAGCGTCCCCGTTTTGACCCGATGCTGGCGCAGCCGTCGTTCTGCTCCAGCGCCACCTATGGCGTGCTCATCAAGGCGCTGCTCATCTGGGACACGAAGCACAGAATAAAGCGCGATGCTTGGATCAACATGAAGCCACGCGTGGGCATTGCCGACGAGTTCAACCCCGACGGAGTGGGGCAGGACGACGGCGTGGGCTTCTGGGGACGTGCCAACGCCAATGGTCCCGGCCTGGGCGTGCTGGTGCATGAGCTGGGAGCGGGCTACAGTTTCACGGCCTATCGCGGCGCCAAGAGCGAGCGCAACCGTGAGACGCCCGGCGAGCGTTACCTCACCGACGCCGAGTGGTGCGCCCTCGACATCTGGCAACGTGCCATCCCTGGCGACCTGATGAAAATCTTTTGGAACCGTAACGAGAGCCGCGGGAGCGACAGCGGAGCCATCATCGGCTGCGACGATGACAAGACTGCTGACCAGGAGGCCGGCCACAGTGTCATCTTCATGGGCTGTGAGGGCGATACCGTCTCCTACTGGTCCAGTAACGGCCCGGGCAAGCACCCCGAACTGATGGGTTACAGCATCGGCCGCTGCCACAAGAGTGACATCCAACGCGTGGTATTCACCCGCATCACCCGCCCCGAGCGCTTCAACAACGCACGCAGGATGGCTCCCATCGACGTCAACGCCTACCTGCGCGACCTGAACGGCAAGCGCCACAGCACCACCGCCGAAATGCTCCGTCAGTTGGGCATAAAACAATAACACAATGCCAGCCCAACAAGATTAAATAAAAGTGTTGTCTTGTTCAATTTCTCGGCCGTTAGGCCGATTAAAAAGGATGACACACCCCTCAGGCCGCATCTGGTAACTCTGGCGCGTAAAGGTTAGGCGGCTGGACGCATCACGCGCGAGCCGCCCTGGAAAAGCTATGAGAAAAAAATAAATAATCGCTCCTTCTTATGCCTCTCTAACGACATCTCGTTCCTGTTATTTGGACAGGAACTTCTTGTTCAGATAGGCCATGAAGGCGTCCTTGTAGTTGTCGCCGATGGGCATCGATGTCTCGTCCTCGAGGATGACGTGATTTTTCTTGACCTCACTGATTTTGTTCAGGTTGATGATATAGGAACGGTGGATGCGCATGAACCTGGACGCAGGCAGGTGCTCCTCAATCTTCTTCATGCTCAGCAGGACGATGATGGGCTTTGGACGGTCGTCACACGAGATCCTGAGGTACTCACTCATGGCCTCGATATAGCTGATGTGGTTGATGTTGATGCGCACAATCTTGTAGTCACTCTTGACAAAAATCACACCGTCGTCGTCGCCCACCTGGGTAGCAACACCTTCGCCTAATCCCTGTTGGCGGATTTCACAGATTTCTTTCACACGCTGGGCTGCTGTCTCAAACTCGCTGAAGCCGTACGGCTTCAGCAGATAGTCCACGCCATTGGCCTTGTAGCCCTCGACGGCATATTCGCTGAAGGCGGTCGTGAACACCACGACGGGCCCACGGGCAATTTCCTGGTTGAGTCCCTTGGCAAAGTCCATCCCATTGAGGTCAGGCATGTTGATATCGAGGAAGATGGCATCTACTTCTTGCCCGTCATTGATCAGTTGCTGGGCCTGGATGGCGCTGTTGCATTCCGCCACAAGCTCGAGATAAGGCACCTTCTTGATATAGGCGACCAGTTTCTTGAGTGCGAGTGGCTCATCGTCGATGGCGATGCAGCGGATGGTGTTGTTGATTGTTGTATTCATAGCTTTTCGTTTGTTTGGATCGGTGTGGACCGATCATGGTGTTATTGGCCAGTACCGGCGGACGGGCCGTCTAGGTCTGGATGGTTGTAGAATTCTTCGGCTCCCTTGGCCGGCAGGTCGAGCACGACATCATAGTCCTGGTCCCCGTCCTTGATATTCAGCGAGTAGTCGCTGCCATAGATGAGTTCCAGGCGCTTGGTGACGTTGTTGATACCCACCCCGCCATACTCATGCTTGGTGAAGCTCTTGGTGTTGTGGCAGTGGAACAGCAGCCGCCCGTCCTTCTGCTCGATGTCGATGTCGATGGTCGAGGGACGGTTCAGGGAGACCCCGTGCTTGAAGGCGTTTTCCACAAAGGGGATGAACACCAGTGGCACGATCACCACATCGTCGGAGCATGCTTCGGGCACGTCAACATTGACGGTGACCTGATCGGTATAGCGCAGCTTCATCAGGTTGATGTACTTCTTCAGGAAGATGACCGCATTGTTGAGCGTGACATGGTGCTTGTCGCTGTCATAGAGCAAGTAGCGCATCATCTTCGACATGTCCACGATGCTGTCCTTGGCCTGCTCGGGGTCGATGTCCACCAGCGCATGGATGTTGTTGAGCGTGTTCATGATGAAGTGGGGGTTAATCTGGTAGCGCAGGTAGTCCAGTTCCTGCTTGAGGCTCTGCTCCTTGAGCTTAGCGAGGCGTTTCTTCTCCTCCTCGCTCATGAAGTAGGCCTTCACGCCCAGATTGGCACTGATCATCATCACGGCAATCACAAACATCGAGATGTCGTGCTTGTCAATAGGGGGATGACGATGATCCTTACGCCACTGGGGTTGCGGGGACCTCGATTCCGAGACACTGACGGGCGGTGGACCCTGAGGCCCGCCCGACGGCTTGTGGATGCAATGACATAGCTGGAACAACGCAATCACTGCAACGCACCCCAGGATGTAGGCCTTTGTCTTCTTGTGCTTGATGAGGATGGGGGCGAGGACATAGTTGTGAATCAGAAACAGAACCAGGAACGTGGTCAGCATCAGCCACGAGTCGATCAGCCCATGACGCCACCAGTCAGAATCGGAATGCAGGGTGTCATAGTTGAAAACAAGGTCCACCACCGGCGAGAGGAACAGAATGAGCCACACGACGGTATAGATGATATTCTCTTGTTTGGTCTGTCTGCTTAATAAGGTCATAGTACTACTGAAAGACAAAGAGGATACAATGAGATAACAAAAGTAATGATAATGCGTCAGTCCGCAAAAATATTTTCAACGATTCATAATAATCATTCAATAAAACAGTATGATTTGTCGGTTGGGATGAATTGCCCTCTTCCGGCGTCAGTCCGTAACACCTGGATAGGCCATCTGCGGCAACCCATTATAATGTGTGGACGTGATCCCCCTCAACTGGCATAAATATTATCATTATTAAGCAGAATTAAGTGACTATCAGACAAAAACTTAACCCCCTGACGCCTTGGCATGTAACTCGTTGGACAGAGCAGGTGCATCCACCGCAATAACATGTTAAAAATAGTGAGAGCGGCCTAAACGGTTTGTCCAGTTGGCCAAAATGTCGTAATTTCGCAGGGTAAAACAGGTTTCGAGCACATATTACCGATGAAAATTGGCAACATAGACCTGGGGGAACGCCCCGTGATGCTGGCACCCATGGAGGATGTCACCGACCAGTCGTTCAGGCTCATTTGCCGTGAGCAGGGCGCCGACATGGTCTATACCGAATTTGTCAGCGCCGACGCGCTAATTCGCAGCATTGAGCGCTCCTTCCAGAAGATGGCGATTGCGCCGGGCGAGCGACCGGCGGCCATACAGATCTACGGTCGATACAAGGACGCCATGGTCGAGGCCGCACGCATCGCGGCCGAAGCTCACCCCGACTTCATCGACATCAACTGGGGCTGCCCCGTCAAGAAGATTGCCGGGAAGGGCTCCGGCGCCGGCATGCTGCGCAACGTGCCGCTGCTGCTCGAGATCACCCGAGCCGTGGTCGATGCCGTCAACTTGCCGGTGACGGTCAAGACTCGTCTCGGCTGGGACCACGACAACAAGATCATCGTCGAGCTCGCCGAGCGGCTGCAGGACTGCGGCATCGCGGCGCTGACCATCCACGGCCGCACGCGCTCACAGATCTATAGCGGCGAGGCCGACTGGACGCTCATCGGTGAGGTCAAGAACAATCCGCGCATGAAGATTCCCATTATCGGCAACGGCGACGTGACCACGCCTCAGCGGGTGAAGGAATGCTTTGACCGCTACGGCGTTGACGGCGTGATGGTGGGCCGGGCAAGCATCGGGGCCCCGTGGATCTTCCGCGAGATGAAGCAGTACATGCTCACGGGCGAGGTGCCCAGCATCTCCATCGAGGAGAAGATGGCACTCATTCGACGCCAGATTGCCGAGAGCATCGACCGCATCGACGAGTACCGCGGCATCCTGCACATTCGCCGCCATCTGGCCGCCACCCCGCTGTTCAAGGGCATCCCCAACTTCCGCCCCACGCGCATCGCCATGCTGCAGGCCGACACGCGCGACGAACTCGAATCCATACTCGACCACGTCGAGAATGATATACTCCCTTATCTGCAAACACAAAATGACGAGGAAAACACCAATGACAAGAAGACTATTGATTAGCATGCTGATGCTCTCTTGCCTTGCTCTGGCTGCCAACAGCCAGGTCAAGCGCCATGAGTTCAAAGTGGGCAATTTCAACCAGTTGGAACTCCTTGACGACATCAACGTGAACTACCGATGCAATGCCGACTCGGCTGGCTACGTGGTGGTGACGTGTACGCAGGAGATTGTTGACCACCTCATTTTCAACGTGTCGAGCCGTGGCCGCATGGCCGTCCAGGTCGATGACAGCTATGAGCGCCAGGGCAACCTGCCCACCCTCACCGTCTACTCGGCATCGCTCGACGAGGTCGTGAACTCGGGGGACAGTATCCTGCGCATTGCCGGACTCCCGCCTTTGAAGGCCTTCAAGGCCCGACTGAGCGACAACGGCAAGATCATCGTTCGCGGCATCAAGGCTTCACAGCTCGAGCTGCAGCTCATCAGCGGCAAGGGCAAAATCATTGCCGACGGCACCTGCGACAACCTGTCGGTGAGGCTCATCGGTACGGGCGAAATCCAGGCTGACAAGGTAGTTGCCTCCGACGTGGTGTGCCGCATCATGGGCACGGGATCAATCGGCTGTCACGTCAATGGCGGTGAACTCAAGGTGAGCGGCAGCGGTACTGGCAAGGTCTATTACAAGGGCGAGCCGAGCAAAGTCACCGTCCGCAAACTCGGTACCATCAAGGCCATCCCCATGCAATGAGGTGTTAGCCTTTAGCTGTTAGCCTTTAGCCTTTAGCTGTTAGCCGTTAGCAACTCCGAGAACTAGAAACTAAAAACTAGAAACTAAAATATCATCTTAAAACTAAATTTATTATGTTCAGCAAACAGACTTACATCAATCGTCGCGACGAGTTGAAGAAGCTTGTCGGCGATGGCGTGATCTTGCTCTTCGGCAACAATGAGTCGCCGTGCAACTATCCGGCTAATGCCTATTATCCTTTCCGTCAGGACTCGTCGTTCCTCTACTACTTCGGTCAGCAGCGCGACGGCCTGGTGGGTGTCATCGATGTGGACAACAACGTCGAGACCCTCGTGGGTGACGACATCGACATCGAGGACATCGTCTGGTATGGCTCGGTCGACAGCGTGGCCGACATGGCAGCACAGGTCGGCGTCAAGAACAGCGCCCCGATGAAGCAGCTGCAGGTCATCTGTGACGAGGCCAGGGCCAAGGGCCGCCGCATCCACTTCCTGCCCCCTTACCGCCACGACACCAAGATACAGATTATGGACCTGCTGGGCATCCACCCCGCCAAGCAGGGCGAGGCCTGCTCACACGACCTGCGCATGGCGGTCATCAACATGCGCTCGGTCAAGACGGCTGAGGAAATCGCCGAACTCGAGCGCGCTGCCGAGGTGGGCTACATGATGCACACCACCGCCATGCGCCTCATCAAGCCCGGCGTGACCGAGAAGTACATCGGTGGACAGATCGACGGCATTGCCGAGAGCTACGGAGCCAAGGTCAGCTTTGCCACCATCTTCTCGCAACACGGCGAGATCATGCACGGCAACCCCTCGATGGCTCCCCTCGAGGCCGGACGCCTCGCCCTGTGCGACTGCGGCGCCGAGACGATGGAGTTCTACTGCAGCGACAACACCCGCACCATGCCCGTCACCGGCAAGTATGACCAGCGACAGCTCGACATCTACCGCATCGTCGAGGAGTGCCACGACCTGGCGCTCGACATCTCCAAGCCCGGCATGAAGTATATGGACGTGCACATGGCCGTCTGCCGCCGCATGACCGAGCGACTCAAGGAGCTCGGACTCATGAAGGGCGACGTGGACGAGGCCGTTGCCGCCGGCGCACACGCCATGTTCCTGCCTCACGGACTGGGCCACATGATGGGTATGGACGTGCATGACATGGAAGGTCTGGGACAGATCTACGTCGGCTTCGACGAGGAGACACGTCCCAACCTGGATCAGTTCGGCACCAACTGCCTGCGCATGGGACGCCGTCTCCAGGAAGGCTTCGTAGTGACCGACGAACCGGGCATCTACTTCATTCCCGCACTCATCGATGACTGGCGTGCCAGCGGACATTGTGCCGAGTTCCTCAACTTCGACATGCTCGAGACCTACAAGGACTTCGGCGGCATACGCATCGAGGACGACATCCTCATCACCGCCAACGGCTGCCGCTTCCTCGGCGAGAAGCGCATCCCCTACCACCCCCACGACGTCGAAGACTTCATGGCTGGCTAACTCCCTCTCAAACTCCAGGGGGCGTAGATACTCCAAGAGGAAATGCTTTGAGAGTGAATCATACTCCTTCGCTCTGACGGGCACCTTCCCTGTCTAGGGGAAGGATTGAATATCAGCAACTTATTTTCGTCGAATTCGCGATAAATACAAGACCATCCCGCTTGTAACGTGATTTACAACAACTGAATCATCTGAATCCCAGAGTTCTCAGATGATTCAGTTGTTTTTTCACCCTACCCATGTAGAGACGCAAAATCTTGCGTCTCCCATCGCAAGGCGTTACAATAAACCTACCCTAGAGACGCAAAATTTTGCGTCTCTACATTTGCAACTCCAAATATATCAACGCTTTATCTGTTATCCTAAATTTTTTATAGATTTTCTATTATAGGATTTCTAAAATATCTGTTTTTTGGGTGATTCTTCTTCCCTGCTTTTTGACATGAGCAGGGCATGTAAACCGCTGTTTCTGTGCCCTGTTACGAGTAGGCGTCTTAGCTTTTAACGCTTCCGCCCCCACTTTTCGGGACTGATGCGGATGACGCGCATTCAATCCCTTCAAGATGTCCGTTGATCTCACATACAATAGCCTAACGACAAAAACTAGGGACTAGGGACTAAGGACTAAAAACTTTTTCGTACCTTTGCACCTTCAAATGAACCTAACTAAATGATTATATGACAATGGAGAATGAGAAGAAATTTGCGCGGACGCTGGTGACCACGGCGTTGCCCTATGCTAACGGACCCGTCCACATTGGCCATCTGGCTGGCGTGTATGTGCCTGCCGACATCTATGTGCGTTACCTGCGCCTGAAGGGCGAGAACGTGTTGTTCGTCGGCGGTAGCGACGAGCACGGCGTGCCCGTGACGCAGCGTGCCCGCAAGGAGGGTATCACCCCCCAGCAGGTCGTTGACCGCTACCACGCGATCATCAAGGACTCGTTTGAAGAGTTAGGCATATCCTACGACATCTACAGCCGCACGACCAGCAAGACGCATCACCAGTTTGCTGCTGAGTTTTTCCGCAAGCTCTATGACGAGGGCAAGCTCATCGAGAAGGTGACCAAGCAGTTCTATGACGAGCAGGACGGCAAGTTCCTGACCGACCGCGACGTCGAGGGCGAATGCCCCTATTGCCACCATCCGGCAGCCAAGGGCAACCAGTGTGAGGACGGCTGCGGTCGCGACCTGGACCCCACCGAGCTCATCAACCCGCATGCCAAGGACAGCGATCATCCCCTCGTCCTCAAGGACACTACCAACTGGTTCCTACCCCTCAACGAGTATGAGGGCTGGTTGAAGGAGTGGATCCTCGAGGGTCACAAGGAGTGGCGCCCCAACGTCTATGGCCAGTGCAAGTCCTGGCTCGACAACGGGCTGCAGCCCCGCGCCATGACGCGCGACCTGGACTGGGGTATCCCCGTGCCCGTCGAGGGTGCCGAGGGCAAGGTACTCTATGTGTGGTTTGACGCGCCCATTGGCTACGTGAGCAACACCAAGGAGCTGTGTGACGCACAGCCCGAGCGCTGGGGCACGTGGCAGCAGTGGTGGCAGCAGGAGGACACCCGCCTGATCCACTTCATCGGCAAGGACAACATCGTGTTCCACTGCATCATCTTCCCGACGATGATGAAGGCCCACGGCGACTATGTAATGCCCGACAATGTGCCTGCCAACGAGTTCCTGAATCTCGAGGGCGACAAGATCTCAACCAGCCGCAACTGGGCCGTCTGGCTGCATGAGTACTTGCAGGACTTCCCCGGCAAGCAGGACGTGCTGCGCTATGTCCTCACCGCCAATGCCCCCGAGACCAAAGACAACGACTTCACCTGGAAGGGTTTCCAGGCCAATAACAACAACGAGCTGGTGGCTATCCTGGGCAACTTTGTCAACCGTGCCCTGGTGCTGACCCACAAGTTCTGTGAAGGCATCGTGCCCGAGGCCGGCGAGTTGACCGACGTGGACCGCGACGCCATCGAGGAGTTCAAGAACGTGAAGACCGTCCTGAGCGACCACATCGAGCACTTCCACTTCCGCGAGGCTCTGAAGGATGCTATGGACCTGGCCCGCATCGGCAACAAGTACCTCGCCGATACCGAGCCCTGGAAACTCGCCAAGACCGACATGGCCCGCGTGCAGACCATCATGAACGTGGCGCTGCAGATTACCGCCAACCTCTCCATCGCCTTTGAGCCGTTCCTGCCCTTCAGTGCCGCCAAGCTGCGCAGCATGATCGGTATGGAGCGCGTCGAGTGGGACCGCTTGGGCAGCATCGACATCCTGCCCGCCGGCCGCCAACTGGAGCAGCCCGTGCTGTTGTTCGAGAAAATCGAGGACGACGTCATCCAAGCCCAGATCGACCGCCTGGAGCGCATCAAGCAGGAGAACATCGTCAACAACTTCAAGCCCAAGCCCGTCACCACATCATGCACCATCGACGACTTTGCCAAGCTCGACATCCGTGTGGGCACCGTCCTGGCGTGCGAGAAGGTGAAGAAGGCCGACAAGCTGTTGAAGTTCACCATCGACGACGGTATGGCAGGACGCACCATCATCAGCGGCATCGCCAAGTGGTATGAGCCCGAGGAACTAGTGGGCAAGCAGGTGTGCTTCATCGCCAATTTCCCCCCTCGCAAACTCAAGGGCATCGAGAGCCAGGGCATGATTCTCAGCGCCGAGGACGCCGGCGGACGCCTCGTCGTCATCGGCCCGACCGGCCCCGTCAAGCCCGGCTGCCAGGTAGGGTAATATTCAAGCGGTCCATGCCGCTTGAAGTTTAGGGTTTAGAGTTTAGTGGCTAGAGAATTCTCTGGCCACTAGCTTTTATTATTGGCATCCACGAAAAGTCCCGTTAGGGACGTAGGGCCTCGCCTTGGCGTGGCCGGTACCCTGAACATGCCTCTACGGCGGCCACGCCAAGGCGAGGCCCTACATATAAGATGTGATTCGTTGGGTGGATAATCAGCCTTGTTGACGCAGTTATGTTAAAGAAGGTTAAATATTGGACTAAAATTTGGTTTATATTATAAACCGCTTTATCTTTGCAGCGTGAAATAAGAACGGTAATTCGCGAGTGCTGTTCTTTTTTCGGAGAGTTTTAGTTTATTTTTTAAACCGCTTTATAGCCAAATCAAAAACAATTCAAGTTATGGAAGAGAAGAAAATGACCGAGAAAGAAAGTCTCGAACTGATTACCGCGATGATTAAGCGCACCCGTGAGCGCTATGTGGGCGACGGCAACATCATGTTGATGTGGGGTTACCTGTCGGTAGTAGTGGCCGCCCTGGTATGGATCCTGTTAACGAAGACCCACAATCCGTTATGGAACTGGCTGTGGTTCGCCATCGGGGTTATCGGCGGCATCCTCACCCCCATCATGGACAAGAAGCAACGGGTTAAATCTGGCGTGAAGAGTTATTCTGACAAGCTCACATCACAGATTTGGACCATTGTAGGTATATCGGCCTTCGTTGCGACACTGTTCTGCCTGGGATTCAGCCTGCTCAAGGGCTACGATGCCTGGAAGATGATGTTTGCCTTCGCGCTCATTATCGTGCCGATGGCCGAGATGGCCCAAGGCATTGTCATCAGGGAGAAGTCGCTGGTGATTGGCGGCGCAATCGGCCTGACGTGCGGCATCTTCATCGTCTGCTGCATTGCCGCCGAGGTTCCCTTGTATGCCGACCTGATTCTGCCTCTGTTCATCATTGCCTTCATCTGCATGATGATCATCCCGGGTCACATCATTAACCGTAAAGCCCGCCTGCAGCGATGAAAGAGCTTGATCCCATCCTTCACTCCCAGCTGCGGCTGGCGGTGATGTCCATCCTGATGAACGTGGACGAGGCCGACTTTGTCTACCTCAAGGAGCAGACCGAGTCCACCGCGGGGAATCTGAGCGTGCAGCTCGACAAACTATCCAGCGCCGGTTACATCACCGTCACCAAGGGCTTTGTCGGCAAGAAGACGCGCACCACCTGCCAGGTTACCGAACAAGGCCGCAAAGCCTTCGAGGAATACGTCGAAGCCTTAAAGAGCTACTTAAATCTATAAATAGCTGATTCATTTAGTGATAGGAGCGCTCATCCATAGCAGGGTGGGCGCTTCTTACAATATGTGGGGTTTCTCGTCGGGGAGATGGGTGCTGAGGATACGCAGGGGCTTGGGGTAGAGGTTGTTGGCCCGGTTGCCCAGGTTGTTGGCGAAGCCGAGGACGGCGCCTTGGTGGGCGATGAGGACATAGCCACGCGGGCCGTCAACGGTGATGCTCTCGCCGCGCAGGTAGCGCAGGGCCGTCGGATAATCCACCTCGGCGACAGGAAAGGCATCCTCGGCCCTTGCCAGTGACATCGCTAGGGCATGGTGTGGCACCGTTTTGCGGCCCATGGCTGTGGCCAGTTCCACGCCGGCATGCAAGACGTTCAAAGAGGCACGGAGTGCCGTCACCTCGCGACGGATGTCCTGAGGCACGGCAATCGACAGGTCGCCCTGCTGTTCTACCACGTAATCATCGGGACAAGCGAGCCAGTTTTTGCCGGTTTCATCGGCTTTTTTAGGCGATTTTTCCTTTATTCTGACTTCTTGCCGAAGGGCGTTTCCCTCCTTGCGGAAGGCAGCCATGAACAGGCCCTCGCCATCCACGCGGTGAGGCATGAAGCGGTAGCAGTGGCAATCGCTGCCGATGGCAGGATGGATGTTCCAGGATGGCTCGACGGGCAGCTCGAGCGACGTGGCGCCGAGTTCATTGACGATGAAGTCGGCTATCTGCTCATTCTCCTGGCGATTGTAGGTGCAGGTGCTGTAGATGAGCAGGCCGCCGGGACGCAAGGCCTGCCAGACGTCTGTGAGGATTTCGCGCTGCCGCTGGGCACACTGTTCGACCAGTTGCGGCGACCATTGGGCGACGGCCTCGTCATCCTTGCGCATCATGCCCTCGCCGCTGCACGGCACATCGGTGGCAATGACGTCGAAGAAGGCTGTCAGCCGTCCCAAGTCCTTGGGAGCATTGCTTGTCACCACACATCGCGGATTGCCCCAGCGGATGATGTTGTCGGCAAGCACGCGGGCCCGAGGTGTCACAATCTCGTTGGCAACCACCAGCGAGCGTTGCGGCAAGGCCTGCAGTGCCGCTGTGGTCTTGCCGCCCGGAGCTGCACACAGGTCAAGATAGCGCACAGGCTCCTGTACAAAGTGCCTGATGACATGGCCGATGAACATTGACGATGCATCCTGGACGTAGTAACGGCCAGCGTGCCAGTCGGTGTCGAACGTGAACGACGGCCTGCCGTCCAGATAAAACCCTTGGCCACACCAAGGTACACGCCGGGTTCCCTCGGGCACAGAGGCCCCTCGCAATGCATTGACACGCACCGCGACACTGCGCTCGGTGGACGAGATGGCCGTGGCCAGCTCCTGCCATTCGTCAGGCAGTAACCCACGCAGTTGCTCTATAAACCCATCAGGCAGTTTCATTGCCGCAAAGGTAGTGATTTTTTAGTTAGAAGTTAGGAGTTTGGAGTTAGAAGTTCATTTTATGGTTTTTGGATGGGAAGTGGGATGGTTGGAGGTGTGTCGGGAAGTGGGTTAACGTGCTTGAGAGAGCGATTGTGCATGTGGATGTAGTATCACTGGAAATTATGGTTTTTTAAGGATTGAAATCATTGTTGGATGGGCGTTTTTTTGTAATTTTGTACGTTTTTAGACGCCCGTTATTTGACAGGGTAAAAAGAGCGAAAAAAACTACATTTTTATGTCAGAAGAGAACAAATATATCGAAGAACAGGAAGAGAAGAATTATTCTGCGTCAAACATTCAGGTCCTTGAAGGTCTGGAGGCCGTGCGTAAGCGTCCGGCGATGTACATCGGCGACACTCACGTGAAGGGTCTTCACCACCTGGTGAGCGAGGTTGTGGACAACTCGATCGACGAGGCCTTGGCCGGATTCTGCGACCGCATCGACGTGATGATCGGTGAGGACAACAGCATCACCGTGCGCGACAACGGCCGCGGTATCCCCGTGGATGAGCACGAGAAGCTGCACAAGTCGGCCCTCGAGGTCGTGATGACCGTGCTGCATGCCGGCGGTAAGTTCGACAAGGGTTCCTACAAGGTGTCCGGCGGTCTGCACGGCGTGGGTGTAAGCTGCGTGAACGCCTTGAGTGACTACCTGCGTGCCGAGGTTCGCCGCGGCGGCAAGGTGTATATGCAGGAATACAGCCTGGGCAAGCCGACGAGCGAAGTGAAGGTCATCGGCGACTGCAGGGAGGAAGACCATGGCACGACCATCATCTTCCATCCCGACGGCAACATCTTCTCGACCACCGTCTATGAGTTTGACATCCTGTCGAACCGTCTGCGCGACCTGGCCTATCTGAACGCCGGCGTGACGCTGTCGATTACCGACCTGCGCACGCGTGACGAGAATGGCAATTGCCGCACCGAGACCTACTACAGCGAGACGGGTCTTGATGAGTTTGTTCGCTACATCGACGGCAACAAGGAGGCTCTGATTCAGGACGTTATCCACATCAAGAGCAAGAAGGGTGACATTCCTGTCGAGGTCGCCATGACCTATAATACCTCGTTCAACGAGAACATCTACTCGTTTGTCAACAACATCAACACCATCGAGGGCGGTACTCACCTGACGGGTTTCCGTCGTGGCCTGGGTTCTACCTTGAAGAAATATGCCGAGGACAACAAGATGCTCGAGAAGGCCAAGGTCGAGATCAAGCCCGAGGACTTCCGCGAGGGTCTGACCGCCATTATCTCGGTGAAGGTGCTGGAGCCCCAGTTTGAGGGCCAGACCAAGACCAAGCTTGGTAACACCGAGGTCATCGGAGCCGTCGAGACCGCCGTGCGCGATGCGTTGAACACCTACCTGGAGGAGCATCCCAACCAGGCGAAGACCGTCATCGAGAAGGTGATTCTCGCTGCCCAGGCCCGTCACGCCGCCCAGAACGCCCGCCTGAAGGTGCAGCGCAAGTCGCCGCTCGCCGGCGGCGGCCTGCCTGGCAAACTGGCTGACTGCTCGTCGAAGGATCCCGCCGAGAGCGAGCTGTTCCTCGTCGAGGGCGACTCGGCAGGTGGCAGCGCCAAGCAGGGCCGTGACCGCAAGTTCCAGGCCATCCTGCCGTTGCGCGGCAAGATCCTGAACGTGGAGAAAGCGATGGACCACAAGGTGTTTGAGAGCGACTCGGTTGTGATTATCTTCCGCGCCCTGGGTGTGACCATCGGTACTGAGGAGGATCCCAAGGAGGCCAACCTGAGCAAGCTGCGTTACCACCGCATCATCATCATGACCGATGCCGACGTGGACGGTGCGCACATCGACACGCTGCTGATGACCTTCTTCTTCCGCCGCATGAGGCCCATCATCGAGAACGGTTACCTGTACATCGCCACTCCGCCGTTGTACCGTGCCCGCACCAAGAAGGGCAACAAGGAGGAGTACTGCTGGGACGAGACTCAGCTGCGCCAGTTCATCGACACCTATGCCGGTGGCAATGAGGACGCTGTGACCGTTCAGCGCTTCAAAGGTCTGGGTGAGATGAACCCCGAGCAGCTGTGGGAGACGACGATGGATCCCGAGCACCGTCTGCTCAAGCGCGTGAACATCAGCGATGCCGCCGAGGCCGACCGTATCTTCTCGATGCTGATGGGCGAGGATGTTGAGCCTCGCCGCAAGTTCATCGAGGAGAACGCCACCTATGCGACCATTGATACTTGATTCTGTTGAGGCAGTGACGCCTAAAGGTTCAAACCTGTATTTAATGTCCGTGCTTCGCACGGAGAGATTAAACTAAGATTTATATAAAAATTAAACACGACGACATTTTTATATAATATTTCGGCTGTCAGGCCGAGCAAAAATCCGAAGGCGTATTTATGACATAGCCTTGGGTTATATAGAAAGACTCTAGCTGCGTGG
Organism: uncultured Bacteroidales bacterium; assembly: GCA_902760865.1. Lineage (GTDB taxonomy): Bacteria > Bacteroidota > Bacteroidia > Bacteroidales > Muribaculaceae > Sodaliphilus. The sequence goes on along the minus strand of CACWID010000025.1, from coordinate 343 downwards.
GGGTTATGCCCCACGACTATATACTAATAGTTTTCATCATTATCCCTCAGGTTCCGTGGGAACGGCGCCTGAGGGAGTTTTTTTAAAACAACTGAATAGTCTGATTTTTCTGATGGCATCCGCTTGCTTGGCCCCACGCTAGGGCGCTAAGACGCTAAGATTTTTTTAAAACAACTGAATAGTCTGAATTTTCTGATGGCATCCGCTTGCTTTTGCCTCACGCTAAGGCGCTAAGAACTAAAAAGAAGACAATAAGTACCCTAACTTTGCGGCGATGGAAGTTTAACGAATAAACTTTCATCGCCGCACGGCTTTCATTACCTTTGTTGTGTTAAGGTAATGA
>CACWID010000024.1 GCA_902760865.1 uncultured Bacteroidales bacterium | reverse complement strand
CCCGGTGCAATACCGAACTCTTTACTCTTAAATCAATAATGTTTAACCCGTCCAACTTTTTGGGGTCACTTCAGATAAGAGGGGGCCGGGGGGCGTTGACACCCCAAGAGTAACTGCTTTGACCGCAAATCATACTCCCAGCAGCTCCCCCTCTTAGATAAGAGGGGGCCGGGGGGCGTTGAAGCCCCAAGAGCAACTGCTTTGAGGGCGAATCATACTCCTCCGGCGCTACGCGCCACCTCCCCTATCTTAGGGGAGAAGTTGAGCATCAGCAACTTATTTTCGTCAATCTCACGTTGGATCAGACTGGGCCGGGGGGGGTGACACCCCAAGAGCAAATTTCTCGGCCGTTAGGCCGACCAAAAATTCTAAGGCGAATTACGACACTTCCCCCCAGCTTCGCGCCGTCCCCGCCACCCTTACCCATTCCCGTAGTTATCAATGCATTTTTTTGATTTTTACTTGCATATTCCGAAAAAGTAGTAAATTTGCAAGTCAAATGCAATTCCTTCCACGGATTTGTATGAGTAACCAAGATGCAAGTATAAGCCCAAGGATGTCACATCCTGAAAAGACTCTGCTGCCAGAATTCGAGTAACATTTCACTTGCCCTTGCTTATCCATACCAGTCATGCTGATGCGCAGGATTGCACGACAACGATTACTGCACACCGAGCCCCGCACGATTATGTTGTGGAACTTACTTGCCGTAAATAACAGATGGGAAAATTGTAAACCCAAACATATAATTAATTATTTGTAGAGAGTTATGAAAAAGAAATTTACAATCTTGATGTTCAGCCTGTTGCTAGCAGTGGGCTGGACCACCGTGGCTCATGCACAGCTCAAGGCCGAGTCTCCTGCCAAGGAGTTCGTCAAGAGCGCCATGTCGCCCGCATCCAATGTGAGCGGTCCTGCTTCTCAAGCAATGCTCACGAAAAAGGGCGATAGCTTTAAGCTGTTTACCATTACAGATGATGGTACTGAGGTGACCAACCGTGCACTGAAACGCGCGCCCAATCGCGCGCCTAACCGCGCACCTAGCCGCGCTGACATCACTGCCAGCGCTACCCATGTGTACAGTTGGTATGATGACATCACCTACGAATGGAGGGACGCCAACGGCAACCTTCAAAACCCCGCCAAGCTCACGACACCGGTCACCAATCCTTATCAGATTGCCTATCTGCTCGGCACCACCTACATGAACCCCAACATTCCGGGACTCAAGTACTCCGCAGTTACCGGTATGGACAATCCTTACACCAACGTCGATTTTGGATGGGATATCCCCAACAATGCCAGGTGGAACTATACTGGCGGCACTGCTCCCACCTATCCCAACATCACAATTGCTCCATACTGCTCTAATGGCAACTATGTTGGAAACGTTGAGATTTACTCCATTAAGATTCTCACAGGCAATACTGTCATATCCAGTTGGGATTATGCGACTAACGGCCTAACCCTGCCATCAGGTTGGGTTCTTAATGGTGAGTGGAGTGTTACCGACGGATATCTTTGGACAGATGACGCTGCCAACACCATTGTGGTTTCAAGTTCTTTGCTGATGGGGTACCCTAGCATAACAGTACAAATTGAAGCCCACGACTACAATTACAGCAACTCCGGTTATCGATATGTCGTTGTAAATGGACAACGGGGCAACTATTTGACCACCAACCACTCTACAGAAAACTGGCCCATTAATAGCAATGGCACTACCAAAACGGTTACCAAACCCTACGAGAATGGTTACACAGTATTCCTTGTGAAGGTAAAAGACGGCACGGGCGCTGCACCTCAGTTCACTTACAATTGGGACTCTGGCTCGGACAACCTGATCAACTATATCGATACCTACATCGAGGAGGTTCAGTTGCTGACCGACGGTACCCGCCTCAACGAGGGCACCGACGATGCCGGTACCATGTTCGCCTATTCCGGTGAGCTGAACAGGTTCTACTTCATCGGCAAGGGTAATGATTACCCGTGGGGATCTTTGGAATCAGATGCAAACCCCCACATGGCTCCGACCTATGACATGTACGAGGAGTTCAGCCCCACTACCACTGACATCGGTGACGAGACCGACGACTTCTACTCCAAGCTGCTCTATGGTAACTCCTATAACGTCATCCACGACTGCCGTGGTATGAACTACTTCCAGCACTACTTCTCGATGTCGGGTGATGGAGGTGATGATCACAAGTCAGTCAGCAACTTGGTATTCTGGATTCCCGACAACCGCGGTGTTTATGGGGGCCGTGACTATGACGAGGAGTATCTGCCCCACGTCGGCCTGTACACCATCACCCTCGAGGCCACCGCAGTGCCCAGCGCGACACAGCCGGGCATGTATGACGTGACCTGTGAATGGGTATCGTCGCTGAACTCCATCCTCGACTTCCCCGTCGAGCAGGACTATGAGTTGTGGATCTACGTCTATGACGAGCAGGGTAACCCCGTCGAGGAGCGCATGGTGACCGACGATCTGCATGACATCACCACCTACACCTATCAGGAACCGCAATATGATGATAGCTACACCATCATCTATCGCGTGAAGGGATGGCCTACCGCTGCTACTAACAACTTCGCTCGCGGTGGTGACTTCTTCGCACAGAGTAACCTTGACCCCGTGCTTATCCCGGGATCTAAAGACTTCCTCTCGCTCGGCGTCGAGCACTACGAGAGCGACTTCGTGCTTGACGGTGATCCCGAATACGCTGAGCACAACTACTACCGCAACTTCTTGACGGTGGCCAACCAGAATCCCGACAATGCGCTCAACGCTAGGCGCATCATCGACGGTGAGGGCCTCTATACGCTCTACCGTTTTGACCCGGAAGATTTGGACGACAATGGCAAACCGATCTTGACCAAGGCTGCTGATCTGCTGTTCTCGGTAGATGATAACAAGATTAATTACTTCATTGATTACGACAACCAGTTCTATGTCGATGAGGCGAACCTGGTACATATCGACGACAATGGCGTCTCCCATCCCATCACGGGCTATACTGACCCAGATGCGTTGGGATGCCCGACTGAAGGCACCATCGCAACCCTCGGTGGTGGCGGTGGCGACACGCCTCCCGATCCCATTGTCTATGAGACCCACACCTCGAGCCTGGTATTTACATCTGCATGTGGCGGATCAGGTACAGCCGATGACGGAGCTTCATGGACCGTAACCTCGGATGCCTCTGAGTCTAATTTTATTAACACCCAAGGTATCCACTATGGTACTGGTAACAGAAGAGTTAGCTACCTGCAGTTGTCGACAAGCGACATTCCTGGCACCATCAAGAAGATTGTTGTTAACGCTTCACGTGGTGGTAGCACCGCTGCTTATCTTAATGTAACAGTGGGTGGCAATGCGTTCGGTACGCAGAAGACTCTGACCACTTCGGCCACAGAATACACCTTCGAGGGTGAGGCTAGTGGCAATATCGTTGTAAGGATTTCTAAGACCAGTTCTACTGGAGCGCTGTATTGCAAGTCCATCGTCGTGACCTACGAGACCATGACCGGTGGCGAAGGCGCTGTCTACATGTACAACACTTGGGCCTGGTCGGGAGCCCTCGACGGCACGGCACTGCCTACTGATTGGATAGTATCAGAAAATAACAGTTTTGTTGCTAATGGAGATGGCACTTACTTCCTTGGAGGCCAGACATCAGGACGTTCCATCACCATTCCTGCCAGTGTATTGGATGGCTATACCATTGATGAGGTTATCATCAATGCCAAGAAGGACGACGAAGTCGCATCCGAAACCAAGAGCATCTCGGTAAATGGTTCATCAAAGAATGTTTCCACAACGCTTGCCGATTACACTTGGACCAATGTAAATGCATCTAATGGCATCGTGATTAGTCCTACCGATGGCTACGTTGGCTTTGCATCCATCACTATCAAGGGACACAAATTGGATCCATATGTAACTGGCGGTTACACACTGCTGAATGCCTTCCTTGACAAATCAAATTACTCCCAAGTTGGTATTGTCGTATTCGAATTGCCCTGGAAGTCTATCCAAGTCAAGCTGCAGGATAGCAGTGCTGGTTCCAGTGCTGGTTACTTTATGATCCAGAGTGGTGGCAAACTCAGGTTTATCATGCCTCCTGGCTATAACCATGCAAACGTCAAGTTTGTCATCCACAACGCAATGATCAGTAGCGCTTACCATGACGGTACCTTCACCCTCTCCTCGTCGACGGGCGAAACCGAGACCATCTCCTTCGCTACGACCGAGGGCAACGTCGATCGTGAATGTATCTTCACCGACATCAGTGCCGGTGACATGATTACCATTACCGGTACCCACAACGTCGGCAGCACGCTCTATAACTACTCGCCTGACTTCCAGTACATCCGTGTCTATGTGCAAGGTGGCACTGGTGGCATCGGCGAAACTGAGGCCCTCAACCTGGATGCCATCAAGTTCGTCGACCAGTTCAAGGCCGAGACCAAGGATGACGACCATGCCTACAGCTACAAGTATGTGCTGAAGTCTGATGCTACCGGCGAGGAAAGTGGTAAGCCCGAGATTCCCGTGCAGCACACCAATTCCAAGTTGGACGGCTACTACACGCTGGAAGAGATTAAGGGCGACACCGTAGCTCCCTTGTTCGAGAAGAACGTCATGAACGCTGAGGTCAACATGACTCTGTCTCGTGAACCGGAGATCTACTACTACACCCTGGACCGCAAGCCCAACACGGCTCAAACATGGGAAGAGCTCTCCAAGCTGCAGAAACGTGGTGGCGATACCTATCAAGAGATGTATGACAACTTGCCCCAGTACGAGGATTCAATCTACAATGCCCCCGCAGTCACCAGCACCCCGTGGATTGTTGAGCGCTATGACAACTACGACGTTAAGCAAGGTGGCTACAACTCCTACATGAGCTATGTGCCCATCATCTGGACCCATGGTGACCAGAAGAACAGGCGCGTGAAGTTTGACACCGAGAAGAAGCACAATAGCTACGGTGCTCCCATCTGGAAGACTGGTGTGGCCGATGTCAAATTGATGTCAGCCATTGCCCAGCGCCAGGATGATCCCTCGACCAAGTGGACCTATGGCGGCGAGGATTGCAGCCTCTACATGCTCGACAACATCGAGGCCGTGGCCAAGATGCCTACCGTCAACAATGTGAACTATGTGCCCTACATGTTCCGCATCTTCGTCAAGAGTAACAACGGCAAGCTGCGCGGTTACAATCTTGTAGCTGCTGGCGTCGATGCCAACCTGCCCGGTGAGCACTATGTCGGCGCACCCATCGAGGATGATAGCTTCCAGTGCGTCTGGAGCGGATACGTCAACGATCCCAACAACGAGAACTATGGTGTCACCATCAGCCAGGGTGAAGACAACGGCGCCGTGACCATTACCTTCCACAAGGATAAGGTTGACCGCAACCAGGAAGGCGGCGAGTGGGACAAGGATAAGGAGAACGCCATCTTCGCATCCATCGAGGATCTTATCCAGACCAATAGTGAAGGTGTAGAGTTCATCGACGGTGAAGACCTGACGATCGTTGTCCGCTTCTACTACCTCGTTGAGGGCTTCGATACCTCAGGTTCTCGCTCAACTCGTGACGGCGGCGACGGTCCTGCCGGTTACGGTGCTGAAGGCGACGGCTTCACACCCGGCCCGTCAACAGCATTGAACGAGATTGACTTCAACCGCTTGATCGAGAGCGTGACCTACGTCAACTCACTGGGTATGACCAGCGACAAGCCCTTCGACGGCATCAACGTCGTGATCACCCGCTACACGGATGGCACGACCCGCACCACCAAGGTGGTTCGTTGATCGCCCCGACCCGCATTTCAGCAATCAGTTGTCAGTCTTCAGCCCTCACGGCTGAAAACTGACAGCTGAGACCTGAAAACTCAAATGAGGAAACACATTATTTATAAATTAGTAATAAGGCAAGTAATTTTAAAGATACATTTTTTTATAACCACAGTAAATAAAAATGTAAAGCGACAGGGGCCCGCTGCAGACAGCGCGCCGCTGTTTTCTATATGTATATGGGCCGCTGATGATGCATCCGCAACAAAGCAGGGCAAAAAATCTTGCAATTATTTCCAGTATTCAGCATTATTCTGACAATTAATGCTCGCTGCAATGAAAAAACTTTTGAATTTTCATTTGTTTTTTTCGGAAAAAGATAGTATCTTTGCCCACAGAAAACCGTATGCCGAGTCTGAAACTATCCTGATATCTCCCCAGGGCTAGCTGATGATTTACCCCACATGCTCTCAGATGCAATTGAGAAAAGTGCAAATTCCACCTTGACGGGAGAGAACAGGAAAAGAAGAGGATGCGCATAACCAATTATGTTGTTTGACTATTATTTATTTATTAACATTTTAACTCATCTACGTTATGAAAGCAAAAAACTTTTTTGGCTTCACCATTGCAGCCTTGTTCGTGTTGCTGGGAGTGATGTCGGCTGATGCTCAGCCCGTCGTTCACCCCAAGGCCTACTATGATGCCATCACCTACACGTGGACCGGCGCCGACGGCGTGACCCACGAGAATGCCATCACCGAGGAGGCCACCGACCCCTACCAGATCGTAGCCCTGTTGAAGAAGATCTATTGCGACCCCCGCTTGCCCGGACCGCACCAGAGCGCTTACGCTAAAGACGGCGCCCGCGAGCGCGACGTGTACTACGGCCCCGTAGCCGGCGGCTGGGACATCAGTGCCGACGACGTCATCACGCCCTATGAGGACGGCTACACGCTCCTCATGGTGGCCGTTAACGATAACCTCAACCTCTACGGCGGCGACACCGAGCAGCAGACCGGTACCACCGGTTGGCTCTTCCCCCGTCCCACCTATGACACCTTCGCCTCTAACTTCTACACCAACACCAGCGACCTGATCGGCTACATCCGCGACAACGTCTCCAGCGTACTGCTGCTCACCGACGGCCTGCGCATCGGTTCCGGTGAGGATGCAGGAACCGCCTTCAACGTCAGCGGCACCTATGACCGATTCTTCATGATCGGCAAGGGTCAGGCCCGCGAGAAGGACTCCTGGGTTATTGGTGTCGAGAACAGCTACCCCGGCTATGAGATCATCGCCGGCGAGCGCGTTCCTTTCAAGTTCATGTTCGAGCAGTTCAGCCCCACCAGCGGCTTGCCTGACAGTGAGACCGAGAACTTCTATAGCCACATGGTCAGTGGCGACGTCTATCGCGTCATCCACGATTGTGCTTCTGTCATCGAGGTTGAGCACTACTTCTCGATGGCCGGCAAGAATGAACACCAGCCCCACTCACTGACGGGTCTCAACATCTTCATCCCCGACTACCGCCTGAAGTACTGGGAGGACACCTACACCTACAACAACCGCAACTACACCGTTGACGGACGCACCCTGAACCCCTACAAGGATGTTAACGGTTCCTCATTCATCAACACCAATTACCGTAGCTACCTCTGCGCCAACTATGGTAACTACAACCAGAACTTCTCTCCCAGGGTAGGTATCTACACCATCAACCTCGAGGCCAGCGCCACAGAGAACGCTGATGCCGAGAAGACCTACAACGTTGTACTCGAATGGGCATCGTCACTCGACAACCTGAGCAACGAGAACGTCCCCCAGAACTACATCCTCTACCTCGTGCTCACCGATGAGGAGGGCAATGAGGTGCACAGCGAGATCGTCGCCACCCAGGACAACTCCTACACCTACCAGGTGCCTCAGGACGAGCACAGCTACACGCTGACCTACATCGTGTTCGGACAGCCCGCCGATGGCGAGCATGACGCCTTCGTCGCTTGGTCCAACGAGGCCAGCGTGACCATCCCCGGCTGGAACGACTTCCTCGCACTCAAGCTCGACCACTTCGAGAGCGACTATGTGGCCAACGAGGAGCTCAACTACTACCGCAACTTCCTCACCATCGAGAATGAGGACATCGTCAATGCGCTGACTCCCGCACGCATCAACGACGGCGAGAACGAGTTCATCCTCTACCGCTTCGACGCTGCCATGCCCGACGTGCTCATCCCCGTGGCTACACTGACCCTCACCGCCCAGGGTAACGTGCGCTATGAGGTAACCTACGACAACCAGGAGCCCCTGGCAGGCTACAGCGTGCCCATCACCACCGAGGGCAACCTGGGCCACTTCGGCCAGGACGAGGCCATCGACCTGAGCAGCATCATGTTCGTTGACCAGTTCAACGCCATCACCAGCGAGAACCTGCACCCCAACCGCTACGGCTACGTCCTCATGGGCGACGAGAAGAGCAGTTCTACCGTCGAGGTTCCCGTCTTCAAGACCAGCTCGACCATCGACGGCTTCTACACCCTCGACGAGGTGATGAACGACGTGGACGGACAACTGACCGCAAGCGTGAAGAACGCCAACGTCAAGATGACCCTGGCTCCCAACCCCGCAGTGTACTACTACACCCTCGAGCGCGGTAACGACACCGCTCCTAACGAGGCCATCTCCAAGCTGCAGCGCCGCACCGACGGCTCCTACCTCGAGATGCTCGACGTGCTGCCCCAGTACTTCAACACCGTGGCCGAGCCCGGCATCGTTGACCGTCTGGACAACGACATCATCGTCGGCACGCCTGGCGACTTCATGGCTTACCAGCCCGTGGTTTGGACCTTCGGCAACGACCGCGTCAACCAGGACGGCGAGAACAGCTACGGTTCACCCATCTGGAAGACCGGCGTCGGCAACGTGAACCCCAATGTTGATGGCTACGCTACCCGCGACGAGTGGACCGACGAGAACGGCAAGACCTGCCGCATCTACTACCCGACCGTCAGCGCCGACGGCTTCGTGCCCGACGACGCCAGCGTTGAGTACGAGCCCTTCATGTTCCGCGTCTGGAGGCTCTGTGACGACATCCGTGGCTACAAGTGGGTCGGCGACAAGCCCGAGAACGACCCGACGGCCGACCGCTCGCCCAGGGTACTCATCTATGAGAACATCAGCGACGACGCTACGTTCGAGGTCGGTGGCGACTGGAGCGTGAACCCGATCGGCTTCGGTGCCCTCAAGCGCGCCACCATCGAGTTCCTCGTTCGCTTCTACTACAAGAAGGTGGGCGGTGAGAGAATGCGTGCCGACGGTACCGTCGAGGACACCCCGCTCTACTACGTTGTCGAGAACTCCGTTGTCTGGAACGAGGTTCCCACCAGCGTCATCGAGCTCAAGGCTGCCAACGAGGTAAGCACGACCTACGTCAACGCTCAGGGTCTGACCAGCGACAAGCCCTTCGACGGCATGAACATCGTCATCACCCGCTACAGCGACGGCTCATCATCGACCACCAAGGTGGTGAAGTAAGCCTCACTCATAACACCCATCAGCCGTGACGATCCCTGTCACGGCACAGCACTACCCTGCCGCGGAACTTTCCCGCGGCAGGGTTTGCTTTGCCTTAACCGAAACCGATTATACAACAATTTAGAGCGAAAGTGTTGCAAATGTCCGCAATAGTGACTACCTTTGCGGCGAGAAATGAACCTCGCTTGACTAAAGCACTAAAAATGAACACTTTTGTTTATTAACATATTTCATTAACTCAATTTAATTTCAAGCATTTATGAAGAAATTATTTTCTCTCCTCGCGTTAGCCCTGCTGACCATGTCGGCTTGGGCCGCTGACTACGTTAAGGTAACTGCTGATGCTGACCTCACCAGCGGTACTTACCTGATCGTCTATGAAGAAGGCTCACTCGCATTCAATGGCGGTCTGGAAGTGCTTGACGCTGTTCAGAACACGATTGCTGTCACCATCGCCGACGGCAAGATCGCTTCCAGCGCTGATGTTAATGCTGCTACCTTCACCATCGACATGACTGAAGGCACTATCCTGAGCGCAAGCGGCAGCTACATCGGTCGCACCGGTGACTCCAATGGCTTGACCTACGGCGCCGATGCTATGACCAACACCATCTCGATTGACAATGACGGCAACGCCGTTATCGTTGCTAGTGGTGGTGCTTACCTGCGCTACAATGCATCCAGCGGCCAGGAGCGTTTCCGTTACTTCAAGTCGAGCACCTACACCGGCCAGAAGGCTATCGCCCTGTACAAGCAGGAAGGCAGTGCTCCCGTTGTGACCGTTGCTGCTCCCACCCTGCCCGAGACACAGGACTTCACCACCGACACCTTCACCGTTACCATCACCAACAATGAGGAAGGTGCTACCCTGTCCTACAGCACTGACGGTCAGGCATGGCAGGCTTATACCCAGCCCATCGTGATCACCGAGACCACCACCGTCTATGCCAAGGCTACCAAGAACGGTGTTGACAGCCGTACCGTAAGCGCTACCTACACCAAGGTTGAGCCCGCTAGTGGTGTTGCTACCCTGGCACAGGCTAACGGCCTTGACGATGGCGATAACTTCACCTTCACTGGTGACGCTGTTGTTACCTTCCATGATGGCAAGTACCTCTTCCTGCGCGACGCTAGTGGCTATGGCCTCATTTATTATAGCACAGCTCCCGCCGAGAACTTTGCCAACGGTACTGTTCTGAGCCAGAACTGGACTGCACAAAAGACCACTTATAAGGACCTGGTTGAGTACCAGCATCCTGCCAATGTATCTGCCAGCGGTGTGACCAACAGCGCACTCGCTGCTGTACAGACCATCGAGGCTAACCAGATGGCCGACATGATCAACGCCTATGTGAAGATCGAGCACGTGAAGAGCATCAGCGGTACCACCGCCACCCTGACCGACGGCACGACCGTTGCCCTGTACAACCGCTTCACCGGTGTTACCATTCCCGAGTTCACCGACAAGGACTGCTCCATCACCGGTATCGTGAGCATCTACAATGGCGCTCTGCAGCTCTACTTCATCGAGAGCGACTATAACTCCAGTGTTGAGCCTCCCGTCGAGAGTACCACCTTCGAGCTGGTAACTGACGCTGCCAATCTCAACGATGGCGACAAGATCATCCTGGTGAACAACGAGGCAAAGAAGGCCATGGGCGCTGCCCGCACCAGCAACTTTGGTGCTGTTGACGTGGAAATCAACGACAACATCATCGTTACCGACGATGCCAACGTCATCACCCTCGAAGCTCAGGGCGACAACTGGGCTCTCAAGGCCAATGAAGGTTACCTGTATGCTGCCAGCAACACCGCCAACCAGCTGAAGTATAAGGCTGAGGTTGACAGCAATGCCATCGCTGCCATCAGCATCGACACCGATAGCGCTATCATCGTGTTCCAGGGCAGCAACACCCGCAACGTGATTCGCTACAATGCTACCAACAACCCCGTGCTGTTCTCCTGCTATGCTGCAGTTAACAAGCAGGAGCCTGTTTACATCTACAAGGCTACCGGCGATGTTCCTCCCGTTGTAACTGTTGTGGCTCCCGTTCTCGATCCTGCTCACAACACCAAGTTCGTCGGCCAGCAGGATGTAACCATCACCTGCGCTACCGAGGGTGCTACCATCTATTACACCACCGACAGTGTATATCAGGTTTACAACGCGCCCTTCCGCATCACTGAAACCACCACTGTGAAGGCTTATGCCGAACTCAATGGTGTTACCAGCTCTATCGTAAGTGCTAAGTACATCAAGCTTGCTGAGGTGAGCACCATCGCCCAGGCCAACGCTCTGGACAACAAGACCGACTTCATCTTCTACGGCAACGTAGTTGTTACCTATCAGAATGGCCGCAACCTGTGGATCCGCGACGCCAGCGGCAGCGGTCTGATCTACGGCAACCAGGTTCCCGCTTTTGAACAGGGTACCGTTCTGGCCGAGGAGTGGGATGCACAGAAGTATGACTTCCGTGGTGGTCTCGTTCCCGAGTTCCAGTATCCCAACAACGTGAAGGCTGCTGAGGACGAGCCCGTCCAGACTGTTGAGCCCTTTGAGCGCGAGACTCTCGAGCTGAGCAACGTTAACGAGTACGTCATCATGAAGGGTTTGAGCATCTATGCCGAGACCGACCAGACCGTTGAGGACTACCAGAAGTACTACTACACTGGTGCTGACAGCCTCGTACTGTACAACCAGTTCGGCGTTGAGTTCACCATCGAGGATGGTAAGACCTACGATGTAATCGGTACCGTTACCGTTTACAACGAGAAGCCCCAGCTCTACATCATCAGCGTAACCGAGGTTGAGCCTCAGGGTCTCCGTGGCGACGTGAACAACGACGGCTTTGTTACCATTGCCGACGTTACCACCCTCATCAACCACGTGCTGATGAGCGACTACACCGATGCTGACAACTTCAACAGCGCCAATGCTGACTGCAACAAGGATGGCAAGTGGAACATCAGCGATGTTACCGCTCTGATCAACTACATCCTGAGCAAACAGTGGCCCGATTGATTCAGAACCACAACCCACTAAAAAATCAGGATCCTGCATATGCAGGACCCTGATTTTTTTTGAAACCACAATCAACGTGCCAGCAACTCCCCCTCTAAGATTAGAGGGGGCCGGGGGGCGTTGACGCCCCAAGAGCATTAATTTCACGAACATATTATATTACAAAGTCCATTGAAAGCGGATGCAATTCGCGAAATTAGATAAAATAAGTAGGCGGATGCCAATTAGTTCAATTCGCGTAATTCGTAGTTTAAAGAAAGAACGTCTCGGCGGATGCAATTCGCGAAATTAGATAAAATAAGTCTGCGGATGCCAATTAGTTTAATTCGTGTAATTCGTAGTTTTTAAGAGGAACGCGGATGCCAATTAGTTCAATTCGTGTAATTCGTAGTTTTTAAGAGGAATGCGGATGCCTTTTGTCAATCCAGATCGTCCAGACCATCGAACAGCGTCGGCTGCGGCAAGAGCTGGAACGTGTGGCGATGCAGGGGCGTAGCCCCATACTGTGCAATGGCAGCACGGTGGTCGGGCGTCGGGTAACCCTTGTTGCGGGCCCAGCCATACTGGGGATACTGCTCATCCAGCCGGCGCATCAGCTCATCACGGTGGGTCTTAGCCAGAATCGACGCGGCAGCGATGCTCAGCATCTTGCCGTCGCCCTTGATGATGGTCGTGTAAGGAATATCGTGATAAGGGAAGAAGCGGTTGCCGTCCACGAGGATGCCCTCAGGTCTCACCTGCAGCTGGTCCAGCGCACGGTGCATCGCGGTAATCGAGGCCCGCAGAATGTTGATGCGGTCAATCTCCTCGGGCGACACCATCGCCACGGCCCAGGCCACAGCCTCGCGCTCGATGACAGGCCGCAACTGCTCGCGCTGACGCTCAGTCAGCTGCTTGCTGTCGTTGATCAAGTCGTTATGGAAGTCGGCCGGCAGGATGACGGCAGCCGCCGTCACAGGACCCGCCAGACAACCGCGGCCGGCCTCGTCACAGCCAGCCTCGATGCGCCCCTCTATGAGATAAGGTTGCAGCAAGAGATTATAATGATGCTATTAATTTTCTATTGCCCCTATAGTCACTATAGCTACTATAGCCACTACAGCTTGCGTTCAATCACGTAGTTGAAGATCTCCCTGAACTGGTCGATCGACTCGTCGGGAGAATAAGGCACGAGCACGTCGTTGGCCTCGTCGCGCAAGCGCTCCATCACCTCGTAGGCATAGTCGATACCGCCGGCCTCCTTGGCAAACTCGATAAGGCGGTCGATGTCCTCGCCGTCCAGCGTCTCCTTGTTCACCAGGGCCAGCATCTCATCATGCTCGGGAAGGTCGGTGCGGCTCAGGGCGTAAATCAGCGGCAGCGTCACCTTGCCCTCACGCAGGTCGTTGCCCGTCGGCTTGCCGATGATGGGATCGTTGTAGTAGTCGAAGATGTCATCCTTGATCTGGAAACAGATACCCAGCAGGCGGGCAAAGCGGCGAAGCTCGTCAATGGCCGTCTGGGGCGCATCATTGGCATAGCCGCCCACGACTGCGCAGCACTCAAACAGCGATGCCGTCTTGGCACGAATGATCTCCATATACGTTACCTCGTCGATCGAGCGGTGACGGGCGATGTCCACCTGGTCAATCTCGCCGAGGGACAGATCACGGCCCATGTCGGCCAGCGCACTGAGGATGCGGCCGTCGCCCGTGGCGACACCGCAGCGCAGGGCGCCCGTGACAAAGAAGTCGCCCACCAGCACCGCCACATGGTTGCTCCACACCTTGTTGATGGTCGGAAGGCCGCGGCGCTCGGTCGCCTGGTCGATGACATCGTCATGGATGAGCGATGCGTTGTGCAGCATCTCAAGCGCGGCAGCGCCTTGCAGCGCCTTCTCGTTGATGCCGCCAAAGAACTTGGCGCTCAGCAGCGTCACAATGGGACGCAGCATCTTGCCCTTGCTCTTGAGATAGCTCGTCACGATGCTGTTAGTCAACTCGCTCTTGCTCGTCAAGGTGGTTGCGATGATCGTGTTCATCGCATCCAGCTCGGTCCGCAGTTGATTCTGGATATGTTCTAACGTGGTTTCCATTAGGGTGCAAAGGTAACAATAATTCTCGGGAGTGTCACCAATTTTGACAGTAATTTTTAAGATAACCCCACAATAACCGCCCCCACCGCCCCCATCGACCTTAAAGACCTTAAATCCCCGGCAAGAAAAAACCTTTTCACACTAGACAACCGCCCCCCGGTTCCCTATCTTCGCAACAAGACACCACGGCTACCGTGCTGTCCCAGTATTACGAGCCGCTGGCTCGTACCACTAAAAAACACATTTCCGCTTGACAACCAATCAATTAACCGAAAAGTTAACAATAATTTAACATTCCCCCCCCCGATTTTTTTTCAGAAAATCGCACCACCTCACCACCCGACAACCTAAAAACTACCAGCCAAAAATCTACAACTAAAAAAACTTTTCACTACCTTTATGCCCTGTAAAAAAACGTCACGATGATGGAAAACAACAAGAAACTACTCCTCCTAGATGCTTATGCATTGATTTTCAGGGCATTCTATGCAATGATACGTAGCCCGCGCGTCACCTCCACGGGCATCGACACGTCGGCCGTGTTCGGCTTTGTCAACACGCTGCAGGACCTGCTCAAGCGCCAACAGCCCACCCACATCGCCGTGTGCTTCGACCCGCCGGGAGGCAACACATTCCGCCACAAGAACTACGAGCCATACAAGGCCAACCGCGACAAGACGCCCGAGGGCATTCTCGTCGCCGTCCCCTTCATCAAGCGCATCCTGCAGGCCTACGGCATCCCCATCTATGAGGTCGAGGGCTTTGAGGCCGACGACGTCATCGGCACCCTCTCGCACCAGGCCGAGCAGCAGGGGTTCTTCACCTATATGGTCACCGGCGACAAGGACTTCGGGCAACTGGTGACCCCGAGCATCAAGGTCTATGACCCCAAGAAGAACGAAGTCCTAGGCGTCGAGGAGGTCAACGCCAAATACGGCATACAGTCCCCAACCCAACTCATCGACATCCTGGGCCTGATGGGAGACTCGGCCGACAACATCCCGGGCTGTCCCGGCGTCGGTCCCAAGAATGCCGAGAAACTCATCCAGCAGTTCGGCTCCATCGAGAACCTGCTGGAGCACACCGGCGAACTCAAGGGCGCGCAGAAACAGCGCATCGAGGAGAACGCCGAGCAAATACGCATGTCCAAGTGGCTGGCCACCATCATCACCGATGTGCCCATCACGCTTGACGCCGACGAGATGAGCCGCAAGGCCGTGGACATGGACGCCCTGAGGCAGGTGTTTACCGAGCTGGAGTTCCGCACCCTCACCCAGCGCCTCATCGACGGCGGCGAGGCCAACGTCGGCCTGGGGAACACAATCCAGAACAGTCAACCTCCTGTAGAGACGCAAAATCTTGCGTCTCCCGCCACCGAATCCAAGCCTGCCGCTCCGTCAGTTAAAGCCCGTCCGGCATCCGGCCAGCAGCTCTCGCTCTTCGACCTAGAGGAACCCGAACCCACGGCTGTGACGCCCAACCTGGCACTAACCGACGTCAAGTACAACTACTCGGTCATCACCAGTCCCGATGCCGCCGCTCCGCTGGTCAAGGACCTGGCCGGCGAACAGCGCATCGCTGTCACCATGCTGGGGACGGGTGCCAATGCCATGGACTTCAAGATTTTGGGAATCGGACTGTGCGCAAAGCCCCACGAGGCCTACTACGTGAAATGTGACGGCGTTCCTGGGATGCTCGAGACGATAGCTCCGGTCTTCAGCGGCAAGGCCTGCATCGTGGGCAACGACATCAAGCGAATGATGGTCGCCCTCGACCAGCACGGCATCCGGTTCACGGCACCCTACTATGACACCGCCGTGGCACACTACCTCCTGCAGCCCGAGCGCGGCCACGGTACAGCCGAGATGGCCTATGAGCTGCTGCACTACACCGCTATCAATCCCGAGAGCGTGTTGGGCCCCAAGGGACGCAACCAGGCCAAGCCGGAGCAGATTCCGCTGGCCGACATCTCACGCCTCGTCTGTGAGGGGGCGGACCTGACCCTGCAACTGCCCGACGTGCTGGACAAGGCGCTCAAGGAGCAAGGCTTGTACAAACTGCTCACCGACATCGAGTTACCCCTGGTACCCGTGCTGGCCAGCATGGAGCTCGCGGGCGCACGCATCGACGTCAAGGCCCTGAATGAATACTCCGTCACCCTGACCGAACAGATGAACCGCCTCGATGCCGAGTGCCACCAACTGGCGGGCATGACTTTCAACACGGCGTCGCCGGCACAGGTGGGCGAGGTGCTCTTCGACCACCTGAAGATTGACCCCAAGGCCAAGAAGACCAAGACGGGCCAGTACAGCACCACCGAGGACATCCTGCTCAAGCTGCGCGACCGCCACCCGCTGGTGGACAAGATTCTGCAGCTCAGGGGCATCCGCAAACTGCTATCCACCTACGTCAACGCCCTGCCCGCCCTCATCAATCCCAAGACGGGCCGCATCCACACGACCTATAACCAGACGGTCACCGCCACCGGACGACTGTCCTCGACCAATCCTAACCTCCAGAACATCCCCGTTCGCTCCGATGACGGCAAGGAAATCAGGCGTGCATTCATCCCGGCCGACGGCAACCTGTTCTTCAGCGCCGACTACTCACAGATCGAGCTCCGCCTCGTGGCTGACCTGAGCCACGACCAGACGATGCTCGATGCCTTTGCCCACGGCCATGACATCCACGCCATCACGGCAGCGCGCATCTACCACAAACCACTGGAGCAGGTCACCGGCGACGAGCGGCGCAAGGCCAAGACGGCCAACTTCGGCATCCTGTACGGCATCAGCGCCTTCGGCCTGGCACAACGGCTGAACATCCCGCGCGAGGAAGCCAAAATGCTCATCGACGGCTACTACACCACCTTCCCGCAGGTGCGCGACTACATTGACCGCAGCATCGCCCAGGCCCGCGAGAAGGGCTATGTCACCACCTTGTACGGTCGCCGCCGCATGCTGCCCGACATCAACTCGCGCAATGCGGTCGTCAGGGGCTTCAGCGAGCGCAACGCCATCAACGCTCCCATCCAGGGGACCGCTGCCGATGTCATCAAGCTCGCCATGGTGCGCATCTACCGCCGCTTCCAGGACGAGGGCATCCGCTCACGCATGATCCTGCAGGTGCATGACGAACTCAACTTCGACGTCATCCCCAGCGAACTCGACCGCGTGCAGCGCATCGTCATCGAGGAGATGGAGGGCGTGTACAAGGGCAACGTGCGCCTCACCGCCAGCCACGGCACAGCGACCAACTGGCTTGACGCACACTAACGAAACTCTGCAGAACTGTCCAGAAAAACAGGAAAAGAAAATATTTTCGGCAAAATATTGCTGATATTCAAAAAATAGCAGTACCTTTGCACCGCTAAAAATGAGCCTCGGGGTGTAGCACAGTTGGTTAGCGCGCCACGTTCGGGACGTGGAGGCCGGAAGTTCGAGTCTTCTCACCCCGACTCAAGCAAGGGCAACAAGTTCACCCAGAGCTTGTTGCTTCTTTTTTTTCATTATCACTATTCCTCTACGGTCATGCAACAGAAGAATATCACCCAATTGGACATCACCGACGTGCCGCAGGTGTACCACAACCTCAAGTACAATGACGGCGAGATCTATTTTGCCGATAACATCACGTCCATTCCGGGCCTGATGAAGCAATTCAAGGTCAATTTCATCGCCTATGTCATTGTTACCCGGGGCAGACTTTCGCTGGACATGAACGGCGTCACCCATCAGCTGGACACCAACAACTCGCTGTTCGTGGACCGCAAGATAGTGATTGAAAATGTGAAGCACACCGAGAACTTCAGCTGCATCATCTGCGCCATGAGCACCGACGTGGGGTTCGGCTTTTTCAACAAGGGACTGGTGCAGTCCATCATGCACATCATGGCCAACCCGGTCATCAAGCTGACCCAGGACGAGGTGGACCTGATGATCAAATACCATGACTTGCTCGTCTTCAAGATGGATCACCCGGAAATGAACTTCGGGCGCGAGACCATGCGCGACATCATCCGCTGCTTCGCCTATGACCTGCTCGCCAACATCAACAAGGACCTCGAGCCCGACAACGATGACGACATGCTGCGACAGGGCGACCGCATCTTCAGACGTTTCATGCTGTTGCTGTCCGAGAACTCTAATGTGAACCGCAGCGTCAAGTCTTATGCCGACGAGCTCTGTGTCTCGCCCAAATACCTCACCAGCGTCTGCCGCCGCCACGGCGACTACACCGCCAGCGAAATCATCGCCAACGCCATTGTGGGCCGCATCAAGCAGTTGCTGCTCTACAGCGACATGAGCATCAAGGAAATAGCCACCGAGATGGGCTTTGACAACCTCTCCTTCTTCGGAAAATACGTGAGAAAACACCTGGGCCTCTCGCCCAACAACTACCGCAAAGCCAACAACTACGGCAAGTAAATCACGGCAGTAGCAGGCCTCCTTGCGGATCAGTCGTACAATCCTCGTGCCCTCAGCATTGAGGATGACGACCGAGACGCAGAAAGCGAAGTGCTTGAAGTCCTAACACACACCGAGGAAGTACGAGGGCAAGGTGTTGTCGAGCAGGAAGTCCTCGACTTCCCGCTTGTGCTTGGTTACTGCCTGGAGTGCGCAGCACTCGAAGCAGCTAAACGCATTGCGGAAGTATAGCGTCCAGGCCAGTTGCTTTATTGATGGAGTTTTTCCAGCATCTGAGCAGCGGTGAGGCCCGTGACGGGATGTCGCCACTCGGGTGCCAGCTCCATCATCGGTTTCAGGAAGAAGTCGCGTTCCGGCAGATGCGGATGCGGCACCTGCAGGGTGGGCGTTTCGATCACCATGTCGTCTATCGCCACGATGTCGATGTCCACCACGCGATCGACGTAGCCGCCCTGCTCATCGCGGTGTGACGCGCTGCCCAGCCGACGCTCGATGCGATGGATGCGCTCAAGCATCCTGTGTGGCTCGATGCGGCTGCTCAGTTTCAGCCCCACGTTCAAGAAACCGTTTTCACTCTCAAATCCCCAGGGCTCACTCTCGACAATACTCGAGACGGCATAGTTTTTCCTTCCTGCCGTAAGAGCAACGACGGCGCGATAAAGATTATCGCGCCGATCGCCCATATTACTACCTATATTCAGGTAATACTTCATGTCTCGCTAGAGGGTCTTGTGAACCTCAATCTCCTCAAAGGCCTCGATGATGTCCATCTCCTGAAGGTCGTTGTAGGACTTGAGGCTCAAACCGCAGTCAAAGCCGCTGGTAACCTCCCTGACGTCGTCCTTGAAGCGCTTGAGAGATGCCAGATCACCCGTGTGGATAACGATACCGTCACGGATGACACGCACCTTGCTGCCGCGCTTGATCTTGCCCTCGACAACCATGGCGCCGGCGATGGTACCCACCTTGCTGATGTGGTACACCTGACGCACCTCGGCACTGCCGGTGACTTCTTCCTTGATGTCGGGCTGCAACATACCCTCCATAGCGCTCTTGACCTCCTCGATGGCGTCATAGATGATGGAGTAGAGACGGATATCGACTCCGTCCTGCTCGGCGGCACGCTTGGCAGAAGCCGACGGGCGCACCTGGAAGCCGACGATATAGGCATCGCTGGCAGCTGCCAGGGTCACGTCGCTCTCGGTGATGGCACCGACAGCCTTGTGGATGACGTTCACCTGAACCTCGTCGGTCGACAGCTTGATGAGCGAATCGCTCAAAGCCTCGATAGAACCGTCCACATCACCCTTGACGATGATGTTCAGCTCGTGGAACTCGCCCAGGGCCTTGCGGCGGCCGATGTCCTCCAGACTTACACGGTGCTGCGTGCGGCGGTTCAGCTCACGCTGCAGCTGCTCGCGCTTGTTGGCAATCTGACGTGCCTCCTGGTCGGTGTCCATGACATTGAACTTGTCACCTGCCGTGGGAGCACCGTCGAGACCCAGAATCAGGGCCGGAGTCGAGGGGCCGCTCTCGGTGATGCGAACATTGCGCTCGTTGAACATGGCCTTTACCTTACCATAATGGGTACCGGCCAGCACGATATCGCCCACATGCAGCGTGCCGTTGTCCACCAGCACGGTAGCGATGTAGCCGCGGCCCTTGTCGAGCGACGACTCGATGATCGAACCGGTAGCCTTGCGGTTGGGGTTGGCCTTGAGGTCAAGCATGTCGGCCTCGAGAAGCACCTTCTCCATGAGGTCGCTCACGCCGATGCCCTTCTTGGCCGAGATGTCCTGGCTCTGGTACTGTCCACCCCAGTCCTCGACCAGGTAGTTCAGATTGGCCAGCTCCTCCTTGATCTTCTCGGGGTTGGCGCCGGGCTTATCAATCTTGTTGATGGCAAAGATGATGGGCACGCCAGCTGCCGAGGCATGGTTCAGAGCCTCGATGGTCTGCGGCATGACGCTGTCGTCGGCAGCCACGATGACGATAACGATATCGGTCACCTTGGCACCGCGGGCACGCATAGCCGTGAAGGCCTCGTGACCAGGGGTGTCCAGGAAGGTGATGCGGCGGCCGTTGGGCAGCTTCACGTTATAGGCACCGATGTGCTGGGTGATACCACCGGCCTCACCAGCAATCACATTGGAGTTGCGGATGTAGTCCAGCAACGAGGTCTTACCGTGGTCCACATGACCCATGACGGTAACGACGGGCGGACGCTGAACCAGGTCGGCGGGATCGTCCTCTTCCTCGCTGATGGCCTGTGCCACCTCGGCACTGGTATATTCGGTCTTGAAGCCGAACTCATCGGCAACGATGTTGATGGTCTCGGCGTCGAGACGCTGGTTGATGCTCACCATCACGCCCATACTCATACAAGTGGCGATAACCTTGTTGACGGGCACGTTCATCATGCTGGCCAGGTCATTGGCAGTCACAAACTCGGTGAGCTTCAAGATCTTGCTCTGGGCAGCTGCCATTGCAGCCTCCTCACGGGCCTCCTCGCGGTGCTCCTCACGACGCTCGCGACGACGGGTCGCGGCCGCCTTCTTGCCGCTCTTGGCGGACATCAGGCGTGCCAGCGTCTCCTTCATCTGGCGCTGAACATCCTCCTCGCTGACCTCGGGGCGCAGCGGGCGGCGGTTGCTCTTCTTGTCCTTCTTGTCCTTCTTTGAAGCCGGTTCGTCCTTACCGCCACGGCCCTTTCCGGCCTGTGCGGCGGCCTGCTTGCCGGCGCTCTCGATATCGACTTTCTCCTTGCCGATGCGTTTGCGCTTGCGACGTCCGCCGGCACCCTCGGCCTGAGCCTTGGCGATACGCTCGTTGCGTTTCTCCTCCTTGCTCTTCTTGCGGGGGCGCGTCTGCAGGTTCAGAGATGTCAGGTCAACCTTGCCCACAACCTTGAGCTGGGGACCGCCTACGGTCTCCGACACGGGCTTGAAGACGGCAGGTTCATCTCCGTCCTCTTCGGCCGGGGCCTCATCCACCTGGGGTTCAACGATGGCGGGTTGAGGTGTTTCGGGCACTTCAGCAACCTTTGCCGGAGCCTCCACGGGCTCGACCTTTACCTCCTTCTTCTCGGGCTCAGCCGGCTGTTCGGGAACCTTCTTGGTCGGTTGCTGCTCGCCACCCTCAGCTACAGTGGCCTTCTGTTCAGGCTGTTCCTGCGGCTGAGCGGCCTCGGGCTTGGTCTCTTCGGCGGGCTTAGCGGGTTCGGGCTTGGCTACAGGCTTGGGTTTGCCGGCCTGGCTCAGGTCAATCTTGCCCAGCACCTTCGGCTTCTGCCCGGGCACGACGGTCTTGATCTCGTGCGATTCCTTGGCAGCAGCGTTCTGCTTGGCCTTCTCCTTCTGGCGCTCGTTGGCCATCTTGTCGGACTTCGACTTGAGGTCCATGTCCGGCTTGAACTCCTTCACAAGCATTTCATAGACATCGTCCGAGATGCGCGCATTGATGCTAGCGTCGATTTCGATGCCCTTCTTGTGGAGGAATTCCTCGATGGTCTGCCTACCCACGTTTAAATCTGCGATGACTTTACTGATCTTTATCGCCATTATAATGTCTTTTATCGGTTGGCTTTCAGCAATATGCTTCGGCTAATATATATTTGCGGTTGAGTGACTAAAAATAACTTGAATTAACTCGTTGATGCCTTCGGGCGCTGGGGACTAGTCGTCAAACTCGGCACTGAGGATGTTCAGCAGGTTGTCCACGGTGCCTTCCTCGAGGTCGGCCTTGTCGATGAGGGCCTCACGCGGAGCGCGCAGCACCGACTTGGCGGTGTCGTAGCCCACGTTCTTGAGAGCCTCGATAACCCACTCGTCAACCTCGTCCTTGAACTCGTCGAGGTAGATGTCCTCCTCGGATTCGTCCTCAACGTCACGGTAAACGTCGATGCTGTAGCCCGTGAGGATGCTGGCCAGCTTGATGTTCAGGCCGCCCTTACCGATGGCCAGGGACACCTCTTCGGGTTTGAGGAACACCTCGGCATGCTTGTTCTCGGGATCCAGACGCATCGAGCCGATCTTGGCAGGGCTCAGCGCACGCTGGATGAAGAGCTGCGGGTTGCTCGTGTAGTTAATCACATCGATGTTCTCGTTGCGCAGCTCGCGCACGATGCCGTGGATGCGGGCACCCTTGACGCCGACGCAGGCGCCGACGGGATCGATGCGGTCGTCATAGCTCTCGACGGCGATCTTGGCACGCTCGCCCGGGATGCGGGCGACGGCGCGGATGACGATCAGACCGTCGTGGATCTCGGGCACCTCCTGCTCGAACAGGCGCCTCAGGAAATTCTGGCTGGTGCGAGAGACGATGATTTTGGGGTTGTTGTTGGCGTTGTCCACCCTCTCGATGACGGCACGCACCACATCGCCCTTGCGGTAGATGTCGGTGGGAATCTGTTCCTCCTTGGGAAGAATCAGCTCGTTCTTGTCCTCGTCGAGCAGCAGCACCTCGCGCTTCCACACCTGATAGACCTCACCGGCAACCAGATGTCCCTCAAGGGGCTTGAACTTGTTGTAGATGGCATCCTTCTGCAGTTCGAGAATCTTGCTGGCCAGCGTTTGACGCAGGTTCAGGATGGCGCGACGGCCAAACTTGGTGAAGTCAATCTTGCGGGTATGGTCCTCGCCCACCTCGCAGTCGGGATCCTCGTCGGCACGGGCCTCGCTCAGCGAGATTTCCTTGTTGGGATTCTCGACCTCGCCGTCCTCGACGACCAGCAGGTTCTGGTAGATCTCGCAGTCACCCTTGTCGGGATTCACAATCACGTCAAAGTTATCGTCGTTGCCGAACATCTTGGACAGCACACTGCGGAAAGACTCCTCCAGCACGGCGATCAATGTCGTCTTGTCGATGTCCTTCAGCTCTTTGAACTCGGCAAATTGTTCGGTCATGTTGACCGCTTCTTCTCTTTTAGCCATAATGATTTTCCTGTTTTCAGTCTTCAGTTTTCCAGTTTCCAGATGAGTGCGGATGCCGCCGACACCTGGGAGCTGGCCACTGAAAGCCAAATTTAAATGATATTCTTTGTTTGTTTGATGTCACTATAATTAAACCGCTCCTGTTCCTCGACCAGCTCGGGACGCTTCTTGCCCTCGAGACGGCGCTTGACCGTCGTCGTCAGGGTGAAGCCCTCGTCGTCGGCATCGCTCAGCACGCCTTTCAGCTTGCGGCCGTCGCACGTGAGGACCTCTACCTCGCCGCCCACACTCTTGCGGTACTGGCGCGGCAGCAACAGCGGCGACGTGATGCCATAGGAACCGACTGTCAACTCATAGTCCTCTCCCTCGTCGCGGTCAAAGGCCGCCAGCACGGCATCGTTCACGGCCACGCAGTCGTCGATGGTGATGTCTTCGTCGCTGTCGAGGGCGACATCGATGACGTTGTCCTTGCTCACCTTCAGGGTAACCAGATACATCTTGGTGCCCTCCAGGGCCTCGTTGATCACTTGTTCCAGTGCGGTTTTGTCTATCATATCTCTATTCTCTAGTTGTTAGCTTTCTCGTTTCAGCCCGTTAGAGGAAGACCCCCGAAAACAGTCACTGAAATCGAAAACTTATAATAAAAATGAGGAAGCCCGATTGCCCCCTCTCACGAATGCTGGCGCAAAAGTACTATTTTCCCGCCATTCTCGCAATATTTAATGTATAAAAGCCCCAATAACTGCACAAATTTTTAGTTCATTTAACACTATTTAACTATATAATAACCACAGATTGCGCCAATTCGCACGAAATCTATCTCGTCGGATTGGCGCAATCTGTGGTTCAAAAGGCCGCTGCCACTATGCATGGACGGCCTCGCCAGTCAGGCCTTACTGCTCGGGGGTCATCACCACCTCGACCTTGTTGCCGGCAGCAACCAGCTTGCGGGCAAAGGCGGCAATCGACTCGGGCGTCTGGGCATTGACAATGTCCTCATAGCCGGTGTGGTTGTCCAGACCGCGGTTGACATAGGCTCCGATAACGCCGTACCAGTAGCCGTTCTCCTTGAGCTGGGTCTCGTGATCCTTGAGCATAGCCTTCTTGAAGTCCTCGAGGCTGGCGGCATCGATGCTCTCGCAGGCCTTGGCCATCTCCTCGTTCAGGATCTGGAGGGCCATGTCGGTGAACTCAGGCTTGAGCGGAGCATAGGCACTAATCGAAGTATAGGACCTGTCGCCTTCCATGCTTGAGTTTCCGTAAGTACTGATCGAGTAGGCCGCACCGGCATCCTCGCGGATCTTGTCGCGGTTGATGCGGTTCAGCACCTTACCCAGCAGCTGAGCCTTGATGTTGTTCTCCAGGCTAAAGGGCATCTCGGTGTCAAACCAACTGATGAAGACGGTGGTCTTGGGGGTCTCCATCTTGTGGCTGAAGTGCTTGATGGTCTGACCCATGGGAGACTCTGCAACATTGACCCAATTGGACTTCACACCCTTCTTGGCGGGCAACGAAGCGATGTACTGCTCGATGAGCGGGCGGATGACAGCCTCGTCAAATGCTCCGACGAACAGGAAGGTGTAGTTGGCGGCGTTTGCGGTGCGCTCCTTGGAGATTTCCAGGATACGGTCATAGTTAAGTTTCTGGATATCCTCAACCTTGTAGGGTTTGTTGCGCCAGCTGTAGTTGTTTAGGATGTAGTTGAGCGAGTCGCTATATACGTTGTCGGGATCCAAATCCTTGTTCTTGAGCGAGATCTCAAGGGCATTGATCAGGTTGTTATAGTTCTTCTCGTCCTTGGTGACATCGGTAAACTGGAGATAAGCCAGCTGGAACATGGCCTCCAGGTCCTTGACCGTGGAATGGCCGGTCACATAGTCCATATCGGTACTCATCGACTGGTTGACACCCACGCGCTTGCCGGCAAGGGCCTTCTGCAACTCCATGTTGCTGAAGCCACCCAGACCGCTGTACTGAATAGCGGCATCAAACAACTCGGTGTTGGCCCAGTCACTCTCGCCGTACAGCGAACTGCCGCCGCGCTGCTGAGCCATCATGAAGATTTCGTCTTTCTTGAAATCGGTGGGCTTGAGCAGCACGCGTGCGCCGTTGCTCAGCTCCAGATCCTTGAAGCCCAACGTCTCGTTGTAGCTCTCCTTGACGATTTTTCCGGCCTTGGGCAGGTTAGCGATGAGCGGCTCATCCTTCACGTTGTCCACATAGGGGGCAATATCGGCCTTCTCGGCGGCATTGACAGCGGCCATCAGGCCTTCCTTGCTGGGATAGACGGCGCCTTCCTTCTCTTGGTTCAAGTTCAGCACCACCAGGTTCTTGCCGTCGGTACTGATGAGATTAGGTAGCATGGTGTTGACGGCTTCGACGGGGATGTTGGGAACGATCATGTTCATGGTCTGGTAATAATACTCGGGATCCATGATGGGCTCGTTGTCCAGGAAGTGACGATAACACTTCTGGGTATGGGTCCTGTTGTGAATCTTGTCGCGCTCGTTATAGGTGCGCTCAACAGCACTCATGTAGTCTTCCTTTGCACGGGCATACTCGGTGGCCGTGAAACCGTACTTGGCGGCACGCAGCACCTCGGTCAAGCCTGCCTGAGTTGCGGCCTCGATCATACCATCCTTGGGAACGAGAATCAGGTCAAATGCAGCCTTGGTATTGGCACCCATATAGCTGCCGTCATAGGCATAGGCCTGAATGAAGGGGCAATCGGGATCCTGAGCCTGCTCCTGCAAGCGCTGATTGAGCATGGAATTTACCAAGTATTGTGCATAGAGGTAAACGAGATAGTTGACGTCGCTCTTCTCTTCCTTCTCGACAATGTCATGCTTGAACATGAGCTGGACGAGGCTGAGCTGCTGCTCCACGTCCTTCTCGATGATGACGATGGGCTCGTCGGTGTCAGGTACAGGATAGGTTTCCACCTTGGCGGCATCAGGACCGGGTGCGGGGATGTCCTTGAACATCTCCTTGATCTTGGCCTCGGTGTAGTCCACGTCAACGTCGCCCACGATGATCAGGGCCTGGTTGTCGGGGCGATACCACTTGTGGTAGTAGTCGCGCAGCACCTGATAGGGGAAGTAGTCCACGACGTCCATCGAGCCGATTACGTCGCGCTTGGCATACTTTGAGCCGGGGAACAGGTTCTCCAGCTGACGGTTGCGCATGCGCTCGCTGGCATCGCGGCCCAGGCGCCACTCCTCATGGATCACGCCGCGCTCCTTGTCAATCTCCTCGTCGGTGAGCAGCAGGCCGTGGCTCCAATCCTTGAGCACGAGCAGGCACGAGTCGAGGGTGCTCTGGCGAGCGGTGGGCACGTTGTCGATGTTATAGACGGTCTCGGTGAAGTAGGTGTAGGCATTCACATCGGCACCGAAGTTCAAACCGATCCTCTGGATGAAGTCCATAATGCCGTTGCCCTCGCCGTTGAAGTGCTCACTGCCGTTGAAGGCCATGTGCTCCAGGAAGTGGGCCAGACCGTTCTGGTTGTCCTCCTCCTGCATGGCGCCCACGCGCTGGGCGATGTAGAAGTTGGCACGGTGCTCGGGATAATTGTTGTGACGGATGTAATAGGTCAAGCCGTTGTCCAGCTTGCCGATACGTACGGCCTCGTCGATGGGGATGGTCATTCCCGTACCTTGGGCCATCATCACGTTGGTGCTGAATGCCGCTAACATGAGCAGCAGAACAAGCAAAAATCTCTTGGTTTTTCTCATAATCGTTTAGGTTTTAATGAATATTGAAGTACGTTGTTCTTCTTAAATCAGGCGGCAATCACCGTGAGCAATAGTATGTGAAATTGCTGTTTTATCGTCTTGCCAGCTTTTGTTGTCGATTGTTCTCAATTCAAGTTGATGCCGGCACCCGCTTCGGGTGCTCTCATGCCACAAAGGTATATGATTTGGCTGCATGACACCAAGAATTTCAAGCAAAATAATGCAGATTGTCTATTATTTTTACGCTCAAGTGTCAAAATTTTAGACAATTTGGAGGAGGGAGCCACGAGGACCGGCCCATTTCAAAGGAAATGTGCCAACCAGCCCTGCGAGTCAGAAAAAAGCATTACCTTTGCATCAACAATCAGAGACAACACAGATGAAACCGGCATTGATATTATTGGCGATACTGGTCCTGGGCGGGGCCATCGTGTGGATTATCGACCGCCTGTTCTACCACAAGCAGGATGCGGCCCTAACTGCCGATGAAACCGGGCAGGAAGCGGTGACAGCCAAGCAGGGCTGCACCGACGAGTCGTGCGGCATTCGCTCCATCTGCCCCAGCGAACAAATCCTCGCCGGGGTGTGCCGGCAGGAGGCCACCTATTATGACGACGAGGAACTGGACGCCTTTGCCGGACGCGGCGAGAACGACTATACCGATCAGGAAATGGAGCAGTGGCGAGACGTGCTCTACACGCTGCAGCCCGCCGACCTGCTGGGCTGGGGACAGAGCATCAAGCACCGCGGCCTGACGATGCCTGCCGCCATCCGTGAAGAGTTTTTACAACTTGCAGCCGAACAACATGCCCCCCTGGGGCAATAAAATCCCGTTGGACTCGTTTATTAGATACTGACAAAAAAACTGAGAACCGAAGAGTTGAACAGGACACGACGTTTAATACCGTTATTAATCATTGCGATGGTGGTTGTGCTGGCAGCATGCAGCAACAAGACCAACACCGCTCGTTCGCGTTTCTGGCAATCGTTCACAACCAAATACAACGTCTATTTCCACGGCAAGGAAAACTATGACGAGCAGGAGAAGGCGATGATGGACGCCTATGAGGACGACTACTCACAGCACCTCTATATGCACCCCGCCGAGGCACGTAGCAACCCCAAGGCCCCACAGCCCGGAGGCAGCTTCGACCGCACCATCGAGAAGATGGAAAAGGCCATCACCCTGCACTCCATCAAGAAGAAACCCAAACGCAAGGGCGGCAAGGGCCGCGACCCCAAGTACCAGGAGTGGCTCTCGAGAGACGAGTACAACCCTTTCCTGCACAACGCGTGGTACATGCTGGCCAAGGCACAGTACATGAAGGGTGACTTCCTGGATGCGGCAGCCACCTTCCGCTACATCGCTCGCCACTTCACATGGAAGAAGGACCTGGTGCAAGAGTGCCAGATACGCGAGGCTCTGTGCTACTGCGCCATGGGATGGTCGGCCGAGGCCGATAACGTGCTCTCCCATGTACATCTGGACGAGATCACCAACAAGAGGATTCGCGCACTGGCCAATGCGGCCTTTGCCGACTACCATATCAAGGCCCAGGAACCCGAGCTGGCCATTCCCTATCTGGCCAAGGCTGTCAAGGGATTCAAGGGCAACGAGAAGGTGAGAATGTCGTTCCTGCTGGGACAGCTCTACGAGGACATGGGCGACAAGCACAATGCCTATCTGGCCTACAAGCAGGCGGGCAGCAGCAGCGGCTCGACCTACCGCACCAAGTTCAACGCACGCATCAAGCAGAGCGCCGTCTATGAGGGCGCCAATATCGCCAGCGAGGTCAAGGCCCTGAAGCGCATGACCCGCTATGACCGCAACAAGGACTATCTGGACCAGGTATATTACGCCATCGGCAACCTCTACCTCTCCCACGGCGACACCCTGAGCGCCATCGAGAACTACAAACTCGCTGCCGAGAAGAGCACCCGCAATGGTGTGGACAAGGCCATCAGCCAGCTCACGCTGGGCGGCATCTACTTCAATAGGCGACAGTATGACGAGGCA
This sequence comes from uncultured Bacteroidales bacterium, assembly GCA_902760865.1. Classification (GTDB taxonomy): domain Bacteria; phylum Bacteroidota; class Bacteroidia; order Bacteroidales; family Muribaculaceae; genus Sodaliphilus. The sequence continues at coordinate 17,574 of CACWID010000024.1, read as the reverse complement.
CAGGTCTGCTATGCCGAGGCCATCCCCCTGATCAACGAGGATTACCCCAACTACAAGATGCTCAAGAGGCGCAGCGATGTGCTTGATGAGCTTGCCGTCTATTCCCAGAACGTCACCCTGCAGGACTCGCTGCTCAAGCTGGCCGCCATGACGCCCGAACAGCAGAAGGAAGTCATCGCCAAGATCATCGAGGACCTCAAGAAGAAGGAAAAGGAGGAGGCCGAGAACGCCGCTCGCGAGGAATACCTCGCACAGCAGAGCGCCAAGGGCAGCCAGATTCAGGAACGCGGCAACGCCCCCTCCACCTACACCATGAATACCGACAACTCGTGGTACTTCTATAACACCGCTACCAAGAACGCGGGCAAGACCCAGTTCCAGAAACTGTGGGGCAGCCGCAAGCTCGAGGACAACTGGCGACGCAGGAACAAGACGACCTTCTCGTTCAACGACGAGGAGACCGACAGCGCATTGCTGGCACTGGCCGACAGCATGGTCGTCAACGAGAACGGCGACACAGTCAAGCTCGATGTCGAGGCCTTGAAGCGTGCCGAGGATCCGCACTATGAGGAGTACTACCTGAAGCAGATTCCCAAGACCGAAGATGAAATCCTGTCTTCACACGAGATCATTCAGGAGGGTCTCTATAACATGGGCATCATCCTCAAGGACAAGATGGAGGACTATAATGCCGCAGCCTTTGAGTTCAACCGGCTGATGAACGATTACACCGAGAACGACTACCGCCTGGACGTGTTCTATAATATGTACATGATGTACATGCGCAACGGGCAGGATGCCGACGCACAACCCTACCGCGACAGCATTCTCGTCAACTTCCCGGAGTCCAAGTACGGCATAGCCATGCAGGATCCCAACTATCTGGAGAACCTCAAGAACATGAACCGCGACCAGGAGAACATGTATGAGGCGGCCTATGCCAACTACCTGGCCAACAACCATCAGGGTGTGCATGATGCCTATGCCGAAATGATGCGCAAGTACCCGTTGTCCAAGATCATGCCCAAGTTCATGTTCATCGACGCGCTGAGTTACCTCACCGAGAAGAACCATGACAAGTTCAAGGAGACCATCAAGGACATGCTCCAGCGCTATCCACAGACCGACATCACGCCTGTCGCCTCCGAGATTGTCAAGCAGCTCAACCAGGGCCGCAGGCTCGAGGGCGGTGGCAGCAACGTGCGCGGCATGCTATGGACGACCCGTCTGAGCAACGATACTACCCCCGAGGCTCTCGAGCGGACCTTCACCCCCTTCGCCGAGGACAACGACAAGCCTCAGGTGTTCATCCTGCTGTACCCGACGGACAGCATCAACGGCAACATGCTGCTCTATGAGGTGGCTCGCCATAACTTCAACACCTTTAAGGTCAAGGACTATGACATCGAGCAAATGAACTTCGGCGAACTGGGACTGCTGGTCATCAAGGGCCTGGACAACTTCAAGGAAGCCACCCACTACAGGACTGCCTTCGAGCAGGACCAGAGCATCACCATACCTCGTCAGGTGCACTATGTCATCATCAGCGTCGATAACTTCAACCTGCTGCTCAACGAGGGCCGCACCTTCGAGGACTACTTCAACTACCTCGAGGAGAAGAACGACAAGGAGCACAGCGACCTCGAGAAGAAGGAACTCGACGAGGAGCAGAAGAAGGCACAGGAAGAGGCCGACGCCCTTGCAGCACAGGAGCGTGAAAAGGCTCGACTCGAGGCTGAGCAGATGGAGCGTGAGGCAGCAGAACTCGCCAAGCGCGATGCTGAGGAGAAGGCCAAGGAGGAAGCTGAGGAGAAGGCCCGACTTGAAGCCGAAGCCGCCGAGAAGGCTCGACTCGAGGCCGAGGAGAAGGCCCGTCAAGAGAGCGAGCGCAAGCAGATCCAGGCCAGCGACTACCGCAGCAAGACCACCACGGGCGGAACCACCAACCTGCAGAACCTCTCTGAGAAGGAACTGAAGGCCCAGGAGCGCGCCGAGGAAGAGCACCTCAAGCAACTGGAACGCGAAGCCAAGGCCCGCGAGAAGGCCGAGCGCAAGCGCCAGAAGGAGATTGAGGACAGCATCAAGAAGGAGCAGAAATACCAGCGTAAACTGGCACGTATGGAAGAGATAGCCGAGCAAGACTCCATCGAGCAGGCCGAAAAGGAGAAAGAGAAGGAACGCGACTTCTACTACAAGTGGCGAGAAGACTCGGCCAAGGCTGCTTTCAAGGCCGCAGAACAGGCCAAGAAGGATGCCAAGAAGGCTAAGGAGCAGGCTCGCAAGGACAAGGCTAAAGAGCGCAAGGAACTGGCTAAACAGCGCGAAAAAGAGCGCAAGGAAAAGGCCAAGGAGCGTGAACGTGAACGCAAGGCCAAGCAGAAGGAGCGCAAGGAGCAGGCCAAGGCCCGCGAACAGGAACGCAAACAGCGTCAGAAGGAGCGCGAGCAGGAACGTAAAGAGAAAGCCGAACAGCGCAAGCAGCAGGCCAAGGACCGCGAACAGGAACGCAAGAACCAGTCCAAAGACACCGGCAAGAAGAACAACAACGACAACGGCTCTGGCAACGACAACGGTACCGACAAGAAACCTACTCCGTAGCCCCGCCTGCGTCCAGGAAGAACATTTGACACAACAACAATACACAGTTAAGACAAACCGCGTATGAGCAAAGAAAGAATTTTGTGGGCCGACGACGAAATCGACCTGTTGAAGCCGCACATCCTGTTCCTCGAGAACAAGGGCTATGAGGTCGAGACGGTCACCAACGGACGCGACGCCATCGATGCACTGGGCAACCAGATTTTCAACCTTATCATCCTCGACGAGAACATGCCGGGTATCAGCGGCCTCGAGGCCCTGCAGCGAATCAAGATCCTGCAACCCAACGTGCCCGTCATCATGATCACCAAGAGCGAGGAGGAAAACATCATGAACCAGGCCATCGGCAGCGAAATCGCCGACTACCTTATCAAGCCGGTCAATCCCATGCAGATTCTGCTGTCGATCAAGAAGAACCTGCACAGCGACGAACTCATCGCTGTGAAAGTTTCCGGTGACTATCAGCAGGAATTCATGCGCATCGGCAACATGATCAACTCGGCACAGAGCATCGAGGACTGGTATGAGCTCTACTCCACGCTCGTGAGGTGGGAACTCACCCTGTCGAGCACCGACACCAAGATGGACGAGATGCTCAAGATGCAGAAGGCCGAAGCCAACAGCGCTTTTGCCAAGTTCGTGCGCCGCAACTACGAGAACTGGCTCACGCAGCCCAGCCACCCGCTGCGCAGCAACGAGTTGTTCAAGACCAAGGTGCTGCCCCTGCTCGACAAGGGCGAGAAGGTCTGCTTTGTCGTCATCGACAACTTCAGGCTCGACCAGTGGAGGATGGTCAGCCCGTTGCTCGCCGACTTCTATAACGTCGAGAGCGAGGAACTCTACACCACCATCCTGCCCACGGCGACACAGTATGCCCGCAACGCCATCTTCTCGGGACTGATGCCCGTGGACATCGAGAAGATGTTCCCCGACCTGTGGGTCGATGAGGAGAGCGAGGAGGGCAAGAACCTGAACGAGGCACCTCTCATCCAGACGCTGCTTGACCGCTACCGCCGCAAGGTCCACTTCTCTTACACCAAGATGAATGACAGTGCGGCCGGCGAGAAGATGATGCAGAACTTCGGCATGTTCAAGAACTACGAGCTCAACGTGCTGGTATTCAACTTTGTTGACATGCTGTCACACGCCCGCACCGAGTCCAAGATGATCCGCGAGCTGGCCAACACCGACGAGGCCTACCGCTCGGTCACCGTCTCCTGGTTCAAGAACTCCAACGTGCTCGACATCTTCAAGCTCATGGCCGAGAACGGCTACAAAGTCGTCCTCACCACCGACCACGGCACCATCAAGGTGGACCGTCCCATCAACGTCATCGGCGACAAGAACCTCAACACCAACCTGCGCTACAAGGTCGGCAAGAGCCTGACCTACAATCCCAAGCAGGTCTATGAGATCAAGCAGCCCAAGCGTGTAGGTCTGCCCGCCCCCAACATCTCGAGCACCTACATCTTCGCGATGAATAGGGACTTCTTCGCCTATCCCAACAACTACAACTACTACGTCTCCTATTACAACGACACGTTCCAGCACGGCGGCATCTCGATGGAAGAGATGCTCGTGCCCATCGTGACCCTCTCCCCCAAGTAATTAAAGGTTCACCATTTACAAGCAACTAAGGTTCACCATGCCGCGACTATGTCGCGGCCAACTAAAACAATAATATGAAAACAATCGAAATACCGATTCCCAACCTGGAGGCACTTGACGATGCCGCCTACAAGTTCATGACCGAGATGGGCGACCTCACCGTCTATGCCTTCTATGGCGAGATGGGCGCCGGCAAGACCACGTTTATCAACGCGCTGTGCAAGCAGCTGGGCGTCGAGAGCGACGTGACCAACTCGCCCTCGTTTGCCATCATCAACGAGTACCGCAGCGACACCACCGCCGAACTGATCTACCACTTCGACTGCTACCGCCTCGAGAAGGAGGAAGAGGCCGTTGACCTCGGTGCCGAGGACTACTTCGACAGCGGTGCCCTCTGCTTCATCGAGTGGCCCGAGCGCATCGACGGCCTGCTCCCCGACGACACCGTGCGCGTGGACATCACCGTCAACGACGACGAGAGCCGCACCCTGAAGATGACCTTCCCCGACCTCGCCTAATAATACAGAAAGTCTAATGATAAATGTCTAAAGTCTATAGTCTGAGGTCTAATGTCTAATAACTAATGACCAAAATCCAACGACTTGCGACTAATGACTAGTGACTAGCGACTAAAAACTAAAATGCCACACTACATCAAGGTCAGCCAGACGGCGAGCACCAACACCTACCTGTCCCGCTTGGCAGCAACGCTGCCAGGCGGTACGGTGATTTATACACCCAGCCAGACCGCGGGTCGGGGCCAGAAGGGCAACTCCTGGGAGAGTGAGGACGGCAAGAACCTGACCTTCTCGCTGCTGCTCAAGCGGCCGCCCGTCAAGGCCCGTGACCAGTTCTACCTGAGTGAGGCGGCGGCGCTGGCAGTCGTCGAGGCTCTGGCGGCCGAGGCCGGCGACGGTTTCACCGTCAAGTGGCCCAACGACGTCTATTGGCAGGACAAGAAGGCCTGCGGCATGCTGCTGGAGAACTCCCTCGACGGCACCGACATCGCCACCTGCGTCGTGGGTATCGGCATCAACGTTAACCAGGAGCGCTTCGTCAGCGACGCCCCAAATCCTGTCTCCCTCATCAACATCACCGGCCACGAGCACGACCTGATGTCGCTACTCAAGCGCGTCTGCTCACGCATCGAGCAGCTGGTAGACTCCCTGGGCGATGAGGAGGCCCGACGAGACCTTCACCGGCGCTACATGGCCGCCCTCTATCGCAACGACGGCCAGCTGCACCCCTGGGAGGACGCCGAGGATCGCCGCTTCATGGCCAGCGTGGCAGGCATCGCCCCCGACGGCACCCTCACCCTCGAGCACGAGGACGGCACCCGCCACGACTACCTCTTTAAGCAAGTCAAGCACATCATCTCAGGCGTTAGCCTTTAGAAGTCAGGAGTGAGAAGTCAGAAGTGAGGAGTTAGATGTTGGCCGATGCCAGCTAAGGACTAAAAACTAAAATCAAACGACTAGTGACTAGCGACTAAAAACTAAAAAAAATGAATATCGTCGTTTACTGTAGTGCACAAGACAATTTAGACAATAAGTATCTGCAATTGGCCACTATGTTGGGCCAGTGGATAGGGGAAAACGGGCACACGTTGATTTATGGCGGTGCCGATCAAGGGCTCATGCATGCCACTGCCCAGGCTGTCCACGAAGCGGGCGGTCGCATTGTGGGCGTGCTCCCGGCAGTGTTTTCTCACCTTTCCGAACCGTTGTGTGACGAGATGGTTGCCACAAGGGACCTGCAAGAACGCAAGCAGTACATGATTGAACATGGCGACGTGTTTGTTGTATTACCTGGCGGTATAGGCACCCTTGACGAGTGGATTTCCACCCTCTGTATCATGTGTATCGGCAATGACGATCATCGTCCCATCATCGTCGCTGACCTCGATGGCATGTTCGATTCCACGGTTGCTCAACTCGATGTCTTATACCACTCCCCCTTCGGACGCGGTAAGGACCTCAACCGCTCAATCGTCGCCCGCACCCCCGCCGAACTCCTCGCCACCCTTGCCGCCAAGACCGCAAGCTAAGCCACCAAGATTTAAAAACAACTGATTAATCTGAATCTTCTGAGGGGCATCCGTGATGTAGGGCTTCGCCTTGGCGTGGCCGCCCCGCTAGCATTGTAGAGACGCAAAAATTTGCGTCTCAAATCGTTAGAGAGCACAAAGCCCATACCTTGAGACGCAAAATTTGCGTCTCTACAGGTCATATCCGCATCTTTAACCTTTAATCGCTAACCTGCGAGCAACGCGAGTTCACAAACTCGTCGAGGTCGGCAACGTGCAGCTTCCTGGCAATCTGGATTTTCTTGTTATAGACCGTGCCGATGCTCTTGTAGCCCATCGTCACCATGATCACCGTGCGGGAGAATCCGCAACAATACAGCGCCAGCAGATTCAATTCGCTATCGGTCAACGTGCCGCCCGCCTCTTCTTGGGCCTTGACAAGCACGTTATCGTGCAGTTCATTGACTAGCGCCTGCAGGTGAGACCAGTAATTACTGTCGTCACCCATGTCAGACACGGTCATCATTTCCCTGAACTTCGCCGCAAACTTCTCGCTGTCATACTGGTAGGACCACGCCATCAGCTGATGCACGGCGTCAATCTGCTGGTTGATGATGGCACGCAGTTCGTCGCTCTGGCGTACCTTCCCCTCATCGTCCTGCTCACGCGAGTCAAGCCGTGCCTGCATCTGCTGCAGGCTGGTCAGCGAGCCGTCAAGGTCGGCCTTGAGCATCTCCACCTCATGCTGCCGCATCTTCAGTTGGTTCTTGTACCGCCACACCAGGAAGGCCAGTGCCAATAGAGCCAATGCCAACAAGGCCGCCAGCAGCAGGGCCTCATTTAATCGGGCTTCACTTTGCACACGATTCAGCACCGCCAACTGCACGTCATATTTCTTCACCACCTCAAGCAGACGATGGTTCAGGCCATTGATTGTCAACGAATCGGCGATGGCATGTGCCTGCTGGATGTAGTTTTTGGACTTTTCCTCATCTTTCCAGTACCTGTGCTCCAGTTCGGACATGAGTTCGAAATAGACGATGCTGTCCCGCGCATTGGTGGGCTGTGGAGCCTGTTGCAGATAGTAAATCGCTGAGTCTCCTTGTCCCAGGAACAAGTAGGACGAGGCCAGACGGTAATGGGCCCGCGGATGGTCGATGACGGCAGGATTGACCGAAAGTGCCTGCAAGCCATATTTCTTGCTTAGCCCGTAATTATGCTCCCTCACCAGATAGTATTCTGACAGCGTATAGCGGTTGGCAAAAACGTGATATTCATCGCCCAATTCCAGGGCCAAGTCAATGGCATCATTCAAATAGATCACGGCCGAATCATGCTTCTCGTCGATATTGCGATAGATACCGCCGATGCTCATAAGGCACACCTGCTCATAGTGCTTGTCCCCAAGTGCCTTAAAGATAGGCATCGCCTCTTGGTACTTCTGCAGGGCGATGGTATTAGTCCCCATTACCTGTGACTGGTATAGGGCGCCCAGCCTCAACTTGGCATAGGCGATCATCGAGCTGTCGGTAGCCAGCGGCAGGGCCTCGGCCTGATGGTAACTTTCAACCGCTTTTTCCAGCTTGCCCATGTCCTCATTGACGCAACCCTGGGCGACGAGCGCCTTCAAATATTTCAAGTCATCACCCGACTTCCTATAATAGCCGACGGCCTCATTGATGGCAGAATCGCTGGTACACGGGACGTAGTTCTTGTACATCGCCATCGACAGCAGCACGGTATGGTAGGCCTGTTCCTCCTTGCTCAATTGTTTGGTATCCATCTGTTGCAGCAAGGGCAATGCCTCTTTTTCTTGCTGATGATAGACCATCGAGTCGATGCGGGAAAGTTCCCGCATCGTTGCGTTGTCGTTGTGACAGCCAGCTATCACCAGAAAAAAGACTGCCACTGATGCAATGAGAATGTTCTTGAAATGTATCATTTGATAACGATGTTTTGGCTTGAATATCTCGAAATTCATACAAAAATGTGATATAATTCTGATGCAAAATTAACACTTTAATGCCATTTCTTCTCATCGATGAGGTATGAATGAGATTTTTATTTGTTATATGCTTAATATTCAGATGTTTACATTTTTAAACATGAGGTCGGAATGAGGCACTTTCGGTGGCAATTTAACATTTTGATCCTCTAACTTTGCAGTTGAAAAAACAACTCATTATCAACAACAAAAGCATGAGAAAAACACTGATGCACTACAATTCAGGGCTGGTGACGGCGTTGTTCGTTCTTGCTTGCATGACTGTGCAGTCAAAGTCAGGACTGCGTCCGCGCGGCGACGTGAACTGTGATTGGGAGGTGACCGTTGCTGATGTCAACATACTGATTGATGCCATCATGACAGGAACGCGCTATCATTCGCTATATACCTATGCCCTTGACCTCAATGGCGACAAGGAAATCAATATCGCCGACATCAATATGGCAGTTGATGCCCTTTTAGGCGAGGAATTGCCACCCATGCCTTCCTATTCAGGTACTTTGCCCGTGTTGTTTATCAATACCGAGGGGCATCGTGACATCGACAGCAAGGAGGATTATCTGAATGCATCATGGTGGCTCGACAATATGGGCATTGAGGGATACGGGTCCATAGGTTCGGCAAGTGAGCCACAGAGGATGGAGATTAAGGGACGCGGTCATTACTCGTGGAACCATTATGACAAGAAACCGTTAAGACTTAAACTGTTAGCCAAGCAAGAAATGTTGGGGATGCCTGCTAACAGACACTGGGCCCTGCTGGCCAATGCCGGCAGTTGGAAGGGACAGATTGAAAACACACTTTCCTATGAAATCGGACGACGGATGGGCATGGCTTGGAACCCCCACATGGAACCTGTCGAGGTTGTCCTCAACGGCCAGTACATCGGCATGTATTTCCTTGTTGAGAAAATAACTGTTGATGATGATCGTGTGAACATCATCGAGCAGCATGATAATGAGGTCAATCCCAGAAAAGTGACTGGTGGCTGGCTGCTTGAGATTAACAATTATGACGAGCCCAGCAACATCACGTTTACCGAAGGGAACGGAAACATATTCTGGGTAATGCCACATTCTCCTAAAAACTTGAGTGATGTGCAGCGTGAGTATATTACTGACTTTCTGAAAAATGCCGATGCTGCCATCTATAGCAACGACAAGTACAGTACCCTCTGGGAACAATATATTGACATCGAATCACTGGCTACCTATTATGTAGTTCAGGAAATTGCCGACAATCCGGAGGCGTTTTCAGGCAGTTGTTACATGTACAAGCAGCGTGGCGATAGTACAAAACTTTTATTTGGACCAATATGGGATTGTGACCACTCCTACTATCGTCAAAGCAGTGAATATCAGGACGAGTTCATTTATGAGGATGTGCCCAGCAATTGGTATTGTCGCTGGATTGCAGAGATTGCAAAGTTTCCCCGTTTCCAGTCTTGTGTTAGGGAGAAATGGTTATTGTTCTACGAACAAATCTATCCGCAAATTGATAATTACTTGGACAATTTTGCCGCAAAAATCGAACAGGCGGGAAATGCAGATTATGTGCGCTGGCCCCAATATAACAATAACAACATCACTTATCGCCTCAACCACTATGGCCGACAGTATTTCCATAAGAAAGTAGTCTGGCTGCAGTCGCAGTGGAGCACACGACTATCATACAATGATGCGTCTGAATCCAAACAGAAAAAAGATAAAAGACTGTGAATCTTGTTGCAAAATTAACACATTAAGGCTTATTATCTAAACGAATGAGCGCAAAATGAGAATAATATTTTATAGATGGCTGATTTTCTGCATTTTGTGTTTTCAAAAATGTGGTTGGAATGAATCCACTTTTGGGCCGATTTAACATTTCTGGTCTCTAACTTTGTGGAGAGAAATAATCATTCTAATAATACCATTTTATATGAACAAAACAAGCCTCTTGATATCAATTATTATGGCACTGGCGTTTGCTGCTTGTGTGGATGAGCCTAAAATGCCAAAGCAAGAACCTGAGCCTCCAACACCAGAGGATACCGTGATTATGGACATACCCTACTCGGGCACGTTGCCCGTGTTGTTTATCAATACCGAGGATAGTTGTAAGATTGACAGCAAGGATGAGTACGTCAATGCCGAATGGTGGCTGGACAACATGGGTGACAAACGCTTTGAATCCATCGGATCAAGAAAACGACCCTTGAAAACCGAAATCAAGGGCCGCGGAAATGCCACATGGACCAATCTAGAAAAAAAGCCCTATCGACTCAAGTTTGGTGAGAAACACAAGGTGCTGGGCATGCCATCGAGTCGACACTGGGTGCTGATGGCCAACGCCGAGTACTGGATGGGGCAGTTGAACGATGCGCTGCCATTTGAAATCGGGCGCCGCATGGGTATGGCGTGGAATCCACGCATACAACCCGTCGAAGTCGTGCTCAACGGCGACTATATCGGGCTGTACTTCTTGACCGAGAAAATACGTGTAGCCAAGGACCGCGTCAACATCGTAGAACAGAACGATTTCGAGACCGACCCAGAGCACATTACTGGCGGATGGCTGCTAGAAATAGATAACTACATTGAGCCTGATAATATTACGTTTATTGAGGGTAACGGCATGCCATTCTGGGTATCATTACACTCACCCGAGTACCTAAGTCCACAACAACGTGAATTCATCACCAACTTCTTGATTGAAGCCGACCAGGCCATCTATTGCAGCGACAAAAGCAGCACCGAGTGGGAAAAGTATATTGACATCGAGTCGCTGGTGATTTTCTATATCATCCAGGAAGTAGTTGATAATCCCGAAGCCTTCTCGGGCAGTTGCTACATGTACAAACAGCGAGGCGAAGACACAAAGCTGATATTCGGCCCGCTATGGGATTGCGGCAGCTCGTTCCAGCGTTTTGGCTCAACCTACCAGTTTGACGAATACATCTATGAAAATCTGCCTAGCTATTGCCGTGTACGATGGATTAGAGAGATAGCCAAGTTCACTCACTTCCAGGAAAGAGTGAGGTATCACTGGAAACGCTTCTACCAGAATGTTTATCCCACAATGGATGCCTTCATGGAGGAATTTACAGCTAGAATCGAGGCTGCTGGCAATTGTGACCATGAGCGCTGGCCGCAATACAGCAGCGACAATATCCCTGCCCGCATGAGAGCATTTGAGAAGCCCTGCTTTGACAAGAAAGTAGCCTGGCTCAACAACCAGTGGAGTGAGCAACAACCATACATTGATATGCACGAGTTCCAATAGGAAAAAGACAGAAGACTGTAAAAATCTTGATGCAAATTGAAACTTTTACACCTTTTTCTTGAGCCCATGAGCCCAAAATGAGATTTTTATTTTTTACATGCAAGATTTCCAGCGTTTTACATTTTTGAAAATGAGATTGGAATGAGGCGGTTTTTTGACAAATTAGTTATAACTTTGCAGGTGAAATCCTATCGCAATCAATAACTAAAAACGACATATCATTATGAACTCGACAACGAAACTGATGACACTGCTGCTGGCACTCTTGCTGCCAGCCTCAGCCTTTGCCCTTTGCCCATACAGCTACACCAACTATGAGTTTGCGGTGGATGGCATCTATTATAAGATTGTGGACAATGAAGCTTGTGTCACCTTTCAAGAATACCGCAGTGGTATGCACCTGAGTGATTACCATGGAGACGTGGTTATCCCTGCTACCGTGACTTATCAGGACGTGACCTACCCTGTCACGACAATTGACTATTATGCGTTCAATTACTGCCAGGGTTTGACGAGCATCACCATCCCTGAATCCATCACCACCATCAAGGATGAGGCCTTCTACCTGTGTACAAGCTTGGCCTGCGTCAACCTTCTTACCCCTACGGTTGTCATTGAGAAACATGCCTTCTCGATGTGTTCGGCACTGGCAACCATTACCTGTCCCTTAACGACACCACCTGCGATGTACTATGAGGATTGCTTTGACAGTCCCCACTACGAGAGTGTCACCTTGCATGTCCCGTCCAGTGCTGTGGAGAGCTATCGCAATGCACCCGTCTGGAACAAATTTGTCCATATCATCGGCGACGCAGGGGGAGAAGCCATGGCCTTTGACCTTGAGGTTGACGGCATCTATTATATCTTGAACAAGAAGGATGCCACCGCCACTGTGGTCAATTACTCCAATAGCAATGTCTTCATCTATGGCACCCCGCAATACAGTGGCGACATTGTCATCCCCGAGGCGGTCACCGACGACTCGGGCATGACCTATGCCGTCACAGCCATCGGCAATTATGCCTTCAGCGGCTGCTCTGACCTCAGTAGCGTCAGCCTGCCCAATTCGATTGTCACACTCGGGTCGCATGCATTCTTCTTGTGCAAGGGGCTTTCAAGTCTATCTATGCCCGAATCAGTTACCACGGTGGGTGAAAACTGTTTTGATGGTTGCACTGGCTTAACTGAACTGTCATTTCCTGAAACACTCCAGTCGATCGGTAATGAAGCCTTCAGCAGTTGTGTCAATCTGGCTGACATCTATATACCTCATTCATTGACAGCCATTGGACAGAATGTATTCCGCTGGACGGCATGGTTTGATAATCAGCCCGACGGCATCATCTACGCCGGGCCGTTCGCCTATACCTACAAGGGTGAAATGCCCATGAACACCGTCATTGACATCAAGCCGGGCACAAAATATATTGCTGACTATGCCTTCAGTGAACAGCCAAGGGTGGTACAGGTCATCATGCCCAACACCATCACTGCCATCGGTACCCGTGCCTTCTACTTCTGCACATGGTTAGAGTCCGTTGAGATGTCTGACGCCGTCACGGCCATCGGTTATCAAGCTTTTGCCGGCTGCTCCAGTATTCAGGATTTTGATTTCCCCAACACTCTCAAATCAGTCGGCATAAGTGCTTTTGGCGGCACTGCTTGGTATGACATGCAGCCCGACGGCCTTGTCTATGCTGGCCCAGTAGCCTATCATTACAAGGGCAGAATCCCCGACAGCACTGATTTCATCATACCAGATGGCACAACCAGCCTGGGAGACGGACTCTTTTACGGTAGTGAACGGTTTTCTCTTGAGGACAACTATGAGGGACTCCTTAGAGTAACCATCCCTAACTCGGTCAGATATATCGGCGACTATGCCTTCCTAGACGATTGTACCAATCTGCAAACTATCATCATTGGCAGCGGTGTTGAGGACATGGGCAATTGTGCCCTGGGATGGGTCCCCAATCTGACCCATGTCATGATCAACGAGGGCGTTAAGTCAATAGGGCGGCACATGTTCTCGGGGTGTCCTAATCTGAAGGAGATTATCATCCCCAATTCTGTCGAGGTCATCAAGTACCGGGCATTTGCCGCCGAAGATGTTTACGGTCAGCTCGAGGATCCAGCGTGCATTTCACTGGCCAGTGTCACCATCGGCAGCGGTGTCAAGACAATTGAGGGATTTGCTTTCTCGGGATGCACGGCATTGAAAGAGATAACTTGCCTGGCAACAACGCCTCCCGTGATGGAAAACGAGAACTGTTTCGATGATGAGTGCTATGAAACAGCCACATTATTCGTCCCGGCCGAAGTAGTGGACGCATATCGGAATACCCCCGTTGGTCACTATCGGTGACGCCAATAGCGTAATCGATGTTGTCATCATGGGCGGCAACAACGGCCACACCCGCATACCTGCCGCCGACGTCAACGGCGACGGCGAAGTCAGCATTGCCGATGTCAATGCCATCATCGACATCATCCTGAAAAACAACTAAAAACGACATATCATTATGAACACGAAAAAGAAACTCATGACACTGCTGCTGGTTATCACAACAGCGCTCCATGCTTCAGCAGGTTATGAAACGCTTACTTATAATGGAATCAATTATGAATTCTATTTCTCTGGCTCTGGTGTCAGCGCAGTAGGTGACTCCGCCAAAGTGGGCGTGAACAATTATTTCAGTGGTGCCGCCGATATTGCTTCTTCGGTGACCTGTGAATATACCTATGTTTCAGGATATGACGACCTGGGCAGCCCCATCTATTCAACCCGCAATCTGACAGCACCGGTCATAGCCATCAGCAAAAATGCGTTCCAGAATTGCCGCGACCTGACGAGCGTGATCATCCCTAACTCGGTTACCGAAATCGGGGAATATGCCTTTGCGCATTGTCTATACTTGACAAACCTGAGCATCGGCAACTCGGTGGACTCCATCGGCCAATATGCGTTCCTGGAATGTGCAAGCCTACCTAGCGTGACCATACCCAATAGCGTCACATCAATCCCTAAAGGCTGTTTCTCGCAATGCCGCAGCATGACTAGTGTGAGCTTCCCCAACACAGTCACCGACATCGGCCCACGGGCATTCTATGATTGTCGCAAACTGACGGGCATGAACATTCCAAATTCAGTAACTACCATCGGAGATAGCACATTCTATGGCTGCATCGGCTTGGCAAACGTGATGATTGGCAACTCTGCCACATCAATACCCCGAAGCTGCTTCAATGGTTGCACCAGTCTGACGAGTGTCAATATCCCTAACTCTGTCACTGCCATCGGTGACAAGGCATTCTCCAATTGCTCGAGCCTGACCTCCATCATCATCCCGAATTCGGTGACCACTTTAGGCAGTTATGTGTTCAATGAGTGCAACAACCTGGCGAGCGCGACCATCGGTAATTCAGTGACCGCGATAGGTGATAATGCCTTTTATGATTGCCGCAAACTGATGGGCATCGTCATCCCCAACTCGGTGACCTCAATTGGTAATAAGGCATTCTACAGGTGCTTCGACCTCGCAAATGTGACCATCGGCAACTCCGTCACCTCTATCGGCGAATCCGCGTTCTATTTTTGCCAGAGCCTGAAGAACGTCACTATTCCTGATGCCGTCATTACCATTGCCTATGGGGCATTCTATGAATGCGAGAACATTGAGCATGTGACCCTCGGTAACTCGGTCACCACCCTCGGCAATTCGGCGTTCCTGAATTGCATCAGTTTGAAGGGGCTGGTGATTCCCAATTCTGTTACAACCATCGGTAATGATGCATTCTTCAATTGCAACAAAATGACGAGTGTGACTATCGGCAATTCCGTCACCCGCATCGGCAATTCTGCGTTCTCGGGTTGCACAAGCCTGACAAGCGTGGACATCCCCAACTCAGTCACCGAAATGGGTGCATCAGTATTCTACAGTTGCAGCAACCTAAGGAGTGTAAACATCTCCAATTCCTTGACAGCAATCCCAGCCAATTGCTTCTCTGACTGTATTAGACTGGAGAGCGTTATCATCCCCAACCAAGTCGAAACAATATGGGATTGGGCATTTGCCGGATGCCGCAATCTGTCGAGCGTGACCATTCCAAGCGCAACCAGGGCGATTGACAACAATGCTTTCTATGATTGCATCTCGCTGACGAGCGTGACTTGTCAAGCCCTGACGCCTCCTCCTTTCATTACAGAGGATAGTTTCGATGAGCGATGCTACGAAACTGCCACCTTGCATGTTCCCGCCAGTGCTGTGGAGGGCTATCGCAATGCCCCCGTTTGGAAGGTCACTATCGGTGACGCCAATAGCGTAATCGATGTTGTCATCATGGGCGGCAACAACGGCCACACCCGCATACCTGCCGCCGACGTCAACGGCGACGGTGAAGTCAGCATTGCCGATGTCAATGCCATCATCGACATCATCCTGAAAAACGACTAAAAGCATTTTAACACGACAACGAGACTGATAGCACTGCCGCTGGCTGTGCTGGCGAGTTGCCCTCCAGCCTCAGCGAAATTCAACATGAATGACCACGAATGGCCATTAAATATTATTTATTTATGAACATTCATGGGCATTCGTGTTTATATAACAGAAACAGAATATAACACGAATCATCACGAACGGACCATATAATATTTTATTCATGACCATTTATGGACATTCGTGTGATAAACATGGGAGAATAATGGTTGATTAGCGGATTTGTCCTATCTTTGCACCAGAAAACACTATCAAATACTCTGAAGTCATGAAACGGATTTTCTTAATGCTGGCATTGCTGGCGATGATGGCACTGGTGGGATGCAAGGATAGTAAGGACGAGCCCGATTACAGCAAGTCGCCTCGCATCTACGTGGCAATCAGCGATACATTTAATAGCTATGTTCATGACATCGAGGGAAATGTCATCTATGAATGCCCTCAGAACTCCCGCATCTTCAAACTGGCCAGTGAGGGCAAGGACTGGTATGCCCTCAGATCAAGGCATGATGATAATAATTATAATACCGTGCTCTATGAAGTGTTGAAAAACGGTGCTGTACAGTTCCAGATACCCTACGCGGCCGAGGGCATGTGTGTCGAGAACGGCGATGTCTATACGTTACAGCATGATAAAAATTATGATAACTACTTTATTTATAAGAACGACCAACTGCTCTATAAATATGATACTTACACCTGCGATTTCGCGTATAATTCATTTGACGTGGTGGATGGACATCTTGTAGCAGGCATTCGTGGAGCATGGGGCTATCCCTCCTGTTGGATGGACGGCAATAAACTGGCGTTAGACATAGATCCTTACTTCGATCGTGTGGCACTGGAAGCCTATGCAAGAGAGGGGACAGAGGATCTGCTTGTCTTTCGTGATGATGACGATAACGTTTGGTACCAAATCAAAGGGCAGTCCCATCATATCCCATCTGCCTACTTTGTATGCCAAGCGAAGATTGTGGGCGGCGACTCTTACATATTGGCATTAAATAGGGATATGGACCAGGCCTTGCTGTACATCAATGGATTTAAATACGCCCTCAATAGACCCCTTAAGGACAACGACGAGTATGACTGGTGGCGTGGGTTGATGCGGCGTTATGGCAACGATGTGTATGTACTCACCAATACCCAGGGTGACCATTCTCAAATCTATAAGGGCCATGAGCCCATCGACATGAGCGCACGCATTGAGTTGAGATATGTCGCTGGTGATGATGAGCACGAAAAGCCCTTGAGCGACTTCGGCATTGTCGACTTCATCGTCTTACCTCCCAAATAATGATTATCACCTGCTTTTGCAACAAAAAACAACCATTTCATCGTATAAATTCATGAAACGAATCATCATCATTCTGGCATTGTGCCTGATGGGCGGTACGGCCTTTGTACAAGCGCAAACGCAGAACAAGAAAGAGAAACAAGAGGTGGTAAAGTTGAAAAACGGGCACCAAGTGAGGGGCAAGATTGTGACCTATGCTCCGCTCGACTCGCTGGTCATCCAGGAGGATGACGGCACGCTGCAGACCATCTACTGGGACCGCATCAAGCAGATCACC
>CACWID010000023.1 GCA_902760865.1 uncultured Bacteroidales bacterium | reverse complement strand
GTAATACAATAATCCGAGCCAAACATAAAGATTGTTAAAAGTAAAGCTAGAACTTGGATTGCAACATAGAAGCTAAAGGTTCACGGCAATTATATGTAAAAAAACCGAGAGCGACGAACCCCCTTAATTCTTAGCGGCTTCGCGTCTTAGCGTGAGGCCAACCACGCGGATGCCCTCAGAAAAATCAGATTAATCAGTTGTTTTTTAAAAACCTTAGCGTCTTAGCGTGAGGTAGCCTGTGTTGCGGTTAAAAAAGTGAATAAATGATAAAAGTGGCGGCGAAATTTTGTGTATCGTGTGAATTGTAGTAATTTTGCAGCCGTTTTTTGAGAAATAAACATTTAACATTCAATATAGAAGACTGATAATGAACGTAAGTTTTGAACAAATCGATGCGGTGAATGCAATGCTTACCGTTGAGCTCAAGAGAGAAGATTTCGCTAGCGACGTGAATAAAGAGGTCGCCCAGATGGGCGTGCGCCATCCGATCAAGGGCTTCCGCCCCGGTAAGGCCCCCAAGTCGCTGCTGATGAAGTATTATGGCCCCAGCGTGACTGCCGACGTGGTTGACCGCATGGTGAGCCGTGCCATCTATGACTACATCCGTGAGAACAAGCTCCAGGTGCTGGGCGAGCCCCTGCCCAACGAGGACACCAAGGTGGACATCATGAAGGACGAGGAGATGACCTTCAAGTATGACCTGGGTCTGGCTCCCGCTATCGAGCTCAAGCTCAACAAGCGCATCAATGTTCCCTATTACAATATTGAGGTGACCGACCAGATGGTGGACGCCGCCATTGCCCATGACCGCAAGCGCCTGGGTACCCTGGTTGACGGCGAGGTGAGCGACAAGGAGTCGATGCTTCGCGGTTCGATGGTCGAGCTCGACGCCGAGGGCAACGTCCTGGAAGACGGCATCAAGGTGGAGCGCACCGTGATTTCGCCCCGCTACATGGACGACGATGATGAGGCTGCCAAGTTTGTCGGCGTCAAGGTGGGTGACACCTTCGCCTTCAACCCCCACAAGGCCTATAACGGCAACATCGCCGAGCTGTCAGGCCTGCTCAACGTGGACCGCAACCAGGCCGACGTGAAGAGCGACTTCCGCATCACCGTCGAGGAGATCAAGGTCAACCAGGAAGCCGAGATGAACGAGGAGTTCTTCAAGGGCGTTCTGGGCACCGAGACCGAGGTCAAGGACGAGGCCGCTTTCCGCGAGGCCGTTCGCGAGATGATTGGCCGTGCCAATGTGCCCGAGAGCAACTACCGCTTCACCGTGGATGCTCAGCGCATCCTCACCGACAAGGCCGGTGACCTGCAGTTGCCCGAGGAGTTCCTGAAGCGCTTCCTGAAGTTGCGCCGTGAGCAGGACCAGAAGGAGAATACCGAGGTGACCGACGAGGAGGCTCAGGATATGTTCAAGCAGCTTCGCTGGCAGCTTGTCAAAGATCACCTGATCAAGGAGCTCGGCATCCAGATTGAGAAGGAAGACATCGACACCGCCGCCTTCATCTTCGCCCAGCAGCAGCTCTCGCAGTACGGCATCTACAATGCCCCCGAGGACCTCATCCGTCAGCAGGCCGAGCGCTTCATGCAGGATGACCGCGCCCGCGACATGATCCAGGAGCACGCCGTTGACAACAAGTTCTATGCCGCTGTCAAGGAGGCCGTCAAGGTCAACGAGAAGACCATCAGCGTCGAGGACTTCCGCAAGCTCTACGAGGAGAAATAAAAGGCAGAGCGCGACGGTCTGACAACAGACCGCATCAACACACCGGAGAGCGGGGAGGCGAGATATCGTCTCCCTGCGTTGCGTCTGTAGTTTTGTCATGTCTGACGGCGTTTGGCTTGGTTTTTGCCTCATTCGGGGTATTGTAATTTTTCATGTCGATAAAAAAAGTTGCTCATCCTGATGCAGGATTGAGAAAAATATATTATCTTTGAACAAAAAATTTATTTATCACATTACTATTATTGATTTTTATGGAAAACGATTTCAGAAAATTTGCAGTGCATCATCTGGGCATGAACGGACTGGCTCTTGACCAGTTCGCCGCCGGCGTAACTAACAACTATATTTCCCCCACCATTATGGAGGAGCGCAAACTCAACGTCACCCAGCTCGACGTGTTCTCGCGTCTGATGATGGACCGCATCATCTTCCTGGGAACCCAGGTCGATGACTATACCGCCAACGTCATCCAGGCCCAGCTGCTCTATCTCGACAGCTCTGACCCCGGCAAGGACATCTCGCTCTACATCAATTCTCCCGGTGGCTCGGTCTATGCCGGCCTGGGCATCTATGACACGATGCAGTACATCCAGAGTGACGTATCGACCATCTGCACCGGTATGGCCGCCTCGATGGCTGCCGTGCTGCTCGTTGCAGGCCAGAAGGACAAGCGCTTTGCCCTCAAGCACAGCCGCGTGATGATCCATCAGCCGATGGGCGGCATCAGCGGTCAGGCATCCGACATTGAGATCACCTCTCGTGAGATTCTCAAGCTCAAGCAGGAACTGTACACCATCATCAGCGACCACTCCGGACAGCCCTATGACAAGGTCTATGCCGACAGTGACCGTGACTACTGGATGACGGCAGCCGAGGCTAAGGAGTATGGTATGATTGACAAGGTCCTCATCCGCGAGAACAGCCCGGCCGCAAATAAAGAATAGCTCTACAAGGCATGGCCAAAAAGAAGGAGAATACAATGTACTGCAGCTTCTGCGGTCGCAGTGATCGTGAAGTTGAACTGCTGCTGCCCGGCATGAACGGCTGCATCTGCAACGATTGTGCCGAGCGTGCCGCCGAACTCTCTCGCGAGTACCTCGGCAAGATGGCGACGGCGACGATGACCGACCTCGACATGGACTCGCTGCCCAAGCCCGATGAGATCAAGGCCTATCTGGACCAGTATGTCATCGGGCAGGAGACAGCCAAGCGATACTTGTCGGTGGCTGTCTATAACCACTACAAGCGCCTGAATCAGCGCCGTGACGACGACATCGACATCGAGAAGAGCAACATCATCATCGTCGGACCGACCGGAACAGGCAAGACGTTGCTGGCTAAGACGATAGCCAAGATGCTGAAGGTGCCCTTCGCCATCGTCGATGCCACGGTGCTCACCGAGGCCGGCTACGTCGGCGAGGACATCGAGAGCCTGTTGACCAGGCTGCTGGCAGCCTGTGACTACAACGTCGCCGAGGCCGAGCGCGGCATCGTCTTCATCGACGAGATTGACAAGATTGCCCGCAAGGGCGACAATCCGTCCATCACACGTGACGTGAGCGGCGAGGGCGTCCAGCAGGGCCTCCTCAAGCTGCTCGAGGGCTCGATTGTCAACGTGCCGCCTCAGGGTGGCCGCAAGCATCCCGAGCAGAAGATGATCGCCGTTGATACCAAGAACATCCTCTTCATCTGCGGCGGCGCCTTTGAGGGCATCGAGCGCAAGATTGCCCAGCGACTCAACACCCACGTCGTGGGATATGGCGCGGGCAACCACATCAGCAAGACCGACCGCGACAAGCTGCTGCACTTCGTGGCACCCCAGGACCTGCGCAGCTATGGCCTGATTCCCGAGATCATCGGCCGCCTGCCCATCCTCACCAATCTGGAGCCCCTGGACCGCGACGCGCTGATACGCATTCTCACCGAGCCCAAGAACTCCATCGTGCGGCAGTACAAGAAGCTGCTCGACATGGACGGCGTGGAGCTGGTCATCGAGGATGACGTGATGGGATTCATCGTGGACAAAGCCATCGAGTACAAACTGGGCGCCCGCGGATTGCGCAGCCTGTTCGAGACCATCATGATCGACGTGATGTACCAGGCTCCGTCTATGCACGAGAAGAAGTTTGTGCTGACGCGGGAGTTTGCCGAGCGCCAGCTGTCAAAGTCCAATTTTGAGTTGTTGGCTGACAAATAGATAACAGTTTCAGTTCATGCCGCCCGAAAAGCGGCATGAAAACTGTTGAGCCCAATTGCAGGATTATTTTTTTTGAGAAATAATTGTGCAGTTCACAAAATCATAGTATATTTGTGAAATCATTCAAACCCTAAACCTGATTATTATGGCGAAAAACAGTAAGTTGACAACGGCATTAAAGGAATATTTCGGCTTTGAGACATTCAAGGGCAATCAGGAGGCTATCATCGAGAACCTCCTGGCCGAGCGCGACACCTTTGTGCTCATGCCCACTGGTGGCGGCAAGTCGCTGTGCTATCAGTTGCCAGCGCGTCTGATGGACGGCATTGCCATTGTCATTTCACCGCTAATCGCATTGATGAAAAACCAGGTAGATGCCATGCGCAGCTACAGCGAGGAGGACGGCATCGCCCACTTCATGAACTCCTCGCTCAGCAAGCAGGCCATCGAGGAGGTGAAGAAGGACGTGAGGAGCGGACGCACCAAGCTCCTGTATGTCGCCCCCGAGTCGTTGACCAAGGAGGAGAATGTGGCCTTCCTCAAGGATGTGCCCATCTCTTTCTATGCCGTTGATGAGGCACACTGTATCTCGGAGTGGGGCCATGACTTCCGCCCTGAGTACCGCAACATCCGCCCCATCATCAACCGCATCGGCGAGCGCCCCATCATTGCCCTGACAGCAACGGCTACGCCCAAGGTGCAGCACGATATACAGAAGAACCTCGGCATGACTGATGCCGCCGTCTTCAAGTCATCGTTCAATCGCCCCAACCTCTACTATGAGGTACGCCCCAAGACCAAGGACGTGGACCGCGAGATCATCAAGTTCATCAAGGCCAACGAGAGCAAGTCGGGCATCATCTATTGCCTGAGCCGCAAGAAGGTCGAGGAACTGGCCGAGGTGCTTCGTCTCAACGGCATCAAGGCCTTGCCCTATCATGCCGGTATGGAGAGCGCCGTGCGCAGCGCCAACCAGGATGCCTTCCTGAGCGAGGATGTTGACGTCATCGTTGCGACCATCGCCTTCGGTATGGGCATCGACAAGCCCGATGTGAGGTTTGTCATCCACTATGACATCCCTAAGAGCCTCGAGGGCTACTATCAGGAGACGGGCCGCGCCGGGCGTGACGGCGGCGAGGGCAAGTGCATCACGTTCTACTCCCGCAAGGACCTCGACAAACTCGAGAAGTTCATGCAGGGCAAGCCCATCTCGGAGCAGGAAATCGGCAAGCAGCTGCTGCTCGAGACGCGCGACTATGCCGAGTCGTCGGTGTGCCGTCGCCGCTCGTTGCTGCACTACTTCGGCGAGACCTATGACAAGGACAACTGCGGTAACTGCGACAACTGTCTCAAGCCCAAGAAGAGGGTAGAGGCCGGCGAGGAGCTGCGTGCCGCCATCGAGACGATACTGGCCCTGCGCGAGCGCTTCAAGCCCGAGTACATTGCCCATGTCATGATGGGTGACGCCACCCCGGCCATCCAGAGCTACAAGCACGACGAGACCGAGGTGTTCGGCTGTGCCAGCGACCGTGACGAGAAGTTCCTGCTGGCTGTCATCCGCCAGGGCGTCTTTGCCAACTACCTGTCCAAAGACATCGAGAATTACGGTGTCATCAAGGTCACCAAGCTTGGCAAGCAGTTCCTGAACAGCCGTGAGAAGTTCTGGATTGTCGAGGACAACGAGTACACCGAGATGCTCGATGAGGAACTGCACGTCGGCGGCAGCGGTGCCGTGGACGGGCAGCTGTTCAGCATCCTCAAGGACCTGCGCCGCAAGATTGCCAAGCAGCATGGACTCCCCACCTACGTCATCTTCCAGGAACCGTCGCTCGACGCGATGGCCACGACCTATCCCATCACCATCGAGGAGCTGCAGAACATTCCCGGTGTGGGCCCCGGCAAGGCTAAGCGTTATGGCCAGGAGTTCATCGACCTGATCAAGAAGTATGTCGATGAGAACGAGATCGAGCGTCCCGAGGACATGCGCGTGCGCACGGTTGCCAACAAGAGCAAGAACAAGATAGAACTCATCACTGCCATCGACCGCAAGGTGTCTCTTGAGGCCTTGGCTGAGAGTAAGGACCTGGAATTCAGCGAACTGCTCGACGAACTTGAGGCCATCGTCTATAGCGGCACCAAAATCAATGTGTCCTATTACATAGACGAGGCCATCGACCATGACATCGAGGAGGACATCTTTGAGTACTTCAAGGAGAGCGACACCGACGACATCGAGACCGCCATGCAGGAACTGGGCGACGATTTCACTGAGGAGGAAATCCGCCTCGTGCGCATCAAGTTCCTCAGCGAGATGGGAAATTAGTCCCTAGTCTCTCGGAGTACTGAGAAATCACATCAATGACAACAGGCGACTTGCACGGAAAATGCCTGTTGTCATTGATGTTTTTAGGCGTTTACGGTCCACAGAATGAAAAAAAAGTGTCCTGTGATATAATTTTTCCCGTATGTGTTCGTTATACTTTAGTAATAAGGAATGAAAAAACGTAAAATATAGATCAAAACCAACCTAAAGAAGATGAAAGCAAAACTGTTGATTTCTTCGTTGCTGTTGGGTACTGCGATCCTCGCCATAGCAAAGGGGGATCCTGTTCTTATGACCATCAACGGCAAAGACATCAAGCTCTCGGAGTTTGAATACCTTTATCACAAGAACAATCAGCAACAGGTCGAAAAAGAGACGCTCGAGCAGTATGTCGATCGCTTTGTGCTCTACAAGCAGAAGGTTGCCGACGCCGAGGCTGCCGGTATCGACACTACCGACCTGTTCATCAGGGAATTTGAAGGTTATCAGAAGGACCTTGCTGCCCCCTATCTGGTCGAGGACACGTCCTACCACTGGCAGATGGTCGCCGAGGCCTATGAGCGCTACAAGAAGGAAATCGATATCGACCACTTCATGCTTCCCCTGGGCAATACGCCCGCCGAGACCCAGAGCGCGCTGAACAGGATGGACAGCATCCGCAACTGCGTTCTCGCTGGTGAGAAATGGGACGAACTGGCAGCTAAGTACTCCAGTGACCCCTCCAAGGCCCGCAACCATGGCCACTATGGCTACATCAGCGCTGGCATGTTCCCCTATTCGTTTGAGAACGAGGTCTATGGCACGGCCGTCGGTGAAGTTTCCAAGCCGTTCAAGACCCAGTTCGGCGTACACATGGTGCGTGTCAACAATATGCGCGACCGTGACGATGTCCACGCCAAGCACATCCTCAAGCTCTTCCCGCAGAATGCTACCGAGGAGCAGAAGGCCGAGTGCAAGCATAAGATGGACTCCATCTACGCTCTGCTCAAGGCTGGCGTCAACTTCGAGGAGATGGCCAAGGCTGAGTCTCAGGACGGCAGTGCACGCAACGGCGGAGAACTCGGTTGGTTTGGCCGCGGCCGCATGGTTAAGCCCTTTGAGGATGTCGCCTTTGCTCTTGCCGACGGTGAGATCAGCGAGCCTTTTGCCACCCAGTTCGGCTACCACGTCATCAAGAAAGTGGCCCACGGTGTCGCCCCGCTGAACGAGATCCGCACCGGTCTTGAGAACGCCATCAGCCGCGACGAGCGCGCCGGCCTCATCAAGGAACGCCGCATCACTGACCTGAAGAACAAGTATAACTATCGTCTGAACCCTGATTTTGAGAAGATGCTGAATGCAAAGCTCGCGGCTGGCTATGACTCGGCCTTTGTCGCCGACAATATCAAGGGTAACAAGATGACGATGTTCACCTTTGGCGGCAAGCACTCGGCTACCGTGGGCGAATTGATGCCTCACATCAACCCGAAGTCCCGCTTCGCTACCGCCGATGATGCCAAGGCCTATGTCCTCTCGTGTGTCGAGCCTGTGGCCGAGAAAGCCCTTACTGACTATCACGCCCGTGAACTGGTCAAGAGCAATCCTGACTACCGCAACCTGCTCAACGAGTATCGCGACGGCATGATGCTGTTCGAGATCAGCAACCGCCGCGTCTGGAAGGCTGCCAGCAAGGATACCGTCGGCCTGGAGAACTACTTCAATGAGCATCGCGCCGACTACACCTGGGACGAGCCCCGCTTCAAGGGTATTATTCTCAGCGCCAAGAACGACAGCGTCCTCGACCTTGTCAAAGCTGACATCCAGCGCATGGCTGCCGACACGCTGACCGAGGCCCTCCACCAGAAGTATGGCACCGACATCCGCATGGAGCGCATGGTGGTCAAGAAGGGTGAGAACAACCTGGCTGACTATCTGGCCTTCCACGAGGGTGACAAGCCCGAGCGCAAGGGTTACGAGTCGTTCATGATCCTCGAGGGCGGCGTCATCGCTCAGCCCGAGGAGATGGCCGACGTGCGCGGTGCCGTGACCAGCGACTATCAGGACGTGCTCGAGCAGCGCTGGAAAGAGGAGCTGGCCGCCAAGTATCCTGCCAAGATCAATCAGAAAGTCCTCAAGCAGGTGAAATAATACTGATCAGGACTGCTTTGAATCATAATGCCTCACATGAACACAGGTGCTCATGCGAGGCATTTTCTTAACTGGAATCAACAATCAAAAAAAGCATATTGGTATGAAAAGAATGGTTTTATCGGTAATGGCAGGCGCCGTTTTTGCACTCATGGCCATGTCGCAGGCTACAGCCCTGCAGGTGCATGAAACGGAGTTGAGCAACGGCATGAAGGTGTGGCTCAATGTGGACCATAGCCAGCCCAAGGTGTTCGGTGCCGTCGTTGTCGGTGCCGGCTCGGTGGACTGTCCCGACACGGGCATCGCCCACTACTTTGAGCACATCATGTTTAAGGGAACCCCTGAGCTGGGCACCGTGGATTATGACTCTGAGAAGGTTTATCTCGACTCCATCTCGATGAAGTATGACGAACTGTCGCACACGACCGATGCCGCTGCGCGAAAAGCCATCCAGCACGACATCAACCGGTTGAACATCAAGGCGTCAGAGTATGCCATTCCCAATGAGTTCAACCGCTTGACCTCGCTCTATGGCGGTTCGGACCTCAATGCGGGCACCTCCTATGACTTCACATTCTATCACAACACATTCTCGCCGCAGTTTATCGAGCAGTGGTGCGAACTGAACAGCCACCGCCTTATCCACCCCGTGTTCCGCCTGTTCCAGGGAGAGCTCGAGACGGTCTATGAGGAAAAGAACATGTACAGTGACGATCCCGGCTCGATGATGCTGGAGCAGATTACAAGTAAGTTCTTCGCCGGCACTCCTTATGCTTACCCCATCATCGGCAACACCGAGAATCTGAAGAATCCCCGTCAGTCCGATATGGTGGCATTCTACAAGAAGTATTATGTGGCGTCCAATATGGGACTCGTGCTCTCGGGTGATTTCAACCCCGATGAAGTGATGCCCCTGCTGGAGCGTACTTTCGGCCGCCTGGAGCGCGGTGTGAAGCCCGTTCGTGACAAGATTGTGGCTCCCGCCATCGTGGGTCAGCCCGAGGAGAAGTTTCTCTTCCCGATGCCCCTTATCGGCATGAGTGCTCTGCTCTTCCGCGGCCCTACGGACTATGATCCCGACGCGCCGGCAATGAAGGTGGCATTGGGCCTGCTCAACAACAACAATAAGACCGGACTGCTCGACGAACTGACCAACAAGGACCGTGTCTATATGACAATGGGCCTGAACATCGGCATGAATCAGGCTTCGGCATTGGCCATCATGGTCGTTCCCAAGCTGCTGTGCAAGGTCAAGACGGCCGAGAACCTGTGCCTAGAGCAGATCGAGAAACTGAAAAACGGTGATTTCACCGACGAGCAACTTCTGGCTGTGAAACAGATGATTGCCCGTGACAACGAGATGGAGCTGGAAAGCATTTCCAAGCGCAGCGAGTTGATGGTGGCTGCCATGTCGGCCGGCGTGTCCTGGGACGATTTCATGAAACTGAATTCGGGAATCGCCGATATCACCCGTGATGATGTCACCCGCGTGGCTCGCAAGTATTTCACCGACAATTTCTACCGTTTCCACAAGAAGAACGGCCGCGTGCCCGTCGAGCAGATTGCCAAGCCCGAGTACACTCCGGTCAAGCCGCAGCACTCTGGCGACAAGTCAGCGTTTGCACAGCGCCTGGAGCAGATTCCTGTCCGGGATGTGGCTCCTCGCCTGCTTGACTTTGGCCGCGATGCCGTCAAGGTGAAGATGAATGGCGGTAATACACTCTATGCGGGACCTAATCCGTTGAACAACATTTTCACCCTCATCATCAATTTCCACAAGGGTACCTTGCAGGACAAACTGCTCAGTGCAGCGGTCGAGTACGTGGGTGAATTGGGAACCGATTCGCTCGATGTCAAGGAATTTGGCGCGGCGATGCAGAAAATCGGGGCCGAGATGAGCTTTGCTACTGACGAGCAGGCGACCATGCTTGTGCTCAAGGGTGAAGAAAAGAATATCGAGGCTGCGCTGGGACTGCTGGGACACTTCCTGGACAGGATGAAACCCGATGAAGAGAAACTGAAGTCCACCAAGGATGCCGCAGGTCCTACCGAAAAGTCCTTCTGGGACGATAACACCGAGGTGTTCGGTGCCCTGGCTTTCAAAGTCATGCACGGCGACCGTTCGACTTATCTTACCAGGCTGACAACCAAGGAACTGAAAAAGGTTAAATCCAATGAACTTATAGCGTCGATTAAGGGCCTCTACGATACGCGTTGCGACATCAGCTACAGCGGTAATCTGCAGCCCTCGCAGGTGGCCGAGATGATTACAAGGAATCTGCCTCAACTGACTGGAGTGCAGGAGAATCCCATGCAGGAAATCGTCCTTCAGACCCCTCAGACGCCGACGGTTTATGTCTTTGACATGCCCAAGTCTCGTCAGACCATCGTCGGACTTTATCGCCCCCTGGCCGATGTGGCCAGCGACCGTGACAAGGTCTGCCTGAAGGCATGGGGCGAGTACTTCGGCGGCGGCATGTCGTCGGTGCTGTTCCAGGAGGTTCGCGAGTTCCGTTCGATGGCCTATGCCGCCCAGGGCGTGCCGATGACTCCAACGCTGGCTCGTTCAGCCAATCCCTGTGGCTATTTGTCGCTGGTCGCCACTCAGGCCGACAAGTCGATGCAGGCGGTTCATCTGCTGGACTCCCTCATCAACGACATGCCCTTGAACCCCGAGAACATGGCCGTGGCACGACAGAGCCTGCTCAATGACGTCAACAACAGTTACCCGACCTTCAGAGGCAAGCCTCTGACCATCGCTTTATCTGAGCGCGTTGGCCATACCTGTGACGCTCATACTGCCCTTGTGGAGCAGCTGCCCACGCTGTCGCAGGCCGATATCGAGGCGTTCTACAGCCAGCACATCAAGGGGCAGCCCTATCAGCTGATGATTGTCGGTGACGTCAAGAAACTGGACCTCAAGGCGCTTGCCCGCTACGGCACGGTCGTCAAGGTCAAGAAGGACGACATCTATAAGACCAAGCCCGATAAAAAGTAAGGGGGTAGGGACTCCCTGTCCAGGAATGCCCGTGAATGGTCATGAATCATGATAGCCGATCATTCACGGGCATTCCTGTTTTTCTGCCCTTGTTGCGCGATTTCCATCCATGGCATGGGTTTTAACAAACATTTTGCCAATTCATTTTGTTCTGCGACCGACTTTCAGTAATTTTGCAAGTTGAAACAGACAGAAATCAATTAAAACACCAAATAGACGTGAAACTGAGATTTTTAAACGCAATGATCTTTGCGGCGCTGGCTATTGCTGCAATGGCGCAAAATAATGTGGCAGAGGAAGTTGCATGGGTAATCGGCGATGAGCCCATCTTCAAGAGTGACATCGAGGAACAGTACCAGCAAGCTCTCTCTGAGCGCATCCCCATCGAGGGCAACCCCTATTGTGTAATCCCCGAGCGCATGGCGCTGGACAAACTGTTTCTGGACCAGGCGCGCATCGACACCGTCGAGGTGCAGGCGTCCGCCATCAGTGCCGAGGTGGAGAACCGCCTCAACTTCTTTATCGCCAACCTTGGCTCGAAGGAAAAGGTGGAGGAATACTTCCGCATGCCCATGCCGCGCCTGCGCGAGAAGCTCAACGAGATGTACAGTGATCAGTACTGCATCCAGCAGGTGCAGAACGAATTGACCAAGAATGTGAAGTCCACGCCGGCTGACGTGCGCCGCTTTTACAACAGCATTTCCAAGGATTCGCTGCCTTTCATCCCCATGCAGGTCGAGGCCCAGATCATCACCATCAATCCCGTCATTCCGCAGCAGGAAATCGATGAGGTGAAGGCTCGTCTGCGCGATTATGCCCAGCAGGTGAATACCGGCGAGCGCGAGTTCTCGACGCTGGCCATCCTCTACAGCCAGGACCAGTCCACGGCTGTCTATGGCGGCGAAACGGGCTTCCAGAGCCGTTCGGTGCTGCTGCCGGAGTATGCTACGGCCGCATTCAACCTCAATGACAACAAGCGCGTGTCCAACATCGTCGAGACCGATGACGGCTACCACATCATCCAGCTCATCGAGAAGCGTGGCGACCGCATCAACACGCGCCACATCCTGTTGCGTCCCAAGGTCAGCGACAAGGACCTGATGGACGCCGTCAACCATCTCGACTCGGTGCGCAACGACATCCTGGCTGGCAAGAAGACCTTCGAAGAGATGGCGCTGTTCATCTCTCAGGACAAGGATTCGCGCAACAACAACGGCAACATGCTCAACGAGAAGACCCACTCGAGCCAGTTCGAGATGGCCGACCTGCCTGCCGAGGTGGGCAAGAAGGTGAGCACCATGCAGCCCGGCGACATCAGCGAGCCCTTCGTGATGATCAACCCCAAGACCCGCCGTGAGCAGGTCGCCATCGTCAAGCTGGTGAAGCGTATCGACGGCCACAAGGCCGACCTCGCCGATGACTACATGATCATCAAGGAGATCTGCGAGGCCAAGGAGAAGGAGCGCATCATCCATGACTGGGTCGTCCAGAAGCAGAAGAGCGTTTACGTCTATATCGAGGAGGGCTGGCGCAACTGTGATTTTGAGTACGACTGGCTCAAGAAGGGGGAATAAGCTTTTAGGCTTTAGATATTAGGTTATTAGGCGATGCTCGTTTCAGGCAACAAGCGGCACCTTTCCGTCGGTTCACGTTGGCGCTATGTCATCGTGGCGTTCAGCGTGATGGCGATGATGATGTCGCCCATGGTGTGGTCCCAAAATACATTCCGTACCCACAAGCCACGCTCGACACAGCACATCAAGCGACAGCCGACGCCCACCAACCCGCAGCCGCCTCAGGCAGCCCGCCGTGGCGCCAAGGGTCCCAAGGTGACGCGCATCACCCCCCAGATACCCAAGGCCAACCGCAACCAGACGAACAAGGTCTTTCTCGAGAATGCCGACCTGCTGAGCGCCAACGAGGCCGTCAGCCTTGACTACCAGGTGCTGAAGGGCAATGTGCGGTTCCGCCGCGGCGATATGTACATGTTCTGCGACAGTGCCTATTTCTATGCCCAGACCAGTTCGCTCGACGCCTTCGGCAACGTGCGTATGACCCAGGGCGACACCTTGTGGGTCTATAGCGATGTGCTCCACTACTATGGCGACCAGGGCGTGGCCGAGCTGCGCAACAACGTGCGCCTCGAGAACCGCAGTACGACCTTGCTGACCGATGCGCTGGACTACGAGATTAACTCCAACGTGGGCTACTACTTCGACGGTGGCACCATCGTCGATAACCGCAACAACACCGAGCTCAGCTCGCAATATGGCCGCTATGAGCTGGACACGAAGCAGGCTGAGTTCTCCCGCGATGTGCATCTGATCAACGACCGCTATGAGATGTTCACCGATCTGCTCGACTACAACACCCAGAGCCACATCGCCCACATCACCAGCGAGACGCTCATCGTGAGCGACAGCAACACCATCAACACCACCAACGGCTGGTACAACACCAGTGCCGACGACGCGACCCTCTATGAGCGCGCCCTGATCACGGCCAAGGACGGCAAGACGCTGCAGGGCGACACGGTTTATTATAACCGCAACCGCAACTATGGTGAGGCCCGTGGCAACGTGGTCATCACCGACCCCAGCAACAAGGTCATCCTGGACGGCGGCTACGGCTACCATGACGACAATGCCCACTACAGCTATGTCACCAAGCGCGCCCGTGCCCGCGAGTTCTCGCAGAAGGACACCATCTACCTGCACGCCGACACGCTGTGCACCCTCATCAACCACATTGTCAATGACTCGGTGAACGACTCGGTGCGCGTGCTCAGGGCCTTCAACCAGGTGCGCTTCTACCGCAGTGACGTGCAGGGCATCTGCGACTCGCTTCAGCTGAGCGAGGCCGACACCATCATCAACATGTACCGCCATGCCGTGGTGTGGAACCTGGAACGGCAGATCTTCGGCGACGAGATCAATGTCCACCTCAACGACAGCGCTGCCGACTGGGCCACGCTGCCCACGGGCGGCTTCATGGCCGAGCACTTGGGCGAAATCTACTACGACCAGTTGAGCGGCAAGAAGATGAAGGCCTGGTTTGAGGAAAAGGAGTTACGGCGACTTGACGTTGACGGCAACGTGCAGGTCATCATGTTCCCCGAGGAGAAGGATTCGACCTACAACAAGATGGTCAGTGCCGAATCCAGCTACATGCGCCTGAACCTCAAGGCCAAACAGGAGGTGGACCGCATCACGATGTGGCCCGAAGTGTCCGGCAAGGTAACACCCCTGTATCTGGCCCGCAAGACCGACCTCTATCTGCCTCAGTTCCAGTGGTATGACGCCCTGCGTCCCAAGACGCCCGACGATATCTACGACGTGAGCGACGAACTCAAGCAGCTCATCAATTCCATCCAGGGTGGCACGCGCCGCCGCTCGGGAAGCAACGCAACACAGCCGTCAGCGATCACCCCGGAGGGTGACGCCGACACGTCATCAACCCCTCAAACCATCGGCCAGCCATGAGTGATGTGATCAAATTATTGCCCGACTCTGTCGCCAACCAGATTGCCGCCGGCGAGGTGATACAGCGCCCTGCCAGCGTCATCAAGGAGCTGGTCGAGAATGCCATTGATGCCCAGGCGACCCACATCCAGATTATTCTCAAGGATGCCGGTCGCACCCTCATCCAGATTATCGACGATGGGGTGGGGATGAGCGAGACCGACGCGCGCCTGGCGTTTGAACGCCACAGCACGAGCAAGATACGCTGTGCCGACGACCTGTTTACGCTCCACACGATGGGATTCCGCGGCGAGGCTCTGGCCTCGATTGCCGCCATCTCGCAGGTGGAACTGCGCACTCGGCGCCATGATGCACAGCTGGGAACACGGCTGGTCATCAATGCCTCGCAGTGCGAGAGCCAGGAGCCTGACATGTGCCCTGTGGGCAGCAACTTCATGATCAAGAACATCTTCTTCAACGTGCCTGCACGCCGCAAGTTCCTCAAATCCAACCAGGTGGAACTGAGCAACATCGTCAAGGAGTTTGAGAAGCTGGCCCTGGTCAACAATGAGGTGGAGTTCACGCTCATGCACAACGGCAACATGATGTACAAACTGATGAAGGGGACCTTCCGCCAGCGCATAGCGGCCTTGATGGGCAACAGCATCGACCAGCAGCTGCTGCCGGTGAACATCGACACGTCGCTGGTCAAGGTGACCGGCTACATCGGCAAACCCGAAAACGCCCGCAAGCGCAATGCCCTGCAGTATATGTTCGTCAACGAGCGCTTCATGCGTCATCCCTATTTCCACAAGGCGGTGATGTCGGCCTATGAGCAACTGATCCCCGAGGGGGAACAGCCCAACTACTTCCTGCGCTTCACGGTTGACCCTCAGTCAATTGATGTGAATATTCACCCCACCAAGACAGAAATCAAGTTTGAGGACGAGATGCCCATCTGGCAGATTCTCGCTGCGGGTGTGAAGGAGACGTTGGGTCGTTTCAGCGAGGTGCCCTCCATCGACTTTGACACCAAGGATGCTCCGACGATTCCCGCCTATAGCGAGCACGTCGAGGTGCATCATCCCGACATTGAGGTGGACCCGTCGTACAATCCCTTCAAGTCGTCATCCGGTTCCTCCTCGAGGCCGCAGACGACGAGCCGCCAGACGATGAGCAACTGGGACGAACTGTTCGCCAACTTCGAGCGCAAGAAGCGCGAGGGCATGGCACAGGAGACCGAGCAGCCATCGGCCGTCAGCCAGGAAGAGCCTGCTGAGGGCGCTACCTTGCCGCTGGGTGATCTGCAGTCGGTTTACCTGCAGCTCAAGGGGCGTTACATCCTGTCGCCCTCCAAGTCGGGCCTGATGGTCATCGACCAGCATCGGGCCCACGTGCGCATCCTGTTTGACCGTTACATCAGCCGCATCCACACGGGCAGCATGTCGAGCCAGACGATACTGTTCCCCGAGGTCATCCACCTGAGCGCATCCCAGGGCGTGGCGCTGCAGGAACTCCTGCCCGAGATGGAGACGATGGGCTTTGCCCTGTCTCCGTTGAGCGGCAACGATTGGGCCGTCAATGCCATTCCGGCTGGCCTGGACGGCGTGGATGCCACGGCGATGATCCACCAGATTCTGGACTCGGTGGACAACGGCGGCATGCCGGTCAAGAAACGCATCCTCGAGCATCTGGCCTTGACGGTTGCCCGTTCGGCAGCCATTCCGGTGGGCCGCATGCTCATGCAGGAGGAAATGGACAAACTGGTGGCGGACCTGCTCCGTCTGCCGGAACCCAACTACACGCCCGACGGGAAGACCATCATCGCAGTCATTCCCATGGACCAAATTAATAAACTGTTTTGATCATGTTTGACTTCAAATCCATCACCCAGGAAACAGATCTATATAACCTCCACACCCACACGCAGTATTGCGATGGCCATGCCCCGATGGAGGAATTTGTCACCGAGGCGATTGCCACGGGTTTCACCCATCTGGGTTTCACGCCCCATTCTCCCATTTCGGTGGAAAGTCCGGTCAATATGGGCCGCGACCGGGTGCAAGAATACTTCGACGAGGTGCAGCGCCTGCGCGAAACCTATGGCGACCGCATCCATCTGTACACATCCATGGAGATTGACTACGTGAGCGTGGGCGATGGCCCCGCCAGCGACTATTTCCTGAATCTGCCGCTCGACTATCGCATCGGCTCGGTGCATTTCATCCCTGCCATCGACAATCCCGGCGAGATGGTTGACATCGACGGCAAGTATCCGGCCTTCAAGGCCCGCATGGGCAAGTATTTCGCCGGAGACATCGAGTATGTGGTCAGGACGTTCTTCTCGCAGATGATGTCGATGGTCGAGGAGGGAGGTTTTGACATCGTGGGACACATGGACAAAATCGGCTTCAACGCCAGCCAGTACCGTGACGGCATCGATGAGGAGCCCTGGTATGACAAACTGGTTATCGACTTGTTTGAGAACATCATGGACCATCACCTGACCATCGAGGTCAATACTAAGGCATGGCTGCAGCGCAACCGTTTCTACCCGAACATGAAATACTTCGGGATGCTCAAGCGCTTCAACGCCCCCGTCGTGGTCAATAGCGATGCCCACTATCCCACGCTGCTCAACAGCGGCCGTCCCGAGGCCATCAAGCTTCTCAACGTGCTGTAAATATTAACCATTCTTCAAGATAGATTCATTATGAAACTCAATGCCAAGATGATAGGGCTGGCGATGTTGTTGCTTGCCTTGCTGCCCAGTGTTGTGAAGGCTCAGGATTTTACTGACAAGGACACGCTGCGGTATGTCGATGCGATGCATTACAGGCTGATTAACTGGGCCTTTGACCGGACGCTGAAGTCGCGCATCCCGCTGGAGTTCTACGGCCAGGTGCGTCCCACGTTGTGGGACCGTGCCTCATGCACCAGCGGCAAGGCGATCCGCTTTGCCACCAACTCGACCGCCGTTGCCGTGCGCTATAACCTGTTGACCAACATGCACATGATGCACATGGCCGACACGGGCATCAAGGGCACTGACCTCTACATCTGGGACAAGGACACCGAGAGCTGGCAGTTTGTGAACTGCAACCGCCCGGTGCGCATCGACAACGACATCCGTCCGCGTCAGGATTCCATCCAGAGCAAGGTCTATGTGGACCGGCTCGACGGCAAGATGCACGAGTATATGATCTATTTGCCGCTCTATGACGGTGTGCGGTGGATCGAAATCGGTGTGGACAGCAGTGCCGTGATCATGCAGCCCATGATGGACTCACCCAAGCAGGGCAAGAAGTTTGTCTTCTACGGTACGAGCATCCTGCAGGGTGGTTGCGCCTGCCGTCCCGGCATGGTGGCTACCAGCATTATCCAGCGTGACCTGGACGTGGAATGTGTGAACCTGGGCTTCAGCGGTGAGGGCAAGATGGACTCCTGCATGGCACAGGCCATGGCGACGATTCCCGATGTGGCAGCCTACATCCTGGATCCCATCCCCAACTGCACCAAGGACATGTGTGACACGGTGACCTATGGTTTTGTGAACCTCCTGCGCACGCTGCGCCCCGAGGTCCCCATCTTCATGGTCGAGGGTCAGATGTACAGCTATGCCAAGTACAGCGCCTTCTACAGCGAGTATCTGCCCGCCAAGAACGACGAATATCACAAGAATTACCTCAAACTCAAGGCCGATAACCCCAACAACCTCTATTATATCACCTGCAAGGACCTCTTCGGGCCCAACAACGAGGGTACTGTTGACGGCATCCACCTGACCGACATCGGCTTCTGGTGGTATGCCCAGAAGCTGGAACCCTATCTGCGCGCGGTGCTCGACGGCACTCCCGTCCCGCAGGAGCCAGGTGTGAACGATCCCCGTTGACATTGAACTACGAATTACGCGAATTTATTGACTGTCAATTAGTTCAATTCGCGTAACTCGTAGTTTATTAAGAGCGGCGTCAATTAGTGAAATTAGCAAGAATAAGAAAGCGGATGCCAAATTTGTAAAATTCGCGTAATTCGTAGTTTTATAAGAAAATGAAGACCAAGAAGAGCCATTATATACAAGACCTGATAGAACAGGGCGAACACGAACACCAGGATTTCAAATACCAGATTACCGATGCCCGCAAGATAGCCCGCTCGATATCCGCCTTTGCCAACAATAGCGGCGGCCACCTGCTCATCGGCGTGAAGGACAACGGCAACATCGCCGGGGTGCGCAGCGAGGAGGAAATCTACATGATCGAGACGGCAGCCCAGATGTATTGCCGTCCCGAGCAGAAGGTGAGCTTCAAGGTCTTCAACATCAATGGCAAGTCGGTGGTCAAGGCCGACATCCCCGAGGCCTTAGAAAAACCTGTCGAGGCCCCTGACGACAACGGCAACTGGCACGTCTATTACCGTGTCGCCGACGAGAACGTCCTCGCCAGCCGCCTGCATGAGCGCATCCTGAGCCAGGAAACCGAGAGTGCCGAGGAACACACGGCCGAAACCATCAGCTACAGCCAGCGCGAGCAGGTGCTGCTCGATTACCTGCGCAACCACGGGGGCATCACCCTGGACGGCTACATGAAGCTGGCCCACATCAGCGAGGAAACCGCCACCAAGATTGTCGTCGCCCTCCACAGCATGGGTGTCCTCGATGTCCAGTACCACGACGGCCAGTGCCTCATCGTCGGAAACTGAATAAAGCATCTATAGTCACTATAGTATCTATAGTATCTATAGCAAGAAAAAGCCGCTGGACGATTGGCCAGCGGCTTTATTGATTTGGGTTGTTTCGCTTTAGAAGGGCAGGTCGTCGCCTGCGCCAGCCTGGTCGAACGTGTCGGCTCCGGGGGGCGGAGCGGGCATACCTTCGGTTCCGGGAGCAGGGGCAGGAGCGGGCTCGCCAGCAGGCGCATAGGGTGCGGGTGCAGCAGCCACAGCATTGGGATCCTCCTTCACGGCCTTGAAACCGCGGATGTCGGTATACCAGCGGCCGTTGAACTCACGGCTCTCGATGTCGTAGCTCAGCGTGATGACGTCGCCCACCTCCAGCGGGTACTGGTCAGCACGGTCGCCGAAGAAGTCAAACTTCACCTTGCGGGGGTAG
This sequence comes from uncultured Bacteroidales bacterium, assembly GCA_902760865.1. Lineage (GTDB taxonomy): Bacteria > Bacteroidota > Bacteroidia > Bacteroidales > Muribaculaceae > Sodaliphilus. The sequence continues at coordinate 52,499 of CACWID010000023.1, read as the reverse complement.
CTGTCCAGCGTCTCGAGCACGTATTCCTGCTTCTTCCACTGGTTGCCAGCCTTGGACACGCCGCCCTGGGGGTCCAACTTCTGGATGATTTTACCTTTGATGTCCATATTCTATTATTAGTTTCTAGTTTCTAGTCCCTAGTTTCTAGTTTCTTGCTGGCGGATGCCAACTAGTGACTAGTGACTAAGGACTAGAGACTCAAATAATTACTTGCTCTCCTCGGCAATGACCTTGAGGATGTTCTGTACTTGCTTCCAGGCCTTCTCCACAGCGGGGATGTGGCAGCGCTCGGCGGGCGAGTGCACGTCACGCAGCGTGGGACCGAAGCTGATCATCTCCATGTCGGGACGAGCCTTCAGGAACAGACCGCACTCCAGACCGGCGTGGATGGCGCGAACCTCGGGACGAACGCCGAAGAGCTTCTCCCACGAATCCTTGGCAACCGAGAGCAGGTGGCTGTCGCTGATGGGCTCCCAGCCCTGATAGCCGCCCTCGCTGATGATCTCGTCGGCACCAGCCATGCGGAAGACGGTCTCGCACCTGTGGGTCAGGTCATACTTGCCACTCTCAACGGATGAGCGGTGGAACATCTCGACAACAATCTGGTTGCCCTCGCGCATCTTCACGCTGGCGAGGTTGGTCGAGGTCTCGACGAGGCCGGGAATCTCCATGCTCATGGCGTCGATGCCGTGAGGAGCCACGTAAACGGCGTTGACAACGCGGCGGGCGGTGTCGGTATCGATGATGGTCTCGGGAGCGTCAACGCTCTTGCAGGTGATCTCCATCTTGGGCTCGGTGCGCTTGTACTCGTTCTTCACCTCGGCGATGAAGGTGTTGAGCACAACACTCAGCTTCTCCTTGTCCTCGGGCTTGATACCGATAACGAGGGTAGCGGCGTGGGCGATGGCGTTGTGCAGGTTACCGGCGTCGATCTTGGCCAGTACATAGTCCATATTGTCACCGATGTTCCACAGCAGACGGCTGCTCAGCTTGGTCGTGGTGGCGAAGCCCAGGTGGATGTCGGCACCGCTGTGACCGCCGTGGAAGTGCTCAAACTTGATCTCAAAGTAGGTGAGATCCTTGGGAGCGGCCTCGGGCTTGTAGTTGAACTTGAAGATGCTCACCAGACCACCGGCGCAACCCATGGTGATGACGCCATCCTCCTCCTCGTCGAGGTTGAGCAGATAGTCACCCACGAGCATGTCGGCCTCGATGTTGCTGGCACCGGTCAGGCCGGTCTCCTCGTCAACGGTGGCGAGGGCCTCCAGGGGACCGCACTGCAGCGAGGGCTCGATAACGGCAGCCAGAGCGATAGCCAGGCCCATACCGTCGTCAGCACCCAGGGTGGTGTTGTTGGCGCGAACCCACTCACCATCGATGATGGTCTCGATGGGGTCGGTGTCGAAGTTATGCGTCGAGCCGGGACCTTTCTCGGCTACCATATCCATGTGACCTTGCAGCACGATGCCCTTGCAATTCTCATAACCGGGAGCGGCGGGCCTGAAGATGGCCACGTTGCCGGTCTTGTCGATTTTGTACTCCAGGTTGTGCTTCTTGGCGAAGTCCACGAGCCATGCGCGGATCTTGTCTAACTTGCCTTCTTCATTGCCACTGGGGCGGGGCACCTTGGTGATCTCGTCAAAGATGGACCACACTGCCTGCGGATTCAGATCTTTTACTTGCATTGTAAAAATTACGGTTTAAATTGTTAGTGAATATTATGGTTTATAAATTACTGTTAAAGCAAATTCATTTCCACCGCTAAGTTACAACTTTTTCTTGAAACAGCACCCAATTGTCAATAAAAAAACCTTGGAATTAAAATTTTGGTTATCTTTGCAACAAGCAATTCATCATAATCAATATTCACAAGAAAACCATCCATATGAAACTATACAAGGCTAACATCATTTTTACTCGCGAGAAGGATCACTTTGAGGTCATCGAACATGGCTATGTGGGCGTGGAGAATGGGCGCGTCGTGGACGTGGCCGGCAGCGCCGACGCTTTTGGCCAGCAGGTCGAAGAGGTGATTGACTACGGCGACTGCCTGCTCATTCCTGCCATGAACGACATGCACGTGCATGCGGGGCAGTACCGCAACCAGGGCATCTCCATGGACCTGGAACTGCTGGAGTGGCTCAACAGCTACACCTTCCCCGAGGAGGCTAAATACAGTGACACGCGCTATGCAAGGCGCATGTACAGCCGCTTCGTGCACGACCTGTGGCGTTATGGAACGATGCGCACCGCGACCTTCGCCACCACCCATCTGGAGAGCACACGCCTGCTCATGGAGCTGTTCCGTGAGGCTGGCATGGGTGCCTTGGTCGGCAAGGTCAATATGGACCGCAATTCCATCGACGAGTTGCTGGAGAGCGTAGATGAGGCCGTGGCCAGGAACGAGGCGCTCATCGCCGAGTGGAACGACCCCGACGGTCTCGTCAGGCCCATCATCACGCCACGGTTCATCCCCTCGTGCACGCCAGCCATGCTGCGGGCCTGCGGCGAACAGGCACAAAAGTACCAGGTGCCCGTGCAGTCCCACTTGTCGGAAAATCCGAGTGAGGTCGCCCTGGTGCGTGAGTTGGAACCCGAGAGCCGCTTCTATGGCGATGCCTACGACCGCTACGGCCTGTTCGGGCAGACACCCACCATCATGGCACACTGCGTCTTCAGTGAAGGCGAAGAGTTGGAACTGATGGCCCGCCGCAACGTGATGGTAGCGCATTGTCCCACGTCGAACATCAACATAAAGACCGGCATCGCGCCTATCCGCACCTTCCTCGACATGGGCATCAAGGTGGGCTTGGGCAGCGACATCAGCGGGGGCCATGACATGAGCATCATGCGCGTGATGGTCTATGCCATCCAGGTGAGCAAACTTTACGACCAGAAGTACAAGGGCAAGCACTTCCTCACGCTCCCCGAGGCCTTCTGGATCGCCACCAAGTCGGCGGGCAGCTTCTTCGGCCGCGTGGGCAGCTTTGAGCCGGGCTACGAGTTCGATGCCCTCGTCATTGACGACAGCGACCTCAACTTTGCTAACTACACCTTGCCCCAACGCCTCGAGCGCTTCATCTACGTGGGTGACGACCGCCACATCGCCGTCCGCTTCTGCCGCGGCCAGGAAATTCCCGAGCCCCGCATCCTGGACTAAGCCACAAATAAACTACGAATTACTCGAATTGAACTAATAGGCGCCCTCCCACAATTAAGCCTTATTTCACGAATTGCGGCCTGATGGCATTTCGTTTAATTCGCTAAATTCGCCGACCATTCCATGTGTGCGGATGCAAAAACCTTAGCGACCGACAATAGTTGTATTGCTTTCCTCGCCTTGCAGCATCTTTCATTCAATGTTTTCCTGGGCTAAGAAATTCCGTCTATCAGTTTTAGTGTCGGTTCGATGGATTGAAGGTCGGTAAGGACATTCGCCTTCACGCCCTCAACGGCGTTGACAAAGGTGGAAACCTCTTGATAATAGCCCTGAGTGTAAATGGAATTGTTGGCAATGGTGGGGGAGAAACTGTCGTGACGGTACAGGTATTCGACTGATTGACGTCGGGGAAGAAGTTTCTCGATGGGAACGCCTGCGATGTCAGCCTGTTTGGAAACAAAACACAACTCCTCGCATTGGTTCAGGTGATAGCTGCCTGAGCGGGTGTGGACGGTGAGTGACTGTCGCGCGTCTTGCCAGCAGTGGCAGGTGGACAATTCTATCGTGCCGACAATGTGTTGGTGCCGAAGCATCAGGATATAGGAATGTTTATCAATCTCTAAATAAGAAACGATTTCGGCCTTACCAAACAGCCATGTGGCCAGGTCTATCGGGTGGATGTACAAGTCGAGCAGGGCATTCCCCTCGGGATAAGCCCCTGTGAGATAGTGCAGGTCATAGTTGAGTAGTCGTTCACCCTTCAATCGGTGCTTGAGTATCTGGACTGTAGGCGCATAACGTTGCTGAAGTCCTGCCATCGCTACCCGTGACCTGAAATCTCGTTGTAACTCGATAAGTTCTTGCAGTTGTTCCAATGACTGGCATGGCGGTTTCTCGATAAACAGCGACTTGCCACTCTGCAAGACATGGGAGGCAATAGAGAAATGAGCGTTGGGCGATGCGGCAACCAGCACACCTTTCACGTTTTCATCATCAAGGACGTCATCAAGCCTGGTTGTTGCTTTTATTCCTTTAAATTTCCGCTCAATGAGCTGTGCCTTGCGGTCGCTGGTCACGCAGATGTATTTCAACGGCACTTGCAGGTAGTGAAGCACGGGATAGAGGTTGGTCAGGCTGTGTTGACCCATACCGACGAAGGCGTATTGACAACGGTAGGTCTCGTTGAGATAGCGCTCGGTGCGCATACGCTTATAGCGGTTGATGAATTGCTGTATCATGATTTCAACAGTTTATGATAGGTCATTTTGGATTCATCAGTCCATTGATATGGACCATAGAATCGTTCAATGAGGCGTTTGGGCAGTAAACGCTCGAGGTTGCGCATCAGGATGATGTCATACTTGCGGTGGAAGTTAATCCAGCATCCGTTGCACTGCGTGGAATACCGACATTGGGTTTCGCAAGCCTGATAGCCGTTGAAAATATCATCCAACGACTGATTGTGAATGTTGCCCAACTTGACGTCAAGATTCTGACATAGCGGCACGTCCCCATTGCTGTGGATGACCAGACTACTCATGATGCTTTGGCATCGAAGCTGCAAACTGCCACGTCGCCACTGGTCATAGAGCGCTACAAAATCATAATTCTCTTGGGTCTTGTGGATGTTGTTCGGTATTTGCCTCGTGTAGTCATTCATTGAGATTAACTCGCTCGTAGTGTCAAAGAATGCCATCGTGCCATAGATGCCGATGCGCACGTCAATCCCATAGCGCAAAGCCAAGTTGATGACGTGCTCCATGTCCTTGAACGAGTTCCACGGCGACAGGCAGAACATGAGCGACAGCGGTACCTCGTCCTTCAAGGTCTCAACGACCTCAATCACCTTGTCATAACCGTCGCAGCCGCGCATCCTCTTGTAGGTCTCCTTGTCCCCATCGAGAGAGACATACAGGTGGCGTGGACGGTAGTACCTCACAGCATCGATAACCCGTTGAGGAGCGAGGCTATTAGTCAGCAGCGTGTAATTAGGGTGGTTCTCATGAAACCATGCCATGATTTCATCGGCTTGTGGATGCAGAATGAATTCGCCTCCTTCAAGCCCGACGGTTGTCCTGCTCGTGATGCAGCTGCTCTGCATAATGTGCTTGATGTCATCGAGCGATAGGTGTTCCCGTTTTTTCTGCCAGATGTTGCAGTGCTTGCAATGGGACTGGCAAGCCGTTGTGGCATAAAGCATCAGTTGGCTTAGCCTTTTGTGATGTGGCCTGGACATATTATTGACATACAATAGCCCGTTGTAGAGGTAGTCAGTCAGTTTATACATTATAAATCCATGATGGTTTGGTTCTCTACAAGTGTAGATGCCGCCAGACCATCATGGACTGCATAGGAAGTGCTATAAAACAGTGTTATCGTGCTAATGTGGAGGATTTAACGGCCCAGCAAGATATCAATCAAGGTTGTGACATCTGAAATGCTGACTTCACCATCCCCGTTGACATCACCACGCTTGTTTTCCAAAATGCTCTCGTCAAACTTTTGTCCCTTATAGACTATTTCACCGCCTTCGACAACATGGCTCAGGCCAAAATAGGTACCGTAACCCGTTGGCAACACCATGAAGAAATCAAGCGTGTAACTTGATAATGCATCGATGCCCACTCCTTCGATAATTCGGAAGTTGCCCCATAGGTTTCCAACATATTGCTTGGCCAGATGAGTGCCAAGTGCTATTGTGTCGGTGTATAAATGCTGATATTGGTCATCATAACCTGATTGGTTTACAAGTCTATCCCAATAGGCTACGGGATCATTGAAATCGTATAAGATAAACTCCTTGCCTTCACTGATAAGGTCATAAATGTCTGGTGAATAGGAGTTGCCGATAGGGCAATCGGGATATACTTTGCCGTCTGGCACTATCGCGTATACAATCTTGTCCTTCTCACGCATGTAGATAGGCACTGTGTCATTATTGGCGTTAATGGCACCGCCATGGTACTTGTGCATCGCTTTGTAGGTGAGTCCGTTGATGACGGTATCGCCCTTGAATTCAAGGTTCATATAGACTTTGCCTTTTCCCAATGCGGTGTCAGCCGGATAGAAACCATCCTCATTGACATAATAGTAAACCCACTTTACACCTTCGCGCACAAAAGGCATATACATGTACTCGTTTGCCGCAACCTGTGACACTGTCATCAAGGCAAGGGCTACTAACAGAATGCTTCTTTTCATCATAGCAGTTAATTTTTTAGGTTATTAAAGATGATTATATCGTTCTATAATCTATGATGCCATAAGCCGAATAATGACTGCATCATTTTGCTGATTTTAACTACCAGGTGAATCGCAATCCGGCGGGAATGGTGATGGTGAACGGATGCTGTGTGCGGTAGGTTTCAAAGCCGCTGCCGTCAGGGATATAGTACTGTACGCCAGGCTCAGTAAAGATTCCGATGGTGGGCGTGATATTGTACTGAACACCGATGCCAATGCCCGTTGACCATTGCAGCGGCACATCCAGATAATGGCTGTCTCGCAGTTCTGGCTGGTTGTTCAAGATATACTCTGTCGTGACTGTTGACTTGACTGGAATCTCCAGCGTCACGCCCGCCGAGGTGTAGATGCCCACATGCTTGCCGCTCCAAATACGATAAGAGACTTTCAATGGCACACCCAAGTAATCAATGCGCTGTTTCTCATCGATGCGGTTGATGCCCTCACCCGTCTGGAACAGTGAGTTGAGTCTTGTGTACTGGAGGCCGCTCTCCAATCCGATTCTTTTGTTGGCTTGATACCTCAGTGATAACGAATAGGTAAGCGGCAGGCTGTGGTGAGTCTTGCGCACGATTTGGCCATTGTTGAGCGGCTCGTTGCTCTTGGCAATCTGTCGCATGATGCGATCCTCTTCAGACAGTTCACTCGTGATGTCACTCTTTACCTCAAGATAAGCGATATAATCAGTCCAGTTATCAATCGTCAAGGTGGGATCAGGCTCTCCTGGAACGCTTGGCGCTATATAATCGGGGACGATGAAGTTTTGAGGAGTCATCCGATCTGCCTCTGGAGAGGGTTGCCCCGTGTAGGCCAAATCGGCCGACCAACGCTTGAAATCATCTCTCTTGGGTCGGATGGTGGTGCCATGACTGACGTTTGCAAAGTGGATGTCATCATTCAGTTTGAGGTGAGGAAGAGAGTTTTCTACAGGAACCGTAGTAGTGTCAACCATCTGTCTTGGCACTTCCTCATGTTGAGCTGTGTCTGTGATGTTCACATTTGGCTGATTGTATCTCTCGGGGACAGTGATGGCCATGTTGCGGCTTTCTTTGCGCTGCTGTTTGTCGGGCTTGGTCACTTGTGGATTGTCATTGGTGACAGCAGGCTCATTTGTCTCAGCCGTCTTTGGCTGTTGCTCGTCGATGGTCTTGGGTTGGCGCAGCAGTAGCAAGGCCAGGGGCGTGAGTAGCGCAAGCAGGATGATGGCCCAATATTTGGCCAACTGATGCTGCAACATCTTCTTGGCACGTGCCAGTTGCGATGATGAGGAATGGGCGGCAATGCCCAGAATTTCGCCTATTTCCTTGTGCGACATATCCTGCATGACCGCCATCTTAAACACCTTGCCGTAACCATTGGGCAGGGCGTTCACGGCAGCCATGATTTCGTCCATCGTGGGCATGTCCGAGGGCTCATCGGCAATCCAAGTTTCATCTGGAATGTCATCAACAGGGACAGTGGCCAACGTGTGATGGCGTTGCTTGTAGCGTAATGCCACATTGGCCGCAATGCTTGACAACCAAGCGTCAAAACGGTTAGGGTCACGCAGATGATCCAATTTGGAGAAAGCAAGCACAAAGGCATCATGGGACAGTTCCTCGGCTACGGCACGGTTGCCCACAATATTATAGCATATCCCCAACACCTTGTGGGAATACGCATTATAGAGCTTGGCGATGGCCTGTTGGTCACCAGCCAGAGCTGCCCCGATGACACGCTCCATGTCCATCCAATAAAGTTGTCCTTTATTGGTATGATGCCATATTTGGCGAAAAGACTGCATGGAGCGATTATTTTTTTAATAACAATCAGCCGATGGCCACAGCCACCGGCTGATCTAATGTCTGAAATCAGAAGTCTAACTTCTAACTTCTAACTCCTAACTCCTAACTCCCAACGTCTTACCAGATGGTAACGCGGTCGGCGGGGTCACGCCACATGGGCATGCCGGGCTTGATATTGAAGGCGTTGAAGAACTCCTCCAGGTTGCGGATGGCCACGTTCACGCGGTTCACGCCCAGGCTGTGGGGATCCTGCTTGGTGCGGCGCAGCATCTCCTGCTTGGTGATGTTGTTGGCCCACACGTTGGCATAGCTCAGGAAGAAGCGCTGGTCGGGAGTGAAACCGTCGATCATCTCGTTGCCCTTGCCCTGCTCGGTGTTCTTGAAGGCGCTGTAGGCCACACGCAGTCCACCGTGGTCAGCGATGTTCTCTCCCATGGTGAAGGTGCCGTTGGCATGCACGTCATCAACAACAATCTCGGCACTGTATTGTGCGCCCAGCTTGTCGGCCAGCTGCTGGAACTTGGCGGCATCCTCGGGGGTCCACCAGTCCACCATGTTGCCGTTGGCGTCGAAGTTGCGGCCCTGGTCGTCAAAGCCGTGGGTCATCTCGTGGCCGATCACCACGCCGATGGCGCCATAGTTGCAGGCATCGTCGGCCTTGGGGTCGAAGTAGGGCGACTGCAGGATGCCGGCGGGGAAGCAAATCTCGTTGGTCGAGGGCTCGTAGTAGGCGTTGACCGTCTGGGGCGTCATGTACCAGCGCTCCTTGTCAACGGGCTTGCCCAGCTGACCGTACTCATACTCCGACTGGAAGCGGCGGGCAGCCATGATGTTCTCCCAGTAGCTCTTGCCGGGATCGATGTCCAGGGCGCTGTAGTCACGCCACTTGTCGGGGTAACCGATCTTGACGGTAAAGCTGTTGAGCTTCACCAGGGCGTTGACCTTGGTCTTGGGGCTCATCCACGACAGGGTGGCGATGTGCTCGCCCAGGGCGCGCTTCAGGTTGTCCACCAGCTGCTGCATCTTCTTCTTGCTGTCGGCGGGGAAGAACTTCTCGACATAGAGCTGGCCAACAGCCTCGCCCAGCATCGTGTTGGGCACGTCGAGGGCGTGTTTCCAGCGCGGCATCTTCACCTGCTTGCCGCTCATCGCGCGGCTGTACATGTCGAAGTTGGCGTCGGCAAAGGCGTCGCTCAGGTAGGGCGATGCAGCGTCGGCATACTTGAAGATGAGGTACTCACGGACGTCTTCCTCCTTGAGGGTCTTCATCATCTCGTTGACCTTGGCCAGCGACTTGGGCTGGAAGACGCACACCTTGTCCAGCTCGCTGATGTCCAGGCCGGCAAAGTACTGGCTCCAGTTGATGTTGGGATAGTCGGCACGCAGCTGCGACAGGCTCACCACGTTGTAGAGCTTGCTGTAGTCGCGGGTCTCCTCGCGGGTCATGGCCACCTGTGCCAGGGCGGTCTCGATGGCCATCACGTGCTGTGCGGCCTTCTTGGCGGCGCCCTTCTTGTAGCCGATGAGCTGGAACAGCTGCTGGATGTAGTTGACATAGGCGTTGCGCACCTTGACGGTGTTGGCGTCCTTCTCCAGGTAGTAGTCACGGTCGCCCATGCCCAGGCCTCCCTGCATGAGGTACATCATGTTGGTGTTGGAGTCCTTCAGGTCAGCCATGACGGCAGAGTTGAAGAATGGGGCGGCAATGCCGTTGTGCTGGTCGGCGATGGCGGCCATGAACTGGTCGCGCGTCAGCGTCTTGAGCTCGTCGATGTAGGCCTTCAGCGGGGCCATGCCCTCGGTGTTGAGGCGCACGCTGTCCATGCCCTGGGCATAGAGGTCGCCCACCTTCTGCTTGATGCTGCCGCGCGGGTTCTTGGTGCCCAGCGTGGTGATGATTTCCTTGACCTGGTTGCGGCTGTTCTCGGCCAGCTGGTCAAAGGTGCCGAAGCGGGCATACTGCGGGTCCAACGGGTTGTTGAGCATCCAGCCGCCACAGGCATACTGGTAGAAGTTGGTTCCCGGCGGGGTCGTCGGGTCCAGGTTGCTGCGGTCCACGGCTTTCTCGAGATTGCCGGCGGCCGCTGTCATTGCAACAAGTGCCATAAGAAGAATAGTTACTTTTCTCATTTTGATTTATTTATGGTTATTAATTGGTGTTTAGTACAATCTTTTGAGTGTTTCCAGCAGCAGGGGCTCCATGACGTCATAGCCCATGGCATTGGGGTGCACGCCGTCATCGCTGAGGGCCGGATGGAGGGCTCCGTTCTCGCCATAGACCATCGCGCTGTAGTAGTCCACATAGGGGACCGACAGCTGCTCGGCGAGGCTCCTGATGCGCGCGTTGAGGGACTGCACCTTGGCCGACACGTCAGGCACCGTCGGATTCCAGGTGAAGCGGTCGCAGGGCAGCACCGACGACAGCACGACCGTGACGCCGTTGTGCAGGGCCAGCTCGGCCATCGACAGGATGTTGTCCATCGTGATGTCCTCGTCATAGGGGCCGTTATTCTCGGCGATGTCGTTGGTGCCGCAGTTGATGACGACAATGCGGGGCTGCAGGTTGAGGACGTCCTGGCGGAACCTGGCCAGCATCTGGCTGGACACCTGTCCGCTGATGCCGCGCCCGACGAGGTGGTTGTTGCCGAAGAACTGCGGGTGGGTTTCCATCCAGAATTCGGTGATGGAGTTACCCATGAGCACGACACGTTGAGGGTCACGCACTTGTGACATCAGCTCGGCATTGGCGCGGGCATAGCGGGCTCGGTTTGCCCAGTCCTGTGCGGCGGCATCATGGCCGAAAAACAGATTCCATAACATCATACTCAGAATCAGGAAGCGTTTCATCATATTGTTTCTATCGGTTTCAAGCGAGAGGGGACAGTGCCATAATTGTTGCAGATTGAGTCGCATTTCTCGGCCGTTAGGCCGATTGAAAACCTTGAATCCAATCTTTAGCTTGGCGAAGCCAATTATGACACACAGCCGCCAATCTTTGACTATTGTTTTAAGTCGTCAAAGGTACAAATAATCTTTTTCCCGCCCAAACAATCGTGCGAAAACGCGCCCCGGCGGTAAAAGATTATTTGAATTTCTGTGACAGCCATCTTCTGACCCGCTGCCAGTGGGGGCGTTTGTTCTTTCGCTCCAGGGTGGACCCATACTCGACATGCGTGTTGTCACTCATCCCGGCCAGGGCCCGGTTGATGCTCTGTTCGGCTTGCTGATATCGCTCGCTAGGAGGACTCTCGTTTTTTTCTTTAGGGGATGTCATGTTATTTACGTTTTAAAAGGGTGTGTAATATCTTTGGGTGTCATTGTTCACGTGAGGTGGGAGAACTGGTCGTTGCTCTTGCGGTACTGCATCGGGCTTGTGCCGAATTGCTGCTTGAAGGCTTTAGAGAAGTGCGAGAGGTTCTGGAACCCGCATTTGCTGGCGATGGCCGTGAGAGAGAGGTCCTCGCTGGCAATCAGGTGGCGGGCATAGTTGAGCCTCACTTGCAGGATGTAGGCCACGGGCGTGAGCCCCGTCAGGCTCATCACGCGGGCGCGCAGTTGCTTGCGGCTCAGCGACATGGCCGCGGCAATATGGTCGATATTGATGTCCTCCTTGCTCATCTGGGCATGGATGACATCGACGAGTCGGTTGATGAAGGCCTTGTCCTCCTTGCTCATGCTCTCGGTGGGGGCCTCGGGGGCTCCGTCATTGACCTTGACAATGCGGTCGCGCATCGCCCTGCGTTGGCTGATCAAGTGGTTGGCGGCAAGACGCAGCTCGGCCAGGTAGAAGGGCTTGACGAGCACGGTGTCGGCACCCGCCTCGATACAAGACATGCGTTCTTGAGCGCTCGGGTCCGAGGTGAGGGCGATGATGGGGATATGGGCGAGGGTGGGGGTTGACCGCAGTTGCTTCATGAGCTCCTTGCCGTCCATGACGGGCATCATGATATTGGTGATGATGAGGTCGGGGACCATCTCAGTGGCGTTCTGCAGGGCTTCACGACCGTCAACGGCAAATCTCAGGTCAAAGTCATCGCGCAGCTTGTTGGCGGCAATCATGGCAAGGTACTCATTGTTCTCGACGATGAAGGTAAGCGGCTTGTGCCTCTTTACATGGGTCGGCTGCATCGTGTCCTGTAGGAAATGGGGTGACGTCAGCTCATTGAAGTCAGCCTCGTTCTTGGCCGGCTGTACAGGGAATTCGATGGTGAACGTCGTGCCTTGATCTTGACCGCTGTCCACGGTAATCGTCCCGTTCAGGGCAAGCACGAGCTGGTTGACCAGCGAGAGGTCCAGAGCAGTTTCCAGGCCCTCGTCACCGTGGTCGGACTGGGAGAATGGCTCAAAGATGCGGTCGAGCTCATCGCTGGGGATGCCCTTGCCCGTGTCGCTCACCACCAGGCGTATCCTGTCGTTCTCGTAGGGGGTCAGCGTGACAAGGACGCTGCCGTTGCGTGGGGTAAACTTGATGGCGTTGCCGATCAGACCATGCACAATCTTGCGGATGTGTTCGTGTGCGAAAACCACGTACAGGGTGGTGACTGAGCTTGAAAAATTGATGTGGATGAGCTTTTGCTGGGCTGGCTTGGAATAATTGTCCACAAGCAATTTCATAAACAGGACGATGTCGTCCGGCTTCAGCTCGGGCGATTCCACGGCCGATTTCACCTTCTCAATGTCAAGTAACCGGTTGATGAGTTCCAGCATGTTCTTGCCGTGATTGACAATCATTGATCCCAGTCGCTTGTTCTCCTCGGTACTGGCTTTGCGGCCTTCAATCAGTTGCTGTCCGGCTCCCATGACGACCGTCAACGGCGTCTGCAGCTCGTTGGTGATGTTGGTGAAGAAGTGCGAACGCATCTCCTGGGTCTGGCGCTGCATTTGCAGGGACTTCTTTCCCCTTCGCCACGACAGGAACAGGCCGGCAAGCATGGCTGCCAGCATCACCACCAGGGCCAGTCCTCCCCACATGAGCAGGTTGTCGACCAGGGCGCTTTTCCTGTTGAGTTCGGTCTTCTCGAAAATAATGGCGGTGGTCTCCAGGACCTGTGCCTGCACCGACTTCATCTTGTCGTGCAGGGAGTCGGTGAGGACGGTGTATCGCTCGAGATGGATCAGCGCCACACTGGGGTCGCTCTGCCGCAGGGTCTGCCACAGGCCTCGCTCGGCGATGCGTTCCACCTTGGGCGAGCCGCACTTGATGCTCTGTTCCAGGGCCTTCTTGTAGTAGGCGGCGGCCGACTCCGGGTGTCCCAGTTTCTGTTCGATGGATCCCAACTGGTTATAGCCTACTGCCATCGAGTAGGTATTGTCGGCGGCTACGAGCACCGGCATGGCCTTCATGAGGACGGCACGGGCCTTGTCCAGTTCTGACATGTGCTCTAGCACGGCGCCTTTCTGTATCATCCTGACGGCCATTTTCTCGGTCTTGCCGCTCTGCTGTTCGATTTGGTATGCCTCGTCGATGGCTTCCATGGCCTTGTCGGGCATGTCGGCAAGCAGGTATAACTCGCTTGCGATGCCCAGCCTGGTCGCCAAGCGGTCGTTGCGGCCCAGTTCCCGCTCAATGGCGATGGCCTTCTCGATAAACTTGATGCCCGGCAATGGCTGACCCACCGCCAGATAGATGGCAGCCAGCGAATTCAGGTCGCTGCTGATCAGTTCCTTGTCGTCCAGGCTCTTGTCCACCTGGTAGGCTTCGAGCAGCGAATTCAGGGCTCCGTTGTAGTCCCCCAGGCGGAACTGCGCGCTGCTGAGCACGCCCAGCACGTCGCTGCGGAACTTGTCGGCTTTGCGCTTCCGTGCATAGTCGTTGGCCTTCAGGCCGTGGTCGCGGGCTGCTTCATAGAGTTCCTGGTCATAGTAGTATTCTGCTATCAGGTAGTGCATCATGGCCTCGGCCTTGTCGCTGCCGCCCGACTTGGTGACGTGGTACAGCGAGTCGGTGATGCCTTTGTCATACAGCTCCTGGGAGAAGCGGTTGACAATCTCGATTTTGGAGGACTTGTCGGCATTGATATATACCTGATTGAGCGAGTCGATGTTCTCGCCTGTCATCGTCAAATGAAAGGTGAGTATCGAAACGACAGCCATCAGGCATCTCAGTAAATGGCGTTTCAAGTATAGTATGGATAATTTATCTGCCATCAATTTTTTTGCAAATATACTATAAATATCGGAAACTAGGGCCGTTTTTTATCGCTTTTTTCAGTTTTGGAGTTTAGTTATTCCTTTTTTTCTTGGGCTCACGGTGGCAATCGGCTGGCATAGTATTTGCTGGTTTGAGAAAAAATGAGTAATTTTGTGATGGAGAAATTGAAAGACATCAAAATATATGGCAGACAATAGCAAACAGGCAGCGGGGACCGGAGTGGCGACACGTGACAAAGTGCGTGTCGAGAAACCGCATCAATATAAGGTAGTGTTCCACAACGATGACTTCACGACGATGGAATTTGTCACCGAGGTGCTGCGGCGCGTGTTCAACAAACCCGTGGACGAGGCCGTCGCCCTGATGATGAAGGTTCACCGTGAGGGTAGGGCAATAGTGGGTATCTACAGTTATGACATAGCGATGACCAAGGCGTCGATGGCGATAGCCATGGCGCGCAACGAGGGCTTTCCCTTGCGGGTCACCTGCGAACAGGAATAAATAGTGAGAATTGTAACAGTAACTAATACAGATTTTAAGAAGTGAAATTCACAGAAGAACTTAATGATGTCATCACCTCGGCAATGATTATTGCCGAATCCTGCCGCAACAAGTTGTTAACCCCTGAACACCTGTTGCTGGCGGCCTTGAATGAGGAAAAGATGACGGATTTCATCGAATCATTGGATCTTGACGGCTATTTGACACTCGCCGAAGTGAAGGCTCAGTTGCGGGACTACATCGAGAGACTCGACTTTGAAGCGAGAGACGAGCCCACCCACGAGCTGTTTGCCTCCCATCAGTATGGCGAACTCATGCAGCTCCTGGAAAAACACTGTGAGGCCAATTTCATTGAGGTGGTAGGACTGCCTGATTTCTTTGATTATACACTCCAACTGAAGGACTCCAACGCGGCAACAGAGCTAAAAGGCCTTCTCGGTGATGATAAAGATAGATTTTTCGCTCGTCTGAACGATACCTATCTGCCGATGCTGAAGGCTCTTAAAGCCGAGAATCAGAAGGAAGAGGCTCAGGACGACCCGGAGGAGAAAGGGGAGGACATGCCCGATGTTGAAGTCCGGGACGAGAGGAAACAGGCCACCCAGGGTTGGCGTGACTATGTCCTGTGCATCAACGACCATCTGCAGGACCACAATCCGCTCATCGGCCGTGAGGCGGAGCTCGACCGCACCGTGCAGGTGCTCTGCCGCAAGGACAAGAACAACCCGTTGCACATCGGTGAACCGGGCGTCGGCAAGACCAGCATTGTCTATGGCCTGGCACAACGCATCGAGGACGGCAATGTGCCCGAGTCGCTGCAGGGAGTTAAGATCTATCAGCTTGACCTGGGCTCGCTCATCGCCGGTACACAGTACCGCGGTGACTTCGAGAAACGCCTCAAGGCGGTGATGAAGGGCATCGCTGCCGAGAAAGGCGCCATCCTCTATATCGACGAGATTCACAACATTGTGGGTGCCGGACAGACGGGCGAAGGCTCGATGGATGCCAGCAACCTGATGAAACCTTATCTCGAGGGTGGACAGGTGCGCTTCATCGGTGCGACCACCTATGAGGAGTACAACCGGTACATCATGCGCAACAAGGGCCTGATGCGTCGTTTCCAGCAGGTGCCCATCGAGGAGCCGAGCATCGAGGAGACGCTCAAGATCCTGAATATGCTCAAGGGGAGCTACGAGGCTTTCCACCAGGTGAAATATGACGACGACGCACTGGAGTTTGCCGTAACAGGCAGTGCGCGGCACATCACCGACCGTTATCTGCCCGACAAGGCCATCGACCTGATCGACGAGGCGGGCGCCTGGGTGCAGATGAACCGCAAGGCCGAAGGTGAGCGCCGCGTGGACAAGGCGCTCATCGCCAGCGTGTTGGCCCGCATCGCCAAGGTGGATGCCTTGACGATGGACGAGCAGGACAACGACCGTCTCGAGACGCTCGAGCAGCGCATCAAGGACAAGATTTACGGTCAGGATGTGGCTGTGCAGCAAGTGGTTGAGGCGGTACAGATGTCCAAGGCCGGTCTCACCGACGAGAACAAGCCGCTCGCATCGCTGCTCTTTGTCGGGCCTACGGGTGTGGGCAAGACCGAGGTGGCGCGTGTCCTGGCCCGTGAACTGGGCGTGGAACTCGTCAGGTTTGACATGAGTGAATATGTCGAGAAGCACACCGTTGCCAAGCTCATCGGTTCGCCGGCGGGCTATGTGGGTTATGACGACGGCGGCCTGTTGACCGATGCCGTCCGCAAGCACCCCGACTGCGTGCTGCTGCTCGACGAGATCGAGAAGGCCCACGACGATGTCTTCAATCTGCTGCTTCAGGTGATGGACTACGGCACGTTGAGCGACAACAAGGGCCGCAAGGCCGTGTTCCGCAACGTGGTGCTCATCATGACCAGCAATGCCGGCGCACAGTTTGCCCATCAGGCCTCGGTCGGCTTTGCCTCGACGGTCACTGCGGGCAGCGCGATGCTCAAGCAGGTCAAGAAGACGTTCAAGCCCGAGTTCATCAACCGCCTGTCGTCCATCGTCGTGTTCAACGACATGGATCTCACCATGGCCGGCATGATCCTGGACAAGAAACTGCGCGAGCTGCAGGACATGCTCACCCCCAAGGGCGTGACCCTCGTCTTGGGCGACAAGGCTCGTGCCGCGCTGCTCCGGGAAGGCTACAGCAAGGAGTATGGCGCCCGCGAGATGGACCGCGTCATCCACAACCGCCTCAAGTCCAGGCTGGTGCGTGAGATGCTCTTCGGCTCGCTCAAGCAGGGTGGCGAGTGGACCATCGATGAACTGGAAACACAGGAGTAGGAGAGGGGAGATAGAGTGACTTATGGTTTACCAACTCAGTGACGAAATCGTTTTTCCTGACCCGAGTTTGGGTGAGGAAGACGGACTGTTGGCAGTCGGCGGTGACCTTAGTGTGGATCGCCTGCTGCTGGCCTACAGCTACGGCATCTTCCCTTGGTTCTCGTTTAGGGACTGGCCCTATCCTGCGTGGTACTGTCCCTTGCAGCGCTTTGTGATTTTCCCTGATGAGATCCATATCTCCCACTCGATGCGCACGCTGATGAACAAGCACCACTACAAGGTGACCTTCGACCAGGATTTTGAAGGCGTCATCCATGGTTGCAGCGACGTTGATGACCGCTATCACCAGAAGGGGGCCTGGCTGGGCGAGGACATGATCGATGCCTATACCGACATGTATCTGCGCGGCTATGCCCACAGTTTTGAGGTGTGGAATCCTGACAACGAGCTGGTGGGTGGCCTCTATGGCATGAATATGGGTGCGTGCTTCATCGGCGAGAGCATGTTTTCGCGTGAGCCCAACACGTCCAAACTGGCGCTCATCAATCTGGCGCTGACCATGCAACGCATGGGTGGAAAGTTGATAGATTGCCAGCTTGAAACACCCCATCTCAAGTCGATGGGAGGGCACTTCATCCCTTATGAACAATACTTGGAAATCCTCAATCCCAGCGGGCTGAAGTACCTCAAGGACAATCCGCTCGTTGCCGAGGAAGCGGACGATAAAAGAAATGACTAGATATTGTTATTCAGCGGATTGTACTATTAATCTTAATCCGACACTTTAAGTTTTTCCATTGTTGGCAGTAATAAATCATTGGTGTCGGATAAATATCCGATAAACCTTTATAAGTAGTTGATCAACAATGCCATAATGATGGCTTTGCATGAACGTACTTACTTTTAAGCCCTACGAGGCTGTTTGCCAGATGCAAATGGAATAAAAAGAGCAGCCCGCTTATTCGATGATAAGTGGGCTGTAGTTTATCTATTGTTTGACAATCTGTTGCGTTACTAAACTTAATCCGATACTTTAGGTTCTTCCTTGTCGGTTTTGTTGGGGCTCTCGGTCCGCCTTGGGGTGGAACCGTGCAACTGGTTGACGAGCATGACGAGCACCGGTGACAGCGCGGCAAGCATGAGGGTCAGGGTGGCCGCAATCATCGACGGGTCAGAGTGCTCGTCCCGACTTGCTGCCCATGTGCCCAGGGCGATAACGAGTATCGCCAGGATGATGGCTGTGATGAACATGCTGGCGGTGCGACCGGTGAATGTGGAAGTCCATCCGGCCTGTCGTTTTAGCAACGTGGCCACGGCAAGCACGGCCAGCACAGCGGCCAGCGCGATGATCGCCATCCATGACGACAGGGCCATGCTGGTGAAGCTGCCGATGAGGGCGGCCAGGACGATCAGGCGCTTGGCGGAATACAGGTCGCCGCTCTCTGAGAGCCATGATCTGTAGTGTTTATTGTAATAATCGTTGTTCCTCATTGCCATCAGGTCGTGACGCAGTATGGCATAGAGATTCATCAGTGCTGCCAGCAGCAGAATGATATTGGCAATTGTAGTCATAGCTAATCGTGGTTTGTTTACGGCTGCAAAGTTACGCATTAATTGTCAAAATGAATCCCACAGGCCGAGAAAATTGATGCCAAATGTTTGCTCCCGTCAGCGGTGCCGGCTCCCCTATATATAATATATATAATGTGTAGATGGTTTTCGGTAGTCAATGAGGTTTGAAGGGGGTACTTGTTTTCGGTGAGGCGTGTCGGTTTTTTCTCGTATTTTGCGCCCGAAAAAGGCGATTTTTCGTTTAAATGATGTTAAATAATGTTAAGTTTGAATAATTTTCACACTCTTGGAAGTGCCTGAAAACTACCGATTTAAGTGTATTTATTTGGTTTACAATAGGTTAGACGAATCGAACACTGCACATTATACTTAAAAATAAATGGCTGAAAAGTTTGGCTATTCCGAAAAAAGTATGTAATTTTGCATCGCTTTTTTGCGCCGATAGGCCGAGAAATGACGTCTAAATGCTTGATAGCGTGAGAGGTTAAGTGGTAAAATCGGGCAGGGGAGCAAACTGAAAAATAAATGTAAAATTAATTAAAACAAAAAGAACTAAGATGCCTACTATTCAGCAATTAGTAAGAAAAGGCCGCACTGCTCTGGAATCGACCAGCAAATCGCCCGCTCTGGACTCATGTCCCCAGCGTCGCGGTGTGTGTGTTCGTGTCTACACGACCACGCCTAAGAAGCCGAATTCGGCAATGCGCAAGGTTGCTCGTGTCCGTCTGACCAACGGTAAGGAGGTGAACTCCTACATCCCTGGTGAGGGCCACAACCTTCAGGAACACTCAATCGTCATGGTACGCGGTGGCCGTGTGAAGGACCTTCCCGGTGTTCGCTACCACATCATCCGCGGCACCCTGGACACCGCCGGTGTTGAAGGCCGCACCCAGCGCCGCAGCAAGTACGGTGCCAAGCGTCCCAAGAAGAAAAAGTAACACTCCGGCACGCATCAAGGCCCTGACTTACTAAGATCAATTCAAAAAAGTAAAATTAATTTCAAACTTAGTTTTCAGTTTTATTGGATTGGATATTTGGTTGAGTAAACGCACCGCAGCGGCGGGCGTTGAAGAACAAAGCAAAAGACAACCAAGCAGACTTAAAACTACAACTTTGTAAAAAACAATGAGAAAGGCTAAGCCAAAAAAACGGATCATCCTTCCCGATCCCAAGTTCGGTGACGTTCGCGTAACAAAGTTCGTCAACCACCTCATGTACGATGGTAAGAAGAACACCTCTTACCGCATCTTCTACAGTGCCCTGGATCTCGTGGGCAAGAAGATGGCTAGTGAAGAGAAGACCCCTCTCGAAATCTGGAAAGCCGCGTTGGAGAAGATCACCCCGCAGGTGGAGGTGAAGTCTCGTCGCGTGGGTGGTGCTACCTTCCAGGTGCCCACCGAAATCCGCCCCGACCGCAAAGAGTCGGTTTCAATGAAGAACATGATCATTTTCGCTCGCAAGCGTGGCGGCAAGACTATGGCCGACAAGCTGGCTGCTGAAATCATGGATGCCTATAACGAACAGGGTGGCGCCTTCAAGCGCAAAGAGGACATGCACCGCATGGCCGAGGCTAACCGCGCATTTGCCCACTTCAGATTCTGATTTAGCGACGACGTGATCTAACAATGGGCACCGACGCACAACTGAAATATACACGCAACATCGGCATCATGGCACACATCGATGCCGGCAAGACCACCACATCGGAGCGGATCTTGTACTACACGGGCCTGACCCACAAGATGGGAGAGGTTCATGAGGGTACCGCTACCATGGACTGGATGGAGCAGGAGCAGGAGAGGGGCATCACCATCACCAGCGCTGCTACCACCGCGTTCTGGAACTACGGCGGCGACAAGTACAAGATCAACCTGATCGACACTCCGGGGCATGTGGACTTCACCGTCGAGGTGGAGCGCTCGCTGCGCGTGCTGGATGGCGCTATCGCCACCTTCTGCGCAGTAGGCGGAGTAGAGCCCCAGAGCGAGACCGTGTGGCGTCAGGCCGACAAGTACGAGGTGCCTCGCATCGCCTATGTCAACAAGATGGACCGCGTGGGCTGCAACTTCCTTGATGTTGTGCGCCAGATCCGCGAAGTCTTGGGGGCAAACCCGTGTCCCGTTCAGTTGCCCATCGGAGCCGAGGAGAACTTCAAGGGCGTCGTTGACCTGATCACGATGCAGGCCCTGTACTGGCACGACGAGACGCTCGGTGCCGAGTATGAGACCGCCGAGGTTCCCGCCGACATGCTGGAAGAGTGCCGCGAGTATCGCGACAAGATGCTTGAGCAGCTCGCCGAGTTTGACGACGAGTTCATGGCCAAGTACTTTGACGACCCCGAGTCGATCACCGTGGACGAGATCAAGAGCGCCCTGCGCAAGGCCACGCTCGACCGCAACATGGTTCCCGTGCTGTGCGGCAGCTCGTTCAAGAACAAGGGTGTCCAGACGTTGCTCGACGCTGTTTGCGCCTATCTGCCCAGCCCGGCCGACGCCGGCGAGGTGAAGGGTGTCGCCATCGACGACCCCGAGAAGGTGCTCACGCGCAAGCCCGTCTTCGAGGAGCCCCTGTGCGCACTGGTCTTTAAGATCGCTACCGACCCCTACGTGGGACGCCTGGTGTTCTTCCGCGTCTATTCGGGAGAGTTCAAGGCCGGCAGCCAGGTCTATAACGTGCGCACTGGCCACAAGGAGCGCGTTTCCCGCTTGTTCCAGATGCACAGCAACCGTCAGAACCCCATGGAGGTCATCGGTTGCGGCGACATCGGCGCGGGAGTCGGTTTCCGCGACGTGCACACCGGTGACACCCTGTGCAGCAGCCAGGAGACCGCCATCGCCCTCGAGGCCATGGATTTCCCCGAGCCCGTGATCGGCATCGCCGTTGAGCCCAAGACGCAGAACGACCTCGACCGCATGGCCGTGGGCCTGGCAAAGCTTGCCGAGGAGGACCCCACCTTCCAGGTCGAGAGCAACGAGGAGACCGGACAGACCATCATCCGCGGTATGGGTGAGCTTCATCTGGACATCATCCTAGACCGCCTGCGCCGCGAGTTCAAGGTAGAGTGCAACCAGGGACGTCCCCAGGTTACCTACAAGGAAGCCATCTCACAGCCCGCTACCGTGCGTGAGGTCTTCAAGAAGCAGACCGGCGGCCACGGCAAGTTTGCTGACATCGAGTGCCGCGTGGAGCCCGTTGATGACGACTTCGAGGGCAGCCTCCAGTTCGTCAACGATGTCAAGGGTGGCAACATCCCCAAGGAGTACATCCCCAGCATCGAGAAGGGTTTCAAGAGTGCCATGCGCAGCGGCGTGCTCGCCGGCTTCCCCATGCAGAGCCTGAAGGTCACCGTCACCGACGGCAGCTACCACCCCGTGGACAGCGACACGCTCAGCTTTGAGCTGTGTGCCATGCAGGCCTATCGCAGCGCCTGCCGCAAGGCCCGCCCCGTGCTCCTCGAGCCGATGATGAGCCTTGAGGTGGTGACCCCCGAGGAGAACATGGGTGACGTCATCGCTGACCTGAACAGGCGTCGCGCCGTCGTCGAGGGCATGGAGAGTGCCCGCAGCGGTGCCCGCATCGTCAAGGCAAGCGCACCTCTGGCCGAGATGTTCGGCTACGTCACCGCCCTGCGCAACATCACCAGCGGCCGTGCCACCAGCACCATGTCGTTCTCCCACTACGCACCCGTGGCCACTCCCATCGCCATCAAGGTGCTCAGCGAATGCTTAGGACACGTCGAATTATTGCAATAATACAATTTCACATTATATAATAATATGAGCCAGAAGATTAGAATTAAATTGAAGAGCTACGATCACAACTTGGTTGACAAGTCGGCCGAGAAGATCGTGCGCACAGTGAAGAGCACTGGCGCAGTGGTTAGCGGTCCTATCCCCCTGCCCACCCACAAGCGCATCTTCACCGTGAACCGTTCGACTTTTGTGAACAAGAAGTCCCGCGAGCAGTTCCAGCTGGCATCCTTCAAGCGCCTCATTGACATCTACAGCTCCACCGCTAAGACTGTCGATGCCCTGATGAAGCTTGAGTTGCCCAGCGGAGTTGAGGTCGAGATCAAGGTGTAGTACAAAGGATTGAACACAACGAGTAAAACAAGAAGCATTAACAACTAAAAACGAAAAAGAAATGCCAGGATTAATTGGAAAGAAAATCGGAATGACATCCGTATTCGGTGCCGACGGCAAGAACGTGCCGTGCACCGTTATCGAAGTAGGTCCTTGCGTTGTCACTCAAGTGAAGACTGTTGAAACCGACGGTTACGAGGCTTTGCAGCTGGGCTTTGTCGAGAAGAAGGACAAGCACACCACCAAGCCCATGGCCGGTCACTTCAAGAAAGCCGGAGTGAAGCCGCAAAGATTCTTGGCCGAGTTCAAAGGATTTGATGGAGAGCACAAGGCAGGTGACGAACTCACCGTGGAGATGCTCAGCGATGTTGAATTTGTTGATGTTATCGGCACAACCAAGGGTAAAGGATTCCAGGGTGTGGTTAAGCGTCACGGTTTCGGTGGCGTAGGCCAGACGACTCACGGTCAGGACGACCGTCAGCGCGCTCCCGGTTCAATCGGTGCCTGCTCCTATCCCGCTAAGGTTTTCAAGGGCATGCGTATGGCTGGCCAGATGGGCAACAAGCGCTGCACCGCTCAAAACCTGCAAGTGATTAAAGTATTGCCCGAGAACAATCTTCTCATGGTAAAAGGCTCAGTACCGGGCAGCAAAGGTTCAATCGTAATTATTGAGATGTAAGAGAATGGAACTCGCAGTTTATAACATCAAGGGTGAGGACACCGGACGCAAGGTGACCCTTAACGATGAGATTTTCGCCATTGCAGAGCCTAACGAGCATGCCGTCTATCTCGATGTTAAGCAGTACCTGGCTAACAAGCGTCAGGGCACCCACAAGGCTAAAGAGAGAAGTGAAGTTGCCGGCTCTACCAAGAAGTTGGGTCGTCAGAAAGGCGGCGGTGGCGCTCGCCACGGTGACATCAATTCACCGCTGTTCCACGGTGGTGGCCGCGTGTTCGGTCCCCGTCCCCGCAACTACGGCTTCAAGCTGAACAAGAAGGTAAAGGCCCTGGCACGTCGCTCGGCCCTGACCTACAAGGCTCAGAACAACCAGATCATGGTCATCGAGGACATCCACTTCGACGCCCCCAAGACCAAGGAATTCGTCAACATCACCCGCAACCTCAAGCTCGAGGGCCAGAAGTTGCTCGTGGTTCTGAACGGACAAGAGCCTAACCTGTATCTGTCCCTGCGCAACGTGCCCACCGCTAGCGTGATCACCGCCAGTGACATCAACACCTACCGCGTGCTTGACAACCGCATGATTCTCGTTACCGAGAGCTCGGTCGACACGCTCAACAACTTAAAGTGATAAGGAGGACATACAATGGATAACATTCAGATTATTCCCGTTGTGACCGAGAAGGCCAACGCAATTACCGAGAAGGGTAACCGTTACACGTTCAAGGTGTCTCCCGATGCCAACAAGTATCAGATCAAGGACGCCATCGAGAAGCTCTATGACGTCAAGGTCGTTGACGTGAGCACGATGAACTATGGTGGTAAGAACAAGCAGCGTTACACCAAGAGCGGCATCATCAAGGGCCACACCGTGGCTTTCAAGAAGGCCGTCGTAACCCTCGCTGAAGGTCAAACGATTGATTTCTATAGTAATTTATAATAAACAATGGCAGTAAGAAAATTGAAGCCCACAACACCGGGGCAAAGACACAAAGTTATTGGTGTATTTGACGACATTACCAAGCGTACACCAGAGAAGTCTCTTACGGTCGGCAAGCGCTCCACCGGCGGTCGCAACAACGAGGGTCACCTCACCGCCCGCTATCGTGGAGGAGGCCACAGGCGCAAGCTCCGCCTCATCGACTTCAAGAGGAATAAAGACGGTGTGCCGGCAGTAGTGAAAGCCATCGAGTACGACCCCAACCGTTCGGCTCGCATTGCTCTGCTCTACTACAAAGACGGCTACAAAGCTTACATCATTGCCCCCAATGGACTCGAGGTGGGTGCAACGATCGAGAGGGGAAACGCGCTTCCACTGAGCAAGATTCCTGTTGGTACTTTAATTCACAACATCGAGTTGCGTCCCGGTCAGGGTGCCGCTATGGCACGTGCAGCCGGCACCTTCGCCCAGCTCACCAGCCGCGAGGGTAACTACGCAATCATCAAATTACCTTCGGGTGAGACTCGCAAGGTCCTGGCAGCCTGCAAGGCTACCGTCGGTGTGGTCGGTAACAGTGACCACGCGCTCGAGCAGTCCGGTAAGGCCGGCCGCTCACGCTGGCTCGGACGCCGTCCCCACAACCGTGGTGTCGTGATGAACCCCGTTGACCACCCCATGGGTGGTGGTGAAGGCCGCCAGAGCGGTGGTCATCCCCGTAACCGCAACGGTCTGTATGCTAAGGGCTTGAAGACCCGTGCGCCGAAGAAGCAGTCTTCGAAGTACATCATTGAAAGAAGAAAGAAGTAATTTGACTAAATTCGATTAATTATGAGTCGTTCATTAAAAAAAGGCCCTTACATCAGCGTGAAGCTTGAAAAGAAGGTTGACGCCATGAACGAGAGCGGCAAGAAGAGTGTGATCAAGACCTGGTCCCGCGCATCGATGATCGCCCCCGAGTTCGTAGGACACACCTTCGCCGTTCACAATGGCAACAAGTTCATTCCCGTCTATGTTACCGAGAATATGGTAGGTCACAAGCTCGGCGAGTTCGCACCGACGCGCACCTTCCGTGGACACAGCGGCAACAACAAGAAATAATGGGCCCGGGATTATTTAACGTTTTCTAGAACAATAAAGAATTAAATACAATGGGTAAAAGAAAAAGAGAATCAGCTAACTTGAAGAAGGAAGCTCGCCGCAACGAGTCCTTCGCAAAGTTGCGCAATGTTCCCAGCTCACCTCGCAAGATGCGCCTCGTCGCTGACATGGTTCGCGGCGTGGAGGTCTTCAAGGCACTCGGCCTGCTCCATTTCTCCAACAAGCAGGCAGCCAGCGACGTCGAGGTATTGCTCAAGTCTGCCATCAGCAACTGGGAGCAGAAGAATGGCAAGAAGGCCGAGAGCGGTGAGCTCTACATCAAGACCATCACGGTTGATGCCGCTCCGATGCTCAAGCGCCTCCGCCCGGCTCCCCAGGGTCGCGGCTATCGCATCCGCAAACGTTCCAACCACGTGACCATCTACGTGGACACTATTAACAAAGAAGAAAAAGACGCATAAAACGAAATGGGACAGAAAGTTAATCCAATCAGCAATCGTTTAGGCATCATCCGCGGTTGGGACTCCAACTGGTATGGTGGCCGCAAATATGGAGATACCCTGTTAGAGGACGACAAGATCCGCAAGTATCTCAACGAGCGTCTTGCAAAGGCCAGCGTGGCACGCATCATCATCGAGCGCACGCTCAAGCTCGTGACCATCACCATCTGCACCGCCCGCCCCGGTATCATCATCGGCAAGCAGGGTGCTGACGTCGAGGCACTGAAGCAGGAGCTCATCAAGCTCACCAACAAGGACGTTCAGATCAACATTCACGAGGTTAAGCGCCCCGAGCTCGATGCACAGCTCGTCGCTGCTAACGTCGCTCACCAGATCGAGGGCAAGATCGCCTACCGCCGCGCAGTCAAGATGGCTATCGCCAGCACCATGCGCATGGGCGCCGAGGGCATCAAGATCCAGGTCAAGGGTCGCTTGAACGGTGCCGAGATGCGCCGCAGCGAGATGTTCAAGGAAGGCCGCACTCCGCTCCACACCCTGCGTGCCGACATTGACTACGCACTCGTTCCCGCTCACACCAAGGTGGGTGTTATCGGTGTCAAGGTTTGGATCTGCCGTGGCGAGGTCTATGGCAAGCGCGACCTGGCTCCTAACTTTGCCAACAACGCCGGCGAGCGCCGTGGCGGCGGTCGCGGTTCTGACCGTGGAGAGCGCGGCGAGCGTCGCGGTTTCCGTGGTGGCAAGAGAAACAGCAATCGTTAAACCCAGTCACAACCATTGATTTGAAGTGTGACTATAAAAAACGAAATTTAAAATGTTACAACCTAAGAGATTAAGATACCGTCGTCCCAGTGATGGGCATCCTCGCCAGTACAGCAAGCGCGGCAATCAGCTCGCCTTCGGTTCCTTCGGAATCAAGACGCTGGAAAGCAAGTGGATCACCGCTCGCCAAATCGAGGCTGCTCGTGTCGCTGTGACCCGTTACATGCAGCGCCAGGGTCAGATCTGGCTGCGCATTTTCCCCGACAAGCCCTACACTCGCAAGCCTGCCGACGTCCGCATGGGTAAAGGTAAAGGTGATGTGGCCGGTTACGTCGCTCCTGTTCACCCCGGACGCATCCTCATCGAGGTTGACGGCGTGAGCTTTGATATCGCCAAGGAAGCCCTGCGCCTGGCCGCACAGAAGCTCCCCGTGGCTACTAAGTTTGTCGTTCGCCGCGACTATGATCCCACTCAACTCGTTTAATAAATTGACCAGATTATGAAAAAGGAAAATATCAAGGAACTGACCGATAAGGAATTGCAGGACCGCCTGGAGCAGGTACAGAAGGAGTACGTGCAGGAGAAGATCCAGCACACCATTTCACCGCTCGATAATCCGGCCAAGATTACGCTTGACAGGAAACTCATCGCACGTCTGAAGACTGAGATCCGTGAGCGCGAGATCAAGAACAACAAATAATCCCAAACTACTACAATGGAAGAAAAACGTAATTTAAGAAAAGAGAGAATTGGGGTTGTTTCCAGCAACAAGGGTGACAAGACCATCACTGTGACCATCAAGTGGAAGGAGAAACACCCAATCTATGGCAAGTTTGTCAACAAGACCAAGAAGTACCACGCTCACGACGAGAACAACGAGTGCAACGTCGGTGACACCGTTCGCCTGATGGAAACGCGCCCGCTGAGCAAGACCAAGAGGTGGAGATTAGTTGAAATCATCGAAAAAGCCAAGTAATTATTTATTATGATACAGACTGAAAGTAGATTGACCGTTGCCGATAACAGCGGTGCCAAGGAAGTCCTCTGCATCAAGGTGCTGGGTGGTTCTGGCCGTCGCTATGCATCGGTGGGTGACGTGATCGTCGTCACCGTCAAGAAAGCGATCCCCGCTTCAGAAGTGAAGAAGGGTACCGTCTCCAAGGCTGTCGTCGTTCGCACCAGCAAGGAAATCCGCCGTCAGGACGGTTCCTACATCCGCTTTGACGACAACGCCTGTGTATTGCTCACCAACACCGGCGAGCTGCGCGGAACGCGCATCTTCGGCCCCGTAGCCCGCGAGCTGCGCGCCACCAACATGAAGATCGTTTCGCTCGCTCCCGAGGTTCTTTAATCACACACTTTTAAAATAGCATAAACAACATATGGCTACGTTAAAAATCAAGAAGGGCGACACCGTCTACGTTCTCGCTGGAGACGACAAGGGTAAGACCGGCCGCGTGCTCAATATCCTGCGCGAGGAAGGCAAGGCCATCGTCGAGGGTGTCAACATCGTGTCCAAGAGCACCAAGCCCAACGCCAATGCCCCCCAGGGCGGCATCATTAAGAAGGAAGCCCCCATCAGCCTGAGCAACCTGGCTGTCGTTGACCCCAAGAGCGGTCGCGACCCCAAGCCCACCCGCGTAGGGTTCAGGTTCGATGAGAACGGCAAGAAAGTACGTTATTCTAAAAAATCTGGAGAGGAGATCAAGTAATGAGTACCACGCTGAAGAAACAATATGACGAGAAGATTGCTCCCGCTTTGATGAAGCAATTCAATTACAGCACGCCGATGCAGATTCCGCGTCTGGTCAAGATCGTCCTCAATGAGGGACTGGGAGACGCTACCCAGGACAAGAAGATCATCGAGACCGCTATCAACGAGCTCACCGCAATCACTGGCCAGAAGGCCGTTCAGACCCTCTCGAAGAAGGATATCTCCAACTTCAAGGTCCGCAAGAAAATGCCCATCGGCGTACGCGTGACCCTGCGTCGTGACCGCATGTACGAGTTCATGGAGCGCTTCATCCGCATCGCCCTGCCGCGTATCCGCGACTTCAAGGGTGTTCCCGGCAAGCTCGACGGCCGTGGCAACTACACTGTCGGTGTTACCGAGCAGATCATCTTCCCCGAGATCAACATCGACAACGTGAGCAAGATGACCGGTATGAACATCACCTTCGTCACCACCGCTAAGACCGACGAGGAGGGCTATGCACTGCTCAAGGAATTCGGAATCCCGTTCAACAACAAATAATTGAGATTATTTAATTATGGCAAAAGAATCAATGAAAGCCCGCCAGGCCAAGCGTGAGCGCCTCGTCGCTAAGTACGCTGCCAAGCGCGCCCAGCTCAAGAAGGACGGTGACTATGAGGCACTCCAGAAGCTGCCCCGCAACGCATCTCCCGTGCGCCTGCACAACATCTGCAAGATGTCCGGCCGCCCCAAGGGCTACATGCGTCAGTTCGGTATCTCGCGTATCAACTTCCGCGAGATGGCTTCCAACGGTCTCATTCCCGGCGTCCGCAAGGCCAGCTGGTGATGTTTGAACCAAACAGACTTTTTTATCTTTAAATTAAACATTAAGTATTAAATATTGTTCGACACTGCGTTGAATCAATTTAAACAAGTTTACAATAATGACAGATCCTATTGCAGATTATCTGACTAGATTGAGGAATGCGATCAAGGCACAGCACCGTGTCGTTGAAATCCCTTCTTCGAAGCTCAAAAAGGAGATCACCAAGATCCTCTTCGACCAGGGCTACATCCTGAACTACAAGTTCGTCGAGGGTGAGGAGTCTCCCCGTGGCACCATCAAGATCGCGCTCAAGTACGACAACGTCGACAACGTTAGCGCCATCAAGTGCCTCACACGCGTTTCCAGGCCCGGCCTGCGCCAGTACACTGGCTACAAGGACATGCCCCGCGTGCTCAATGGTTTAGGTATCGCCATCCTCTCGACTTCCAAGGGCGTGATGACCAACAAGGAGGCCAAGGCCCAGAAGATCGGTGGCGAAGTATTGTGTTACGTTTATTAATGATGGAGGAAAACAGCTATGTCAAGAATTGGTAAGTTGCACATCGCCATCCCCGCTGGCGTAACAGTAGAACAGAAGGATAACATCCTGACCGTGAAGGGTCCCAAGGGCGAGCTCAAGCAGACCCTCAACCCCAACATTACGGTCGAAATCGAGGATAACGAAATCAAGGTGACCCGCCCGGACGACGAGCGTCAGTCACGCGCTCAGCACGGTCTGTACCGTGCGCTCATCCACAACATGGTGGTCGGCGTGAGCGAGGGTTTCAAGAAGGAATTGGAGATTGTCGGCGTCGGTTACCGCGCTACCAGCAACGGACAGATCCTGGAGCTGGCTCTCGGTTACTCACACGCCATCTACTTGAAGATGCCGCCTGAGGTCAAGGTTGAAGCCAAGACCGAGCGCAACAAGAACCCGCTCATCACTCTGGAATCATGCGACAAGCAGCTCCTTGGCCAGATCTGTGCCAAGATCCGCTCCTTCCGCAAGCCCGAGCCTTACAAGGGTAAAGGTGTCAAGTTCGTTGGCGAGGTTATTCGCCGCAAGTCTGGTAAAACGGCAGCAGCCAAATAATTAAGTAGAGAAAGGAAACGATATGATATCCAAAACTGAAAGAAGAAACAAGATCAAGAGGCGCATCCGTGGTCGCATCAACGGCACCCCCGAGCGTCCCAGGCTGTGTGTCTTCCGCAGCAATAAGCAAATTTATGCCCAGGTCATCGACGACGTCGCTGGTAACACCCTGTGCTCTGCCTCTTCCAAGGGCATCACTGAGGGCAACAAGAGCGAGATCGCCGCTAAGGTGGGCGAGGCCGTTGCCAAGAAAGCCCTCGAGGCTGGCATCAACACCGTTGTGTTTGACCGCAATGGCTTCCTGTTCCATGGCAGAGTTAAATCGTTGGCCGACGGCGCACGCAAAGGCGGACTTAAATTCTAAAGAAACAACATCATGCTGAAGAAAAATAATAGAGTAAAGATCGCTGCCGACGCCGAGCTCAAGGAGCGCCTGGTGGCCATCAACCGCACCACCAAGGTCACCAAGGGTGGCCGCACCTTCACCTTCGCAGCCATCGTCGTTGTCGGTGATGGTAATGGCATTATCGGCTACGGCCTGGGTAAGGCCAACGAAGTCACCACGGCAATCTCCAAAGGAACCGAGATGGCCAAGAAGAACCTCATCAAGGTCCCCGTTCACAAGGGTACCATCCCCCACGAGGTCGTTGCCAAGTACGGCGGCAGCCGCATCATCATGAAGCCCGCCAGCGCCGGTACCGGTGTTAAGGCCGGTGGTGCTATGCGTGCCGTCTTCGAGACGGTAGGTGTTACCGATGTTATTTGCAAGTCCAAGGGCTCGAGCAACCCCCACAACCTGGTGAAGGCCACGCTCAAGGCTCTCGACGAGATGCGCAGCCCGGCTACCGTGGCTCACTATCGCGGCATTACTGTGGACAAGGTGTTTAACGGTTAATAATTGTTTGCAAGTTATGGCTAAGATACAGATTAAGCAAGTGAAAAGCCGCATCAATCGTCCGGCTCGTCAGAAGAAGACCCTCGACGCTCTGGGTCTGAAGAAGCTCAACCACACCGTCGTACACGAGGCTACCCCTCAAGTGCTTGGCATGGTCAACGCTGTACGTCACCTGGTGGAAGTCACCAATGTGGATTAATTCCTTAACATCACAAAACAAGTAAACATCATTATGGAATTACATGATTTAAAACCCGCTGTAGGTTCAAATAAGAAGAAACGTCGCATTGGCCGTGGTCCCGGTTCGGGCAAGGGCGGTACATCAACACGTGGTCACAAGGGTGCAAAGTCGCGCTCAGGTTACAAGGAGAAGGTCGGCTTCGAAGGCGGCCAGATGCCTCTGCAGCGCCGTGTCCCCAAGGGCGGCTTCAAGAACATCAACCGAGTGGAGTACAAGGCCATCAACGTTGCTGTCCTCGAGTCACTCGCCGAGAAGAACGGCCTTGACAAGATCACCGTTGCCGACCTGCTTCAGGCTGGCCTGGTGCGTAAGAACCAACTAGTTAAAATTTTGGGCCAGGGTCAGCTCAACCACAAGGTGGAGGTTGAAGCCCACGCTTTCTCCAAGAAGGCTGAGGAGATTATCACCGCTGCCGGTGGCTCAATCGTAAAACTCTAACCCGACGATGAAACTTATTGAAACAATAAAAAACATCTGGAAGATTGAGGACCTGCGCAAGCGCCTCGTCACCACATTCTTGTTCATTGTGATCTATCGCTTTGGATGCCATGTGGTGCTGCCCGGAATCAACCCGAGCGACCTCGAAGCAATGCGTAACTTCACCAGTGGTGGTCTGATGCAGCTGCTCGACATGTTCTCGGGCGGTGCATTCGGACAGGCCTCGATCTTCGCGTTGGGTATCATGCCCTACATCACCGCGTCGATCGTTATCCAATTGGCAGGCATGGTTGTGCCCAGCTTCCAGAAGATGCAGCGCGAGGGTGAGAGTGGCCGCATGAAGCTCAACCAGTACACCCGTTACCTGACCGTGCTTATCCTGCTCGTGCAGGCTCCTGCATATCTGCTCAACCTTGAGTATCAGGTCAATGCCGCCGGTGGCCATGCTAGCATGGGCTTCTGGATGAAGGTTTATCTGTCTGTCGTCCTCACCGCTGGTGCCATGTTGATCATGTGGCTCGGCGAGAAGATCACCGACAAGGGTATCGGCAACGGTATCTCGATCATCATTCTCGTGGGTATTCTTGCCCGCTTCCCCGGTGCCATCGTGCAAGAGTTCACCAGCCGTCTGAACACGGCACAAGGTGGTCTCGTGATGTTCCTCGTGGAGATCGTCATCCTCTTCGCTGTCACTGCCGGTGCAGTCATGCTGACCCAGGGTACCCGCAAGGTTCCCGTGCAGTATGCCAAGCGCATCGTCGGCAACAAGCAGTATGGTGGCGCCCGCCAGTACATCCCCTTGAAGGTCAACGCTGCTAACGTGATGCCCATCATCTTTGCCCAGGCATTGATGTTCATCCCCATCACCCTCGCCGGTTTCGGCGCTCGTGGCGATGCCTCAGGTTTCTGGGGTTGGGTTTCACGCACCTTCGGTGACATGAACGGTTTCTGGTACAATGTGGTTTACTTCCTCATGATCGTTGCCTTCACCTACTTCTATACCGCTATCACGGTGCGTCCCACCCAGATGGCCGAAGAGATGAAGAAGAACAGCGGCTTCATCCCCGGTATCAAGCCGGGCAAGAAGACCGCCGAGTATCTCGACTCGATCATGTCCCGCATTACTCTGCCGGGTTCACTGTTCCTGGGTATTGTTGCCATCCTGCCCGCATTCGCCCGCTACTTCGGCATCAACCAGCAGTTCGCCCAGTTCTTCGGTGGCACATCGTTGCTGATTACTGTCGGTGTCGTTCTTGACACCCTGCAGCAGATCGAGACGCACTTGATGATGCACCACTATGACGGTCTGATGAAGTCTGGTAAGCTCAAGGGTCGTAACCGCTAAATGACGTTAATGTCTTTTTTAACTGAAAAAGGATTTTTGATCACACTATGATATATCTCAAGACAGACGAGGAAATCGAGATGCTGCGCAAGGCCAATCTGGTCGTGGCTGGCACCTTGGCCGAGGTGGCCAAGTGGGTCGCCCCCGGCGTGACCACACGACGTCTGGATCAAATCGCTGAGGAGTATATCCGTTCCCAAGGCTGCACGCCCGGCTTCAAAGGGCTGTACGGCTTTCCCGCCACGCTCTGCACCTCGGTCAACGAGGTCGTAGTGCACGGCATCCCGTCGAACTACGTGCTCGAGGATGGCGACATCGTGTCCTGTGACTGCGGTGCCGTCACCCCCGAGGGGTTCAACGGCGACAGCACCTACACCTTCTGTGTCGGCAACGTCGCTGACGAGATCGTGCAACTGCTGCGCACGACCAAGGAGTCGCTCTACATCGGTATCGAGCACGCAGTGCCCGGCAACCGCATCGGCGACATCGGTCACGCCATCCAGCAGTACTGCGAGCGCCACAACTACAGCGTCGTCCGCGAGATGTGCGGACACGGTGTGGGACGCAAGCTGCACGAGGACCCCGAGGTGCCCAACTATGGCAGGCGAGGCACTGGCCCCCTGCTGCGCAACGGCATGACGATCGCCATCGAGCCCATGATCAACATGGGAAGCAAGAACATCGTCACCGAGCGCGACGGTTGGACAACCCGCACCCGTGACCGCAAGGTGAGTGCACACTTCGAGCACTCGATTGCCATCCATCACGGCAAGCCCGATATCCTGTCGTCATTCGACGGCATCAAGGAGGTGCTGGGAGACAGGTTCATCTGATTAAAATGATTTTTCAACACAAGAAGGCAACACATTAACGTTAACAACAATTTTATATGGCTAAACAGACAGCAATAGAATTAGACGGTACAATCGTCGAGGCATTATCCAATGCGATGTTCCGTGTCGAACTCGAGAACGGACACCAGATCACTGCCCACATCAGCGGCAAGATGCGTATGCACTACATCAAGATCCTGCCCGGTGACAAGGTGAGGGTGGAGATGTCTCCCTACGATTTGACCAAAGGCCGAATCTCATTCAGATATAAATAACAAAATCACAAGATATCATTATGAAAACTAGAGCATCTATCAAGAAGCGCAACGAAGACTGCAAGATTGTTCGCCGCAAGGGGCGCTTGTTCGTGATTAATAAGAAAAATCCCAAGTTCAAACAGCGTCAGGGATAAAAAAAAGTATTAACTTTGCAAAAAATTTCATTTAATATATGGCAGTAAGAATTGTCGGGGTTGATATTCCCCAAAACAAGCGCGGTGTGATCGCCTTGACCTACATCTTCGGTATTGGCCGCAGCTCGGCCGCTACGATCCTCAAGAAGGCCGGCGTTGACGAGAACACCCGTGTAAAGGACTGGACCGACGCTGAGGCAGCCGCAGTGCGTGAGGTGATCGGTAACGAATACAAAGTGGAAGGTGACCTGCGCAGTGAGGTGCAGATGAACATCAAGCGATTGATGGACATCGGTTGCTACCGTGGCATCCGTCACCGCAACGGTCTGCCCGTTCGTGGTCAGAGCACCAAGAACAACGCTCGCACCCGCAAGGGCCGCAAGAAAACTGTTGCTAACAAGAAGAAAGCTACTAAATAACATTATTGAATTACTATGGCTAAAAAGACAGTCGCAGCTAAGAAGAGAGTCGTTCGTGTTGACGGTATCGGTCAGCTCCACGTGCATTCTTCTTTCAACAACATCATTGTGTGCCTCGCCAACGGTGAGGGACAGGTCATCTCCTGGTCATCAGCAGGCAAGATGGGGTTCCGCGGTTCTAAGAAGAACACTCCCTACGCCGCTCAGATGGCTGCTGAGGACTGCGCTAAGGTCGCTTACGACCTGGGTTTGCGCAAGGTCAAGGCCTATGTCAAGGGTCCCGGTAACGGCCGTGAGTCCGCTATCCGCACGATCCATGGCGCTGGCATTGCAGTGACCGAGATTATCGACGTGACGCCGCTGCCCCACAACGGTTGCCGTCCTCCCAAGAGAAGAAGGGTCTAAGAGAGTTAGGCGCTTCCCTCGTCAATGTAAACACTATTGTTTATATCAACGGTTTTACTAACACAATTTTTCGCGAATCTCTATCAGTGAATGGATTGCAATTCTTAACGACCTCTCTGCAATCGCGGCTGCACTGAAGCGATTCCAATTCACAATGTTAATCATCATTTAAGAAAAGACTATGGCTAGATACACCGGTCCAAAAACTAAAATTGCCCGCAAATTGGGTGAACCCATCTTCGGTGAAGACAAGTACTTCGTGAAGAAGAACTATCCCCCGGGCCAGCACGGTAACAACCGTCGCCGCAAGATGTCGGAGTACGGCACTCAGCTTCGCGAAAAACAGAAAGCCAAGTACACCTACGGCGTGCTTGAGCGTCAGTTCCGCAACCTCTTCAACAAGGCTTCGCGCATGAAGGGCGTTACGGGTGAGGTGCTGTTGCAGCTGCTCGAGGCTCGTCTCGACAACATCGTTTATCGCCTGGGCATCGCTCCCACGCGTGCTGCTGCACGTCAGCTCGTACTCCACCGTCACATCACCGTCGACGGCAAGGTTGTGAACATTCCTTCTTACTCCGTCAGCGAGGGTCAGATCGTTGCTGTTCGCGAGAAGTCCAAGTCCCTGGAGGTGATCCAGGATGCACTCGCTGGCTTCAACCACAGCAAGTACCCCTGGATTGAGTGGGACGAGAACGTGAAGGGCGGCAAGCTCCTGCACATGCCCGTTCGCGAAGACATTCCTGAGAACATCAGGGAGCAGTTGATCGTCGAGTTGTATTCTAAACAGTAAAATTTTTATCCATGGCTATTTTAGCATTCCAGAAACCCGACAAAGTCTTGATGTTGGAAGCCGACAACACGTTCGGCAAGTTTGAGTTCCGCCCTCTGGAGCCCGGCTACGGTGTTACCATCGGTAACGCACTGCGCCGAATCCTCATTTCGGGACTTGAAGGCTATGCGATCTGCAGCATCCGCATCGACGGAGTGCAGCACGAGTTCGCTACCATCACCGGCGTTCGGGAAGATGTCACCAACATCATCCTGAACCTCAAGAAGGTTCGTCTCAAACGCATCGTCGAGGACACCGACACCGAGAAGGCCGTTGTCAAGGTTTCAGGTCAAAGCGTCTTCAAGGCCGGCGATATCGGCAAGGTGCTCAGTGCCTTTGAGGTACTCAACCCCGAGCTCGAGATCTGCCACATCGACCCCTCTTGCGGTTTCCAGATTGAACTCTCTGTCAACAAGGGTAGGGGTTACAGGTCCTCTGAGGAGAACAAGAATGCCAATGACCCCATCGACGTGATTGCCATCGACTCGATCTACACGCCCATCCTGAACGTGAAGACCGCCGTCGAGAACTTCCGTGTCGAGCAGAAGACCGACTACGAGAAGCTCATCATCGAAATCACCACCGATGGCTCCATTCATCCTAAGGACGCTCTCAAGGGCGCTGCCGAGATCCTGATCCAGCACTTCCAGCTCTTCACCGACCGTGAAATCGTCCTCGACAACACCGAGGTCAACGGCAACGAGGAGTTCGACGAGGAGGTACTCAAGATGCGTCAGTTGCTCAAGACCAAACTCGTTGACATGGACCTCTCTGTACGCGCTTTGAACTGCCTGAAGTCGGCTGAGGTTGAGACGCTTGGAGAACTCGTGGTCTTCAACAAGACCGACCTGCTCAAGTTCCGCAACTTCGGTAAGAAGTCGCTCAGCGAGCTTGAGGAGCTGTTGGCAACCCTGAATCTGCACTTTGGCATGGATATTACTAAATACAAATTAGAAAAAGAGTAAAAAACAATGAGACACAATAAGAAATTCAACCATCTGAGTCGCAAGAGCGCTCATCGTGACGCCATGCTGGCCAACATGACCATCTCGCTGATCATGCACAAGCGCATCATCACGACCCTGGCCAAGGCTAAGGCACTTCGCATGTATGCCGAGCCCCTTATCAACAAGGTGAAGGACGATACCACGGCTTCTCGCCGCCTCGTCTTCAAGCATCTCCAGAACAAGGAGGCCGTCAAGGAGTTGTTCTCGACAGTTGCTGCTAAGGTCGCTGACCGTCCCGGTGGCTACACCCGCATCCTGAAGCTGGGTAACCGCCTCGGTGACAACGCCAAGACTTGCTTCATCGAGCTCGTTGACTTCAATGAGGCTATGCTCGAGGCTAAGAGCCAGGAGAAGAGCGCTGCCAAGAAGTCCACTCGTCGTAGCCGCAAGAAAGCAGCCGCTCCCGCAGCTGAGGCTGAGGCTCCCAAGACCGAAGAGTAATCGCGAAAAACCGATTATATCACTGATAATCAATAAGCCCCGGGCCATCAGGCTCGGGGCTTATTGTGTCATTAGTGGTGGATGTAAGCCGGACGGGTCAATCCTTCGGCGCGTCAGCAGTGGCGGGAGCCTCCCCGGCGGGCAGCTCGATCATCTGCGGCAGGCCAGAGGCCACGGCCTCGAGCAGGTCCTTATCGGTGTTGAGCGTGTCGCCTTCAGGCGAAACGATGTACATCACCTTAAAGTCCGGTTCTTCGCCCTTGGCGATGCTTGCAGTGAGAATCTTCTCCATGCGCAGGATGTACTGCTTCAGAGCATCGGTGTCATTTTTGGCATCGAGTTCCTCAACTTGCTCCTTGCCGTCATTCATTACCTTGACGAACTTGTATTGCTTGGGCTTCTCGTTGCAGGAAATCACGCTGCAGCACACAATCGCTGCCATCAGGATGAAAAGAATCTTCTTCATTTCCTTGCTATCTCGCTTGAAATCAGAGTCTTATTCCTTTACTTCCCAACCCAGGGCGCTGGCGCCGAGCACAGCAGCATCGCTCTCCTTGAGCTCGCTGATGAGAATCTTCACTTTGCCCTTGTAGATGCCCAGCACATTGCGGTCAAAGGCCTCCTTCAC
Source organism: uncultured Bacteroidales bacterium (assembly GCA_902760865.1). Classification (GTDB taxonomy): domain Bacteria; phylum Bacteroidota; class Bacteroidia; order Bacteroidales; family Muribaculaceae; genus Sodaliphilus. Next base: position 14,240 of record CACWID010000023.1, on the reverse strand, counting down.
GGGATTCATGATCAGGTCACCGCTCTTGGTCAGGCCACCGAACAGTACAAATGCCTCGGGACTCGAGAATGCAGTGAAATCGGCAAGAGCTTCACCCAGGATGGTACCGGTGTACTCAAAGATCTCCTTGGCAAGCTGGTCGCCAGCGATAGCGCAGTCATACACATCCTTGCTCGTAATGGTCTCGACGTCATAGTCGCGCAGCTTGGACGGCTCCTTTCGCAGCTCCAGGAACTCGCGGGCAGTGCGTGCCACACCCGTTGCCGAGCAGTAGGCCTCCAGACAACCTGTGCGGCCACAGCCACACTGGCGGCCGTTAGAACGCTTCACGATCACGTGGCCCAGCTCGCCGGCAAAGCCATCGTGGCCATAAACCATCTGGCCGTTCACGACGATACCGCTGCCCACACCAGTGCCCAGGGTGATCATGATGAAGTCCTTCATACCACGGGCAACGCCATAGGTCATCTCACCGATAGCAGCAGCGTTAGCGTCGTTAGTAATCAAGCACGGGATGCCAAATTTCTTGGTCACCATCTCAGCCAGGGGGATCGGGCTGGGCCAAGGCAGGTTAGGAGCCTGGTCGATCAGACCCGTATAGTAGTTGCCGTTAGGGGCACCGATGCCGATGCCGTTGATCTTGTCCTCAGCGCCAGCTTCCTTGATCAAGCGTGACAGCTCGGTGTGAAGCTCATCGATGTAGTCATTGAAGTCGCTGTGTTTAGCGGTTTTGATAGAATTGCTTGCGATCACATTGCCGCGAGCGTCCACGATGCCAAAGACGGTGTTAGTGCCGCCCATGTCGATTCCGATTACATAAGGTTTTGCCATGATTTTGGTTCAGTTTTTATAAGTTATAATAGATGTTCACTTACTAACCCGCAAAGTTAACATTTTTGCCTTTATGATACAATAGATTGTCATAATTTTTATCAACAGGGGCCCTAGCGTGCGTCAACCCTCAGAAATCTCAGATTATTCAGTTGTCTGAAAAATCCTTACCGCCTTATCGTCCAAGCTTAAAGTTTTCAGTCGTTCGGAGTGCGGCCACGCCAAGGCGAGGCCCTACAGTGCGGGCGCCTATTGTTTTAGTTGTTTCAGTTGTCGTTAATTATTCTGTAACTGCCTGATGGCCTTGTCTTTATTGTACTTATTGTTTTCTTTTTAGCGCCGGGGCCAAGGAAACTTAGAACGAGGCAGAGAGGCGCACGTTGATCTGGCGGCGGGTCAGGTAGTTGGGGACGGCGTACTGGATGCCGCTGACGTGGGTGACCCAGTAGTAGCTGCTCACGTTGCTGATGTCCATCAGGTTGAAGCAGTCCAGGCCGAGCCAGATTTCCTTGAAGTGGCTGAAGAATCCGCTGTACGGGCGGTGCTCCTTGCCGATGAGCTCGTAGCTCAGGCCGACGTCAACGCGCTTGTAGGCGGGCTGGCGAACGTAGGAATCGGCACGCGTCAGGTGAGGCGCCGTCGTGGGCAGACCGTCGCTGATGACGCCCTTCAGGCTGAACTTCAAGCGCGGGATGTTGGGGAAGTAGTCGGTGAAAAACAGGGCTACGCTGTAGCGCTGGTCGGTGGGACGCGGCACCTTGACTCCGTACAGGTCCTCCTGGGTCTTCATCAACGAGAAACTGAGCCACGAGTCAGTACCCTCGACAAACTGTCCGAACAGCTTCATGTCCACACCGGCAATATAGCCCTTACTGCTGTTGAAACCGCTATAGACGAGCTTGAGGTTGTCGATTTCGTAGGGGATCAGGTTAGACAGGTTCTTATAGTAGGCCTCGGCCGTGAACTTGAACGGACGGTCAAGGGCCCTGAAGGTGTAGTCGCCGCCCAGGATGACCTGGATGCTGCGCTGCGACTTGATGTCCTTGTTGAGCAGGATGTTGCGGTTGTTGAGCGTGTCCATGACCTGTTGCCGGTATTCCTTGTAGAAGGGCGCCTGGTAATAGACACCGCCGGCCAGACGCAGCGACAGATTGCCGTTGCGCGCGGGCACGAAACCGATGCTGGCGCGCGGCGAGATGAGCGTTTCGCCGTTGAAGTCCCAATGCGAGAAGCGCACGCCGGCGTTCAGCGACCAGTAGCCGGCACCCGAAGTGAAGCGCCACGTGTCCATCAGCCATCCGGCGATGCGTGTAGTGTTCAGGTCGTTGCTCGACGTCTCGGTGAAGATGACGTTGACCTGGTCGGGGATGTGGGGCAGGGAATAGCCCGCACTGTCGCGCCATTGCCACTGACGGGAGCGGTCGTAGATGTCTTCCTTGCGCATCGAGACGCCGTAGGAGATGCTGTTCTGGTTGATGCCGACGTTGCCGCGCAGGGTGATGTCCATCACGTTCATCTTCAGGCGTGTGCGCTCGTGCTCATGGTACTTGCCCACGCCCTGTTCCTCTCCTGACTCCTGCAGCCAGTACTCGCCGTGGATGTCATAGGCCACCAGCTCGTCGGTGCGGTAACCCGAGGCCTGCAGCGTCAGGTCGGTGCCCTTGTTGTTGAATGCGTAGGTGATGGCACCGGCGCCGAAGTAGGTCTGGAATTTGTCCTTCTCGTAGCCGTCAAAATAGACCATGAACGTCTTGACGTGGGTGCTGGTACCGAAGTTGGTCTCGCGGTTCACGGGCGTGAAGCGGTAGTCGTTGATGCTGACGTTGCCCAGCACGGCGATGCGCAGTTTTTCTGTCGGTTTGAAGACGAGGCTCGTCTGGTAATCGAAGTACTGCGGGTCATATTCACCCTTGCTCTCCAGCGAACCCATCAGCGACGAGTTGCGCTTGTAGCGCAGGCCGTGCATCTGGGAATAGTGGCTCGTGCTGTGACCCAGCATCAGGCTGCCGCCCTGGATGCTGGCCGCAAAGGCGCCCTCAAAGGCCTGTGGCTCGCGGTAGGTGATGTCGAGTACCGACGACATGCGGTCGCCGTAGGCTGCACTGAAGCCGCCAGTGGAGAAGTCCACCTTGCGCACCAGGTCGGGGTTGATGATACTCATACCCTCCTGCTGTCCCGAGCTGATGAGCTGCGGGCGATAGACCTCGATGCCGTTGATATAGACGCTGTTCTCGTCGTAGGAGCCGCCGCGCACCATGTACTGCGAACTCATCTCGTTCTTGGAGCTGACGCCGGCCATGGTGGTCAGCACGGCCTCGACACTGCCGCCCGAGGCGTCGGGCGTGCGCTTCAGCATGTCCACGTCGATGCCCTGCATACTGTTGGTCTGCTTCCTGTATTCGGTGATCTCGACTTCGCCGAGTTCGAGGGTCTTTTCATAGAGCTTGGGGTTGATGGTGACGGTGCCCTCCGGCTTGACGAGCTGGCGTGTGACGGTGGCGTAGCCCAGGCACGAGAACTCGACCATGAGGGTGTCGGCCTTGGGGACGGTCATCTCGTAGAAACCCTGTGTGTCGGTATTGGTGCCGACAGCGGTGCCCAGGAGCCGGATGGTGGCGAACTCGATGGGCTCACCGGCCGCATCAACGACCTTGCCGGTGATCTTGACCTGTGAAAAGACACTGACCGCGCACATCAGGCACGCCATCAGGAACAGTATGCGGGAATGAAATCTCATTGACTAATCGTTGTTAACGTTATATATAATAACATAACGCAGAATAGGGTGATTTATTTTGCCCTGGATTCCAGTTTTTCAAAACTGGGAATGATGCTGTTTCACGAGCAGGAGGATTGCTCAATCCCCGGTGTCGTTACACGGACCCTCAGTTGGAGAACATGGAGAAAAGGTCCTTGGCGCTCATGCGGGAGTAACCTTTGGGCATCTCCTTGTCGATCTTGACATTGCCGTTCCAGTCTATGTTCTTGTAGGTCAGTGAGAAAGTGACCTTCTTTTTCTCGATGCTGGCGCTGGCATTGAGGCCGTGGGCGATGTTGCCGGCCTGGGTGGTGCGCACGTCGTCGTACTTGACCTGATAGGCGGCGGTGGTGCTGCCCTTGGGGGCGATGTTGAGTGACGTGATGTGTGATGACTTGTCGAAGTTGAAGTCGTAGTTGTAACCCATGAACGGCTCGCGAGGCGCGAGCACGAGGTTGCTGCCGTTAACTGAAACGGAGACCTCGGGGGCCAACTCATTGTTCAGTGAGCCCTTGCCGATGATGAAGGGGCGCCCGAGGAAGATGTCCTGCACATCGCTCACGGTGACGGGGATGCCCGAGGTGAGGATGGAGACTTTCTCGGCGATGTAGCGCTTGTGCACCTTGTCCACGGCATAGAGGCTGTCGGCGGTGATGATGAGTTTGCCCGCCTCGATGCCCAGCATCGGCCTGATGGAGATGAAGATGGCCTCGTTGCGTATCATGCGCATCTGGATGGCCGACGACAGGCTGCTGCCGGCGCCGAGTTTGATGTTGCCGCCGGTCTGCATGGTTCGCCATTCGCCGACTGTGGCGATGATGGTTTCCCGTGGGCCGTCGGGGGTTGTTTGTTGGCTTGTCGAGGTGGAGTCGGGTAGGGACACAGCCTTCTTGGTGGTGCCGCAAGCTGTCATCATCATGGCCGTGATGGCGATGAGTATCGAGAGGATGGTGATGCTGTTGTTATTCTTCATAATAGGTCTTGTTGTTTACTTTGCGTTGCAGCAGTTCGTTGTCGGGATCGGCTTCAAGGGCCTTGGTCCATTGCTCGACGGCGGCCTCCTTCTCGTCGTTGAACCAGAGGATGTCACCGTAGTGCTCGAGCAGGTGGTTGTCCTCGTCCTTCTCGACGGCATCCTTGATGTAGAGCAGCGCCTTGACATAGTCTTTCTTGGCGAAATAGACCCAGGCATAGGTGTCGATGAAGTTGGCGTTGTCGGGGGCATCCTTGACGGCCAGGGCGGCCATGCGCTCGGCACGGTCCAGGTCCTGTCCGCGCTGGGCGAGGAAGTAGGCATAGTTGTTGAGCGCTCCGGAGTTGGTCGGGTCGAGTTCCAGGGCCTGCTCGTAGCACTCGATGGTCTTGGCGTCGTCCTTCAGCTCGCTGTAGGTGTCGCCGATGCCGGTAATGATTTCTGAGCGACGTGTCAGGTCGGTGCTGTCGGTCATGGCGAGAATTTGCTGATAGGTCTCGATGGCCTTGCCATACTCCTTCATCTGGTGGTAGCAACCGGCGACGTAGCCATACAGGTCCAGGTTGTCCGGGTTGTATTCGAGCGCTTTTTCCGAGGCCTTGATGGCGTCGGCATAGTTGTCGTCCATCATGTTGAGGATGACCATGTTGCGCCATCCGCTGGCATCGGTCGGGTTGACGTCGAGGCTGTAGCCCAGCTGCTCGATGGCGCCCTTGTAGTCCTTCTTTGCATACAGGTACTCGCTATAGAGCTGGTGGATGTCGGCCTCGTGAGGATGCTGCTGGATGAGCACCGTGAACAGGTTGTCGATGCGCTGTGTGGTGTCCTCCTGGGCCATTTTCTCGCGGATGTAGCCCAGCAGCACGCCCAGCTTGGACTCCACGTCGAGTTGCTCGGCGGTGAGGGCGTTGTAGATCTGCTGCTCATAGCCGGCGCTGTCGCCCGCCTGCATGTAGTACCCGGCTCGGGTCAGATAGATGTAGCCGTTGTCGGGGGCATATTCCTGGGCTCGGTCCAGGTAGTAGAAGGCGCTGTCGTTCATGCCGTAGTGCTGGAACAGTCCGCTCATGGCGATGTTGTAGGAGTCGTTCTGGGGCGCTGTGGACAGCAGTTTGCGCATCTCGCGCAGGGCCTGGGCGCTGTCGTTCATCGCCATGTAGTTATTGATCTTGCTCGACGTGATCTGAATGGCGTCGCCGAAGATGGCCGCTATGCTGTCATAGGTGGCATTGCTCTGTGCGTAGTCGCCCGTCTGGGAATAGGCTTCGGCGAGGCGCACCTGCATCTCCAGGCGGTTGGGGTTGAGCTCGTTGAGCACCTTGATGGCGCGCAAGGCCTCCTCGGGGTGACCCAACTGCATGTTGGCATCGCCGTAGAAGGTCGTTTCGTACAGGTCCTCGGGCTGAGCCTCAAAGTGCTCCTTCATCAGGTCCAGTCCCTGTTCACAGCGTTCCTTGTTGGTGTTGTTCATCTTCAGCAGGCACATGCCCATGTAGAAGGAGACGGCGGTGTTGCCGGGGTCCAGCTCGTGGGCGTAGGCGAGAAGGTCGTAGAAGGCGTCATAGTTGTCTTTGAGCTTCTCGTTGTGCGCTTGTACGAAGATATATTCTGCCTTTCGCTGGTCGGCGAGGCTGACGGTCTTACCTGCCGGCTCATTGTTGCCGGCCACAGCAGCCATTCCCACCAACGCAATGGTCAATATCAATAAATATCGTCTCATCGTTATATGTGATGACAATTCTCTAATCTCTAATCACCAATTTATGTGATAGCAATTCACTAATCTCTAATCTCTAATCACTAATCATCAAGTTTTCAAGCTTGAAAACTTGATCACCTCGTCCCCGTGTGCCCGAAGCCGCCGGCTCCGCGTTCCGTCTCGTCGAGGTCCTCGGCCACGGTCCACTCCACCGTGCTGTGGCGGGCAACCACCATCTGGCAGATGCGCTCACCGTTCTCGATGGTCTGCGGCTCATTGCTCAGGTTCACGAGAATGACTCCAATCTCGCCGCGGTAATCGGCATCGATGGTGCCGGGCGTGTTCAGCACAGTGAGCCCACGCTTCAGCGCCAGGCCGCTGCGAGGCCTGATCTGGCACTCATAGCCCTCGGGCAGGGCAATATAGATACCCGTGTGCACCAGCGCCCGCTGCAACGGCTGCAGCGTCAACGGCTCCTCCAGCCAGGCGCGCAGGTCCATCCCCGCGCTCAACGCTGTCCCATACTGCGGCACCTCATGCGGTCCACGGTTTACAATCTTCACATTTATCTTCTCCATAAACCAGGTTTGGTTACAAACTGCAAAAATACATCAAAAACGGTTACAACCATCATTTGAAACCTTTTTTAATGTCTATGTTAAGTAATGACTATAGATGTGACCTGAATTGTATTGACCAAATTTGGTCAACTGTCCAAAATTTTGACACTTTTTCGTGTTATTTACTGTTTTCGGTTATTTTTTTATGGAAATCGCTTGATTAGAATGTATAGTGTCGATAAATTTGCAGCAGAAAAACCAATGATTGAAGAATGATGAAAAAAGTATTGAATATATTTTTGTGCCTCTTTATGGGACTGATGTCTTGGGCTCAGTTGCCTGAACTGACGGTTGAGCAGCACCTTGAGGACTATGACTTCGCTGTGAAATATATCGAGGACAACTACTCAGGTTTTTCCTTTTGGGTGAATGACAGTACACAGTCAGATTATGAGGCGACCAAGGCTCGCTTGAGAGGTGAGGTTGAGCGTAGTGAACGCCCGGGTTGGGATGCCGTTTCTGCCTATTTTGGCTGGTTCAATGATCTGCATCTTAGCTTGCATAAGAATTATCCTGATGAGGACGGTAATTTAACGGTAAGGAATAAGTATCATGAAAAGAGCAAGAGAAGAATCCTCTACTGGAAACTCATGGTAGAATATGACCCTAAACCTCTTGCATGTAAGGTGACGGACAAAACCTTCCTTATCCGTTTCCCTTCTTGCGGTGGAGAAACCGATAGTAAATGGATCAAGAATTCGATAAAACAATTCAAAAAATCGCATTGCGAGAATCTGATTATCGATGTTCGTGGCAATGGTGGTGGCAATGATGGCTTGTTTGAGCCTTATCGTAAACTGCTCTATGACCATGAGGCATTATTACCCAAGCCAGCATATCGCAATACGCCTCAAAATCTTGCTTATCTTAAAAAGGTGGGATGGAATCCAATTGTCCATAAACTTGCTGCAAATAATCCCGATGCCGAGTTTTTGTCATTAGGATATGATTTGATTCGGTATAAAAAGGTGGATCCCTCCCTGCACAAGGCAGCCATGATCATTGACAATAGAGTTGGCAGTTCGGGTGAGTCTATCGTGCTCATGGCTAGGGCTTGCAGTTACCGGACGACAATTTACGGTCGTGACAACACTATTGGCTGCTTTGATTTTGCCAACGTCGCATTCGTTGAGTTACCCAATTCAGGGATCTCATTCCAGATGCCCATGTCTCGAGAAGATGGTCTTCCCGAAACTTCTGTCGATAAGAGCGGCATCGCCCCCGACGTGCGCATCGACTTGCCGCTGCCCGCCCGCTTGACCGACAACATCGACGAGTGGGTCATTTGGGTAGCCGAGCAACTTGAAAAATAGCTTTACATTGCAATTTTGGACTTAATTATAAAGTGATTATCAATTTTCGATTATCACTTTTTGATAATTAATGGGATTGTTGTTACTTTTGTGCAAAATTTGGAAACGAAATGTCACAACAACGAATGGATTGGGACCGATTGATTTCGGATAAACGCTTGGGACTGGAACATTACCACGATGACAAGGGTGGGGGAGTCCGTAGCGACTTTGAGCGCGACTACGACCGCCTGGTGTTCTCGTCACCTTTCCGCCGCCTGCAGAACAAGACGCAGGTGTTTCCGCTGCCCGACAGCATCTTTGTACACAACCGATTGACACATAGCCTGGAGGTGTCCAGCGTGGGCAAGTCAATGGCGCGCGAGATTGTCATCCGCCTCATGCCGCGCTATGAGGGGCAGCCGTGGGCTGATAAGCTGCGTGACATCGGCGAAATCGTCGCTGCCGCCTGTCTGGCGCATGACCTGGGCAACCCACCTTTCGGCCATTCTGGCGAAAAGACCATCGGGGCCTACTTCAGCGAGGGCAAGGGCCTGGAATTCAAGGATAAATTTACGGTCGAACAGTGGAACGACCTCGTCCACTTTGAGGGCAACGCCAACTCGTTCCGTACCCTTGTTCATCAGTTCAAGGGCCGTCGTCCCGGCGGTTTTGCCATGACCTATTCCACGCTGGCCTCCATTGTCAAGTATCCTTACTCGTCGATGCATGCCGGCGAGAAAGGCAAGTTCGGCTTTTTCACGACCGAGAAGGAAACCTTCAAGCGCATTGCCGACGAATTAGGACTGATTCAACTGGATGAGGACCGCTATTGCCGTCATCCCCTCGTCTATATCGTCGAGGCGGCCGACGACATCTGCTACCAGATCATGGACATCGAGGACGGTCACAAGCTCAAGATTATCGGCACCGACGAGACCATCGACCTGCTGTTGGGCTTTTTCACCGCGGAGCGTCAGGCCCACCTGCGTGAACACATGGCCCGCGTCGCCGACCCCAACGAGAAGATTGCCTACCTGCGCTCCTGCATCGTGGGCCTGCTGGTAGAGCAGTGTGCCGCCGCCTTTGCCGCCCACGAGGATGAAATCATGGAGGGCCGCTTCGAGGGGTCGCTCATCGACTGCATCGATCCGCTCCCGGCCCAGGTCTATCAGGCATGCAGCGCTTTGGCCCAAGAACGTCTCTACCGTGCCAGCTATGTTGTCGATGTGGACCTGGCAGGAAACCGCATCATCAACCTGCTGCTCGAGAAGCTCATCGAGGCCGTCATGCACCCCGAGCGCAATTACTCGCAGTTGCTGATGAACAAGTTCCCGCAGCAGTACGACGTGCACGCTCCGACGCTCTTTGAGCAGGTGCAGGCCGTGCTTGACCACATCAGCGCGATGACCGACGTGTATGCCCTCAACCTCTACCGCCAGCTCGACGGCATTTCGCTGCCCACGGTATAATTTGAGTTAGGAGTGAGAAGTTAGGAGTTAGGAGTTGGGAGTGAGAAGTTAGTATCCGCCAACAGCTAAGGACTCTGAAGGACTAGGGGCGCTTCTCGCTCATGACAAATTCCAGCGTTCCTCCCGCCATGATGTCTTGATGCTTGAGTTTGTAACCCTGTAGCCGCTTGCCGTTGAGGCGGACTTCCTTGACGTATATACCCTTGTCACCCTTGCGGATGATGGTAAACTCCTTGTCGCCAGCCAGGTGCAGCGTGGCACGCTGGAACAGTGGCGTGCCGATGACATATTCGGCAGCGCCCGCATTGAAGGGGTAGAAGCCTAATGCCGAGAAAATGTACCACGCCGACATCTGTCCGCAGTCATCGTTGCCGGCATAGCCAGCCGGAGTGGCATTATAGAATTCGGTGCGCACCTGGTTGACCAGTTCTTGTGTGCGCCAAGGACGACCGGCGAAGTTGTAGAAATAGACGGTGTGGTGGCTGGGTTCGTTGCCGTGGGCATACTGGCCGATAAACGCCGAGGCATTGCCGTTGGTCTCACGGTTGACGGAAGTGAGACTGAAATTCTCATCTAATTTTTTCAGAAATGCTTTCTTGCCGCCCATAAGCTCGATAAATTGCTCGGGTGCATGAGGCACAAACCACAGGTATTGCCAGGCGTTCCCCTCAATAAAGCTGTTGTCCTCATAGCTGAGCGGGTCAAATGGCTCTGCCCATTGTCCGTTGTCCTTGCGTGCTCTGAAGAACCCTGTTTTTTCATCAAACAGATTTTTATAGTTAGTCGCCCTCTGGGCAAAGTGATGATAGTCGTCATTGTACCCCAGACGCGCGGCAACGGCAGCGACGCACCAGTCGTCAAATGCCTGCTCCAGTGTGATGGAAACCGAGGATCCTTGCCTGTTGCAGGGCATGTAGCCCAGTGCTTCCCACAGGTCAAACGGCGAGTTGGTGTGCGGCCTGGTGCTACTCTCGACCATTGCTCGATAGGCTTTCTCGACATCGATGCCGGGCAGGTCGGCGAGAATGGCGTCGGCGATGACCGGGATGGCATGGTTGCCAATCATGCAGTAGTTCTCTTGTCCCCACAGGTCCCAGATGGGCAGGTAGCCATAGGTGTCGTGATGGCGCACCATGTCGTTCACGAACTGTGCCGCCAGGTCGGGTTTGAGCAAGAGGTAAAGCGGATGCGCGGCGCGGAAGGTGTCCCACAGCGAGAATGTGGAGTGGTAACTCTGACCCTTGGGCATCTGGCGTATCTCATAGTTGGTGTCCATGTATCGGCCATCGACATCGCTCATGGTGTTGGGCTGCAACAACACGTGGTAGAGTCCGGTGTAGAAGATTTGCTTCTGCTCATCTGTGCCGTCAATGTCGATGCAGGACAGTTGCCGTTGCCACTCGTCGTGGGCTTGACGGACATATTGGTTAAAATCCCAGCCTGGAGCTTCGGCAGCGAGGTTTCGACGAGCTCCGTCGATATCGACCGCCGAGAGGGCGACCTTGACCGTCAATTGGCTGTCACCTGCAGCGTCAAACGACAGGGCGCAGCGCAGCGTGCGTCCGTTGATTACCGTAGCGTCACCCACGGTGCGCGTGCCGTCCATGAGCAGGTGCCCGGTGATGGGACGGGAAAACTCGGCGCGGAAATAGACTTTGCGCAGCTTGGCCCAGCCGGTGATGACGCGGTAGCCTTCCACCGTGTGGTCATCAACAAGGCGCAGCTGGGCTTGGATGATGTCATAACTGCGGCGCCCGCTATAATAGGCCTGGCCGCGAAAGGTGGAGTGGTCGAGGTCGAGAATGACCTGTTGCGGCTTCCCTTGGGGGAAACTGTATCGGTGGATGCCAGCACGGGTCGTAGCGCTGAGTTCGGCTTTTACTCCGCTTTCCTGAAGTACTACACTATAGTATCCTGGGCGTGCCGCTTCTTGCTCGTGTGAGAAAGTCTGCCCGAAGTTGCCTGTCGCCAGATACTCTGGAGTCACTTCCCAGGTCACTGGCATGAGCGAGACGTCAAACAGGTCTGTACAGCCCGTGCCGCTCAAGTGGGTGTGGGAGATGGCGTAGATGCTGTCGCGGTTGTAATCATAGCCAGAGCAGGGATCCCAGGTCACCATCTGTTCGGTGTCGGGACTCACCTGCACCATTCCCTGAGGCATCGTGGCTCCGGGGAACGTGCTGCCGCTCAAGGCGCCGGTGGCATCGGTCTGCGTGCCGATAAACGGATTGACATATTGGGTGTAATCGGTTGGGATGGCTTGGAGCAGCAATGTGCTCCACAGGGCCAAGAGTAGGATAGTCTGTTTCATATATCGATAGGGTAACAGTTGGTTTATCACATTTTGGTTACAAAATTAAATAAAAACCGCAGCTTTTTAGTAATTTTGCACCACAATTTGTGCAAACTGAATACCATGATGCTTGCATCAATGGTTGAAGTGCCGCCAAATTTATCCAAATAATAAAAAATGTGACTATATGGGACTCATTGACGATAGTAAACGCATTAATGATATAGACGTTAAAGAGGAGCGCGCCATCCTCGTGGGATTGATTACGCCCCAGCAGGGCGAGGCCAAGGCCCGTGAATACCTTGACGAACTCGAATTCCTGGCCGAGACGGCAGGAGCAACTACCGTGCGCACCTTCCTGCAGCGGTGTGACGGCCCCAACAGCACTTCCTACGTCGGCAAGGGCAAGCTCGAGGAGATTGTCGCCTACGTCGAGGAGAACGACATCAACCTTGTCATCTTTGACGACGACCTCACGCCCAAGCAGGTCGCCTTCATCGAGAAGGCTGTTCAAGTCAAAACGCTCGACCGCACGAGCCTCATCCTTGACATCTTTGCCAAGAGGGCCCAGACGGCCAGCGCCAAGATGCAGGTGGAGCTGGCACAGTACCAGTACCTGCTGCCCAGGCTGACGGGTATGTGGACCCACCTCGAGCGTCAGCGAGGCGGTATCGGTATGCGCGGACCCGGTGAGACTCAGATCGAGACTGACCGCCGTATCGTCAAGACCAAAATCTCCCTGCTCAAGGAGAAACTCGCCCAACTTGACAAGCAGAAGATCACCCAACGCAAGAACCGCGGCAAACTGACGCGCATCGCGCTCGTGGGCTACACCAACGTGGGCAAGTCCACGCTGATGAACGTGCTGAGCAAGAGCGAGGTGTTTGCCGAGAACAAGCTGTTTGCTACCCTTGACACGACGGTCCGCAAGGTCGTGATTGCCAATCTGCCCTTCCTGCTGACCGACACCGTCGGCTTCATCCGCAAGTTGCCCACCCACCTGGTGGAATCCTTCAAGAGTACGCTCGACGAGGTGCGCGACAGTGACATCCTCGTCCACGTGGTGGACATCTCGCATCCCCAGTTCGAGGAGCAGATCGAGGTCGTGAACCGCACGCTCCAGGAGGTGTGCGATGCCGGCGACAAGGAGATGATCATGGTCTTCAACAAGATTGACCAGTTCACTTACACGCCCAAGGATGAAGATGACCTCACGCCCCGCCTGCGTGAGAACATCCCCCTTGAGGAGCTGCAGGAGACCTGGATGTCGCGCATGGGTGAGAACTGCGTCTTCATCAGCGCCAAGAAGCAACAGAACATCGACGGCCTGAAGAAATTGCTCTACAACAAGGCCAAGGCTGTTCACACCGCCCGCTTCCCCTACAACGATTTCCTCTACCAGACCTACGAAGACCTCGCCCCCGACGACAACACCCCGGAGCAATAGTCTTGTTTGGGCGATTTATGGGTCGCAAAAGACCATGGTAAATGGCTGTTTATGCTCTGACATACTTATTAATGAGCTAGAAGGAATAACAATTAATCAATAGGTGACCCTTACCAGCGAGTTAATCGGGTTCTGCTCCTGGATGGATTTGAAGTTAATATCAGGAACCCATCATAACTAGACATGAAAAAATTATCTGTTTTAATACTTGTCCTGGCAATGGCCTTACCGATGAGTGCTAATGGGTATGAACATGGTGATCTTAATCATGACGGCAGAACGAGCATCAAGGACGTTACCCTTTTAATCAACTATCTGTTGACAGAGCAGTGGCCTGACTCACTCTATGATGGATCTGGCGACGGTAGCGAGCCTACGATGGGTAAGATTGACGCCGGCGGATCGTGGACTGCGCTGGGAACCTCCATAACCTATTATGATGGCGAAAACCTTCCCAGTTGGGTCATTTCCTCTGGCCTGACAAAAGGTTATGTGACGAGGGTGACAGAGCGGATTGATTTCACCTCAGTCACCAACAAGGGCGGCAACGGACATTACATCGGTCAGACGGCCACTGGATCAAATGCTAACAGCGATGGAAAGAACGCCGCAACACTGCTGCCAGACGGTTCCGGTACCGATTTCTACACAGTCGAGTACGGCATCAACGACTGGGGAATGAATGTCCCGCTTGGCACGATGGACGATTTTCTGCGCACCGAGGGCGTTACCCTTAATACCAAGTCTTTCTACTATGGTTATCGAACTCTGCTTGACAGAATTTACGAGGTCAATCCGAACGCCATAATCATCCTTTGCACGACACGCAAGGGGCATGGCGGCAACTACAACCCG
>CACWID010000022.1 GCA_902760865.1 uncultured Bacteroidales bacterium | reverse complement strand
GTGATTGAACGGACCACATTTAGCTTTTCTACAAAATCATGTCTCATATAATAACTGCACTCCAATAGTTTTGTGTCCAACTTTTGGGGTGCAGTTCAAATCTTAGAGGGGGAGTTGCTAACGCATTTATTTACAAGAGTTACGTGTTCTTGCCTCGTCTGGTGGTTATCGGTCCAGGTTGTTGATGACCTTGGTGAACTGCTCTCCCAGGCCGATGGTGTAGCCCTGTGAGCAGAAGAGCACGCGGTTGAAGGTATCGGCGAGGATGAAGATAGGCAGCTGGGTTTCGCTCTGCAGCTTCATCTCATGGACAATCTGGTGGCGTATGCTGCCGTCGGTGTCGATGCCGTAGATGATGTTGCTTGGCAAGGTGCCGAAGTTCTCCTGGCGGTATTTCTGGGCCTCGGCCTCGTTCTCGAACAGCAGTACCATCGGGCGGCCCCACTTGTCGATGGCTCCGCTCGTCTTAGCGATGTCACGCATGGCATGGTTGGTCGGCTCCTGGCCTACGCCCAGCAGGCCCACGATGAAGTAGCCGCGCCCCGTCTGCGACAGGATGCTCACGGCATCTCCTGCGATGGGCTTCAACTCGCTGTCGAGCAGCTGGAACTTGGATTCGGAATTGAAGCTGCCGATGACGGCCACGATGTCGTCGCTCTGACGCATGGTCAGGTTGATGGTCGTCGTCTCGCCGGGCTTGACGGTAAAGATGCGGTTGGCCACCAGTACCTTGCCGCTAGCGGCCCGGGTGCCGCTGGTGAGCATGTAGGTGCCAGCATCCAGCGTCGTGCCGTTCTGGAAGGTATTGCTCCAAGACGACCCTTCTTCGAGACCGGAGTCCCCCTCGTCGTAGTTCAGCAACTGGGTCGAGCCGTCGTCGAGAATGCGGGAGATGGAGAAGTGGTGGTAATACTTCGGGTCATCCAGGACGCGGGTGGGCGTGTATCGGAGCTTCAAGGTGCCCGTCTGGGCATTGGTCTGCTCCACGGTCTCAAAATTCACATCCTGCCAGTCGCCGTCGGTGCGGTACTGCACCTTGCCGGTCACGGGATCCATGCGAGACTCGATATCGAGGGAACGAGCCAGGTCAACAAAGAAGATGTCCCGTCCGCGGCCGTCGGTCATGCGGGAGCGCCACACGCCCATTGGCGTCTGGGCGATGTGCAGGGCATTCTCCTCGGGATGAATGGAGATGTTGTCGCGCACCCAGGCCACCAGGCGTGACGGGTCGGCCTTGAACTGGCTAGCTGTTGCGGCATCGAAGGCATCCTGCAGCTCACACTTGAAGGGCGATGTGATCATCTCATATTCCACGCGCTGGGCCAACTGGTTGCTGCGTGCATCATAAGCATCATCCAGGATGGCCATGGTCACGTCACGCATGTCTTTCTCGTTCAGGCCCTTCAACACTCCGAGCACACGCTCTTTATTGTCGGCATGCTTGCTGACAAACTCCAATATCGTCCTCCAATTGCCGCGGGACTTGACCAGATATTCAGCGGCATCAGGATTGATCGATTGGGCCTTCTCGGCGTCGATAAAAGTAGCTACATAGGCCTTGCGGATGGAGTCCTCACGGGCAAAGCGCACCTTGTTGGCAGCGGCCATTTCGGGGCTGACCTTGGGCATGACAGCTTTCTCGACGGGCGGTACGATGTCAAAGGTCTCGTATGTCGGGCCGCTCTTGAGGCTATTATTCTTGTTGAGCGTGATATCAACCTTGCCGTCCTTGCCGAAGGTGACCTTACTGTAGCCGTACCAGCCGTCCTTGCTGGCCCACACGAGCATGTCGCCCTTGCCGGCCGTGAGCGATGTCCGGCCCTTGATGTCGGTATACTTGGTGGCAGCAGGGTAGAACTCGCCGTAATTGTAGATGCGGAACTGCACTTTTGCTCCCTTGACGGGCTTGCCGCTCTTGTCGAGGACCTGTACCTGGGTCGAGGCTGTGGCGGCGTAGTTGCCGATGAGGTTGATTTCGGTGAAATTGCGAGTGCGCAGCATCACCTCCTCGGGACCATTGTAGTCGCCGAAGGCGCGCGTGTGCATCAGCATGGCCCTTGACGCCGGGGCGTTGAACCATCCCAGGTCGAGCACCGCTTCGGGCTCACAGGCACCCAGGAAGTGCCACTTGCCGTCGGCCCATGCCTCGACCCACGCGTGGTTGTCATCGGTGTGGGCCCATCGGGGCGTATAGACTTGTCGCGCCGGGATGCCGACAGAGCGCAGGGCGGCGACGGTGAAGGTGGACTCCTCGCCACATCGTCCGATGGCCGTGTTCATGCATGCCAGCGGGGACAGTGTGCGGGCGTCGCTCGGCTGGTAGGTCACGTGCTCGTGGCACCAGTGGTTGATCTCGAGAATGGCTTCCTCCATGGTCATGCCCTTGACGCGCTCACGCAACTCCTTGAAAAAGACGGGACGCGACATGTCGAGCGCTTCGTTATTGACGCGCAGCGGCAGCACGAAGTGGTTGAAGAGCAGGTCGGGCACCGTTTTGCCCCACGGCATCTGCTCGCGGGCCTCGAGGGTGGCGCGCACGTTCTCGAGGTGGAACTGCACCGTATAGTCAGTCACGTCGGCAAGCGGCATATAGGCATACAGGAATGTGAGAGCCTCGAGCTCCTGATTGTTGAGGTCCAAGCCCTGGACGGGCGGCGTCCTCAACTCTTCGATGGTGGCAGACGTGGCGGGCAGCGCTGCCATGAATGCTATCGACAAGATAGCGACAACAATGTTTCTGAACATATTTTCTATTGAGTTGTAGGTTATCAGTCAATCAGTTTTACGTTGTCACCGAGGGTGACTTTTTGTTGCTTGTAGAGTTGGCCGAGGGCCTTCTTGAAGTCCTTCTTGCTGCAGTTGAACGTCTTGTTGATGTCCTCGGGGCTGGACTTGTCAGTGATGGCCATTTCGCCACCATGGGCCCTGAGGTACTGCTCGATGCGGTCGGCGAGATCGTCAACACGCATCTTTTCTATTTTGGCCAGCGTGACATCCACCTTGCCGTCGGGGCGCACCTGCTTGACAAAGGCCGTCAGCCTGTCGCCGACGTTCACGTCCTGATAGGTCTCGTTTTGGTAAATCTGTCCCCAATGGGCATTGTTGACGATGACGCGGTAGCCCAGGTCGCTGCGCTGCACCACCAGCACCTCGACACGCTGCCGATGATAATAGTCGGGCTCGGTCAGGCTCAGGAACTTGGCGAGCTTGGCGCTGGCGACGATGCGCTGGCTGGCAGGGTCGAGATAGACGCGCACGATATAGCTGCGCCCCGCCTGCATGTCCACCCGCTGTTCGCTGAAGGGCACCAGCAGGTCCTTGGCCGTCAGCCCCCAGTCCAGGAAGGCTCCGACCTTGTTCACCGCCTTGACGCGCATGAGTGCGAAATCACCGACGACGGCCTTGGGCTCCTCGGTGGTCGCCACGGGGCGGTTCTCGCTGTCGTTATAGACAAAGACACGGATGGTGTCACCCACCTTCATGTCACTCGTGAGGTAACGCTTGGGGAGCAGCACCTCGTGGGTATCGTCATCGATGAGGTAGGCTCCGAAGTCTACCATGCGGTTGATGCGCAGCTGATTGTATTCTCCGATATTCATTGTTCTGGATGATTGCTTCATTAAGCGGCAAAAGCCTATTATTCTGCAAATATCGGCAAAAAAATCCAATCCATCTATTTGTTTTAAATAAAAATGTACTACCTTAGCGAGATGAATTACAATCAACTCAATGAAATCGTCATGAAAACAAAGGTCTCAACTCTCGTTATATTGCTGTTTGCCAGTGTTTTATTCTGCTCTTGCGGAAAGACCAAATCAGGACATAAGGACGGAAAGCCCGCTATCGTTGTCGGTACTGAGCAGCTGAACGACAATTCGGCTTTCACGATGAGCAATGGCGAGCGGTGTACCATTGTCGCCGAGGCTACCATCGACTATCCGGTGTCTGCCGGCGAAGGAGTCAGGGTGGACAGCCTGCAGCGACTCTTTGCGGCCTATGTGCTGGAGTCGGGAGACACGCTGTCGCTGCAGGAGGCGATGCGCCAGGTCGTTTCCAACAGCATGCACCAGTATGATTTCATGGATGAGCCCGTCAGTGAGAATGAAGTGGACGAAGCCGATGACCAGACAACCTTGAAATATGTCACGAGCACACGCGTGACCCCTATCTACAACAAGAACGGCGTGGTGACGTTTGAGCGCGTCGATGTGGTCAAGAAGAACGACAAGGTGACCTCGGTGACCCATCGCTACTACAGCTTTGATGTCGAGACCCAGACCTATATCGACCTGCCTAACCTGTTCCGTGACGATGCCGTTGCCGATGTCTGCCAGCTGCTTAAACAGCAGTTACTCAAGCAGAACAATGCCAAAGGCAATGAGCAGTTGAATGACCTGGGCTACTTCAATGTTGAGAACCTCACGGTGACCCGCAATTTCTATTTTGAGGACAACGGTTTGACCTGGAGCTACCTGCCCAATGAACTGGCTGTGGAGGCCGTGGGCGAGCCCAAGATTACTGTCTCCTATGGCGATTTGAGTTCGTGCTTGTGTGACGGCAGCATTATTGAGAGGGTTAAGTAGTTAACAGTGAATAGTTAACAGTGAATAGTTAATAGTTGACAGGTAAAAAGTGATTGAATGCAAGAGATACTGAAATATTTCCCGGAGTTGAGCGAGTTGCAGCGTGAGCAGTTTTTACAACTCGAGACGTTGTACCCCGAGTGGAATGCCAAGATCAACGTCATTTCCCGTAAGGACATAGACAATCTGGAGGTGAATCACATCCTGCACTCGCTGGGACTGGTCAAGTTCGTCAAGTTTACGCCCGGCACGCGGGTGATGGACCTGGGGACGGGTGGGGGACTGCCCGGCATCCCGCTGGCCATCTATTACCCTGAGGTGTCGTTCCATCTGGTGGACCGCATCGGCAAGAAACTCAAGGTGGCACAGGACATCGCCGAGCGCATCGGCCTGACGAACGTGACCTTCCAGCACGGTGATGTCAAGGAGGTGAAAGGCAAGTTTGACTTTGTGGTGAGTCGCGCGGTGATGGACTTGGGCGATATGGTGCCCCTGGTTCGCCGCTTTATCGACAGCGAGGACCGCAATGCCGTGCCCAACGGACTCATCTGCCTCAAGGGCGGTGACCTGACGGGCGAGGTGCAGCCGTTCAAGAACCAGGTGCTCATCGACGAGTTGTCCAATTATTTTAAGGAAGAATTTTTCAAGACCAAAAAGATATTGTATTTGCCGTTATGATTAATGCGACAATGATGACCGTCAACCCGTTTGGCGAGAACATGTATATCCTGTGGGACGAGGCCACGCGTGAGGCCGTCGTCGTTGACCCCGGCATGATGCGTGAGGCCGAGCGCGAGATGGTGGCTAAGTTTATAGAAGGACAAGAACTGAATGTGACCCACATCCTGTTGACCCACATGCACATCGACCACATTACCGGAACCCGCTGGCTCGCCGACAAGACCGGGGCCGACGTGTGTGCCAGCGCTCAGGATGCGCAGTTGGGACTGGAACTGCCGAAACAGATTCAGGAATTTCAGCTTAAAGTGGAGTGCGAACCGTTGACCATCGACCGCGAACTCGCCGACGGCGACATCATCCCCCTCGGCGAGGATACCATCCAGGTGCTGCATGTGCCTGGCCACAGCCCTGGCGGCCTGGCCTTCTACCTGGCAGGGAGCGGCCTGCTCATCTCGGGCGACACCATTTTCAACGGCAGCGTGGGCCGTACCGACCTGTGGGGCGGCGACATGGCGCAACTCATCATCAGCATCCGCGAGAAGATACTTCCCTTGCCCGACGAGACCGTCATCGCCTCGGGCCATGGCCCCACAACCACCGTTGCCGACGAGAAACGGTGCAACCCGTTTATTTAGTTAACAGTTAATAGTTAATAGTTAATAGTTAATAGTTAATAGTTAACAGTAAGAGTTAGGAGGGGTGGTTCTCTCCTAACTCTTATCGTTTTGTTTGACTTGATGTGCCCCCTTGAGACGCAAGATTTTGCGTCTCTACAAGAGGATGAAATGTTCTTTATAAACCAATGATAACGCCCAGCATCCAAGTGTTCTTGATTTCGGGACCATAGCCCTTCTTGAACACTTCACAGGGACTGTAGCGGCAGTAAACTCCAAAGCGATTGTAGGACAAAGCGCCATAGACGTCAAAAGTCAACTTGTTCTGCTTGATTCCGCGATAAGATACGTCGTGGTGGGTCTTGTTGACCTTATAATGGGTGTTGCACTTGGCATAGACGTTCCAGTTCATGGTTCCGCCCAGAGTGATGTGGAAATTTTTCCCGATAAACTGCTGGAATTGGAGCGGGAATTGGATGGCCCTGACCGAGAGGACTGATGATCGGTCAACGGTTCCCTCGGGATAAGAATCGATGCCCACAATGTTGGTCGCTTCGTCCATGACAAAGCAATTGGGGCGCTTGAGCGAGAAACGCTTGTTGTCATAGCCGACGCCAATTGAGAATTGCTGTCCATGCAGGGTGTTGTAATTGAGGCTGGCAAAGTTGAGGATACCCCAGTTGAAGCAGTTGTTGATCAAGTCATAGGAAGTGCCGAGTCCGGCTCCGAAGTATAATCCAGAACAAACGATGCTCCAGTGGTACTCCTTGTTGCTGCTCTTCATGAACGGCAGATTCAGCTCCCAGTCGGTGGACTGTGTAGTGTGGACCGTGTCGTTTCCCGAGTGTTGCATCTCATAGGTGTAACTATAGTCCTCTTCTTCCTTTGATCCGATCACCTTTACCTGTGAGCCTGTCGGCGTCTCGGTGATGATGACCTTGCTGGGCTGCTGGATGACGGTCACTGTATCGGGGGCCGTGGCCTGTGCTTGCGCCATGGCAAGCATTGTTGCGAATAGAAGTACAATCTTTTTCATTTCCTTATGTTTTTATTTAGTGATTATTTACGGATGAGTTTCTTGATTTCTTCTTGGCTGGCAAACCCTTCCATATAGATAAGGGTGACGATGTTTTTGGGAGACTTGCGGGCCAGGTTCTGATTCAAGTAGAAGATGTAACGGTTGTCGCGTTTACCCTTTTTCATCGTGTAGAAGCCGTAATAGAGTTGCCCGTTGCGGTATTCCACTTCTTTGTCGACAGCCTGCGCACCGTCTTTTACAACCATTGCCTCGACAAGTTCGGCCTGGTTCTTGTCTGTCACGCTCAGGCTGTGATAGACGGTCAATCCGATTTCGCGGGCCTGAACTCCGGTGACGATGATCTCGGTGGCGCCAGCCGCTTTTTTGTATCGTCCGTCAAACAGGCGGTTGATGTTCAAGCCTGTCTGGGCCATGGCTGCCATGGTGGTCAACAGGCAGGTCAGGATGATAGTGATTCGTTTCATATCGGTTGTCATTTTTTTATTCGTTGTCAAGTTCTAAGGCTTCACCCAGGCTGGAGAGTTGGTCGGTCATGGCATTGGCGGCATTGTCCATCTTGCTCAAGTCGTCGGCAACCAGCGCCATCACCTTGTCATTGTCCTGCACGACCTGCCCGTTCACGTAGGCAATGCACACGTCGCCTGGTTGTTGCTGATGCCACAAGGCATACCCACCAACAGCCAGTATGATGGCTATCGAGGCCGCGATGCCTGCGACCAGTTGGCGCCTGCTTTTGGCGGTCTGCCGTCTGTGCCGGTCGCTGTGGGTGGCAAAGTAGCCCATTACCATCCGCGCCTCGTCGATGGCCTGGCTGCTCCACGGGCAACGGGCAAGGCAGGACCTCAAGGCGTCCTCTTCCTCGACTGACGTCATGCCGTTGAAGTATCGGTCGATGAGTTGTTCTAACTCCTCTTGACTGTTGATGTGCTGGTAATCGTTCATGATTCAACTCTCTTTTCTGCTGTTACGGTAAATTTCTCGTACGCGCTTGCGGGCGCGGCTCAGTTCCACTCTGACGGTGGCGGGTTGCATCCCCAATCGGATGGCAATGTCGTCAAACTCCATGCCCTGCACCTCTCTCATGTCGATGATGGCGCGCTGGTTGGCCGACAGGTCGTTGTCGATGATGGCACGCACTTGCTGGTAGGCTAAGCTGCGCTCGTTATCGGTCACTTCCTCGACGGTGTCAACGGCTTGCTCGACGGGGACATCCGATCGGTGGCTGTTGCGCCGCGCCAGGTCGATGCTGGTGGTGCGCACGGTCATCATCCCGGCACCCTGGGCATGACTAGTGCTCTCATACCGTCCCCGCTGTTGCCACAGTTTCACGAAGGCGTCCTGTACCGCATCGGCGGCATCGTCACGGTTGCCCGTGATGCGCTCTGCCAGCGAGAGCATCTGCTCCCTCAAGGCTGTGAATGCATTAGTGATGCGGTCAGTCTGCTTCATGATTAATCATCGTTTCTATTCAATAAACGCAGAGATATGTCATTTGTAACAAAAAAATGAAAAAAAGACGGAAATTCCATCATTTTCGGGAATTTCCGTCTGTAATGTCAGTTATCTCCGTTCGATGATTACAAACCGAAGATCAGACCCATGGTCCAAGTGTTCTTGATTTCGGGACCGTAGCCCTCCTTGAAGAACTTGCCAGGGCTATAGCGGCAGTAGATACCCACCTCATTCCAGGTGAGGCTGCCCATGAAGTCAAAGTTCACCTTGTTCTGCTTGAGCCCCTTGTAATGGGTGTCATAGTCGGTTTTGTTCAACTCGTAGTGGTTGTCCACGCGGGCATAGGTGTTCCAGTTCAGGATACCGGCAACGGCAATGTCAAGCTTCTTCACGATGCGCTGACGGAAAACCAGGGGGAACTGCACGGTCCACTGGTTCAGGTTGGACGAGCGGTGCTTGATCTCGTTGACGTTTGTCGAAGGATAAACCGATGTCTCGACTTCATATTGAGCATTGCGCACGAGCATATTGGGGCGCTTCATGCTGTAGGAGCGGTGATGGAAACCGGCACCCAGCGTGATGGTCTGTCCGTGCAAGCTGTTGTACTTCAGTCCGACAAGATTGAGGATACCGACCTCAAAGCTATTGTTGATAGGTTCCCAGTTGTGCTTGATGCCCAAACCCAGGTAGAAACCGTCGGTGAAGATAGCCCAGTTCTTGTTAAGCTTGGCGTCGGACTTATCGAGCAGGACTATAGGACTGTCATCGTCATCGACTGGTGCGGTCAACGCGGGGGATTCAGCGTTAGTAGCGTCATTGTTTACGGCTGCTTCAGGGGTTGCCGCATTTATCTGTGCCATAGCGAACATGGCAGCAAAAATCAGTACTAATTTTTTCATTATAATGCTAATTATTTGATGGTTTAGTAAAATTCGGGTGCAAAAGTACTCACATTATTTGATTTGAGCAAATATTTAACTTTTAGTCAACGGGGTTAAGCACTTTTGCAAACCGAACCTGGCTCTTGTAAACGGGGAAATTGAGCGAGAGGATGACACCGTTCTCGATGGCGGCATAGGCGTCCTCGTCGATGGGCTCCATGGTGGCATCAATCCAAGTCAGGTCATAGTTGCCGCTGAAGATGGTCTTCTTGATGTGCCCTTTCTTCATGCCCGGCTGCCATTGCGATTTCTTGACCTGTGCACCGCTGACATAGATGATGTCGTAGCCGTCCCCTGCACTGACGACAGCGATGGTGTAACGGCCTCCCAGCTTGAGCCAAGTGTCCTCCATGTCGCGGTCGAGATACTGCCAGTAGCCCTCGACGGGATCGGTACTCGTCTCGAAGTGCTCGTCCAGTGCATCGAGGGTCCATGGCGTGGCCGTTTCCACCTGGTTGTCATTCCCGATGGTGAGCACGGCCCGCTCGACAGCGACACGTGCACCGGGTCCCACGAAGTAGCCCACCATCACCGCTCCTGCCGGACGGGTGACGGAGGCCTCCAGGACATACTGCAGGTCGTTCTTGCCGATCGAGACGCTGACGCTGCGTTCATCGACATCGACGCACAGGTTGTTCAGGTCGTCCTCGAGCGAGACGCCCTTGGTGAGCGTGGCGCTGGCCAGCTCGGTTGTCGTCTTGCCCCGGTGCTCTATCAGTGACACCTGCATCGAGCGCTGGTCGGTGATGTCGTTATAGGGGGTGCTGTTGTCGCAGCTGAGCAGCACCGCACAGTAATTGCCGGCGCCGTCATGATTGAACACCAGTCCCCATTGAGTACTCGTGATTTTGGCCTTCTCGCCGGTCATGCGGTCCGGGACTGAGACGGTCTTGCCCTGCTTGTTGTTGAGGTTGGCAAGGCGCAGCTGGTAGCGATAGGCACCGCTCCTGACGCGCATGGTGTCGAGGTTGAAGGCCGTGCCCATGGTCGCGTTCTCCTCGATGAGCATGTTGTCCTCAATGCCCCGGTAGCGCCCTTGCATCCTCATGCCCGGATGAGGGAACAGTCCGCCGAAGTTGTTGCCCACCGAGTTATAATAGGATTTCGCCTCGGCCATCACAACCGCCAAGAGCAATATCATCAAGATATATAATCTCCCTTTCATCATCACAAAATCTCCTTTTACCGTTTATCTAAAAACCTCACTCATGGTGATAGGGCTCGTGCCGCAGGATGGTGAATGCGCGGTAGAGCTGCTCGACAAAGATGAGACGGACCAACTCGTGGGGAAACGTCATCTTGCTGAGCGAAATCATCTCGTTGGAACGGTCATAGACTTCCTTAGAGAACCCGTACGGGCCGCCAACGACAAATACCATGCGCTTGCAGCCGCTCGCCATGCGTCGCTGCAGCCACTGGCTGTAGTCCATCGAGGTGCGCTCGGTGCCGTGCTCGTCGAGGAGCACGATGTAGTCGCTGGGCTCCAACGAGGCCAGCAACTGGCGACCCTCGGCGACCTTCTGCTGCTCCTCGCTCATGTTGCGGGTGCCCTTGATATCGCCGATGTACTGGATGTTGAACGACACGTAGTGCTGCAGGCGCTTGACATACTCGTCGATGCCTTGCCGCACAAAACCGACTTCGGTCTTGCCGATGACAGCTAGCGTAATCTTCATTTTCTGATAATGTTTTTATGTTTCTTGGCACAAAATTAGCAAATCCGCCGAAAACTCCCTAACTTTGTGGTCGAGAAATCACTAAATGCAAAATTAATATGAAAACAAGAGAAGAACTGATTGACGAGTTGATCGACCTGGCATTTGCCGAGGACATCGGTGACGGTGACGCGACGACCTTGTGCTGCATTCCTGCCGAAGAGATGGGACGGCAGCGCCTGATTGTGAAGGAAGAGGGCATTCTGGCCGGCGTGGAGATTGCGCGCCGCGTGTTTGAGAAGTTTGACCCCGAGCTGCAGATGGAGGTGATGATCGGTGACGGTGCTCATGTCAAGCCTGGCGATATCGCCTTTGTCGTGACCGGTAAGGTGCGCTCGCTGTTGCAGACCGAGCGCCTGATGCTCAACATCATGCAGCGCATGAGCGGTGTGGCAACGACCACGGCACGCTATGCCAAGTGCCTGGAAGGCCTCAAGACCCGCGTTCTCGACACCCGCAAGACGACGCCCGGCATGCGCATGCTGGAGAAAGAGGCTGTCAAGATTGGTGGCGGTTGCAACCACCGCATCGGCCTGTTCGACATGATCCTGCTCAAGGACAATCATGTGGACTTTGCCGGCGGCATCGTGCCTGCCATCGAGAAAGCCCACCAGTGGTGCCGTGACAACGGCAAGGACCTGAAGATCGAGATCGAGGTGCGTAACTTCGACGAGTTGCAGCAGGTGCTCGACCATGGTGGCGTGGACCGCGTGATGCTCGACAATTTCTCAGTTGAAAATACCCGCAAGGCCGTGGAAATCATCAACGGCAGGGTGGAGACCGAGTCGAGCGGCGGCATTACCATCGACACGTTGCGCGCCTATGGCGAGTGCGGCGTGGACTACATCTCGGTAGGTGCCTTGACCCACTCGATCAAGTCGCTTGACATGAGCTTTAAGGCGTGCTGATTTTAGTTAGGAGTTAGGAGTGAGGGGTTAGGAGTTCTTCTAGATTTTCTAGAGTTACTAGATGGTCTAGAGGGGCTGGATGTTATCATCGTTTATTAGATGGAGTCATTGCGGGATATACAGCCACTGAAGTTCCCGGGGATTGATGACGGCGCTCCCGTCATCATTGCCGGTCCATGCAGTGCCGAGACCGAGCTGCAGACACTCGATGCTGCCAGGGCGTTGAGCGCTATCGGTGTGAAGGTCTTCAGGGCGGGTATCTGGAAGCCGCGCACCATGCCCGGTTGCTTTGAGGGCGTGGGTGATGTCGGCTTGCAATGGCTGCAGCGTGTCAAGAGCGAGACGGGCATGGCCGTGGCGACCGAGGTGGCCACTGTAGAGCATGTCAGGGCGGCCCTTGATGCGGGCATCGATATCCTGTGGATAGGAGCCCGTACCAGCGCCAACCCCTTCGCCATGCAGGATGTCGCAGACCTGCTGAAGGGGCATGATGAGGTGACAGTGCTGGTGAAGAATCCTGTTAATCCTGACCTTGAACTCTGGATGGGTGCATTGCAACGCATCCACAATGCCGGCATTACGCGCCTGGGGGCCGTTCATCGCGGCTT
The DNA here is from genome assembly GCA_902760865.1 of uncultured Bacteroidales bacterium. Taxonomy (GTDB): domain Bacteria; phylum Bacteroidota; class Bacteroidia; order Bacteroidales; family Muribaculaceae; genus Sodaliphilus. The sequence continues at coordinate 32,747 of CACWID010000022.1, read as the reverse complement.
CAGTTCGGCAGGCCAACACATCTACCGCAACGATCCGCAGTGGCACATCCCCTTTGAGTTGCGGCGTCATGCCCCCGGAATGACCCTGCTGTGTGATCCGTCCCACATCGGCGGAAAGCGTCAATATGTCGAGCAACTTTCCCAGATTGCCCTTGACACCGGCTTTGACGGTCTGATGATTGAGAGTCATTGCCATCCCGAGAGTGCCCTGAGTGACAGCGCCCAGCAGGTTACGCCCGGCATGCTCAAGGAAATTCTTGACCGCCTGATTGTGCGTTCGGGTATGCCCGTTGATGATGACCTGATGCTTTTGCGCCAGCAGATTGACGATTGTGACCACGAGTTACTGGCCGTGCTGGCACGGCGCATGAGCGTGGCGCGCGAAATAGGTCGTTTCAAGAAATCCCAGAACCTGCGCGTGGTGCAGCCTGCCCGCTATCAGGACATGATTAAGGCCCGCCTTGACGAGGCCGAGTCCTTGGGGCTGATGCCCGAGTTCATCGAGCGACTCATGCAGGCCATCCATGAGGAGAGTGTCCGTCAGCAGTTGAAACTTCTTGAATAAGCATTTTACTGAATCTATGGCGAAAAGAGCTATTATCATCGGAGCCTCATCGGGGATGGGGCAGGAAATGTCAAAGCTACTGCTTGACGACGGGTGGCAACTGGGAATAGCAGCACGGCGTGCTGACCGCCTTCAAGTCATCAAACAGTTGGCGCCCGATAGGGTAGAGGTGGAAACGATTGATGTCACAGCTGAGGATGCTTCACAAAGATTGCGTGCACTGATTGAACGCATGGGCGGAATGGACCTGTTTTTCTATTCTTCGGGCGTCGGCAAGCAAAACCGAACTCTCACACCTGATATCGAGCTCAACACCGTGAATACCAACGGAATGGGCTTTACCAGAATGGTCGGTGAAGCCTACCGCTACTTTGCCGAACGGGGAGAAGGACACATTGCCGTGATCAGCAGCATTGCAGGAACCAAGGGACTTGGCCCTGCACCATCCTACTCAGCTACCAAGGCGATGCAGAATGTCTATATCCAAGCACTTGAACAACAGTCCAATGCCCGCGGGCTAAGAATCCGATTTACCGATATACGCCCAGGGTTTGTTGATACCGACCTGCTGAACGGAGATTTCCATTACCCCATGATGCTCAAGCCCGAAAAAGTCGCACGGCAGATCGTCAAAGCCATAAAAAGCAAACGGCACATCGCAGTCATTGACTGGAGATATGCCATCTTGACCGCCCTGTGGAGACGCGTCCCGCGCTCCTTGTGGCGACACCTTAAACTATAACGACATCTATTAAAGGCTAGTGACCCGTAGAAACGCGGGCGGCTGCGTAGAAGTGGGTGGCCCAGTAGTTCTGGCGGAGGTCGTCAACGACGACGCCACGGGATGATGAGGCGTGTACGAACTTGTTTTCCTTGAGATAGATGCCGACGTGGGAAACGCGACCGCTGCTGCTGGTGCAGAAGAAGACGAGGTCTCCCTCGCGCAGGTCGTCGAGGTCGATGATGCGGCAGTTGACCTCAAGCATCTTGGCTGAGTTGCGGTGCAGATTGATGTCATAGACCGTCTGATAGACTTCCATGACCATGCCCGAGCAGTCGGTTCCCTCGCCGCAGGTGTGCCTCGCATGGGCATAGGGAGTGCCCAGCCAGCGCCTCAGTTCCTTGTAGAGTTTCTTGTTGTCTTTTCGCCCCAGCTTGATATCGAGACGGGCCCATTCTTCACTGACCAGGCCGTTCCCGCCGGGAATAGGTCTGTTGATGTCATCCTTGCTGGATCCCGGTGCATTGTCATGGGGCGCCTTGTCGCGGTTGCGGCGCTCATGGTAGGGGCGATAGGAGTGTGTGTTGTGTTTTGTGCTATGGCACGATACCACTGGCAGCGACAAGAGTATCGCCGCTGCCAGATAAAGTATCGATTTGCCGAATTTAGCCATCAGCAGAGTGCTAAATTATTCTTCTTTGGTCTCCTCGGCGGGTGCTTCGGGAGCGGCCTCTTCATCCTTCTCCTCTTTGGTGGTGAAGTCGGTGATGCCTGCGCCGACGAGGATGTTGTACCAAGCGATGACCTTCTTGATGTCGCTGTTGTGGACGCGGTCAGCATCCCAGTTCTCAAGCACGCCGGCCATGAACTCGTGCATCTGGTCGGGGGTGCTGTATGCCTTGGTGTCGATAGGCTGGTTGTCGTATTTCTTGCCGATGTTCTCAAACACCTGTGACAGCGGTGTATCCTCGCCGGTGGTGAAGATGGAGATGTCGCCCAGTGACATCACGCGCTCGCGTGAATGAACAGGGAAACGCTTGCCGTCGTTGAGGCCTTCAACCAAAAGCATGTTTTTGCCGTATGTCACAAGTTTGTAGAGTCCGGGACGTCCCGAAATGGATAAAATTTTCTTCAGCATAATTAATGAAAAATGTTGATGTTTAAATGTTGTTCTGATTTATAGTAGTATTAAATTTCTTTCAGCAGTCTGATGACTTGGGGCAGCACAGCCGCCTTGTTGTCGTTGATGATGATGTGTTCGCCATCGGCGATGCTGTCCTCGACGGCCTGGGCTGCCATGCGCTCCCGCACTTGCCCGTCCGAGAGGCCGCTGCGGACCATCACCCGGGCGACCCTGACATCATCGGGGGCGGTGACGTGCCACACCCGGTCCACCTCGCGGTCCATTCCGGCGGTGCGCAGCAGTGCCGTCTCGACAAAAGCCGCCGTCGCTCCGTCGGCCATCTGCCGGGCAGCCCATCGCTTCATGTCGCTGGCTGTGGCCGGGTGGACGATGGCGTTGAGCCGTGCCAGGGCCTTGTCGTCCCTGAACGCGACCTCACTCAGGTACTGGCGGTTGATGGAGCCATCATTGAGATAGACCTGTTCGCCGAACGTGTCAACGAGTTGCCGCCTCACGTCGGCATCATCGGTCATCAGGGCACGCGCCCTCGAATCACAGTCATAGACGTCAAAGCCCATGACCTTGACCATAGTGGCCACGACACTCTTGCCGCTGCCGATGCCTCCTGTGATGGCTATCAGTTCCATGCCCGATCAGTGCTTCTCGATGATATACTCCACGCTATCGGGAGCGTATTCCACATTCTGGTAAGCGGCAGGTATCTCACCGATGCTGACATAGACCTTGTTGCTATGCGAATTGAAGTCCACCGAATTGTAATCGACTACGGCCGTGATGCCGGCGTCCTCGCTGATGCGGCTGGCCGGAGAGAGGAAGTTGACCTCCACGTCACTGGGGAAGAGCAGCATCTTGATGCCCGGCGGCGCGTTGCGCACCGAGATCTTGACCGCCTGCGACTTGGGCTTGAGCTTCTCGATGGGCACCATGATGTCGATGGAGCGAGGCTCGACGACGGCACCGTTGATGGGCGCGATAGTGACCCTGCGGCGCAATGTGTCGGTCAAGTCCATTTCCTCGACATGGTAGGTATATACCTCGTTGATCTCGCTCAATGTCTTGGCGTCGCTGAATACCAGCACCGAGTCCTGACTCTTGATCATGGCCCCGAACTGCGTGTAGTCCTCGCGAGGTTCCACGATGATGTCGGTCTTGACCGGCACTTTTTTTCCGGGCAGGTCGGTAAAGCGGATGTTGATGGATTCGGGCAAGACGCTCACGATGTCGGCATTCTTGTTCAGGATGGGAGCGAGCGCCTTCTTCAGGTGGCTCTGGTCGATCTTGAATGTGCTGTTGCCGTCGCTGTAGTCACTGAAGCGCAGCGTGAGCTTGGGCGTCTTGTGGAACAGGTAGGAAATGAACCGGTAGCCGCGGTCCTTGACGGTGACGGTGAGCGTGTCGGGCACCTTGGCGAGCAAGTGCACATTGTTGGGCAGACTCAACTCGACAGGCACCTCGACATCGAGCTGCACGTCACTGTTGAAGGTGAGGAAACTCCAGAATACCGCCGAAATGATGACAAAGCCGAAGTAGAGGAGAATCGACCTCGTCCGGGGCGACTCCCTCAAGCGATCACGCATCTGGTCCAGGAGCTTCATTGTAAAAACCTTGAAAACCGATTGATTGTCCTACAGTTGGAATTTACTTCTTGACGTCGGCACCGCTCTCGGCAACGTCCTGCATCGACTGATAGATGGAATTCTTGTCAATCTTGATGGTAACGTTATTGTCGATCTCGAGCAGGGCATAAGTGTCGTTGATCTCGCGGATGCGGCCATAGATACCACCGGCGGTCATCACCTTGTCGCCCTTCTTGAGGCTGTCGCGGAAGGCGTTAATCTTCTTCTGCTTCTTCTGCTGCGGCATAATCATGAAGAAATAGAAAATGGCGATGAGCATCACAATCATCAGCAGGCTCATCATGCCGCCGCCAGCGGGCGACTCGGCGCCGCTTGCTGCTTGCAATAAAATCACGTTAAGCATAATCGTTATTGTTTGTATTATTAATAATGTGTATTCTTTTTGTCAGGGTGATGTCAGGGCTTGACAATCTTGCCCACGCGCTTCAGCTGCTTGATGGCATTGTTGAGGATGCCGTTGACAAACTTGCCGCTGGCGGGGGTGCTGAAGTTCTTGGCCAGCTCGATGTACTCGTTGAGCGTGACGGCTGTCGGTATCTTTTCGAAGGTCAGAGCCTCGGCCAGGGCGGTGCACATGATGATGCGGTCCATCATCACGATGCGGTCCTTGTCCCAACGGCTTTCCTGAACCAGTTCGTCGATGAGGGCGTTGTTCTCGGGCATCAGGGTGACCGTGGACTTGAACAGCTCCTTACCGAACTCGCTGTCCTCCTCGTCCTTGAACATGGGCATGATGACGTCGGTGTCGCCCTCGGCGATGCGGCGGAAGGTCTTGCACACAAACTGCACCGTCAGCTCCAGGTCGTCCTCTGTCCAGAACAGGGAGCGCTGCTCGACGGCATCACACATGTTCTCGTCATACTGGATGACCTGCTTCAAGAGCTGCTGCCACAACAGGCAGTCTGCCGTCATGCTGTCCTCCTCGTCGGCCATATAGTCGGCATAGAGGTCACTCTTGATGACCTTGTCCAGGATGAGCCTCAGGAAGATGGGGTCGTCGGTCCAAGTGATGGTGTGCTCTGAAGCATACTGCTTCAGCTGCTCATCGTCGGCAAGGGCTTTCACCAGGCGGTTGTTGACAAACTTCATGTTGGGGTTCAGCTCCTCCTCGGTGGGCATATACTTGTTGCGGGCCTCGTCGAGGCGCATTTCCTGGATGTGGGTCAACTCCACGGGCAGGCGCATCAGGTAGTGGTACAGCTCATAAGTCTTGTCAAGGCATTTGTCCAGGTCCTTGAGGGCGTCGCCCAGTGTGCGCTCGGGGCGTGTGAGCACATAGGAGTACAGATTCTGTACAACTTTAGTGCGTATTAATACTCGATTTATCATAGTGTCATATTTTGAACTTGCAAAATTACTGAAAAACGGCGGTGTCAGCAAACAAAACGGCGGTTAATCCACTTTCTGGTTGTCGTTGAGTCGTTGTCGCACCACCTCGTAAATCATGATGCCGCCGGCTACCGAGACGTTCAGCGAGTTGATGTGGCCGAACTCAGGGATCAACACCTGGGTGTCGCACAGCTTCATGATTTCGGGCGAAATGCCCTTGTCCTCGGCTCCAAGGACGATGGCCACCGGCCCGGTATAGTCGCCCCGGGTGTAGGGCAGCTGGCTCTTGTCGCTCGTGCCGACAATCTTGAAACCGCTGTCGCGCAACAGCCTGACGGCATTCACCAGGTTGTGCTCGCGGCAGACGGGCAGGTAGTTCAATGCACCGGCCGAGGTCTTGACGGCATCGGCATTGACGCTCACGCTCTCGCGGTCGGGGATGACGATGGCACTCACGCCGGCGCACTCGCAGGTGCGGGCCACGGCGCCGAAGTTGCGCACGTCGGTCACACCGTCGAGAACGACGACGAAGGGATTCTCGCCGTCATCGAACAGCTGGGGCACCAGGTCCTCGACGCGATAGTAGGTCACCGCCGCCATCATGGCCAGTACTCCCTGGTGGTTGCGGCGTGTGATGCGGTCGATCTTCTGCACCGGGACGCGCTGCACCGGCACACGCAGCTGTCGAGCGCGCTCGGTGATTTCCTGCATCGTTTCGGCATTGAGCGTCTTGCTTAACAGGATTTTGTCGATGTCTTTGCCGGCATCGATGGCTTCGAGCACGGCATGTACGCCATAGATGTATTGTGTCTTGTCTATCATTATTATTTCTTTTTATGTTTGATCAGTGATTTGGCATTCTCGATGGCGGCCTGGTTCAGGTCCTTGCCGCTAAGCATGCGTGCGATTTCCATCACGTGTTCCTGCTCGTCGAGGGGCTGGACGCGGGTGAGCGTTTCCTGCTCGTTATCGGTCTTGAATACGCGCAGGTGATGGTCGCCGTTGGCGGCCACTTGTGGCAGGTGGGTAATGGCGATGACCTGGATGGTCCGTGCGATGTCGGCCATCATCTCGCCGATCATTGTGGCCACGTCGCCACTGACGCCGGTGTCCACCTCGTCAAAGATGATGGACGGCAACTGGATGTGCCGGGCGATGATGGTCTTGATGCACAGCATCACGCGTGATATCTCGCCGCCCGATGCCGTGTCCTTGACAGGCATGGGGTGCTGGTTCTTGTTGAAGGCCATCATGAACTCGACGCTGTCGATGCCGTTGGCCGTGAGGTCTGTCTCGCTGAAGGCCACGTCGAACGAAATGTTCTTCATGCCCAGCGGCGATGCCATCCTGAGCAATTCCTGGCCGAAATCGGCGGCTGCCTGATGGCGTCTCGCCGACAGTCGTGAAGCGAGGTCCATGGCCTCGGCCCGGCAAGCGCTGACGCGGGCCTTGAGTTCCTCGAGGATGTCATCGTTGTGCTCAATCTCGCCCAGTTGACGCTCATAGTCATGCTGGATGTCGATCAGCTCGTTCACGTCCTGGGCATTGTGTTTGCGCTGCAGCGAGTAGATGTTATTGAGCCGGTCATCGACGCGCGCCAGTTCGGCAGGGTCGTCGTTGAGTCCGTCCACGATGGAGCTCACGCTCTGGGCGATGTCCTTGAGTTCGATGAGCGCGTTGCGCACCCGTTCGGGCATGCCCTCGACATCGGTCAGGTTGCGCTCGGCGTCTTCCAGATGCTGGGCGATGGCCGAGATGCGCTCCAGAATGCTGTTCTCTTCGCCATTGAGTTCATTCTCGACGTTCCAGAGCGTCTCCTTGAGTTCGGTGATGTTGCTGAGTTTGCTTTGCAGGGCCTCCAGTTGCTTGTCCTCGTTGGGCTGCAGTTGCATGGCCTGTAACTGGTCAAGCTGGAAGCGGATGTAGTCCTCGTTGCGTCGCAGCTGTTCTATGGCCTTTTCGGTCTCGGCGAGCTGCTTGAGGGCGTCACGATACTGCTGATAGGACTTGCGGTAGTCGCCCAGCAAGTCTTCGTTGCCGGCAATGCTGTCGACGATTGATAGCTGGAACGCCGGTTGAGAGAGCAGCATGTTGCTGTGCTGGGAATGGATGTCGAGCAGACGGGTGGCCAACTCGCGCAGCACGTTGAGCGCGACGGGCGTGTCGTTGATGAATGCGCGTGAGCGGCCGGTGGGGGAGAGTTCCCTCCTTACCAGACATTCATGCTCGTCCCAGTCGATATCGTTGTCGTTGAAAAAGGGCTCCAAGCCATAGCCGCCGACGTCAAAAACGGCTTCGACGACCGTCTTGGCCGATGTGTCGCGTATCGTCTTGCTGTCGGCGCGTTCGCCCAGAATGAGCGACAGAGCGCCCAGGATGATGGACTTGCCCGCACCGGTCTCGCCGGTGATGATGGTCAGCCCATCGTCAAACCCGATGTCGAGTTTGTCGATCAGCGCATAGTTGGAGATGTGCAGTTGTTTGATCATGACATCCCCCTGTGGTTAGTTCTCGGTCTTCTTGATTTGGTCCAGACGTGTGGTCTCGCTGGGGTAGACCTGGTAAAGCATCTCATAGACCGATTCTTTCTCGGTCGTGTTGGCCTTGCTGTAGATGTTGATCAGTTCATCGAGTTTTGCGTCTTTGAACATGGTCAGGCACACCGACATGGGCGCCACTTGATAGATTTTGCCTAGGTTCTCCAGCGTGTGGGTGATGGTCGAGCGACCCTTGTCCACGGTGACTACCATCTGGTCCAGTCCCATGCGGTGGTAGTCGTAGAGCATCTGCCTGATCGGGGCTGTCTGCGTGTCGGTAAAGGCACTGAGCACAGCGCTGCGGTTGGTGTTGTCCTCAAATGCCTTCCAGCCGCTCTCGCCGGAGCTTTGGGCCAGGCGGACTATCTGGGCTGCCCGCTCGTAGTAGGGGTCACCCCCATTGAGTTCAAAGGAGTCGAAGTCCATGGCGATAATCATATAGGCCCAGAAGTTGAGGATGGCCGTGAGGTTATCTTCCATTTCCATCTCGGAGAATATCAGCTGCTGTCCGGGTTCGTAGGTGAAATCCACCTTCGTGTCCCTGAAGTTGATCAGTGCCGTGGTGTAGGTGCTGTTGAACACCGGCCGCTGTGACTGAATCTGCAGGTCGCCCTTCATCAGTCCCGTAGCGTCGTCCCACGAGCTGAGCGTGAGCAGGAGTTTGCAGTAGATCTTCTCGTTGGTGCCAAAGGTGGCATTGGTCCATTTCGTCGTGTTCATGTAGTCGGTAATCGCCTGCTTGAGCTCGCCGAAAATGTCCTTGCTGCCATTGGTGATTTTATCGCTGTTGACATCGACCTCGCAGTTCAGCTCGGTCGCTTCGTCGTCGGCATGGATGCTGAAGGCGCACAACATGGTCGCCAGCATCAGCATGAGAATTTTCTTCATTTGTTTACCAGATACTTGTGTAAAACATCAACAATGTCACGGGCGACGTCGCGTTTGGACTTGCAATCGCCCTCGATGGTCTCGCCCTTGTCGGTGAAGATGGTCACCTTGTTGGTATCGACCTGGAATCCGGCATTCTTGTCACGCAAAGAGTTCATAACGATGAAATTCAATTTTTTACGGTCCAATTTGCTTTGTGCGTTGACGTTCTCGTTGTCGGTTTCCAGAGCGAATCCCACGCTCACCTGGTCGGCTCGCTTGGCTTGACCCACAGCGCGGGAGATATCGGGGTTGGGCGTCAGGTGCAGCACGGGTGAGGCATCTTTTTCGCGCTTGATCTTCTTGTCGGCGACATTCTCGACGCGGTAGTCGGCTACGGCGGCACACAGGATGACGGCATCGGCCTGCGGCAGGGCCTGCATCACGGCATCATGCATCTCGACGGCAGTGGTGACGTCGATGCGCTCGATGGCGGGATGATTGACCTGGAGCGTTACCGGTCCGGCGACCAGAGTCACCTGGGCGCCGCGGGCAGCACATTCCTCGGCCAGGGCAAAACCCATCTTGCCTGACGAGAAATTGCTGATGTAGCGCACGGGGTCAATCTTCTCGACGGTGGGGCCGGCGGTGATGAGGACGCGCTTTCCGCTCAGGTCCTCTCCGGCGGCAAAGAAGTCATCCAGCACCTTGACGATATTTTCCGGTTCCTCCATGCGGCCTTTGCCGATGAGATGGCTGGCCAGCTCGCCCTCGGCGGGCTCGATGATGTGGTTGCCGTAGCTGCGCAGCAGCTCCAAGTTGCGCACCGTGCTCGGGTGGCGCATCATGTCCAGGTCCATGGCGGGTGCAACAAACACGGGCGCCTTGGCCGACAGATAGGTAGTGACGAGCATATTGTCTGCGACGCCGTGAGCCATCTTGCCGATGGTAGAGGCGGTGGCCGGTGCGATGATGAGCGCGTCGGCCCACAGTCCCAAGTCCACGTGGCTGTTCCACTGGCCCGTGTTGGCGGTGAAGAACTCGCTGATGACGGGTTTGCCGCTCAGTGTCGAGAGCGTCAGCGGCTGTATGAACTGCTTGGCGTTAGGGGTCATGATGACCTGCACCTCGGCTCCGGCCTTGACCAGCAACCGCGTCAATGTGGCGCACTTGTAGGCGGCGATGCCTCCCGTGATGCCCAGAATGATATGCTTGCCTTTTAACATTTAGTTGTCAGTTTTTAGTTTTTCAGTTTTCAGTTCTCAGTTTTCAGGACAATTCACTGAGAAGCTGGGTTCCTATTTCTTCTTGAACTGGATGTACAACTTGGTGATGACCTGCTTGGTGTTCTCGGCAAAGTCGCTCTTCATCATCCAGTCGTAGTAGCCCAGGTCAAGCTTGGTGAACACATCCTCGACGGTCTTGCCCCTGTGCTTGCCGAAGTTGAATACAGGAACTTGCTGATCGTTGTAGATGATGCGTCCGGCCAGGTCAACGTTGCGGTTGTGTGACGAGTACTGCGACAGGTAGTCCACATCGTTCACCAGCGGCTCGGCATCGTTGGCATAGTGGTCCAGCTGGGCCTTGAGGACCTCGAGCGTGGTCATGGCATCATCGGCGGCCGAGTGGTGGTTCTCCATCGGGTGGCCGCAGTAGAAGATGCACGCTGCCTCGAGGTCTCGTTTCTCGCGCTTGTGGTAGATGGTCTGCACGTCGATGAACTTGTGCTGGGACGGGTCGAAGTTCACTCCGGCCTTGCTCATCTCCTGGGCCAGCAGCGGGATGTCGAAGTGGTTGCTGTTGAAGCCGGCGATGTCGCTTCCCTCAAACACGCGTGCGATGTCATGGGCGCGCTGCTTGAAGGTGGGCTCGCCCTCGAGCATCTCGTTGGTGATGTGATGCACGTCGATGGCCTGTTGCGGTATCACCTTCTCAGGATTGAATCGATAAGTCTTGCTCTCCTCGTGGCCGTCAGGATAGACCTTGACGTAGGACAGCTCTATGATGCGGTCTTCGGTGATGTTGAGTCCCGTCGATTCGAGATCAAAGACCACCAGAGGACGTTTCAAATTCAGTTCCATGCTTTATTAGGTTTTAGGCTCTAGGTTTTAGGCTTTAGGGGGCTAAATCCAAACGCCTATAAAACTTGACTAGAGACTAGCGACTAATGACTAATGACTAATATTGACTAGATCATCATGGGCATCTGCAGGACGATGAGGTCCTCGCCGGCCTTCTGCTCACTGGGGACAAACACACCTGCACGGGCGGGGTCGAGCAACTTGAGGAAGACGCCCTCGCAGTCGATGTTGTTCACCACGTCGATGACATCGGCGCTCTTGAAACCGATGTTCATCGGCTCGCCGTTGTATTCACAGGCGATGGTCTCCTCGGCAGCGGTCGAGTGGTCAACATCCTGAGCGGTGAGAACGACCTGGGTGGGATGCAGGTCCAGACGTACCAGTCCGCCGACGTTGGCAAACACGGCGACACGGCGCACGGCGTTGAGCAGCGTCAGGCGGTCAACGGCCATGGTGTAAGGATTGTCCTCGGGGATGACCGAGTTATAGTTGGGGTAACGGCCGTTGATAAAGCGGCACGAGAGCTGGAAGTCAGCGTTCTCAAAGGTGGCGCTGCTCTCATCGACGGTGATGTTGATGTTCTCCTCGCTATTGGCATCAATGATGTTGGCAAGGATGCCGGCCGGCTTGGCGGGAAGGATGAACGAGCGCTCAAAGTCGGGCTTGATGTTGGTCTGGCGGTAACGCACCAGCTTGTGGGAATCGCTGGCCACATAGACGATCATGTCGGGCTTGATGTCCCAGTAGATGCCGGTGAACTGCGGGTGCATGTCGTCGTTGCCTACAGCAAACAACGTATGGCCGATACCGGCGGCAATGCTCTTGGCGGGCAGTGCGAAGTGTTGCACCTCGTTGGTGCTGGCAGCCTTCTCGGGGTATTCGTCGCCACCCAGGGCCATCGCATCATAGAAACCGTTGACATAGGTCACTTTAACGGCCAGCGTCTCGTCGTTGATCTCAAAGGTCAGTCCCGTGTCGGGCAGCTCCTTGAGCGAATTGATGGTGCGCTTCACGTCGAGGGCGAACTTGCCTGCGCCTTCTACGTTCTGGACCTCGATGTTGGTCGTCAGGCGTGTCTCCATATCGCTGCCGGTCACGACGATGCGGTCGCTTTGCAGTTCAAACAGGAAGTTGTCAAGAATAGCATAGGCATTCTTGGAGCTAACCACTTTGCTCACGGCATTCAAGCGACTGAGCAATAATTTACTTTGGACGTTGAATTTCATACAATTATGTCTCTTTATATCGTTAATGATTTGGTGTATTATTATTTAACCTACAAATTTAGTGATTTTTTTTCATATAATGTGACGTTGTTAATAAAAAAACGAAAAAAAGCGTCATCGATTGCCTCGATAACGCTTTTTAAGAGTTTTAAGTCCCCGGCAATAGTTGCCAGAGCCGATGAGTCATCTTAGTCCAGCTTGTGGATGATGAGACCCGAGCGCAGTTTGGGCTCGAACCAGGTGGCCTTGGGAGGCATGATCTTGCCGCTGTCGGCGATGTCGATGATCTGCTTCATGGTCACGGGGTAGAGGGCCAGGGCCATCTTCATCTCGCCACTGTCAACACGGCGCTTGAGCTCGCCCAGGCCGCGGATGCCGCCGACGAAGTCGATGCGCTTGTCGGTGCGCAGGTCGGTGATGCCCAGGATGTCGCGCAGGATGTAGTCACTCGAGATGGTCACGTCGAGCACGCCGATGGGATCGTTGTCGTCATAGGTGCCCTCCTTGGCGGTCAGTGAGTACCACTTGCCACCCAGGTAGAGTGAGAAGTTGTGGAGCTTGGCGGGCTTGTAGATTTCGGTGCCCTTCTCCTCGACGATGAACTTCTCGCCCAGCTTCTCGAGGAACTGCTCCTCGGTGTTGCCGTTCAGGTCAACAACCACGCGGTTGTAGTCCATCACCTTGAGGTGAGACTGGGGGAAGCAGACAGCCAGCAGGTAGTTGTACTCCTCGGTGCCGTTGTGGTTGGGGTCAGCCTTGGCCTTCTCCTCGCCCACGTGGGCAGCGGCAGCGGTGCGGTGGTGTCCGTCGGCAATGTAGAGATAAGGAATCTCGCCGAACTCGCGGGTGATGGTGTCGATGGTCTCCTTGTCCTTGATGACCCACAGGGTGTGGCCGATACCGTCCTCGCTGACGAAGTCATATTCGGGAGCGGTCTGTGCGGTGCGGTCGATGATGTCCTCGAGGATGCGGTTGTCGGGGAAAGCCAGGAACACCGGCTCGATGTTGGCGTTGTTGATTTCGATGTGGTGCATGCGGTCGGCCTCCTTCTCGCGGCGGGTGAGCTCATGCTTCTTGATGCGGCCCGTGAGGTAGTCCTCAACGCTGGCGCCTACCACAAATCCGTATTGTGTGCGGCCATCCATGGTCTGTGCATAGATGTAGTAGCAGTCCTGGGTATCCTGGACCAGCCAGCCCTTGTCCTGGAACTTCTTGAAGTTCTCGACGGCCTTGTCATAGACCTTGGGCTCGTGCTCGCCCGTGCCGGGTTCGAAGTCGATTTCGGGCTTAATGATGTGGTACAGGCTCATCTCGTTGTCGCCAGCCTCGGCACGTGCCTCCTCACTCGAGAGGACGTCATAGGGCTTGGAAGCTACTTTTTCTACATACTCTTTCGGCGGTCTCACGCCACGGAACGGTTTTACTTTAGCCATGATAAATCTTAACGGTTTTTAAAAGTGTTAATAGGTTGTATTAAAAGTCATTTACGTTTTTGCTTGTTCTCCTCGGCGCTCGCTTGGGTGCGCTTGGTCTTGCGGGCACAGGTGCTGCAGGTGCCATAGACGTAGAGGCTGTAGTGGTCGGTGTTGAAGGCATTGAACCGCCTGGCGTTCATGAAGGCCGCAAAGTTGGGGTCCTTCACCTCCTTGACCTTGCCGCATGTGGTGCAGACCAGATGGGTGTGGGGCATCGTGATGCGCTCATACTGGGCCTGCATGCCCTCGAAGACGTGGCGCCGCAGCATCTTGGCGTCGATGAGCAGTTCGATGGTATTATAGACCGTCGAGCGGCTCACGTGGAAACCGTCCCCGACAATCATCTGCTGCAGTTCCTCGATGGTGAAGTGCTCGTTGATGCTCAGGATGCGGTTCAGGATGGCATAGCGCTCGGTGGTCCTGCGCATGCCATGTGCATCCAGATACTCGTTGAACTTGCGCACAACGGGGTTGTTACTGTCAGCAAAATCTTCTATGTTGGGGTCGGTTCTCATCGGTGTGACAAAAGTACAACGATTTTTGCAATCAGACAAAGATTTGCTCTAATAAAAGTTTTTATAGCCGGGTGGAGTTCATTCGTCGCCCAGCAGCATCCCGACGGTCAGGTCGGCGATGGTCGCCACGGTCAGGTCGCTCAGCTCGCTCACTGCCGCGGTGTCGAGCGTGGTGGCGATGCCGACGACACGGGCTCCGGAGGCGCGGCCCGCGAGCAGGCCGTTGCGTGAATCTTCCACGACGATGCAGTCCTTGATATCCACGCCTATCATCTGGGCCCCAAGTTGATAGCAGTAGGGGTCGGGCTTGGCCTTGACGACCATGTCGCCGGTGATGATGTGGTCAAACAGGGCTGGAAAATCAGGGTGCTGGCGATAGAGTGACATCATCTTCTTGCGGTCGCTCGAGGTGACGATGGCCATCGGCAATCCTGCATCGTGCAGTTGCCTGACGAAGTCGAGGGCACAGGGGAAGAACACGTAACGAGTGTCCCGCTCAAACTCCAACAACCGGTTCTCGATGTCTTGTCGCAGCTCTTCGCCCTCAAAGTAGCCCAGGATGTGGCTCAGGTGGAAGCCCTTGATATAGGTTGCAAAGTTCTCGATGCCGGTGGGATATTCCTTGTCTATCTGGTCCCAGAAGATGGTGTATTGCCCTTCGCTGTCGAGCAGCACGCCGTCCAGGTCGAAGAGTACACCGCGCTTTGTTTGTGTCATTTCGCTCATATTTGGCCGTTATGTGATGAATTTCGTGCCGCAAAAGTAGTCAAAATAGCCCAAATTGCAGTAATTTTGCGACACAATATTCATGCGACTATGATTAAGGAACTACAATTGCGCGTCACTCCGCGCACCGCGGCCAGCACGGCCGAGATAGCACAGCATCTTGCCAAGCACAATGACATACCCGCCCAGAGCATCCAGGGCATCAGGATCCTGAAACGCTCCATCGATGCCCGCCAACGCAATGTGGTGGTCAACCTCAAGGTGCGCGTCTATATCGACGAGCCGATGACCCGTGACTACCTGGTGCCGCCCATCGAGTATAATCCCGTCGGCGGCGACCGTCAGGCCATTGTTGTCGGCATGGGCCCCGGCGGCTTGTTTGCGGCCCTGCGGCTCATCGAGCTGGGCATCAAGCCCATCGTGCTGGAACGCGGCAAGGACGTCCTGCAGCGCCGCATCGATGCCTCGCGCATTCAGCGAGAGGGTATCGTGGACCCAGAGAGCAACTACTGCTACGGCGAAGGCGGCGCGGGTGCCTATAGTGACGGCAAACTCTACACGCGCAGCAAGAAACGCGGCTCGGTGGAGCGTGTGCTCGGTATCTTTGTCCAGCATGGAGCCCGCGAGGACATCCTCGTCGATGCCCATCCCCACATCGGCAGCGACAAGTTGCCGGCTGTCATCAAGGCAATGCGTGAGACCATCCTGGATTGCGGCGGCGAGGTACACTTCCAGACGCGGGTCACACGTCTGATCGTTGCCGACGGCAAGGTCGCTGGAGTTGAGACAGCGAACGGACAGACATTTGAAGGCCCCGTCATTCTGGCCACAGGGCACTCGGCCCGTGACGTCTATCAGATGCTTCACGATAGTGGCATCACGCTCGAGGCCAAGGGTATAGCCGTCGGCGTGCGCCTGGAGCATCCACAGCGCATCATCGATCAGATACAGTACCACAGCGTGTTGGGACGCGGTACCTATCTGCCTGCCGCCGAATACAACTTTGTCACCCAGATCGATCACCGCGGCGTGTACTCCTTCTGCATGTGCCCCGGCGGCTTTGTCGTGCCTGCCGTGAGCGAGACAGACGGGCTGGTCGTCAACGGCATGTCTCCCAGCAACCGCGGGTCGCATTGGGCCAACTCGGGCATGGTCGTCGAGCTTCATCCTGAGGATTTGCCCGAGAAGTATGAAAAATATGGAGTGCTGGCGATGATGAAGTTCCAGCAGGATATGGAACAGCGGGCTTATGCCGAGGCGGGTAACACGCTGATTGCCGGGGCCCAGCGCATGAAGGACTTTGTTGACGGCAAGCCGTCGCGCAATATCCCGCCTTCTTCCTATCTGCCTGGTGTACAGCCGTCAAGGCTCGACTTGTGGATGCCGCCATTTGTCGCCAACCGTCTGCGTAAGGGCTTCAGGTTTTTCGGCAATAATGCTCGTGGATTCCTGACCAACGACGCCACGGTGATCGGCGTTGAGACCCGTACGTCCTCGCCGGTGCGCATTCCGCGTGACGCCGCCCTGCTGCATCACGTCGCCCTCGAGGGGCTTTACCCCTGTGGCGAGGGAGCCGGTTATGCTGGGGGCATTGTGTCGAGTGCTATCGACGGCGAACGTTGCGCCGAAGCACTCGCCACGTCGCTCGGTCAATGAAAATATCAAATCTATCGAACGTGAGTTCGACGGTTCTTTAGGCGAAGCCAAAATATGTTGCAGATACTCAATTCCTCCCCTAAGTTAGGGGAGGTGGCGCGTAGCGCCGGAGGAGTATGATTCACCTTCAAAGCACTTTACTCTTGGGGCATCAACGTGCCCCCAGGTGGGTGTGTCATAAATCAATTGCTAGAATTATAACCGCCCTGCGGGCGGGAAATTAATCAAACTAATTATAAAATTTTAATTAATATCATAATATTTCAATTTTAATTTAAAAATTTGTTTAATTTCCCGAGCGATAGCTCGGTAATATTACCGTGTCGCAATTTTGACATACATCCAGTTGCTAACACACTGATTGACAAATAATAATTCCGTCGAACCTACGTTATCTGAGGCATAGTAGAGACGCAGAATTTTGCGTCTTCCACCGTTGGGCGTTACCATATGCTATACTTGAGACGCAAAACTTTGCGTCTCTACAGTGCGGATGGATTGGGAAACCGTATTTCTTTGAAGGCGCCAACGGGGTGGCGGCTCAGTTCATGACGATGCGGAGCTTCGTGTGTGGCCTGAGGGCCTGGATGTAGTTGTTGAGCAGATCCAGTGTCAGGGTGGGGTAGATGCGGTCAAAGCCGCTGATGATATCGACTCCCAGCGCACGCATCTGCAGCGCGTGCATCCAGTAGCCGTTGGTTTGTAAGGCACTCTGATGCTGCAGGTTGACACTCTCCTTCATCATTTTGAACAGCTCTTCGGACACACCATAGTAGAAGATGGTGTTCACGGCGTAGTCGGCATATATCAGCATGCTGTCCCTGTCGGCTGTGCTGGTCTCAAACTCATAGTTCACCATCCATCGGTTCTGATAGATCGACAAGCTGCCGTCGGCCCCGACATCATAGGTGCCGTGCTTCTCGTGGCGCAGCAGTGTCAAGAGTGCGGTCCCCACCGACTCGCCCACGAGGTCCATCATGAATTCGTCGTCATAGCTATATCGCTTGTCGCCCATGATAGAGACATAGACTGACGTCTTGGGACCCAGCATGGGGACTTCGAAGAAGTTATCTACCTCGCCTGTGGCCATGGCAGGGCGGTAGCCGCCATAGCCCGTCTCGCGGACACCATTGTCGGGCAGCGAGGCAAGGTACTTGCAGATGAGTGGTCTCACCTCATCGATGGTGAACGCGCCCACTATCGAGAAGGTATAATCACCGGCATTGGCCACGCGTTGCCGGTAGAGCTCCAGCACGCGCTCGCCGTCCAGCCGGTCAACATCCTCGGGCTTGATGCTGCGATACATGGGATTGCCCATGTAGATGGTGCTGCCGATGGAGTCGCTATAGATTTTCTTGGGGTTGTTGCTTGACTGGGACAGTTGTGAGCGGATGCCTGTCTTGAGGACGTCGAAGGCCTCCTGGTCGAGCGTGACGTCAGTAAAATAGAGGTAGCACAGCTGCAACAGCGACTCGAGGTCAGCGCTCTGGCATCCCCCGCTCAGCTGTTCGTTGGCATCGTTGAGTATGAACGATATGCCCAGCTGACGGCCGCTCATCATCCTGTTCAGCTGATTGATGGTGTGCCCGCCCAGGGCGCACTCCTCGATGACCTGGTCCATGAGCCGAACGTTGACGTCGGCAGTATCGCCAAAAGCCCATTCTCCGCCCAGGCTGAAGGCATTGAACAGGACCTCGTTGTTCTTGAAGGTCGTCGGCTTCAGCCTGACGGTGGCGCCGTTGTGCAGGGTCATCGTGGTGATGCCCGTTGCCGGGTCATGCACCTCGTTGATGATGATGCCGCTGGCGGGTTCTGACGCCAGTAGCTCATTGCTCGCCACGATATCGACATAGGGCGACTGGGGCGTGTTGATGATGCGGTTGAAGTGGGCTATCACGTCGCGCGAGGTGGGGTAGCGGCTGGGGCCGCTCATCGTCTGCGGTCCAGAGATGAGGACGCTGACGTTGTCCTTGCCGATGACCTGCCGCATGCGGGAGTTGACTTCGTCGAGCGTGACTCGGTCCAGCTCCTCGATGAGCATCCGTGACTCTGCCACGACACCGGGTATATAGCCGCCGTTGACGTAGTGGTCCATGTATTCGTCGGCATATTCCCGGCTGGTGCGTTTGTCGGCTTCGGACTGCCAGTCGGTAAACTGGGCGCGCACGTTGCGCTTGGCACGCTCCAGTTCCGCAGGGGTGAAGCCATGTTGCTGCACGCGGGCGGCCAGGGTGATCAACGTGTCGAGGGCCTCGAGAGAGCGTCCCTCATTGACCATGGCGGCAAGAGCCAGGGCGTCGCGGGTGCGTGTGATGAGCATGCGTCTGTCCTGGGCCGTGCCATAGCTGAAAGGTGTGCCTTGAATCCTGGTCATCTCGTCGATGCGCTTGCTCAAGAGTTCCTCCTCGAGCATCGTCAACACGTTGTGTCGCAGGTAAACAGCCGTTCCTCGTAGTTCCTTAGGCACCTGGCTGTGTTCAAACATCAGGTAGAGCATGGTGCCTGTCGCCTCGGGGTCGGTATTCAGGGCGTATGTCACTCCGTTGTGGTCGGGGATGTCGCCAAGATGCGGGTCGGTGTCGGGGTTATCACGCCGGCTAATGGTGCCGAAGGTGCGCTTGACCATCTTCTCCATGCGCTCGGCATCAAAATCCCCCACAATGACAACAGCCTGTCGCTGTGGACAATACCAGCGGTGATAGAAACTGATGAGCTGGGGGCGCGTCGCGTTGCGCACAACCGACATGTCGCCGATGGGGATGCGGCTGGCATAACGGCTGCCGGAGAACAGTATGGGCAGGGTGTTCTCATAGAGGCGCATCATCTGGTCGGCATGCATGCGCCACTCCTCCTCGATGACGCGTCGTTCCTCCTCGATGGCACGGTCGTCAAAGTTGAGTTCCGTCATCAGGTCCCGCATCATCAGCAGGACGGTGTCGAGCAGTTCGGTGCGCTCGGTGGGGACGTTAGAAATTTGGAACCGCGTGTCGTCAAAGCCCGTCGATGCGTTGATGTCGCCGCCATAGGACACACCGGCCTTCTGCAACACCTCTACCATCATGATGCCGGGGAAATTGCGCGTTCCTTGCCACGCGATGTGCTCGATGAAGTGGGCCAAGCCACGTTCGTCATCCTCCTCGACAAGCGAGCCCGTGTTCTGAACCAGCCAGAACTCGGCGCGGCCTTGCGGCTGGCTGTTGTGACGGATGTAGTAGGTCAATCCGTTATCAAGGCGTCCGATTCTCAGGTCGGGGTCCACCGGCAGCTGCTGTTCGGTCCGTGCAACGGCGGTCAGCACCGCCATCACCGCGATGATCAATATGATAGCTCGTCTGCTCAAGTTTTAGTTTTCAGTTTTCAGTTTTCAGTTTTCAGTTGTCAGCGGCAATTGGCAACTTATTTAAACAGTTGCCGTTTTGTCTCGTCGCAATAGACATCGTCGCTCGTGACCACGCAGTCCAGCGGTTGGTCATGGGGCTCGACGGGGACTTCATCCACCAGTTGGAAGTCGCACACGACACCGATGGTGGGACATGAGGTGCTGTTCAGCAGACGGTCGTAGAAACCTTTTCCGCGGCCCAGGCGGTTGCGGTTGGCGTCGAGTGCCACTGCCGGAACGATGATCAGCTCCAGGCATGACGCGTCCACAGCCTCGCCCACGGGTTCGCCGATGTGAAACTTGTTGTCCTCGTCTAGGCTCAGTGCTCCATGGTAGGGCACAATCTCCAGGTCGTCGCCCTTGACACGCGGCAGATAGATGCTCTTGCCTTCGGCAAGCCACTGGTTGACAGCCTCGTGCGTCGGCAATTCGTCGGGCAGCGACCAGTAGCACAAGATGTGCTGTGCCTGTTTCCACACCGACATTGTCTGGATGGTCTTGAATACCATGTCGGCCTCTACGTGTCTCAAGGCTACCGGAGTCATCGCCTTCAACTGCTTGATCTGTTGTCTTAACTGCTTTTTTGTCATGTCGTGAATGTTGTATGTGTCTCTTGTTGTTGTCTGGCTGCAAAGGTAATATTTATTTCATGTACAACAAGATTTTTTCGCCTTTGATGGCAAATCCCGCGAAAGATTCTTGTTGTTTCGCGAAACTTTAGTAAATTTGTGGTTTAATATGAGGTACTGTACCCGTTGAGTTTGACGATAAATGTTTGGCAAAAAGGGAAATATGTTGAGTAAACTCGCCCGATGGGTGAGTGCCGGCGTGTTGGGCGTGGTGGCCGCACTGCCGTTTGCCGCATATATTCCCTGGGTGCAGAACAAGGCGGCTGATATCGCCGCCGAGTATGCCAGCAAGAAGACAGGCAAGGACATCAGCGTGGGCGATGTGCGCGTGCGCTTCCCGCTCGACGTGTCGGCGACCGACATTCAGGTCATCGACGAGAACGGCGACACCCTCTTCAAAGCCGATGAGGTCAAGGCAAATATCAAGCCCGGCCCCCTGCTGGACAAGAAGGTGGAGGCCGATAATGTCTCGATGAAGGGTGCCAAGAGCCAGATCAAGACCGAGGACGGCTCTACTGACTTGGACGTGGATTTGGATGAAGCCAAGGTTGACAAGGCCTCGGTTGACCTGAACAACAACAAGGTCGATGTGGGCAACGCCTCACTCAAGGGCGGCAAGGCCAAGATGAGCTACAAGCCCGAGAAGAAGAAACCTGAACCCGAAAAGGAGCCCAGCAAGCCCTGGAAGGTCACTGCCGACAAAGTCACTGCCGACGATATGGACTTCAAGATGGACATGAAGCCCACCATCGATAAGCTTGATGCCAAGGTGGGCCATGCCGAGGCCAAGAACGTGAAAGTCGATACCGGAGAACAGACTGTCGATGTGGGTGAACTCGATGTCGATAAGGCCGACGTGAACTATGAGCACCCCAGCGAGAAGGATGCTAAGCAGTATAGCAAGGACCACCCCATGCCCAAGGAGGCCAAGCAGGACAAGGGCGACGACAAGCCCTGGAAGGTCAATGCAGGCAAGGTGCGCGTCAAGGACAGCAAGGGCAAATATTCACAGACCGGCAAGAAGCCCAATAAACCCGGCACCACGCTGGACCCGGACAATATTGAGGTCGAGGACGTCAATGCCGAAATCGACAACTTTGAGATGGACGGCGACAACCTCAAGGTGCCCGTCAAGCACCTCAGCGGCAAGGAGCGCAGCGGTCTGCAGGTCAAGGATGCCAGCGGCACCATTGACAAGAACAAGAACGGCTTGGACCTCAACGATATGAAGCTCAAGACCAAGGGCAGTGACATCAAGATGGATGCCCATGTGGACCAGGATATGCTTGACGGCAAGCCCAACGGCAAAGCCTCTATCGATACCGACAGCAAAATCGACCTCAACGAGGTGGAGAAACTCGTGCCTGAGGCCCGAAAGGCGCTGAAGGACCTGCCGCACAACAAACCTGTCAAAATCAAGGCTAAAGCCCGCGGCAACGACAAGCGCGTTGACATCCACTCGCTGGATGCCGATGTGCCCGGCCTGGGCCGCGTGAAGGGCAAAGGCACCATCTACAATCCCACCGACATGGACCGCATGAAGGCCGACCTCGACACCGAGGTGGACCTGCGTGACCCCAGTGCACTGAACAAGATGCTGGGCCTGAATGGCGTGAAGCTGCCGCCCATGAAGATGAGCGGCAAGGTCAATAAGGAAGGCTGCAAATGGGTGGCCCGCAACCTGCGCGTCTCCACCGGCGGGGGCACGTTGCGTGGCGACGGCTACTATGACGTGTGCAACGAGAACTATGACGTGGACGCCACGTTCAACAACTTCCCCGTCAAGTCGTTCCTGCCAGA
The DNA here is from genome assembly GCA_902760865.1 of uncultured Bacteroidales bacterium. Classification (GTDB taxonomy): domain Bacteria; phylum Bacteroidota; class Bacteroidia; order Bacteroidales; family Muribaculaceae; genus Sodaliphilus. Next base: position 10,460 of record CACWID010000022.1, on the reverse strand, counting down.
CTATGACGTCAATAACCTGACGGGCAGCATCGATGCCCGTGGCCATGGCTTTGACTTCACCGACTGTGGCTCGACGTGGACCGACGCTACCGTCAACCTCGCCAGCGTGCGCTATAACGGCCAGCGCTATGGCAACCTGAGGGCCCGTGGCAAGCTGCGCGGCGGCTATGCCGACGTCTATGCCTCCAGCGCCAACCGAGGGGCTGACCTGGACGTCAATGCCCACGGCACCATCTGCAACGACCACTACGTCTTCACTGCCGATGGCGACGTGCGCGACCTGGATCTACAGCATCTGGGCATGACCGACGGCACCTGCAACGGCAAGACCAAGCTGCATGCCGAGGGCGACATCAACCTGCGCACCCAGGAATGGGACGCCGACCTCACGCTGCGTGACATCGACTGGCAGCTGGATAGCAGCCAGCTCGTGACCGACGAGGCTCACGCCACGCTCCACAGTACCCCGTCCATCACCTGCATTCTGGTTGAGAACGAGGACAACTACGCCCACCTGAACTCGCCGATGGGCATGATGAAGTTGGCCGAGAAATTCGGCAATACCGCCGACGAGTTCAAGCGCCAGTACAACGAGCGCTGGCTCGATGTGGAGCGGTTGAAGGAGCCGATGCCTTACTTCGACTTCGACATGCACATGGGAACCGATGGTCTGGTGCAGCGCTACCTGCAGCAAAAGGAGATTGACTTCCGTGACATCAGCTGCGAGGTGAGCCGCGACACCAGCATCTATATCGATGGCCGCGCCCACGGCATCAGCATCGCCGAGACCAATATCGACACCATCACCATCCACGCCAACGAGCTGCAGAACCAATATCTCGCCTTCAACGCCCACATGGGCAACAGACCCGGCACTTGGGACGAGTTTGCCACGGTGGACATCGAGGGCGGCTTGAAGGGCCCGGCGGTGGACTTCATGCTGCATCAGAAGAACATCAAGCACGAGACGGGGTATCGCCTGGGCTGCAATGCACGATTGACCGACGATGAGGTGAGAATGCGCCTGTTCGGCAAGGACAATTTGGTCATCGGCTATCGCGACTGGACAGTCAACGAGGATAACTTTGTGAACCTGGATTACCGTACACGCATGCTCGACGCCAACCTGAAGCTGCAGAGCGACAGCAGCAGTGTGGAACTGATGACCACGCGCCTGCCCGGCGAGGGGACCGAGAACATCCAACTCAACATCGACAACCTGCATCTGGAGGAGTGGACCCGCATCGTACCGATGTTTGACAAGACCAGCGGCACGATGAATGCCAACGTCGATATCAACTGGGACGGAACCAATGCCGATGGCGACGGCGTCATCGACATCAAGGACTTTGTCTATAACGGCAAACCTGAGGGCGACGTGACCCTCAACGCCGACTTTGACTTCGACCCCGCTACCGCAGCCACGACGCTGACCGCCGACCTCATCCTTGACGGCAAGCGGTCGGCAACCCTGCGCGGCTCGCTCAACGATGCGACGGCCGACACGCCGCTCAACCTGGAGGCCAGCTTTGAGCGCTTCCCGCTGTCGCGTGCCAATGCGTTCATCCTCGGTGACTACATCTGGCTTTCAGGCTATGCCATGGGCACTTTGGCCGTGAGCGGCTCGATGGACAATCCTCACGTCCACGGCTACTTCACTGCCGACTCGGCAACACTCAACCTGCCGCGCTACGGCAGCTCGCTGAAGTTTGCCCACGACCGCATCCCCATCGACGACAACGTCATCACCTTCAATAACTACAAGCTCATCGGTTCTAACCGTAGTCCCGTGATACTTAACGGCACCGTGGACCTGCGCGATCTGGACAACATGGTTATCGACCTGCAGGCCGACGGCCGTGAGGTTCAGTTCATGGACAGCAAGCAGGATGAAGTGACGCAGATCTTCGGCAAGGGTCTTGCCGATATCAACGCCACTGTCAAGGGGCGCGGAGACTTCATGATCGTGCGTGCCGATGCCACGCTGCTGGCAGGCTCCAATATCACCTATGTAATGAAGGACGATATCTCGCAGCTCTCCAAGTCGATAGACGAGAACATGGTGACCTTCACCGACTTCAAACATCCCGCTGCTACTGCCGTCCTGGTGACCGGCAAGGGCAGCAGTGCGACCAATATCCTGGCGAATATCACCGTGGAACAGGGAGCCAAGATTAATGCATACTTGTCGGAGGACGGCCAGAATCGTGCGACAATTGATGGTAGTGGCCGTCTGAAATATACCCTTGATTTTGCAGGAAAGGACAACCTGACGGGTACCTACACGATTGCCAGCGGCAACCTGCGCTACACGCCCCCGATGATTTCGCAGAAAAACTTTAACATTACACCTGGCAGCACGATTACCTGGACTGGAGATATGCTCAATCCCCAGCTTGACCTCAATGGCACCGAGCGCCTGAAAGCCAGTGCGAAAAACCAGAAGGATCCCGTGGACTTCGTGATCGAAGCCCATGTGGGTGGCACGCTCAGCGCCATCGACCTGAAGTTTGACCTCAATTGCGAGAATAACCCCTATGTGCAGAACGACCTGCAGACCATGGGTGAAAATAAACGCTCCGAGCGGGCCATCAATCTGCTGTTGACGAACACTTATATGGATCCCAACGAGAGTGGCAACAACGTCTTTACAGCATCGGCCAGCTCGGCACTCTTCTCATTCCTGCAGTCCAAGCTCAATGCCTGGGCCGCCCAGACGCTGCCCGGCATCGACCTCTCCTTCGGCATCAATCAGTATGTGGGAGCCCGAGGCACCGGCACCGAGACCAGCTATAGCTACCGTCTGGCCAAGTCGTTGTTCAACGACCGATTCAGGATTGTCGTGGGCGGCGAGTATAATCCGACCGCTGCCCAGGAAGAGAATATCGCCAGCAATCTCTTCAACGAAGTGTCGCTGGAATATTACCTCAACAATGTCGGCAGCCGTTACTTCAAGCTCTTCCGCCACATGAGCTACAAGAATGTGATGGAAGACAAGGTGGCCGAGACCGGTGTCGCCTATGTGCTCAAGCGCAAGCTCACCAACCTGAAGAACCTCTTCACCTTCAAGCACTCGCGCGAGTACTTGCTGCGTGACTCGCTCGAGAAGGCCCGCAAGGCCGAGCTGAAGCTGCAAGAGAATGCCATCGATGCCATCTCCGAGGCCGTTGAGGAGAATCGCACGTTCACAGTGCCCCTTGACAGCGAGGATGTCAATAAACCCGTTGTAACACGTAAGAAAGATGATGAGAGCAATGAATAGGACATACTTGATGATGAGCCTTGTGCTGGCTGCGGTGCTCGCATTGACAGCGACGTCTTGCTCGACGACCAAGAAACTGGGCGAGGGCGATGTGCTCTACACGGGAGTGAAACGCCTCAAGTACCACGAGGACAGTGTCAAGCTCGACGAGGGTGTGAAGGACGACATCTTCACGGCCATCAACGTCCGTCCCAACAATCCGCTCTACTCGCCCTATTACCGCACGCCGTTCCCCTTCGGGCTGATGATTTACAACAACATCGACGAGGACGCGACGGGCTTCAAGGGATGGCTGTACAAGCACTTCGCCGCCAAGCCGGTGCTCATCAGGCGAGTGAATCCCCAGGCGCGTGTGGACATGATCAATACCATCCTGCGCAACAACGGCTATTTCACCTCCTCGGCATCCTACACGCTTCATCCCGGCAGCAATCCCAAGAAGGCCAAGATATCCTACGACGTCAACGTTCACAAGCCTTACACTATCGGCAACGTGGAGTATATCGGCGGCAAGGAACCCTTGATTCAGATGGTGGACTCACTGGCCCGGGTCAACCGTTATCTGCAGACGGGCAGCCGCTACTGCCTGGACTCGCTGAGTGCCGTGCGCATCGATATCACCAACTACGTGCGCAACCGCGGCTACTACTTCTTCAGGCCCGAATACATCCAGTACCTTGCCGACAGCGTCCAGGACAAGGGCATCGTACACATGCGCCTGATCGAGGCCAACGATATTCCCAATATCGCCATGATGCGTTACCGCACCAATGATATCGTGGCCACGGTGGTCAACGACGATGGAGTGGGAGAGCCCGATACCATCGAATTCCCGCGTTGCACCCTCATCAAGTATGAGCCGGTCTATATCAAGGACAATGTCATCCCGTCATGCATCCGCGCCCGCAAGGGAAACGTGTTCCGCGTCAACAGCATCGACCGCACCCAGGTGGCCCTGTCGCGACTGGGCATCTTCAGCACCGTGGACATCCAGCTCACGCCGCTGGACAGCGTCACGCCCGAGGGTGACGGTCTGCTTGACCTTGCCATCAACTGCCAGCTGGACAAGCCGTGGGAGGTGACCTTCGAGATGCGTGGCACGTCCAGCAACAGCTACATCGGCCCGGGTGTCGAGATCGGTGCCAGCCACAAGAACGCCTTTGGGGCCGGCGAGAAATTCTCGGTTGACATTTATGGCGACTATGAGTGGCAGACCGGTGGCTCGAGCGGCGTGAAGGGAGCCGATTTCAACTCCTATGAGTTCGGTATCGAGTCCAAGTTGGATATCCCCCGATTGTTGGCGCCCAAGTTCCTGTACCCATCACGCCGTTATACCAACTGGACCCGTTTCTCGCTGAGTGCCGATCTGATGAACCGCCCACACTGGTTCAAGATGTCGCAGCTGTCACTGGCCGCCTCGTGGGAATGGCATGCCAACCGTTACTCCAGCCACATGCTCACGCCGTTCAAGCTCACCTATAACCGCATGTTGAGCACCAGCGAGCGGTTTGACTCGATCATGAACGACTCGACGAACCTGGCGCTGAGGCAGAGTTTCATGAATGTGTTTATTCCCAAGATAGAATACACCTATACCTATGACCGCGACGTCACGCCACGTGACCACATCAATTTCACTGCAAGCTTCACCGAGGCCGGCAATATCGCCTCAGGCATCTGGTCATTGTGTGGCGTCAACGGTACCAAGAAATTGCTGGGAACACCGTTCTCCCAGTTCGTCAAGGCGCAGGGACAGGTCATCTGGACGCGCCAATTCGGCCATCAATCGGCCCTGGCGACAAGGGTGTTCCTGGGGGCTGCCCACGCCTATGGCAACAGTGACGAGCTGCCGTACAGGGAGCAGTTCTATGTCGGCGGCTCCAATTCGGTGAGGGCCTTCAATGTGCGCACATTGGGACCTGGCAGTTATCATCATGAAGACACTGTCAGCAACTTGCCCTTCTATGACCAGACGGGAACCTTCAAGTTCGAGGCCAATGCCGAATACCGTTTCCCGATCTTCGGCTACTTCAAGGGTGCGGTATTCCTGGATGCCGGCAATATCTGGCTGCTGAAGGATGATCCCAATCGTCCAGGTGGTAAGTTGAAGATGAATCGTTTCTTCAAGGATCTGGCGGTGGGTACAGGTATCGGCCTGCGTTTTGACATGTCGATGCTCGTCGTGCGTGCCGACTTGGGTCTCGCCATCCACGCCCCCTATGACACAGGCAAGAGCGGCTACTTCAACATCCCCAGCTTCAAGAAGGGCTACGCCTTCCACCTCGCCATCGGCTACCCGTTCTAGCCCTTAATAGAAAACTACGAATTACGCGAATTAAACTAATTAGCATCCGCGTTCTTATTATTTCAAATTTCACTAATTAGGCATCCGCATTCCTTTTAAAGACAACGAATTACGCGAATTATACAAACTCGTATAATTCGCGTAATCTGTAGTTGGGTGTAAGGCTCGGTAATTTATGTTTATTCCGTAGTATCCGTTTCCGTCTTTGTCTTTGAAGCGCGGGCTTTCTTGATGTTGGTGACAATCTTGCCATCCTGGGCGTCGATGACGATGGTGTCGCCGGTCTTGGCCTCCTCGCGCAGAAGCATCTCGCTCAGGGGGTCCTCGATTTCGCTCTGGATGGCGCGCTTCAGCGGGCGGGCACCGTACTGGATGTCAAAGCCACGGTCGGCAACCAGATTCTTGGCGGCATCGGTGATTTCCAGCTTCAGGCCGTTCTCCTCGATGCGCTTGTAGAACGAGGCGAGCTCGATATCGACAATCTTGAGGATGCAGTCGTGGTTGAGGGCTCCGAAGGTCACGATGTCGTCCACACGGTTCAGGAACTCGGGCGAGAACTGGCGGTTGAGGGCCTTGCGGATGACCGAGTCACTGCGCTCCTTGGTCAGCTCGCTGGTGTTGAAGCCGACGCCTGCGCCGAAGTCCTTCAGTTCCCTGGTGCCGATGTTCGAGGTCATAATGATGATCGTGTTCTTGAAGTCCACCTTGCGTCCCAGACCGTCGGTGAGGTTACCCTCGTCGAGCACCTGCAACAGCATGTTGAACACGTCGGGATGGGCCTTCTCGATCTCGTCGAGCAGCACCACGCTGTAGGGGTGGCGGCGCACCTTCTCGGTCAGCTGTCCGCCCTCCTCATAGCCCACGTAGCCCGGAGGCGCACCGACGAGGCGGGAAACGTTGAACTTCTCCATATATTCGCTCATGTCCACACGGATCAGGGCCTCGTCGCTGTTGAACAGGAACTGGGCGAGCTTCTTGGCGAGCAGGGTCTTGCCGACGCCCGTCGGTCCCAGGAACATGAATGAGCCGATGGGGCGCTTGGGGTCGCGCAGGCCGGCACGGTTGCGGCGGATGCTGCGGGCAATCTTGTCGATGGCCTCGTCCTGGCCGATGACCTGCTTCTTCAGCTCATCGGTCATGCCCAGCAGGCGGATGCCCTCGCTCTGGGCGATGCGCTGGGTGGGCACGCCGGTCATCATGGCGACGACCTCGGCGATATGTCCCTCGTTGACCGTCACGCGGCGGCTGTCGAGTTCAGCTTCCCATTTCTCCTTGGCGATGGCCAGTTCATGCTTGAGCTTTTCCTGCTGGTCGCGGTAGCTGGCAGCGCTCTCGAAGTTCTGTGCCTGGACGGCTTCAAACTTGTTCTTCTGTGCCTCGGCGATGAGTTTCTCCAGGTCCTCGATCTCCTTGGGGGTATCGACCTTGGTAATATGTACGCGCGATCCCGCCTCGTCCATGGCGTCGATGGCCTTGTCGGGGAAGAAGCGGTCGCTGATGTAGCGGTCGGTCAGGGTGACACAGGCGCGCAGCGCCTCGTCGGTGTAGCTCACGCCGTGGTGCTTCTCGTACATGTCCTTGATGTGGTGCAGGATCTCGAGCGTCTGCTCGGGCGTGGTGGGCTCGACCAGGACCTTCTGGAAACGGCGCTCCAGGGCACCGTCCTTCTCGATGCTCTTGCGGTACTCATCAAGGGTGGTGGCACCGATACATTGGAACTCGCCGCGTGCCAGTGCCGGCTTGAGCAGGTTGGCGGCATCCATCGAGCCGCTGGCATTGCCGGCGCCCACGATGTTGTGGATCTCGTCGATGAACATGATGACGTTCTTGTTCTGGCTCACCTCGTCGATGACGGCCTTGAGACGCTCCTCAAACTGGCCGCGGTACTTGGTGCCGGCCACGATGGCTGCCATGTCGAGCGAGACGATGCGCTTGTCGAGCAGGGTGCGTGCCACCTTGCGCTCGACGATGCGCTTGGCCAGACCCTCGATGATGGCGCTCTTGCCCACACCGGGTTCGCCGATCATCACGGGGTTATTCTTCTTGCGCCGGCTCAGGATCTGTGCCAGGCGTTCGATTTCGGTCTCGCGGCCCACGACGGGGTCCAGACGGCCTTCGGCGGCCTCGCGGGTGATGTCCTTGCCATACTTGTCGATGACAGGAGTGGAAGAATTGTCACCCCGACTGACATTTCGTCGCTGTCGTGTCTCGCGGTAGGAGGGATTGTCGCCCTCTCCCTCGCCCGACATGCCACCACCGCCACCGGGCAAATCGTCGTCCTCCTCGTCGTCCTCGTCGGGGAAGTCGGCACCTGCCTTAGGCAGCGTAATATCCTGTCTCCAGTACTGTTGTTGATTGTCGTGCTGGTTGTTTACCATTGCTATAATTCTTATGTTCTTATTTGTCAATATCAGTTGATGTCACCCCAACAATTAGCAAAGACCGTGCCATTGTGCTCGCTGCGCTCGCCGATTAGTGATCAGTGAGGCATCCTCGTTCTTAATTAAAAACAACAGATTAGTCTGATTTTTCTGAGGGCATCCGCGTTCTTAATTAAAAACTACGAATTACGCGAATTGAACTAATTAGCATCCGCGTTCCTGGTCCCACGCTAAGACGCTAATTATTAAAAACTACGAATTACGCGAATTAAACTAATTGGCATCCGCGTTCTTATTATTTCAAATTTCACTAATTAGCATCCGCGTTCCTGGCCCCACGCTAAGGCGCTAAGGCGCTAAGAGTTGTTTTTAAGATAGCATCCGCGTTCCTGTCTAATGGAGCGCGGATGTTTTGTGCTTTTTTTACGTGAATTATCGCGAATTATCATTAATTAATTCATGATCAATTCACGCAAAATAAACCGAGTGCGACAGCCCCCTATATCCTTAGCGACTTTGCGCCTTAGCGTGAGGTAAAAGAGTGCGGATGCTTAATCTGTTTAATCCGTAAAATTCGCAGACAGCAATTAGAATAAAGTGCGGATGTCAGTTGTTTCAGTTGTCGTTAATTATTCCGTTGCAGTCCGGATGGCCTTGTAATTATTGTAATTATTGTTTTCTTTTTAGTTCTTAGCGGCTTAGCGCCTTAGCGTGAGGATTGGCCACGCCAAGGCGAGGCCCTACAGTGCGGATGCCGTCTAAAGTCTAAAATTTGGTATTTAATGTCTAAAGTTTAAAAACTTTTTACTAAATTTGTGGCGTAATTACTAACTGCAAAAATAAAATTGATGTATTATGGAACAAACTACAAGATTTTTCTCGCGATCCATGGGCCGGTGGCTCATGACGCTGATGCTGGTGATGCTCTCGTCACTGGCCACGAAGGCCGTCGAGGCCTATGCCTGCTACACGCCGTCGAACACGACGCTGACGTTCTATTACGACAACCTGCGCTCATCCAGGCCGGGCACAACCTACGACCTGGATGATGAAGTTCCAGGGTGGTACCGTGATTTATTAGACATGGACACCTGGACCCTTCCGACGACAAGAGTGATCATTGACCCGTCGTTCGCCGGCGCCCGCCCGACGAGTACTTTCATTTGGTTTGCTTACATGAATAACGTTCAATCCATCACGGGCATTGGCTACCTGAACACCAGCGAGGTGACCAACATGTATGGCATGTTCGAAGGCTGCTCTGGCTTGACGAGCCTAGACTTGAGCCACTTCAACACCGCAAAAGTGACCGACATGTTCGGCTTGTTCGAGGGCTGCTCTGGTTTGACGAGCCTTGACTTGAGCAGCTTCAACACGTCCAAGGTGACAAACATGGCATACATGTTTGAACGCTGCTCTGGTTTGACGAGCCTTGACCTAAGCAACTTCAACACGGCCAACGTGACCAAAATGAACAGCATGTTCGCTGACTGCTCTGGTTTGACAAGTCTTGACCTAAGTAGCTTCAACACCAGTAATGTGACCGATATGTCCAACATGTTCGGTTTCTGCTCTGGTTTGACAAGTCTTGACCTAAGTAGTTTCAACACTAGTAATGTGACCAACATGTGGGCAATGTTCTGTTACTGCACGAATTTGACCACTATTTATGCTAGCAGCGGGTGGAGCACGGCGAACGTAGATCAGTCAGGAGCAATGTTCGCGAGCTGCACCAGCCTGGTGGGTGGCAAGGGCACGACCTACAATGCCTACATTCAGGACAAGACCTATGCCCACATCGACGGCGGCCCCAGCAACCCCGGCTATTTCACCGCAGCTATTATCCGCGGTGACGTGAACGGCGACTTCCAGGTGAAAATCAACGACGTGACCGCCCTGATCAACTTCCTGCTCAGCCACAACGGCACGGGCATCAACCTGCATGGAGCCGACGCCAACCAGAGCGGAGGCATCAACATCAGCGACGTGACCGCACTGATCAATTACCTGCTCTCGGGCAGTTGGTGATGCGAGCGAAACTCGCTTCGCTCGCTGATTAGAGATTAGTGATTAGAGATTAGTGAGGCATCCGCGCTCCTGATTAAAAACTACGAATTACGCGAATTAAACTAATTAGCATCCGCGTTCTTATTAATTCAAATTTCACTAATTAGGCATCCGCGTTCCGGGCACCACGCCAAGGCGCTAAGACGCTAATTATTATAAACTACGAATTACGCGAATTAAACTAATTAGCATCCGCGTTCTTATTAATTCAAATTTCACTAATTAGGCATCCGCGTTCCGGGCAAATGGAGCGCGGATGCTTAATCTGTTTAATCCGTAAAATTCGCCGACAGCAATTAGAATAAAGCGTGGATGTCAGTTGTTTCAGTTGTCGTTAATTATTCCTGGCCGGATGGCCTTGTAATTATTGCTTCCTAAGTTGTTAGGCAAGCATTTTGATGCTTTTTTTTCGGAGAATATTGAAATTTTATTGAAATTGGTACAT
>CACWID010000021.1 GCA_902760865.1 uncultured Bacteroidales bacterium | reverse complement strand
TTACAATGTCTATGGTATTATTGTCAAGGGTAGCGACGGCACATTGATGCTCAATCCCGTTGATTTTGCACCCTATGTTGAGCCTCAGCCTCAGTTCATTCGCGGTGACGTGAACAAGGACGGCAAGGTGAACATTAGTGACGTTACTGCCCTGATCAACCTGCTGCTGACCAACAACACCGACATGACCGAGCATCCTGAGGGCGACATGAACGAGAGCGGCGACCTCACCATCAGCGACGTGACTGCACTGGTCAACTACCTGCTGACTAACGGTGGCGGTAATTAATGTAAACACCTAGCTGCCCCAGTTTGGACAGGCTAATCGATGACGGCTGTGCCGAGGGCTTTATCGCTCCCGGCACAGTTGCTTTATTGTGATTTTGGGTTTGGTGGCAGCGGCGAGGGCGGTATCATCAATTAACCCCGTCGGGGGGTGACAGATTGTGTGTCAATGACATACTGCCGCCCCGATGGGGCTTGAACGTGTGTTATCAACTGCCGCAGGGGTTACACTCGGCTTCGCCTCGTTACACCCCTGCCTAAGCCCTTTCGCCCCTAGCGGGGCTTTCACCGGACACCCTAATAATAGACAAATAGATGAATAGACAGGGACTGTTGCTTAATTGTCAAATTATTTTACGTTTTTTAGTTTTTTTTGCTGATGATGGGCATTTTTGTCGAATAATATTTTCCGGTTAATTCTTTTAATCATACATTTGCAATATCGGACAGCAATTAACAACACTAAATACCCATAACGATAATGAAAAACTTCTTCAAAACCGCACTGCTGTTGCTGGCCCTGTTGTTGCCGGCCACTGCTGTTGCCTTCGACTTCAGTGTTGACGGCATCTATTACAACATCACGGGCGACAGTACCGTTGAAGTGACCTCTCGTGTGCAATATAGTGCTGACTACAAAGGCGACGTGAACATTCCCGCCACTGTCAGTTACTCGGGCACCGACTACAACGTCACCGCCATCGGCGAAACAGCGTTCATGGGTTGCCATGAGATGACGAGTCTGAGCATTCCCAACTCAGTGACCGATATCGGCCAGAATGCGTTCAGTAATTGCAACGGGCTGACGAGTATGGTCCTCCCCAACTCGGTCACTACTATCGGTGAATGGGCGTTCATGTGGTGCCTTGGCCTGACTGACGTAACGATTCCTAATTCTGTCACCGTCATCAAGGAGGGTGCATTCTATGGCTGCGTCAGCCTCACTGGCGTGACTATCCCCAGTTCGGTCAGAAACATCGGTACCAGAGCGTTCTACAGATGTGACAAACTGGCGACTATCGCCGTGGATGCCGACAACACGACCTACGATTCTCGCAATGATTGTAATGCCATCATTCATACGGCCCGCAATGTTTTGATCAAGGGTTGTAAAAACACCGTCATCCCGGGCACCGTCGTCGGCATCGCCAGCGAAGCATTCGCTAACTGCAGTGATCTGACTAGCGTGTCGATTCCCAACTCGGTTGCCATTATCGGCAAAGCGGCATTCTATAACTGCGGACTGACGAGTGTGACTATCCCCAGCTCTGTCCAGAACATCGGCGAGCAGGTGTTCAATAGCTGCATGAAACTATCGAGTATTGTCGTGGATGCCGGCAACACGACCTACGATTCCCGCTATGGTTGTAATGCCATCATTAAGACGGCCAGCAATACATTGATCAAGGGTTGTAAAAACACTGTCATCCCGGGCACCGTCACCGCCATCGGCGATTATGCGTTCGCTTTCTGCAGGGGTATGAGGAATGTGTCCATTCCTAACTCTGTCACCCTCATCGGCGAATTTGCGTTCGGTGATTGCCATGAAATGGGGAGCGTGTTCATCCCCGGTTCCGTTACCTCAATCGGCGCCAATGCATTCCAGAACTGCAGTGGCCTGACGGATGTGTATAGTTACATTCCTGACCTCTCAATAGTGACGACTGGGGCTGGACTGTTCAGAATGCTGTCCGACGAGGGCAATTATGACTATTCGGGCCGCACGCTTCATGTGCTGCGCGGGATGGCCGATGTCTATCGGGCCGATGTGCATTGGCGTCCCTTCTTCGGAGAGATTGTGGATGATCTGGTGCCTAGCGACGACCGGTTGACATTTATCGGAGTGGAGGACTACCCAGTCATTGAGGTGGCTCCCAGTGCGGGTTCCGGTCTGAATATGATTTATGTCGTCTATGATACTGACGGGGTAGGGATGAACTACCGCTCGGCATCGGGCGAGCAGCCGGTTTGGTACAGCTTTGGCACTGCAGGCAGCGACTATGCAGAGGAAATCCCCGGCATCAGCTGGGACGATTCAACTGCCACGCTCAACCAGGTTATCCCCAACACGGGCTACAAAATCGTGGATGGCAATGAGACCTATTATTACTGGGTAGTCAACTATGCCGACTACTATCTCGAGTTGAATAATATGTACTTTAACAACGAGTCCCCGTGCGACTTGCTGACAATTTCTGTTGACGGCCAGGGAGACATGATTCCTTACTGCGCAGTAAACGGCTACCGACATGTGCTGGACCGCGACATCAAATTGACTTACTACACGCTGGAGTGGGATGACACTCCGGAGTGGCAGGATCCGGGGTGGCAGGAGAAGAGAATCATCGAACGCTTTGCTTCCCTGGACCAGGGGCTTGAAATCTTGCCGCCGCTGTGCAGCACATCATTCGAGATAAGTGGAGATCGCTTCCTTGAGTATTGGGGCATTCCTGAGGTTATCGAGAACTATGACTTCTCTGTTCAGGCAGTGGATTGCCGCTCCACAGTAGACGCTCCAAATTACGACGTGCTCATCGATACCGGTGGCGAACTTAGCGGAATGGCCCCATTGCAGATCTTGTTCAACGGCTATCCCACCGATGCCGTGGCCCAAAGGGCCTGGGAGATTGCAACCGATCCCGACTTTGAAAATGTCGTCCTGCAATTCGATCAGGATGAGTTGGATTATACTTTCAACGATACGGGCACCTATTATCTGCGTTACAGGGTTGCCAACGAGGCAGGCACGTGCGAGGCCTATGGTGAGACCTATATCATTACAGTTAAAGGTTTGAGCGTACTTCAGGGAGACGTGAATCGCGACGGCCGTGTCGATATTGCCGACGTGAACGCCGTCATCGATGTAATCTTGGGTTACAGCGACAATGACGCTGCCGATGTGAACGAGGATGGCGAGATTACCATCGCCGACGAGAATGCCGTGATCAGCATCATCCTGAACGCTACTGATAAGCCGCAGCACGAGTACGTTGACCTGGGCCTGCCCAGCGGCACGCTGTGGGCAACGTGCAACGTGGGTGCCAACGTTCCTGAGCAGTTTGGCGACTACTTCGCCTGGGGTGAGACCGCTCCTAAGGACCGCTATGACTGGATTAACTACAAGTGGTGCAACGGCGATCGATACTCGTTGACGAAGTACTGTAACGATAGCAGCCTTGGCATCGTTGATAACAAGACCGAGCTGGATCCTGAGGATGATGCCGCATTTGTGAACTGGGGCCCCTCGTGGCGCACGCCGACCGAAGACCAGATCAGAGAGTTGGTGCAGAGATGTAATTGGACGTGGACGACAGTGAACGGCGTGAGAGGAAATTTGGTTACCGGACGCAACGGCAAATCCATCTTCCTGCCCGCTGCTGGAAAGATTGGTGGCAATTCGAATTATTCAGCAGGCACGAGCGGCTATTATTGGTCACTCACACTCGACACCAGTAGCGGCCCGGCTTTTGGTCATGGTCTTGATTTCACCCAAGCGGGTCACGTGGGCTATTTTGGTGGCCATCGCTGCAAAGGCTGTACCGTGCGCCCTGTGCGAGTGCCGATAGACGATGTTTACATTGAGCAGAAGAGCCTCGACTTGGGCGGTGCGGCCGTCGGCGAGTCCTGCACGGGCACTCTGACCATCATCAATTGCACCGATGAGGCCCAGACCTTGACTGCCACTACTAGCGCACCCTTCTCGTTCATGCAGGACGGCAGCAGCGTTCCTGCCATCACAGTTGAGGTGCAGGGCAACTCGAGTGCCCAAGTGACAGTGATGTTCACGGCGACCACGCTTGGCTGGATAGACGGCAATGTGACTTTCCAGGGCCCGGCATTAGACGGTGGCCAGCAGGTCATCCCAGTCCATGCCCTTGCCTTTACCGCTCCCGATCCGCAGCAGGAGTACGTTGATCTGGGCCTGCCCAGCGGTACGCTGTGGGCGACGCGCAATGTCGGTGCCGATAGTCCTAAGCAGAAGGGCGACCGATTTGCCTGGGGCGAGACCGCTCCCAAGAATGAATATAGCTGGATCACCTACAAGTGGTGCCACGGCTTTTCCCACTTGCTGACAAAGTACTGTACCGATAGCGAATACGGCACGGTTGACAACCTGACCGAACTGGAGCCCGAGGACGATGCCGCCACCGTGAACTGGGGCGAGTCGTGGTGCATGCCATCAGCTGCTCAAATCAGGGAACTGGTCACCTCCTGTACGTGTACCAAGGTAGAGTTGAACGGTGTGATCGTTCGTATGGTTACAGGTCCTAACGGTAACACCATATTCTTCCCCGCTGACGGCGAATATTGGTCGCGCACACTCGGCTCCTCTCCGGACTATGCGTGTGGCCTGGACATTGAATCGAAAGATTTGTCCTGGAACATCTTCTGGGGCCCCCGTAACGACGGCCACCAGGTCCGCCCCGTGCGCGTGTCGCCTCCCGAGATTGTAGAGGTCTATATCGAGCAGAATAGCCTTGACTTGGGCTCGATGCCCATCGGAGAGACACGCTTGGGCGTACTGACAATCGTTAATGATGGCACCGAAGCCGTGACCGTGACGGCCCTGACCGGCATACCCTTCTCGCTCAAGCAACAGGATGGAAGCAGCGCCTTAGGCGTGGCCATCGTGGTGCCGGGCAACTCCCGCGAGACGGTGACTGTGATGTTCACTGCGACAACGCCCGGTGTATTCAGCGGCAACGTGACCTTCCGTTGTCCGTCTCTCGTGAACGGCAGGACGGTTGTCCCGATCAGTGCCTGTGTCGTTTCCGGCCCCAGCCCACATCTGGAC
The DNA here is from genome assembly GCA_902760865.1 of uncultured Bacteroidales bacterium. Taxonomy (GTDB): domain Bacteria; phylum Bacteroidota; class Bacteroidia; order Bacteroidales; family Muribaculaceae; genus Sodaliphilus. Next base: position 42,107 of record CACWID010000021.1, on the reverse strand, counting down.
TACGTTGACCTGGGCCTGCCCAGCGGCACGCTGTGGGCGACGTGCAACGTGGGTGCCAATGCCCCTGAGGAATATGGCGACTACTTTGCCTGGGGCGAGACTGCGCCCAAGGACAATTACGACTGGAGCACCTACAAATGGTGTGACGGCACTGAATACTCGTTGACCAAGTATTGCACCGATAGTTATTATGGCACGGTTGACAACAAAATGGAGTTGGACCTTGAGGACGATGCAGCCTATGCCAATCTAGGGCCGTCGTGGCGCATGCCCTCATGGCAGCAGATGCAGGAACTTTGTAATCATTGCACCTGGCAGTGGACTCAGTTGAATGGCGTGAATGGCAGTCTGGTGACTGGTCCTAACGGTAATTCCATCTTCCTGCCTGCTGCGGGAGGCCACACAGGAGATCATCAGTTCAATGCGGGCAAATTTGCCTACTATTGGTCACGCTCGCTCTATTCCTACGAGCAACTCCCCATCGAAGCTGCCGGCACGGCTCAGGCCTACATCCAGTTCTTCAGTTCGTGGGAATGGGAGGTTTGGTATAATTCCCGTATGGACGGCTTCCCCGTCCGTCCCGTCCGCGTGACGCAATAATCATCCGCCCCCCCAATAAGAAACGCGCTTCCGCGCGACGATAAACTGAAAGAGACGGCTTCCCGCCGCCTCTTTCTCGTGTCATGCCACATCTCCTCGTCTTAATGGACATGCTCACTCCTTGTGGTGGGCGGTGATTGTCTAATTATTTGACGGTTTTTGGATTTTTTTGTTGGTGGGTGGTCTTTTTGTTGAGAAAAGTTTTTTGGGGAATGAGCAGGGTCATATCTTTGTGGTGCGGGATGGTGGAAGGTTTCTGTCCTGCTGCATTTGAGAATTGAACGGGCTAGGAAGATTGATCATGCCTGATGCAATGATAGACAATGATATTTTTATTTACAGCTAAACATTCTGGATTATGAAAAAAGCGATTTTAGTGATTTCCGTTTTGTCGCTGATGCTGGCTTCGTTTACTGCCGGCGTTGAATATCAGCGTGGTGATGTGGACCAGAACGGTCGTGTAAACATTGACGATGTGACCTTCTTGATCGACTATCTGTTGAAGGGCACATGGGGTGATGAGCCGGTGACTCCTGTCGACAATCACGAGTATGTTGACCTGGGGCTGCCCAGCGGCACGCTGTGGGCGACGTGCAACGTGGGTGCCAATGCCCCTGAGGAATATGGCGACTACTTTGCCTGGGGCGAGACGTCTCCTAAGGAGGTGTACACCTGGGAGACCTACAAGTGGTGCAACGGCAGCATGTATGACTTGACAAAGTACAACACTGACAGCCACTGGGGCTTCGTTGATAATAAGACTGAGATTGAGCCTGAGGACGATGCCGCGACCGTGAACTGGGGCCCGTGGTGGCGTACGCCGACTACTGAGCAGCAGAAAGAGTTGATGGAAGAGTGTACATGGATCAGGACCACCGTGAACGGCGTGCACGGTTTCAAGGTCAGAGGTTCTAACGGGAACTCGTTGTTCATGCCTGCTGCGGGTTACCGTGATAATGATCAGCTTATCGATGCGGGGACATTAGGTGACTGGTGGTCTCGCTCTTGCTACACCAGCAATGGTATCTCTACCTATGCCTTCGGCGCTTGTGACATTGGCTTCAATTGGGCGGAATGGACTCAGTTCTTGAACGGCACTAACGGTTACCGCTACTATGGACACAGTGTCCGTGCCGTTCGCGTGCCGGAGGAATAGATTCCTCCCATTTTGAGACGGCGCGAGATAGATGACCGATATTGCTGAAACTCTCCCTGCTGTGGGCTTGTCCTAACAGCGAGGAGAGTTTTTACTTGCCGGTGGCTTGTAGGGCCGCAGCTGATCTGCGGCATGGGGGACCGGGCGGCATGTGCAGGGCGGAGCCTTTTTTCGTGCCGACTGCTTGAAATGGTGGTTGTGGGTGTCGTTTTGAGTTTTTTAGGGGCGGCGTTTTGTTTTTATGTTGTAATTGTGTATTTTTGTGGGAGATTCTGCTTGTTATTCATATAGTTATCTTTTAATCTGTCTTGATTATGAAAAAGTTTTTATCTCTCTTCTTTGTTGCTGTGCTGGCGATGTCGGCACAGGCCCAGTTCCTTGGTTGGATTGAGGTAGGGGACTACTACAACCCCACGGAGGTTTACGACGGCTCTTACTTTGACATGGCGCCGACCAACTTCTATCTGGCCCACACCGGAGCGCAGATGATTTACACGCCCGACTTGCTGCCTGGCATGGAAGGCAAGGACGGCGTGAAGATCAAGTACCTGAATTTCAAGTTCTATAATGAATCCTTTGAGGAGATTGTCCGCAATGCCAAGGTTTATCTTCAGGAGGTTGATGCGACCGAGTTCGCCGTCAATGAGGATGGCGTGAAGCAATTCTTCCCTCTCGGCGAACTTGTTGCCGAGGGCCGCTACGACCTGGAATTGCTTGAATCCTATGGTGAGGACCAGGTCCTGGCCATGGAAATGGAGGCCGATTTCCCGTTCACGCTGGGCAAGAGCCTGGTAGTGACCATCGTCTTTGATGCCGAGGATGACGACAACTGCACGATGGGCAGCTCCTATGCACCGTTCTACACCTCGGGCATTCGGGGCAAGGCGATGACCTATACCGACAATTGGGTCAGCTTTGTTGACTATGCCATGGGCAGTAGCTTCCCCAACGCCAGTGCCATGCTAGGTTGCGGTACCAATGTTGACCTGCCTGTTACCGAGATCGGCTACACCTACGAGAGACTGCTCGGCGATGTCAACGGCGACGGCTATGTGACAATCGCTGACGTGACGTCCCTGATCAACTATCTGCTGAGCAGTAATCCCAACAACTTCTATGCAGTGAATGCCGATGTGAACGAAGATACCAGAATCAACATCGGCGATGTCACCTCGCTGATTGTCTTGCTGCTGAGTGCTGGTTGACCAGCCTGCATGATGGCGATTACTGATTAGCCCTGACTGCGGGGAGATCTCTTCTGGGCGAGAGATTGTGTGGCTGCAGCTCAGCTGCGGCATGGGGAACCGGGCGGCTTGTGCAAGGCGGAGCCTTGCGATGCCTTGTCGGGGGCGGTGCCTTTTTCTGATTATTTCTGGTGGGGGCTGTCGATGGAATGGATTTTTTTAGTAATTTTGTGACGTGTAAATCGGCGTGCCCTTTGGGGTGGCGACTGAAGTTTGACCCTACTGTTATTAACTATATTTATTTACTTCACTAAACCATTTGTATGAAAAAAGTATTTTCTCTTCTTTTTGTTGCTCTGCTGGCGCTGTCGGCATGGGCAGACATGAACGTGACCTTTGTTGCCGGAACTACTATTGGTAACAACTTGGCAGCCAATGCTTTTGACGTGATGGAACTCGACGGGGTGACCATCACCTGCACCAGTGGCGCGTTTGCCACCAATCCCTACCGCTTCGGTGGCGGTAGCAAGACTGCGATCAAATCGACTGTGGGTAACATCAAGAAGGTGGAAATCACCTGCCAGGGATCTTATTCCCAGAGCTACGGCCCGGACCAGTTCTATGGTGACGGCTACAGCTGCCACTCGGGCAGCAACGTGGGCATCTGGCAGGGTGAGCCAGCCGAAGCCGTTGAGCTGAATCTTGCATCCCAGTCGAGGGTCTATCAGATTGTCGTTACCATCGAGGAGCCGATTGTCACCGAGCTCGTTCCTCCCGTGTTCCATCCCGATGGCGGCGAGTTCACCGGCAGCCTGGAGGTGACGCTGACCTGCCCGACCGAGAACGCCGAGATCTATTACTTTGAGGGCGAACCCGATGGCGACTGGGCCAACTGGTCATACTATAGCCGCCCCTTCTATGTAACCGAGACCAAGACCTTCACGGCCTATTCCAGCAAGGGCGGCGAAATAAGCGAGTATGTGACCGTCACCTTCACCAAGGTGGAGCAGACTGTCGAGGCTCCCGTGTTCACGCCCGCATCGTGCGGCTTCCAGGACCGCCTGGAGGTGACGCTGGCTTGTGCCACCCCGGGTGCCACGATCTACTACAGCCTGGACCAGGAACAGTGGAGCCAGTACATCGACCCCATCCCCGTGACCGAAGACCTGACCATCTATGCCAAGGCCAAGGTGGGTGACGTGGAGAGCGAGGTAGTGAGCGCCACCTACACCAAGCTGCCCCCCACAATCGTTGATGTGACCTTTGACGCTACTGTGGACAAGGGCGACGGCGACACCAACCGCCATGCCTATACCATCGTGAAAGGCCCGGTTACGATGTTCGTCGGTGACGGTACGGTCTATAGCGACCACTACCGCATCTATGGCGGCGCCGAGTCGGCACTGAAGTTTACCTCGGCCGGAGCCCCCATCCTGAAAATCGAGTTCGACGGCATCAGCGGCTACACGCCCAGCAACCTGTCGCTGCCCGAGGGCCAGTCGGGAACCTACACCACAGGCGGCTCTGATGGCACGTGGGAAGGTATCGACAATGAGGTCTCCTTCGTGATCAATTCTCAGGTGCGCTGCTACACGGTGACCGTGACCATTGCCACCGAGTACAAGGCCGGTGACGTGAACCACGACTGGAAGGTGAGCATCGCCGATGTGACCGCCCTGATCAACCTGCTGCTTACCAATGCCGAGGACATGCCTGTCGAGGCCGACGTGAACCACTCTGGCACGGTGAACATCAGTGACGTGACCGCTCTGATCAACATCCTGCTGAGCGGCACTGCTGAGGACTAAAACCGACTGCAAGCGCGGCGCCCCAGAACTTGGCGCCCGTGTGACTGAAAAAAGGGCAGACTTCCCGTTGCGGGAGGTCTGTTCTTGTTTTTTGGCCTGGCGCTTTGGCATTATTGGCGCTTTTCATTACCTTTGTGGAAAAATCTGCGATGACATGGACAACGAACTGAACATAGGCTTAACATTCTCCGGTGGAGGCTATCGGGCAGCCACCTTTGACCTAGGTGCGCTCTCGATGCTGAACTCCGTGCGTTTGGACGACGGCCGCACGCTGCTGGACTGCGTCACGGCGCTCACGTCGGTGTCGGGCGGCACCATCCCGGCGTTGAAATACATGTTGACAAAGGCCCGTGGCGAGAAAGTGGAGGACATGGTGAACGAACTGTTCGCCTTCCTGTGCAACGAGGACCTGGTGGAGCACGCCCTGAGCCGCCTGAGTGAAGAGAAGGCCAACCCCGACGCCTCGAGCATCAAGATCATGGCCGAAATCTATGATAAATACCTGTTCGGCGGCGCGGCGATGGGCGAAATCATCGACAACTTTGGCCGCATTCCCGTCAAGGACTATACAGCGCTGGCCACCGACTTTGACAACTCGTTGCCCTTCCGCTTCCGCTTGACGGAGGGCCGCATGACCGACAACTCACGGATCAGTTACGGTGTGTTCGGCAACCAGCGGCACAGCATCGGGCGCAGTGTCGTCCGCTACATCACCCTGGGAGAGGCGTTGGCCTGTTCATCGTGTTTCCCCAGCGGTTTCGAGCCGATGATGTTCCCAGACGACTTCAAGGTGTCAACCCGGGAGGACATCGCCAGCGGCATCACGAAGCGTTTCGGCCTCATGGACGGCGGCGTTGTCGATAACCAGGGCATCGATCCCATCCTGCTCGCCGAGAAGCGCATGCGCAAGTATCGTGAAGACAAGACCCGTACCGACAAGGCCTTTGACCTCATTATCGTCAGCGATGTGGCCAGCCCCTATATGGACGGTTACAAGCCCAGCAAGGACTTGCTCTCCAAGAAAGCCGGCCTCTTGACCATCGGTCGGCTGCGCAACTACGGCCTGATTTCACTGGCCGTCGTGATGGTGCTGTTTATCGTTGCCCTGGTGCTGGGCAGTGATTTCTGGCTGGGCGTGATGTCGGTCATCCTGGCCATCGTTGCCGGAGCCAATATCCTCGGAGCGGTTGCCAAGAACAAGCTCTTCAGTACGCTGGCCGGGACCTTTGTGGGCAATAGGGCCACCTTTATCAGCCACCTGAAGTTCTCCACCCTTGCCGCCATGGTGATGAACCGCGCCAAGTCGGTCCTCATGATGAGCAGTGAGGTCTTCCTCAAGCGCCTGCGCCAAGTGAACTACGATGCCCTCTACGAGGACGAGCAGTGGAAGGACCGGGTCATGTCGAGCACCGTCTATGAGCTGCGGCCCGGCGAACAGTGGCGAGGCCTGCACAAGGACGGCTCGCGCACGGCCTTCCTCACGCCGAGCGAGGCCATGCAGCAGAATAGCGCCCTCGCCGCCAGCATGGGCACGACATTGTGGTTTACCGACGAAGAGAAGTCCAACGGCATGCCCCAGGCCCTGCTTGCTGCGGGCCAGTACACGATGTGCTACAACCTGCTCAAGTATATTCTCAGGATCGAGGAGAATCCGGTTGACCTCACGGCCGGCCATCACACCCTCATCGCCCTGAAAGACCAGCTGCTTGAAGCCTGGGAGCGCTTTCAGCAGGATCCCCGATGGATGGTTCCCAGAAAAGGTTGAACAGACTTGAATATATATAAAAGATAACCTGCCTGTAATATTGACCTTACCGAAATAGATGAATATTTCATTAAAATTCATGGGATTTGTCATTTTGGGGTGAAAAAATCAATAAATATGTTGTTGGTTTTGCAAAAAAGTATTTACCTTTGCATGACATAATTATTGATACGACATCAGCGGCATTGCCGTGCGATTGTTGATATCTAATCCAAATAACCTATTTTTAAGTGTATATGTAAAATGGAGACTACAACATTAACCAAGAAACCTAGAAAAAAGAAAGTACTCGTGAAAAGAAAACGTGACCGCTTACAATTGATCACTGATTTGATCAAGACAAATTGCATCGGCAGCCAGAGCGAGTTGGCCGATATGCTGCGTGAGCACAACATCAATGTGACTCAGGCTACATTGTCGCGCGACCTCAAGGCCTTGAAGATCTCGAAGGTGGCTACCGACCGCAACACTTACATGTACATTATTCCGGACAGCAACCAGTTGCAGGACAGGCTGCTGAGTATGCGTCAGACCGATGCCCACGCCGCCAAGCAGGTGGGTCTGGTGTCTGTCACCTTCTCGGGTAACCTGGCCGTCATCAAGACGCGCAACGGTTATGCTCCCGGTCTGGCTTACGATATCGACATGAGCCGTCCCGCCGAGGTGCTGGGCACCATCGCCGGTGCTGACACCGTGGTAGCGATTCTGGCCGAGGGTGTTACCCATGAGCAGGCCCGTGCGGTTTTTGAGCAGTTCATGCCCAAGAATTCCCATTTGTCTGTAGGCCTTCCGACTCAGCCGATCGACGCTGCCGATGATTAAAGCAGCGATTGTTGACTGTGACCGTCCTCGTGCCGCCGAACTGGTCCGCGTGCTCATCAACCATCCTGACGTGGAGTTGATCAGCGCGGCGGGCTCTTGCGGCGCTGGAAAGCGTCTGGACCAGATTGTGCCCGGTATCATCGGCGAGTGTGACCTCGTCGTGTCGCGGAGCGTCGATCCCGGTGCTGCGGATGTGCTGTTCCTGTGCGGCAACCGTAGCGATACGTCGGCATTCCTCTCATCTACAGCGCTGGGTGAGGATGTCAAGGTCATCGACCTGAGCGGTAGCCACAATCTGGACCATGGAGAGGCTTTGCCGTGGACCTATGGCATGAGCGAGATGCAGCGTCGTGTACTCGTGCATGATGCCCGACTGGTAACCGTGCCCGGCAACGCAGCAATCGCGTCGTTGCTGGCTCTGATGCCCATGGCGCGCAATCTGTTGCTCAACAGCCCGATAACCCTGCAAGTGGCGATGGGCGACCTGGCTTTTCCCGACGAGGGGAAGACACTTGACGGCCTGACCGCCATCCAGTGGACCCAGGAGCAGCAATGCGAGGTTGTAAAAGTCTTGGAACAGTGCCAGCCCGGTTTCGACCAGCCTGTGGAAATGTCCATCAGCCGGCTTGCCGAGCGACGGACGCTGGCTGTTGCCGCCCGCTTCAAGTGCGGCCTGGACGCAGAGAAGGTCAAGCAGTTATACGAGCAATACTATGACGATCACAACTTCGTCTTCATGACCGACCGTCCCATCGTCAGCGCCGACGTGGAGAACACCAACAAGTGTCTCCTCACGCTGATGAAGGACGAGCACACGGGTGACCTCACGGTACATGCCGTGATGGACCTTCTGCTCAGGGGTAGTGCCGGCACCGCTGTTCACATGATGAACCTGCTGTTCGGCCTGCATGAGCGAGCCGGTCTGGCCCTGAAGGGCACCGGCTGCTAGGTGAATGAAGATGGAGATACTTGAGAATTTTTAATTAACACATTATATACAATATATAAAAAACAAAACCATTAGTAATCATGTCAGTAAATAAAGTCATTCTGTTGGGCCGCGTGGGTAGGGACCCCGATGTGCGCTATGTGGCACAGAACCAGCCTGTTGCCTCGTTTACTCTGGCAACAACCGATCGAGCTTATACGAACGCTAACGGTGTGGAGGTCCCCGAACGCACCGAGTGGCACAATATCGTCATGTGGGGCAAGAACGCCGAGGTGGCCGAGCGCTTCATCCGCAAGGGCACCCAGATTTATCTCGAGGGCCGTCTGCGCACGCGTGCGTGGGAGGATCGCAACCAGGTGAAACGTTACACGACCGAGATCTACGTCGACACGTTTGAACTGCTTGCCCGTCCTCGCGAGAATGCCGAGCAGCCCCAGGGCTGATAGCCCATGGCGTGACTGCGTGAAGAAACGAAATCCACGGGATTGCTGCGACAGGCAGCGGTCCCGTGGACTTTTTTTCTTTCTAGTAGTAAGCGCTGTGGTTACAGGTACTTGTCCCCGAACTTGGACTTTACCTCGTTGACGTAGTTCTTGATTTTCTGTTCCTCCTCGAGGGGCACGATGAGCAGGGCGTCGTCGACATCGGCGACGATATAGCCCTCGAGTCCCGAGGTCACCACGAGTTTGTCGCCCTTGACGGCGACGATGTTGTTGTGGCTGTTGTACATGAGCGCTTTGCACTTCTGGGTGACGTTGCCGTCCTTGTTCTTGGGCGAATGCTCGTACAGGGATCGCCAGGTCCCCAGGTCATTCCAGCCGAAGTCCACCGTCTCGACAAACACGTTGGGGGCCTTCTCCATGATGGCAAAGTCGATGCTGATGCTGGGGCAGGCCTCGAAGTTGTCCTCGATGTATTTTCTCTCATCCGGGGTGCCGAAGTACTGGTCACCCTTCTCGAAGATGGCGTTCACCTCGGGTGCGTGCTCGTTGAGGGCGCGGATGATGGTGTCGGCCCTCCAGAAGAACATCCCCGAGTTCCAGAAGAACTCTCCGGACTCGAGGAACACGCGTGCGAGGTCCTCGTTGGGTTTCTCGGTGAAGGTCTTGACGTTAGAGAAGTCACCCTCGACGGTCTCACCCACCTGGATGTAGCCGTAGCCCGTCTCGGGGCGGCTGGGCTTGATGCCCATGGTGACGAGGGCGTCGTGGCTGTCGATGAAGTCAAAGGCGCTGTTGACGCTCTGACGGAATTTCTCCACATTGATGACGAGGTGGTCGCTGGGGGCTACCATCATCTTGGCCTCGGGGTTGATGGCCTGGATGTGGTGGGCGGCCCAGGCGATACACGGGGCCGTGTTGCGTCGGGCCGGCTCGAGCAGAATCCGGTCATCGCTGATTTCGGGCAGTTGCTCCTTGATGAGGTGCTCATAGCTCTCGTTGGTAATCAGGATGATGTTCTCGACGGGGACGATGCCGTTGACGCGGTCAAAGGCCATCTGCAGCAGTGAGCGTCCGGTGCCGAAGAAGTCGATGAACTGCTTGGGCAAAGCGGCCTTGGAGAAGGGCCAGAAACGGCTGCCGACTCCTCCGCACATGATGACGCAGTATCTGTTGTTATCCATATGGCAGTGAATGTATTGTTTCAGTTTTTGGTCAAAGGGCAATAGGGTTCAGCAGGCTCCCTTATCGGTCGTTATCGTAGTAGATGGGCAGGGTCCGGCTGATGCTCTGTTCCAGCGAGATGAGCGTCTCGGTGGCTGCCACGCCCTCGATGTGCTGGATGCGGTCGTTGACCAGCGACATCAGGTGCTCATTGTCACGAGCATAGACCTTGATCATCATTGTGTAGTGGCCGGTGGTGAAGTGGCACTCGACCACTTCCTTGATCTTCAGTAACTCGGGGACCACGGTGCGGTACATCGAGCCACGCTCCAACGTCAGCCCGATGAACGTGCAGGTCGAGTATCCCAGCATCTTGGGGTTGACGGTGTAGCCCGAACCGGTGATGACACCATCATCGATGAGGCGCTGGATGCGCTGGTGCACAGCCGCCCTTGATACTCCGCACACCTGTGCCACGTCCTTGCTAGGGATGCGTGCGTTATTCATCACAATTTCCAGAATCTTTTTGTCCAGAGTGTCAATCTTTTCCATGAGATCAAATTTTCGTTAAGTAATTGCAAATGTAGCCATTTTTTTTAATTGCGCTATAGAATTCAGTAATAATTTTTCTGAATTTTCTCTTTTGACGCTCTAAATCCCTGAAACTGGTTGTTTTATTGCACTTTCTTTTTGTATAATTAATACCGTGGGTAGGGGATGCCGCTCATGGCTCGCTGCCCGGTTACTCGCTGAACATGCTGGCGGGCAAGGGGCGCATGTTATAGCACGAGGCCATCGACTCGCCATAGGCCCCCGCCGAGCGGATGGCCATCAGGTCGCCGCGACGGGTCTCGGGCAGAAGGCAGTCGCCGGCGAACACGTCGCTCGACTCGCACATGGGGCCGACGATCTCGTAATGCTCGAGGCTGCTGTTGTCGCCGGGCGTGGTGGTCATGTTCTGGACCAGGTGACGGGCACCGTACAGGGCGGGCCTGATCAGGTCGGACATGCCGGCGTCGAGGATGACGAACTTCTTGCCGCGGTTCTCCTTGACATAGGTCACATGGCTGATGAGGGTTCCGCACTGGCCCACGATGGCGCGCCCCAGCTCGAAGTGCAGCAGCTGGCCGTCGCGGAGCTTGAGCAGGCGTTTGAACACGCCGAAGTATTGTGCGAAATCGGGAATCTCGTTTTCGTCGGGGTGCTCGTAGTCGATGCCCAGGCCACCTCCCACGTTCACCATCTCGAAGTGGATGCCCATGGCGTCGAAGTGGTCCATGAGCCGGTTGGCCGTCTCACAGAGCATGACGTAGGGCTGCATCGTCGTGATCTGTGAACCGATGTGGAAGTGTAACCCCTTGAGGTGGATGTTGGGCATGGCGATGGCTTGACCGACGACGTGGTCGAGCATCTCGATGGGGATGCCGAACTTGTTGTCTGCGGTGCCGGTGGTGATGTACTTGTGGGTGTGGGCGTCGATGTCGGGATTGGTGCGGATGGCGACATTCGCCACCTTGCCCATCTCGCCGGCGATGGCGTTGATGACCTCCAGCTCGGGGATAGATTCCACGTTGAAGCAGCCGATGTCATGCGTCAGGCCCAATCGGATTTCCCTGTCGGTCTTACCCACGCCCGAGTAGGTCATTTCCCGGGCCTTGAATCCGGCGTCGAGAGCGGCCTGGATCTCACCGCCGCTCACCAGGTCTGTTCCCAGCCATCCCTGTGAGGCTATCTCCTTGAGGATGCGAGGATTGCCGTTGGCCTTGACGGCATAGTGCACACGGCACGGGAGGCCGGCGGTGTGCCGTCTGATTTCGTCCAGCGTCCGGTGCAGCAGGTCCAGGTCGTAGTAGTAGAACGGAGTTGCGGCATTTTGCAATTCCGAGACGGGCAGATGATGGTAGGAGGATCGTTTGGTCATGATGATGGTGTTGAAAAAAGCCCTAAATAAGTCGATTCGATGAAAAAGATGCTGATGCCTGGGCTGGTTGAGTGTCGATGCTGCCGATGGCGGTTGTTGGCCGCAGTAGCATCACCGCCCCCGCCCTTCGGACACTCCCTCCGTTCTCGGAAGGAGAGTCGCTAACGCATTCATTTACAGATGATATTTTCGTCGAATTCACGTTGAATAAATGATGAATTATGGCTGCAAATGTATGGAAAATTTTATTGAAAAAATCTTTACGATTTATAAAATATGCAAATTTTGATGGTCTTCAAGAAAAATACCACAGGAATCCATCATTTCCTCCTCTTGGCAACGAAGACGAACCCCCTACCGAAAACAGTCAAAATTTTACAGTTGCAAATTTCTGACAAATATAATTCAAATAGTTGATTTTCAGGATAGCTAAAAGTTATTGACAGGCCTGTTAATAAAAAATAACTTTTAGAATGTAAATTTGTGGTTTGAGAATGCAAATTATTTTAGAAAATAATAGTACCTTTGAAGTCCCAAAATTAGGGAATGCGGCTACCCCTATCGGCAATAGTTAAAATAGCAATGGAACACTCTGTGTATCACATACCTGCGTTGCTCCAAGCGAGCATAGACGGGCTTGCCGTCAAGGCAGACGGCACCTACGTGGACGCCACCTTTGGTGGCGGCGGCCACAGTCGTGCCATTATGGAGCGCTTGGGCGCCCAAGGACGGCTCATCGGTTTTGACCAGGACATGGATGCGTGGCAGAATCGTCTTGACGACCCGAGATTTACATTTGCACACGCAAACTTCGCCTATCTCAAGAATTTCCTTCGCTATTATGGCGTTGAGGGCGTTGACGGTATCCTTGCCGACCTGGGCGTGTCGTTCCATCACTTTGACGACGTTGACCGCGGTTTCACCTTCCGTGGCGACGGTCCGCTGGACATGCGCATGAACCGTGCCGCCTCGTTCACGGCCCGCGAGCTGCTCAACACCTACAGCGAGGAACGTCTGGCCGACGTGCTGTACCTCTATGGCGAACTTCGCCAGTCACGTCGCCTGGCAGCCGCGATCGTCAAGGCCCGTCCCCTGTCCACGACCGGCGAACTGCTCGAAGTAGCCCGTCCGCTGGTCAAGGCTTCGCAGGAGAAGAAAGAGCTATCGATGCTGTTCCAGGCCTTACGCATTGAGGTCAATGGCGAGCTCGACGCCCTGCGCCGTCTGCTGTCCCAGTCCCTGGATGTGCTCAAGCCCGGCGGACGTCTGGCCATCATCACCTACCACTCGCTGGAGGACCGTCTGGTCAAGAACTTCATGCGCACGGGTAACGTCGAGGGTCGCCAGCAGAAGGACTTCTATGGCCGTGTTGACACCCCGTGGCGTGTGATTACCGGCAAGGTCATCGTCCCCGACGATGACGAGGTGGCTCGCAACCCCCGCTCGCGCAGTGCCAAGCTGCGAGTGGCAGAGAAAGTAGAATGAATAAGAGTTATGATTTAGACACTGAAAACTGAAAACGAAAATGGGAGAGAAAAAAAATAGTGCTGCCGCGACAGGCAGGAAAGCGACCAAGGGATTTGTCCAGGGCCGCATCTTCTCGCTTGAATTCTTCAAGCGTAACTGGGTGTATGTGGTATTTGTGGTGGCCATGGCGCTGGCCTACATCGGCAACAAGTTTGCCTGCCAGCGCAGCATACAGGAACTGCTGACGTTAAAGACCGACCTCGCTAATGCCCAGAGTGACCTGGTGAGCTCGAGTGCGAAGTACAACTCGATGATACGCGAGAGCGAGATGGTCAAGCTCATGAACGAGAAGCACCTGGGATTGGTGCCCCCTCAGGACCCCCCTTATAAGCTGAAGTCAAAATAGTTATGAATAAAACAGAGTTAAAACGATGAAACAGAACAACAAAAGACACATCCTGCTGCGTTATGGCCTGGTCGTGGGCATGATGCTGCTGTTCTCGGTGATGATCATTGCCAGCATGTTCAAGCTGACCGTCGTCCATGCCAAGGAGTGGAACGACAAAGCCAATAACGTGCTCGACAGCATCATCTACACGCCGCCCGAGCGCGGCCGCCTGCTTGCTGACAACGGCACCGAGCTGGCCGCCAACCTGGAGTACTATGTGGTCCGCATCGACTGGCTGGCCCGTGGCATCAAGGGGGACACCGTGAACAAGTACATCGGTGCCTTGAGCGACAGCCTGGCCGCCTTTGACACCACGCTCACGGCAATGGAGTGGCGCAAGAAGCTGCTCGACGACCGCCAGAAGATCCTGGATGCCGCCAACCCCAAAGACAAAAGCCAGAAGCCCCGGGCAAACCATGCCTATCGCCTGTTCCGCAAGATGCTCACCCACCGGGAATATGAGCGCGTGCACAGTTTCCCCTTCTTCAGGAAACCGAGGAACCAGACGGGCTTCTACTACGAGACAGTGGCCAAGCGCACCAAGCCCTATGGCGCGATGGCCGCACGAAGCATCGGCAACCTGGACAGCACGCTCACCCACGGCAAGACCGGTCTGGAGCGCGCGCTCGACACGTTGCTCTACGGCACGCCCGGCAAGGCCAAGCACCTGCAGCTGACCAACGGCATCGTCCCCGTCGAGAAAGTGCCCGCCATCAAGGGCTATGACATCACCACCACCATCAACGTCCAGCTTCAGGACATCGTCGAGCACGAGCTCAACGACATGTGCCTGGAGACCGGGGCAGAGTGGGGCACCTGTGTGCTCATGGAGGTAGCTACCGGCGACATCAAGGCCATCAGCAACCTCAAGCGCAGTGAGGACGACCCCAACGAGTATGTCGAGGGCATCAACTATGCCGTGCTGGGCTACGAGCCCGGTTCGGTGGTCAAGACCATCTCGATGATGGTCGCCCTGGAGGACGGCATTGTCACCGATATCGAGAAACAGTGGCCGACGGGTCACTCGTGGGCTTATGCCGGCGGAAATCCCATCACCGACTCCCATGGTGCCGCCTCGCGTTCTGCCCGACAGATCATCGAGACCTCGTCCAACATCGGCATGGCGAAAATCATCACCCAGAAGTATGGTGCCAATCCGCCCGCCTTCCGCCAGCGTCTGGAGGAGATGGGATTCTTTGAGCCCTTCCATCTGGGAATTGCCGGCGAGGAGGTTCCGCAGTTCAGCAAAGCCGATGTCAAGGACGGTGGCCGCGTTGTGCTGTCCCGCCAGGCCTATGGTTATGGCAGCAAAATCCCGCCGTTGTGCACCCTGGCGATGTATAACGCCATTGCCAACGACGGCAAGTATGTGCGTCCCCGCCTGTTCACCAAGTTGTCGCGTGAGGGCGAACCAGACTCCATCATCCCCGTGACCTACATCCGCAAGCAGGTGTGCTCTCCCGAGAATGCCCGCAAGCTGCGCTTGATGCTGCACGACGTCGTGTGGGGCAGCCACGGTACCGCACGCCACTGGGTACAGGACTCGATGGTCGAGATTGCCGGCAAGACCGGTACCGCCTTTGAGGTTATCAACGGCAAGTATGGAGCAAGAAAGCGTCTTGCCTTCTGCGGATTCTTCCCCTACGAGAACCCCAAGTACTCCTGCATCGTCCTGATGCTCGGTGCCGACCGTGGTGCCGGCGCCAGCAGCGGTATGGTAATGAGGAACGTGGCCCGCAAGATGTATGCCTGCGGTCTGCTGGGTGACGCCCCCGACTATGCCAAGGCTAAGGGCAAGAAGGATACAGGCAACCAGTCGGACAAGAACTATCCCATCATGTTCGCTTCGCTGGGCGAGAACAAGTCCAAGAACCTGCAACGC
The DNA here is from genome assembly GCA_902760865.1 of uncultured Bacteroidales bacterium. Lineage (GTDB taxonomy): Bacteria > Bacteroidota > Bacteroidia > Bacteroidales > Muribaculaceae > Sodaliphilus. The sequence goes on along the minus strand of CACWID010000021.1, from coordinate 26,501 downwards.
GGTCTGGGACTGAAGTCCCCCCACCACTATACCCGCCCGACGAAGGTGGCGAAGGGCGTGCCCAACGTCATCGGTCTGGACATCCGTGAGGCCATCCGCCTGCTGGAGAATGCCGGACTCAACGTGAACTTCACCGGTTCGGGTATGGTCGTTTCACAAAGCCTGTCCGCGGGTTCGCATTATGCCCGCGGCCAGCGCATCAATCTGAGATTAAAGAATTCCTAAATCACTATAGCACATGAAAATACTATCACAACTGATTAAAGCCATCAACCCGCTCCAGGTAGTGGGTAACACAGATATTGAGATTACTGACGTCATCAACGACTCGCGTCAGTCCCGAGAGGGCGTCCTGTTTGTCGCCGTCAAGGGCGTCGCCGTCGATTCACACCGCTTTATCGGCGACGTGATTGCTGCCGGAGCCCGCGCCGTGGTGTGTGAGGAGATGCCCGCCACCCTGAGCGACGATGTGACCTACATACAGGTCGAGAACAGCGTCATCGCGCTGTCCCGCGTGGCCGACGAGTGGTTTGACCACCCGTCGAGGTGCCTGCGCCTTGTGGGCGTCACCGGCACTAACGGCAAGACAACGACCGCCACGCTGCTCTATGAGATGGCACGCCTGATGGGCTACAAGGCCGGTCTGCTCTCCACTGTCAAGAACATCGTTGATACCACCGAGCAGGTGGCCAAGCAGACCACCCCCGACCACCTGACGCTGAACCGCCTGCTGTATGAGATGGTGCAGGCCGGTTGCGAATATGCCTTTATGGAGGTGAGCTCCCACGCCTGTGTGCAGCATCGCATCGAGGGCATCACCTTTGCCGGCGGCATCTTTACCAACCTCACGCGTGACCACATGGACTTCCACAAGACGGTGGACAACTACATCGCCGCCAAGAAGATGTTCTTTGACGCGCTGCCCGCCGGCGCCTTTGCGCTGGTCAACGCCGATGACAAGGTGGGCGACGTGATGTTGCAGAACACCCGCGCCGACAAGTACCACTACTCGTTGCGCTCGATGGCCGACTTCAAGGGCCGCATCGTCGAGTCGCGTCTCGACGGCACCACGCTGGAGCTGAACGGCAACCTGGTCGAGGTCCTGTTCACCGGACGCTTCAACGCTTATAACCTGCTGTCGGTCTATGGCGCCTCGCTGCTGCTGGGCTTCGACCCGCAGGAGGTGCTCGTCAAGATGAGTCTGCTGGTCCCCGTGGCCGGCCGTTTCCAGACGCTGCGCTCGCCCCGAGGCTACACCGCCATCGTCGATTATGCCCACACGCCCGACGCGCTAGTCAATGTGCTCGACACCATCCGTGAGGTCGTCGGTACCAGCGGGCACATCATCACCGTGTGTGGCTGCGGCGGTGACCGTGATGCCGGCAAGCGTCCCATCATGGCTCGTGAGGCTGCCATCCGCAGCGACCGCGTCGTGCTCACCAGCGACAACCCCCGCACCGAGGACCCCGACGAGATCCTTCGCCAGATGGAGGTGGGTCTGCCCGACGAGTCGCGTCCCACCACGCTGACCATCACCGACCGCCGTCAGGCCATCCGCACCGCGTGCCAGCTGGCCCAGAGCGGCGACGTCGTCCTGATTGCCGGCAAGGGTCATGAGGACTATCAGGAAATCCAAGGCGTGAAGCACCACTTTGACGACAAGGAACAGGTCGAGGAAGTGTTTGCAGGCGAAACCGATTGATTATTAACCGCACAAGAAGCATCAACTTATGTTATATTATCTTTTCCACTGGTTGCAAGAGTATCACGTGCCTGGCGCACGTCTGTTCGAGTATATCACCTTCAGGTCGGGCTTTGCCTTCATCCTGTCGTTGTTCATCGGTATCGTCATCGGCCGTCGCATCATCTTCAAGCTCAAGGAGCGCCAGATGTGTGACAAGGAGCGCGAGGAGAAGCTGGGCGGCAACGCCCAGAAGCAGGGCACTCCCACGATGGGCGGTATCATCATCATCATCTCGATACTGGTGCCGTGCCTGTTGCTGGGCAAGCTCAACAACGTCTATATGCTGCTCATGATCGTCTCCACCCTGTGGTGCGGCGCCCTGGGCTTTGCCGATGACTATATCAAGGTCTTCCACCACAACAAGGAGGGCCTGAAGGGCAAGTTCAAGATTGTCGGTCAAGTGGGTCTGGGTATCATCGTGGGCCTGACCATGTATCTGAGCCCCGCCATCGTGATGAACGAGAACGTGCATGTCACCAACCGCAACGAGACCCCCGAGCTTGTCGAGGTCCACAAGTCTCAGGCCGTGAAGGCCACCAAGACCACCTTGCCCTTCGTCAAGAACCACAACTTCGACTACGCCTATTTCACCGGCTGGATGGGCAAGTACAAGCAGTTGGGCGGCTGGATCCTGTTCATCCTGGTGACCATCTTTGTCATCACGGCAGTGAGCAACGGTGCCAACCTGACCGATGGTGTTGACGGTCTGGCGACGGGCACCTCGGCGATCATCGGTGTCGCGTTGGCCATCATGTGCTATCTGGGCGGTAACGTCATCTATTCATCCTACCTGAATATCATGTACATCCCAGATAGCTCTGAACTGGTAGTGTATGCGGCAGCCTTCATCGGAGCGACCATCGGCTTCCTGTGGTATAACTCGTTCCCGGCCCAGGTCTTCATGGGCGACACGGGCAGCCTGTGCCTGGGCGGCATCATTGCGGTGTTCGCCGTGCTCATCCGCAAGGAGTGGCTCATCCCCCTGTTGTGCGGTATCTTCCTCGTCGAGGAACTGTCGGTCATCATGCAGGTGTGGTACGTCAAGCGTCACAAGGGCAAGAACATGCGCCTGTTCAAGATGACGCCGCTGCATCACCACTTCACCGCCGACCCCACTAAGCTGACGTGGGACTATAAGATCAAGACGCCCGACCATCGCATCCCCGAGGCCAAGATTGTGATGCGATTCTTCTTGGTGAGCATCCTGCTCGCCGCATTGACGTTTGTAACGCTGAAAATCAGGTAATTATTGACCCATTTAACTAGAAAAGTGATTATGACAAAGAGATTAGTAGTTCTGGGAGGCGGCGAGAGCGGCGCGGGTGCCGCGGTGCTCGCCAAGGTCAAGGGCATGGAGGTGTGGCTGAGCGATGCCGGCAACATCGGCCAGGCCTATAAGGACCTGCTCAACCAGTATGATATACCCTGGGAAGAAGGAGGACACACACCCGAAAAGATATTGAATGCCGACGAGATCGTCAAGAGTCCCGGCATCCCCGACACGGCCCCTATGGTGGCTCAGGCCATCGAGCGTGGCATCCCCATCGTGAGCGAGATCGAGTTCGCCGGCCGCTACACCGACGCCAAGATGGTGTGCATCACCGGTAGCAACGGCAAGACGACGACCACCAAGCTCACCTACCACATCTTCAAGAAGGCCGGCCTGAACGTCGGCCTGGCGGGCAACGTGGGCCGCAGTCTGGCCCTACAGGTGGCTACCGAGCATCATGACGTGTATGTCATCGAGCTGAGCAGCTTCCAGCTTGACAACATGTATGAGTTCAAGGCCAACGTGGCCGTGCTGCTCAACATCACGCCCGACCACCTGGACCGCTATGACTACAAGATGGAGAACTATGCCGCCGCCAAGTTCCGCATCACGCGCAACCAGACCGGCGACGACTCGTTCATCTACTGGCAGAACGACCCCGTCATCGCTTCCCAGCTGCGGCAACACCACCTGGAGTCGCGCCTGCTGAGCTTCACCGGCGAGGATGACGACCGCAACGCGGCGTGGGTTCACGAGGGTGTGCTCAACTTCAACGTGGACGGCGACCGCTGGGACATCGCGCGCGACGACCTGTCGCTCAAGGGCCTCCACAACGTCTATAACACGATGGCCGCCGGCCTGTCGGCACAGGTGTTCGACATCCGCAAGGACGTCATCCGCGAGGCGTTGGCCGACTTTGAGGCGGTGCCCCATCGTCTGGAGTATGTCGATACCGTCGACGGCGTGCGCTACATCAACGACAGCAAGGCGACCAACGTGGATGCCTGCTGGTATGCGCTTGAGAGCGTCAACGAGCCGTGCGTGCTCATCCTGGGCGGCATCGACAAGGGCAACGACTACAGCCAGATTGAGCCCCTGGTCAAGCAGAAGGTCACCGCCATCGTCTGCCTGGGCGTGGACAATGCCAAGCTGCACGCCTTCTTCGACGGCAAGGTGCCCGTCGTGACCGACGCCGGCAGCATGGCCGAGTGCATGGACAAGTGCCGCGCTCTGGCCAAGGACGGCCACACCGTGCTGCTCTCGCCGTGCTGTGCCAGCTTCGACCTGTTCAATGGCATGGCCGACCGCGGCAACCAGTTCAAGGAGTGTGTCAAGAAGTTCAAAGCTAACGCAACTAATCATTAAGAACTGGCAATGGCTGAAGAGAGAAAACCCAACAAGTATAATGAGATTTCCCAGAAGTACGGTGACCCGTGGATCTGGGGCATCTTCATCATGCTTGTCATTATCTCCATTGTGGAGAGTTACAGCGCGTCGAGTCGCGAGATTCTGGATGAGGGCATCTACAAGCCCGTCATCAAGCAGTGTGCTTTTCTGGCATGCGGCGCCGGGCTGGTGTTCTGGCTCAGGCGTGTGAACTATAATAACCCCTTATTCCTGTATCTGATGGTGCCGGTTCTGGCCATCGGAACCGTCGTCAGCCTGATCTATGTGATGAAGTTCGGCGAAATCATCAATGGTGCGCGCCGCTCGATGCCCGTCATCCCCGGCGTGTTCTCCATCCAGCCGGCTGAGTTTGCCAAACTGTCGATAGTCACCATGCTATCCTATATATTCGCCAAAACCCAGAAGAACCGGGACATCTCCAACAAGGGACTGGTAATGGCCGGACTTGTCGTGGCGCTGTATAGCGCACTGATGTTCAAGAGCGGTCTGACCAACACCTTGCTGCTGGGTGCCATCAGTTTCTCGATGCTGCTCATCGGCGGTGCCCAGCTCAAGAAGATTTTCATCGTGGGCGTCCTGTTCTGTGTCATGGTGGGCGGCATCTTCATCATCAAGAGCCACAACGAGGGCAAGGAACAGTCGTTCAAGGAGATGCAGGCGAGTACGCCAGGAGTGATAGTGGAAGAGGATGACGAAGCGCAGGCCTCGGCCACTAAAAAGGATGCGGAGGACCGCTCCGGCATGCGAATAAACCGCATCAAGAAGTGGCTCAACAGCGACTCGCTGGTCTATCAGCCCATTACGGCCGAGAACCAGCAGGAGATGTTCTCCCGCATGGCTCAGGCCCACGGCGGAGTGGTAGGCGTTGGCATCGGCCGTTCACGCGAGTGCAGCCGTCTGCCGCTGGCCTTCAGTGACTATATCTTCTCGATTATCGTCGAGGAGACCGGCTTTATCGGCGGACTGTTTGTGCTGCTGCTCTACCTGTCGCTACTGGGACGTGCGGCAATGATTGTGCGGCGCAGCAAGCGCGTGTTGCCGTCATTGCTGGTCATCGGTATGGCATCATTCATCACCTTCCAGGCCCTGTTCCACATCGCCATCAACGTCGGTCTGTTCCCCGTCTCGGGCCAGACCCTGCCGCTCATTTCCAAGGGCGGCTCGTCGATGCTGGTGATCTGCATCGCCTTCGGCGTGATGTTGAGCGTGAGCCGTACCATCGCCAATCAAGGAAACAAGAAGAACAAGGCGGACGAGACCCCCGTCATCGAGGGCCTGGATGCCGAGAATCCAACAGAAATTATACCTAAACCAAAAAATGTCTGGAAGTAACAATCATCATCAGCAACTGAATGTACTCGTGAGCGGTGGCGGCACCGGCGGCCACATTTTCCCCGCCTTGTCCATCGCCAACGAAGTGCAGCGCCGCTTCCCCGACGCCCGCATCCTCTTTGTCGGCGCCGAGGGACGCATGGAGATGGAACGAGTCCCGGCTGCCGGGTACAATATCATCGGTCTGCCCGTGAGCGGCTTTGACCGCAAGCACCTGTTACGCAACATCAAGGTGGTCGCCAGGCTGCTCAAGAGCATGCGTATGGCCAAGAAAATCCTCAAGGACTTCAAGCCCGACATCGCCATCGGCGTGGGCGGGTATGCCAGCGGACCGATGCTCAAGGCGGCTCAGAAACAGGGTATTCCCACCCTGCTGCAGGAGCAGAACTCCTATGCCGGCGTGACCAACAAACTGCTGGCCGCTAAGGCCGACTGCATCTGTGTGGCCTATGAAGGCATGGAGCGCTTTTTCCCTGCCGAAAAGATTGTGCTTACCGGCAATCCCGTCAGGCGCAACCTGCTCGACTGTGGGGCGACGCCCGAACAGGCCCGCCAGGCCATGGGCCTTGACCCTGCCAAGAAGACCGTCCTCATCATCGGCGGCAGCCTGGGAGCACGCACCGTCAACAACGCCATCATCAGCGGCCTGCAGCACATCGGTGAGCGGGCCTATGACGTCCAGGTCATCTGGCAGACGGGCAAGCTCTATGACCAGCAGTGCCGTGAGGCCCTCGAAGCGTCGGGCGTGAAGAACGTGGTGCAGATGCCGTTCATCAGCAACATGGACATGGCCTATCGTGCCGCCGACCTCGTTGTCTCCCGAGCCGGTGCCAGCTCCATCTCTGAACTGCAGCTGCTGGGCAAGGCCTCGATTCTGGTGCCCTCGCCCAATGTCTCCGAGGACCATCAGACCAAGAACGCCCTGGCCCTGGTAAACCGCGATGCGGCCCTGATGGTCAAGGATATCGACGCCGTGTCCTCGCTTGTTGACACGATGCTCACGACCGTCATGGACGACACGCTCATCGCGTCGTTGAGTGCCAATGTGCTCAAGATGGCCCTCCGTGACGCCGCTGAGCACATCGTCGATGAGGTGGAGAAGATTGTCAACCGATAGAATTAGCTGACCGTTTGGTTCTTTATAAATAAATTCACACATAGGAAAAATGAAAGAGTTTGATTCACTATATTTTGTCGGTGCCGGAGGCATCGGCATGGCAGCCCTAGAGCGCTATTTTCTCGCTCAGGGCAAACGTGTTGCCGGCTATGACCGCACGCCGAGCGACCTGACTGCAGCCCTGCAGGACGAGGGGGTACACATCGACTTTGACGAGGATCCCGCCCTCATTCCCGATTATTGCCGTGACCCGGAGAGCACACTGGTGGTCTATACCCCGGCCGTGCCCGATAGCCATCAGGGGTTGACCTACTTCCGCCAGCATGGCTTTGAGGTCGTCAAGCGCGCTGCCCTGTTGGGCGTCGTGACGGCTCACAGCCGTGGACTGTGTTTTGCCGGAACCCATGGCAAGACCACGACCTCGAGCATGGCAGCACACATCCTGCACAGCAGCGGCATCGGCTGCAATGCCTTCCTGGGCGGCGTGCTGCGTAACTATGGCAGCAATTTCCTGCTGTCGTCCACGAGTCCGTTCTCGGTCATCGAGGCCGACGAATTTGACCGTTCGTTCCATCACCTTCACCCCCATATTGCCGTCATCACCTCGACCGACCCCGACCACCTGGACATCTATGGCACGCCCGAGAACTACCTGGAGGGCTTTGCCCACTTCACCGAGCTGATCCGTCCCGGCGGTGCACTCATCATCCACACCGGGCTAGCCTTGAAGCCGCGTGTCCAAGAGGGTGTTAAGACCTATACCTACAGCCGCGAGGAGGGCGACTTCCATGCCGCCAACATCCGCAAGGGTGACGGTGAGATCACATTTGACCTGGTGACCCCGTGGGAGGTCGTGGAGGACATCAGCCTGGGCGTCCCTGTCGATATCAACATCGAGAATGCCATAGCCGCGATGGCCGCTTGCCGCCTTATCGAGGTCCCCGCCGATGCCATGCGCCAAGCGATGGCCACATTCATGGGTCCCAAGCGCCGCTTTGAGTTCTGGCTCAAGGAGCCGGGCAAGACGGGTAGGGTGATGATCGATGACTATGCCCACCATCCCGGAGAACTGCGCGCAAGCATCACGTCGGTGCGCGACCTGTACCCCGGCCGCCGTCTGACGGTGATTTTCCAGCCCCATCTTTACACGCGCACGCGCGACTTTGCTGACGGGTTTGCCGAGGCGTTGTCGCTGGCCGACGAGGTCATCCTGTTGCCGATTTACCCCGCCCGTGAGGACCCCATCCCCGGCGTCACGAGTGAAATGATACTTGAACGGGTCACGAGTGCAAAAAAAATCATTTACTCGAAGGAAAATTTGATTAAGTCAATAAAATTGAGTAATTTTGACGTCTTATTGACAGCGGGTGCCGGCGATATCGCCAATCTGCTCGATCAGATATGCGTTGAATACAAGCAGCAAGAGCGTTGAAAAAGCTGATACAAAATAGCATACTGCTCATCATGGCCGTGGCGCTGATTGCAGGAATACTGTGGGCGCGCTACAGGTCACAGGGTGAGGTGTGCTCTGGTGTCAACGTCGAGGTCATCAATGCTGACAGTACATCCTTTGTTACCCCGCAGGGTGTGCTCAGCGATCTCGAGCACCAGGGACTGAAGTTTGTCGGGAAGCGCATGTCCGACATCAACGCATCTGATGTCGAGAAGATACTCAGTGAGTCCCCCTATCTGGAGTTTGCCGACATCGTCAAGTGCCAGAACGGCCAGCTGCTCATCCGCGTGAGCCAGCTGCTGCCTGTGTTGAGGGTCTTTGACGGCGACAACTCCTACTACGTGAACCGCTATGGCAAGCGGATGGATGCATCCATCTATTATCACAGTGATGTTCCGGTAGTGCAGGGTCACTTCACCAAGAGTTATCCCGCTACCCGCCTGATGCCGCTCATCGACTATGTGTCGCGCGACTCGCTGCTGAACTCGCTGGTGACGATGTACTGTGTGCGTGACAGCAACAACATCATCATCGTGCCGCAGATCAGTGGCCACGTCATCAACATGGGCAATGCCTCAGACTTTGAGAACAAGTTCGCCAAGCTCAAGCTCTTCTACCGCGAGGTGATGCCCAAGCGTGGCTGGAATGCCTTTGACACCATCTCGGTCAAGTGGAACCACCAGATTGTGGCGACACGCCGGGTCAAGGCCGTGGTCCAGACCTTCGAGTATAATCCCGATGACGACGAGCAGGCTCCTGACGTCGAGACGATGGACATGACGCTGAAGGAGAAACCCTCAGGGACCGAGGCCGAAGAGCCGAAGAAGGCCGAAGACGCCAAGCCTGGCGATGGCAAGGCTTCACAGCCCGACGGCAAGAAGAAAGGCGGCTAAATGTGCAGAATGTGATAACAAGAACAACATAGAACAGGCAAAATAAAAAAAACAATCAATACACCAATCATTTATGGAAAAGAATCAATATATCGTAGCACTTGAAATCGGTAGCTCTAAAATCGTCGGAGCGATTGCCGAGAAAACCTCGGCCGGATACTTGAGTATCAGGCACCTGCAGGAGGAACGCCACCTCAACTGCGTGCGCTATGGCATTGTTCAGAATGTGGAGAACGTCAAGAGCAGCATCAACCGCATCCTCAAGAACCTTGAGGGTATGATTGATGGCCGCGTCACCCAGGTTTACCTTGGTGTCAGCGGCAGGTCGCTGCACAGCATCGTCAGCGAGGTGAACCGCAGCGTGGGCTCCACCGAGGCCATCACTCGTGAACTCATTGAGCGCATCATCAAGGAAGCCTCCAGCAATCCCGTCCGCAACCACGACACGGTCGACATCGTGCCGCGCGCCTTCTATGTGGACAAGGTCGAGACCCCGAACCCCGTTGGACAATTCGGCTCATCAATCAAGATCAAGGTGAACCTCATCGTTGCCAAGCCCTCGTTGAAGCTCAACCTCAACCGTCTGATGACCTTCGGCATTCCTGCTAAGGACTATATCGTGACTCCGCTGGCCGTGGGCGAGCAGATCCTCACTGACAGTGACCGTGAGCTGGGCTGCATGCTCGTCGATATGGGTGCCGAGACCACGACCGTGGCCATCTACAAGAACAAGGCGCTCATTTATCTCAACACCCTGCCGCTGGGCGGCCGCAACATGACGCGCGATGTCATGATCGGTCTGGGCGTCATGGAGGAGACTGCCGAGAATGTCAAGAAGAATATCAACAATCCGCTCGATCCCGTCAATGCCAGCAATGTTGTCATCGAGGGTGTGAATGCCCGTGAGGCCGCTAACTACATCAGCGCCCGTACAGGTGAAATCATCGCCAACATCAACAACCTGTTGGCTGATGCCCACGTCTCTTCGGACGAGATCAAGAGCCTCGTCCTCATCGGCGGATGTGCCCACCTGGGCGGCCTGAAGCAGAAGCTTGAGGAAACCATCAAGATCAAAGTGCGCATGGGACAGAACCCGCCGACGATCAATATCCTCAACAGCGATATCAACCGCATGGAGTACATCGAGATCTTCTCGCTGCTTGCCACTGCAGCCGAGCAGATCAAGGAAGACGAGACCTGCGTAGAACTCAACTCTGTCGTCGAGGGTCCCATTATGCCAGAGAATTATAAGCCCCAAGACACAACGCCGAGGACCCCTGCCGAGCCCAAGAAGGAAGACAAGCGAGCCAAGAAGGGCGACAAGCAGCCCGGATGGATGAAGAGTCTGAAGGATCGCATCAACCGCATCATGACCGAGGATGACGATGACGACGAGCAGTAATAGATCAGGATTTACCCGCAATATAGGTTAACGACAATAATAACACAATCGCAATATGGAAGAAAACAAGATAAACTTCGGTGGCAACAACACGGGCTCTCGCAGGCCGGGACATGACATCCTGTCCACGCTGGACGAGAATTCGGGCTTCCAGGACAAGGACACGCCCCAGACCATCATCAAGGTGATGGGCGTCGGTGGCGGCGGCAACAATGCCATCAACCACATGTATATGCAGAATATCGAGGGCGTCTCCTTTGTCGTCCTCAACACCGACCGGCAGCAGCTCAACGAGTCGCCGGTGCCCAACAGGGTGCTGCTGGGCCCGAACACGACCCACGGTCTGGGAGCCGGCAATATTCCCGAGACGGCACGCCGTGCCGCCGAGGAGAGTGAGGCTGAGATCGCTGCCCTCTTTGATGACGACACCAAGATGGTGTTCATTACCGCCGGTATGGGTGGTGGCACCGGTACGGGTGCTGCTCCTGTCGTGGCACGCATCGCCCACGAGAAGGGCGTCCTCACCATCGGTATCGTGACCATCCCCTTCCTGTTCGAGGGTCCCAAGAAGATTATCAAGGCGCTCTCCGGTGCTGACGAGATGGGCAAATATGTCGATGCCCTGCTCATCATCAACAACCAGCGTCTGACCGAGATCTACAGTGACTTGGACTTCACCAACGCCTTCGGCAAGGCCGACGACACGCTGACCATTGCCGCCCGCAGCATCAGTGACCTGATTACCGTCAGGGGCAAGATCAACCTGGACTTCAACGACGTGAACACCACCCTGCGCAATGGTGGCGCTGCCATCATCAGCTCGGGCTATGGTACGGGTGAGCGCCGTGTGACCAAGGCCATCGAGAACGCCCTCGAGTCACCCTTGCTGAAGAACCGTGACGTGTATGGCTCGCAGAAGATTCTGATGAACTTCTACTACAATCCTGAGAGCGAGTATCCCCTGAAGATGGAGGAGATGAACGAGATTCAGGAGTTCATGGCCAACTTTGACCAGGAGGTTGACGTGATCTGGGGTATGGCGTTTGACAACACGCTCGAGGACCAGATCAAGGTGACCGTGCTGGCATCGGGCTTCAGCGTATCTCTCGACAAGGAGGCTCCCGTGAGCAGCGTCTATAGCGGCAAGCGTGAACCTGTTCCCGCCGAGCCCAGGATGTCTGACAAGGAGCGCCTCGAGGTGGAGTACGGCAGCAAGGCCATCAGCGAGCTGACGCTCAACCAGCTGCGTGCCCGCTACATAGTGCTCGCCCCCGACGAGCTTGACGACGACGATGTCATCGACATGATCGAGAAGACGCCCACCTACAAGCGCAAACAGGACTTCCGCGCCCAGATTAAGGAGCGCCAGCAGGCCGCAAGCCAGGAGAAGCCCGTCGAGGTGCCCAAGGCTTCGACCAGGCGCCCCACCAGCGACTCGCAGACTATCGACTTCGGTGACAACTGATAAGGGAGGAGACCGATTATGAGCATCTTTGAACAAGTCAACAATGGCATCAAGGAGGCCATGAAGGCTCATGACAAGGGACGCCTGGAAGCCCTTAGGGGCATCAAGGCCGAGTTCCTGATCATCAAGACGGCTCCCGGCAACGATGGCGAGGTGAGCGACGAGAATGCCTTGAAGGTGCTCGTCCGTATGGCCAAGCAGCGCAAGGAGAGTGCCCAGATTTACATCGACCAGAACCGTCAGGATCTGGCCGATGTGGAATTGCTGCAGGCATCGGTCATCGAGGAGTTCCTGCCCAAACAGATGACTGATGAGGAACTCACGGCCCACATCAAGCAAGTGATTGAACAGACTGGTGCAACCAGCATGAAGGACATGGGCAAGGTGATGGGTATCGCCACCAAGCAGCTGGCTGGTCGTGCCGAGGGGCGTGCCATCAGTGCCAAGGTCAAAGAGCTGTTATCCGCTAACTAACAAAAACAACCAGAAAATAAAGACTAGCGACTAGTGACTAATGACTAGTGACTATCGACTAAAAACGAAGAAATGCTGACTTTACAACTCATCAACCAGGACCCCGAGGAGGTGATTCGCCGCCTCGCCGTCAAGCAATTTGATGGGCGTGAACCCATCATGCGCATTGTGGAACTGGACAAGCAGCGCCGTGCTTTGCAGAAACAGCGCGATGACAATGCCGCTGTCCTCAATAAGATGGCTGCCCAGATCGGTGCCCTCATGAAGCAGGGCAACCGTGACGAGGCTGAGGCCGTCAAGTCTCAGGTAGCCGAGCTCAAGACTGCCAACAAGGAGATTGATGATAACCTGAGTGCCGCTCAGCAGGAGATCAACAACATCCTGCTGAGTGTCCCCAACGTCCCCTATAGCGGCGTTCCCGAGGGCAAGACTGCCGAGGACAACATCGTCGAGAAGACCGGCGGCAAGATGCCGGAACTGGGCGAGGATGCCCTGCCGCACTGGGACCTGGCCAAGAAATATAACCTCATCGACTTTGACCTGGGTGTCAAGATCACGGGTGCCGGATTCCCCGTCTATGTGGGCAAGGGTGCCCGCCTGCAGCGCGCGCTGATACAATTCTTCCTCGACGAGGCAGGCAAGGCCGGATATCTCGAGGTTGAGCCTCCTCTCGTGGTCAACGAGGCATCGGGCCTGGGTACAGGCCAGTTGCCCGACAAGGAGGGACAGATGTACCACTGCCAGGTGGACAACTTCTATCTCATTCCCACCGCCGAGGTTCCCGTGACCAACATGTACCGTGACGTCATCATCCCCCAGGAGGAACTGCCCAAGAAGAATTGTGCTTACTCGGCATGTTTCCGCCGTGAGGCCGGATCCTATGGCAAGGACGTGCGCGGACTCAACCGCCTGCACCAATTCGACAAAGTTGAGATCGTACGCATCGAGAAGCCCGAGAACTCCTATGCTGCGCTCGAGGAGATGAAGGACCACGTACAGTCCCTGCTCGAGAAGCTGGAGCTGCCGTGGCACATCCTGCGCCTGTGCGGCGGTGACATGAGCTTCACCAGCGCCATCACTTTTGACTTTGAGGTATGGTCTGGCGCCCAGCAGCGCTGGCTCGAGGTGAGCAGCGTCTCTAACTTTGAGACCTATCAGGCCAACCGCCTGAAGTGCCGCTATCGCGGTGACGACAAGAAGCCCCACCTGTGCCACACCCTTAATGGTTCGGCTCTGGCCCTGCCGCGCATTGTCGCTGCCCTGCTCGAGAACAACCAGACGCCCGAGGGTATCCGCATCCCCGCTGCCCTGCAGCGCTACACGGGCTTTGACATCATCGATTGATATGATAACAAGGCTTTAGGCTTTAGGTGTTAGGTGCTAGGAAATGTGTGGCCAAGCACCTATCACCTAAAGCCTAATACCTAAAGCCTAATACCTGGAATGGAAAGAAAGGCATGGATTGACTACATGAAGTTTATCGCGATGGCGCTTGTGGTGTTTCACCACTCCCCGCCGCGGTATGAGCCCTCACATGAGCAGGCACTCATCTATGTCGGCATGCCGATGTTCTTTTTTGCCTCGGGCTACCTGTTCAACATAGCCAAGCAGAAGGATTTCTTCACTTTTCTGCGTCAGCGTGCCCGTCAACTGTTGGTTCCTTACACCACATTCTTCATCGTCTTCTATGCATTGTGGCTCGTCGTAGGCCGTCGCATGGCCGGTCCCGAGGAGATGGCCATTGACAAACTTACACCGCTATGGCAGTTCATTAAGGGCCGTCCTGACGTCGTTGTCGCTCCGTTCTGGTTTCTGGCCACGATGTTTACCCTGCAACTCATCTACTATCCCATTAGGCGCTACCTGAGCGGCTACTGGCCGTTTGTCGTCGCGGTGCTGTTGTGCTTGTCGTTGCTCGTCCTGCCCGACGTGGACTGGATGCGCTACTGGAACTTTGACCGCGCGCTGCTGTACATGCCGCTGTTCGCCTTCGGCAACTGCTGCAAGCGGCTGGTGGATTCTGTTTCGCTGTCCGGACTGAAGTGGGACAATGACGCGCGTCCTGCCGTATCAGGGCCTGTGACAGTACTGGTCATGCTGCTGGCGACTGCAGCAAGCATGGCGTTCCTGATAATTGCCCCGGTGGATATGGAGCCCGGACTGGCCTATGTCCTCGCCCCATTGGCATCGCTGCTCTTCATCCCGCTCTATGTCTCGCTGTGCAAGTGGGTGGCCTCGGTGTTCGGCCCCAGTCGCGTGGCGCGTAATGTGGCCATCACAGGCATTACCTTCCTGGGACTTCAGAATTACCTGATCGGCATCATGAAGATGATTGTCTCCAGGCTTGTCGGCCCCGAGCAACTTGATGAAAATATTCTGTGGAAGTTTGTCATCGGCTTCGTCGTCATGCTCATCCTTTATCCGTTGGCACTCATTGTGGAGCGCTATTTCCCCTGGATGCTGGGCAAGTCCCGCGGCAGCATCAAGTAAGGGCAACCGGCGCACCAGCTCCCATACATTAATAAACGTATTTGTTTTAGTATTTCAGCGGTATCTGCAAGGTGTCGCGCTTGTTCGTGTCCAGCGTGAATGAAGCCCAGGCGCTGGTGAGCTGGCTCTCGTAGCGGACGCGGTACTTGTGTCCGGGCCGCAGACACTTAAGCCTCGCTTCACCCTTGACAGGCTCACCCTTGACGCCTCTTTTCCTGACACCCTTCTTCTCAACGATGCTGCAGTTGTCCTCCTGGATGGTGATGACCAGGTTGGCCGTCTCCTCGGCGCCCAGGGTGATCCCGGTGCGTCGCAGCAGCATTTTGCCGCCTTCAGCGGGCTCCAGATAAAGGATATCCTCCGCCTCAGGGTCGTCGTCGGGGGCCGTGTGTAACTGCTCGATATAGGTGCTGGGAGGACGCTTCTCACGTCGTCCCATGAGCAGGGCCACGAGTGCCATTGCCACTACAAAGGCCAGGGTATAGAATTCCGGGGAGTTGATGTCCATCACTTGAGTCGGTTGATGACCTCTCGGGCAACGAGCCGTGACGAGGCCGGGGACCAGTGGGTGTCGTTAAACAGATACACATCCTTCACGCCCTGCTCCACGAGGGGGTGAAGCACGCGCTTGGTGAAGACAAAATGCTTGAGTTCTGAAGACATCCATCGCTCGATGTCCTCGTTGAGCGTTTTGGCAGGGTAGGGGTTATCGACGATGAATTCCTGGTACATATCATACTTGTCACAGGCTACCACAATCACCAGGTTGACACCGCACTTCCGTGCTTCCTCAATGAGTTTACCGTAGCAATACTTGATGGACTGCTGCTGGTCGCCGTTGACGTCAAAGCCCAGTTTCACGTCGTCGTTATAGAAGTAGAGCATGTCGGGCTCCTTGCTGCTGAACATCGGTCGGGACAGCCGGCACTTGTAGATGGGATTGGCACCGAAGAAGCGGTAGAACACATAGTCCTTGACGCGCATCAGCGGGCTGGAGTCCTTAGCCTGTACAGCCGCGGTAGCCTCAGCTGCGTCCTCAGGGGCTTGGGGCATCGCCGTGTGGTTGTCAACAAATGAGCTATGGCGGCCCACCTGATAGCGCTCTACCTCCTGCACGACCAGGTTCCTGACATGCGTGGAGTCGATAATGCCCAGCCGCAGCGCATCATAGGCCATCTGCATCGGGCTGGCCTGTGCATCGCCGGCCGGAGTATAGACAACCACGCGACGGCCACTGTCGTGTGCCAAAAAGTTGACGAAGTCTCCCTGCTTGCCGACGCCTCCGCCGTGAGAGAAAGAGTCGCCGATGACCACCACGTCGCAGGTGTCCATAGCCATGAGGCTGTCATTTTCCAGGCTCCCGTAGTACACCTCGGGTAAAGCGTCGGCAGCGATGATGGAGTCGGAATACTCCGGTCCGCCATCGATAAGGCCCAGTCGCATCAGGTCGCCCGAGTTGTCTCCGGTCACCGACAGATAGATGGCCATGCCGACCAGCAACAGCCAGACGGGCAACACGGTGTAGGATATCTTGATGAGGAACTTCTTCATGGCTCAAATGCGCTCTAGAACTGGAAATAGATAAAAGTCTGTACCTTGCCGGCAAAGTAGAAGATGAGAGCAACCATCACCGCATATAACGCAAGACGCACCCACTGTGAGGCAAAGATGCGGTAGCCGTCGATCTGCAGCACATGCTCGCGTTCACGCTGCATCCACTCGACAAGCAGCAGGCCGGCGCACCACAGGAGCATCTGGGCCATCTGCATCGACAGGCCGTTAACGGAAAACAGGGACGGTGACATCAGGTGCGACATGAAGGTGGCAAAACCGGCAATGTCAGGCGCGCGGAACAGGATCCATCCGAAGTTGATGAGTACAAACGTCACCAGCATCGACAGGAACTCTCCGGGCGAAGGCAGCATCCTGCCGTGGGCGACGGTGTCTTTCTCCTTGCCACGTCCCAGGATGATGAGCGGAATGAACAGCAGGGCATGGTAGAGTCCCCACAGGACAAAGGTCCAGTCCGCACCGTGCCACAGTCCGCTCAGCGCAAACACAATGACGGTGTTGAGAATCGTCCGGGCGCGACCGCGGCGACTGCCACCCAGCGGGAAATAGACATACTGGGTAAACCAGTTCATCAACGTAATGTGCCAGCGGCGCCAGAATTCCCTCACGTTGCGCGAGAAATAAGGTACCCTGAAGTTGGTCGTCAGGCGGATGCCGAACAGTTTGGCACAGCCGATGGCGATGTCACTGTAGCCCGAGAAATCGGCATAAATCTGGAAAGTGAACAGCAGTGAGGCAACTAGCTGCATCGAGCCGCTGGCGCCCTCCATGCCGTCCCACATGCGGTTTACCACCTCTGCACAGCCGTCGGCAATAATCAGTTTCTTGAAAAATCCCCACAGCATCTGGCGCATGCCATCAACCGCCACGGCGTAGTCGAAGGAACGCTCACGCAGCATCTGGGGCAACAGGCTGGTCGCACGCTCGATGGGGCCCGCCACCAGCTGCGGGAAGAAGCTGATGAACGAGAAGAACGCGATCGGGTCACGGGTCGGCTCGATGCGGCGGGCATACACATCGATGGAGTAACTCAGGGCCTGGAAAGTGTAGAATGAGATTCCCACGGGCAGGATGATGTGCAGCGTGGGCCAGTCCACTGTCAGGCCGAACGTCGCCAGCAGGGATGCCAGGCTCCCGGCAAAGAAGTTGAAGTACTTGAAGGCGCCCAGGATGCCCAGGTTGAGAACGATATTGGCAGCACTGACTGCACGCTGGCAGGTGCGCCGTCCCTCATAGTGCTTGATGAGCAAGCCGCTGGCAAAGCTGCTCGCCGATGTGATGACGATGAGGATGAGGAAACGCCAGTCCCACCAGCCATAGAAGACGTAACTCGCCACGAGGATGAGCAGATTCTGCCACCTCAGCTTCCTGAAGACGAACCAGTAGAGCAAGAACACCACTGGCAAGAAAATCATGAATGTGAACGAGTTGAATAGCATCGGTCGGTCTGTCGCGTTATATCGTGGAGGCGATATCCATTTGATAAGAAGGCATGCCATCATGTAGCATGCCCTCTTAGATATTACTTACCCTAAATTAACCATTAATCTCAAGTTCTGGATTGATTAGTCACCTCACTTGATGGTAAATAGAGTTACTTGATGATCATCAACGTAGCGTGGGGCGTGCCGGTTGTTGCTGGTTGTGCGCCCTTGGCCGCATAGATGTTGTAAACACCGGTGGGCAGTCGCTCGCCGTCGGCACCGCTGCCGTCCCACAATGCGCTACCCATCACGGGACCGAACTGTGCCACGGTGTTGCCGTCGTGGTCGGTTACGGTCACGTAGGAGTTCTCCATCAGATTGGTAATCTTGATCATACCCGTGAAGTTGGGCTCAACGGGGTTGGGGAACGCATAGACATTGTCGAAATTGAGAGCAGGAGCGTCACCGGCCTCGATAAACTCAGCAAATCCGTTGTCAGTAAAGATGTACACGCGGTTGTTGACCGTGTCGCACTCCACGCTATAGACGACATCGCTGGGAATGTCGCTGTTCTCAATCGTGAAGTGATTGTAAACCTCACTGCCATCGGGCGAAGCATAGTACAAACCGTTGCCGTTGGTGGCAATCCACTTGTTGTTCTCGCGGTCAATACCGATGTCATAGACCATGTAGGTGTCGCACAGGAAACCTTTACCCTCGCTAAACTTGCTGGTATAGGGACGGGTTGCGCGAGGCATCAGGTCGAATGCGACAGAGGGGTTGAACATGAAGACACCGGCATCATGGCCTACCCAAATATTGCCGTCGCGGTCCTCCTCGAGGGCATTGATGTGTACCCAGTCAATCTGTCTGTTGTCCTGATCGACGAAATGGGCAATCTTGGACAGCTGGTAGGTATCAACAGTGGGATCCTCGTTGCCGTTGTCCCAGCACCAGATATAGCCGGCACCAGTAGCGAGCGTGGGGAAGTCACCGTCGGTGAAGATCTTCAGGTTGGTCTTTTTCGAAACGATAAAGCGGGAGCGCTGCATCGACACTGTGTTGAGCTGCTGCAGGCCAGTGGGTACAAACCAGTCGGTCTTGGTAACGGTAGTCTTGTTGACCTTGTCACGGGTGAGAACGACGCCGGGATTGGCGGGAGCATTATAGGAACTTACCACCCACAGGTTTCCGTACTTGTCAAAGCAGGGCGTCGGTTTCACATTGCTGATCAAAGAATTATTGCTGGTGTAGTTGGTGATACGGACATCGTCCCTCACCTTGTGGACACCATTTGACCAACCGGCACGGACATACATGTGGGGATCAGTGGGGTTGAACTCAAATTGGTAACCGGCACCGGATGAGGTGTAGGCCGTAGCATTAGCCCAAGTGTTGCCGTCATAGGTGTTGATGACGTTGGCAACGCCTACGCCCGAAGTGTTGTAAATCTTGTTGGGACCGGTAACGCCGACATAGAGCTTGTTGAGTACACCGTTATAGCGCAGCCAGAACGGTTCATCGGTCGTAACAGAGTTAATCATGTGGTAGTCGGTGCTGCCCTGGATGTGGAGGCCGTTGGCATCGGTCATCCAGACAGTGCCGTCACCCAGCGGGTCGGAGCTCAAGATGGCCAGCTCAGAATACTGGCTAGAGGAAGTACCTGTAGCATTAATGATCTGATAAGCTTTAACGCCGACAAAGTTGGCATAAAAACCACTAGGACACTTCTGAATTGAGGTAACGCTACCAGTTGAAACCCTTGTGGTGACAGGGCTTCCCGTTTCGAAATCACATCTGTAAACACCGCCACTTGCACCGTAGATAAAGAAAGAATTATCGCTCAAGGGGTATGTTTTCCTGTTGGCGTAGGAAAAATCACCTGTCTTGTTTTGGTAATTCTTGATCGGGTCGGTCTCACCGGGAGCGCCCCAGTAGCACCTGTTGTTAGACAGGATAATCAGGGTCTCGCCCATGAGGCATACCGAGTTGATGCAGATGCTTTGGCCAAGGTCATAAGTGTTGGTCACTTTCAAGGTGCTCTCGTCGATGGTGACATAGCCGTAGCCAAAGGTTACATAGGCCATGCCTCCACCGAAAGTGATATCCCTGATTTCCTTGCTCACGGAACTGCTGATATCACCTTGTACCAGGCTGTAGTTGTGGACCACTGAAACGATGTTCTTGATATTGGGGATATTGGTCACTTTGCCATTGGCATCGATGACGTCGATATTGGAGTTGGTGTAAGCAATGAAGAGCAAACGGTTTTCCCAATCGTAGTAAATCTGAGAAATACGGTTGTCAGACAGGAGATTTTGCTTGTTCAGAGCTTCAGTTATACCTGTAGCCTTGTCATATCTGAAAAGGCTGTTACTGTTCAGGTAGTAAACCTTGTCGCCGGCATCATAGATGTTTTGCATCTTATTGGGCACATAGTAGTTATGCATCTTCCAGGTGCTGGCATTGGCACACAGTACCGACATCACCATGAGCACAATCGAAAAAATAAGATTTTTCTTTAACATATCAAGTCTGTTTAAATTTATTTCAGCTATATTAATGTGATGATTCACAGCGGGATAAGTGGAGATTTTACCCAAAACCCACTGAATCAACTGCCAAAGGTATAAAATAATAACGAGAAAAATGCCTTTTTCCTCTGAATAAGAACAATAAAACTTTCTTAAAAATTGCAAATTGCATGATATGTTTCAGGCTTTAGGCTGTAGTGGCAGAAATGCGGACCACTGATAGCCTAAAGCCTGAAAAACAAATCCTGAAGCCTACGGATTACTCGGCGGTGGCAGCTGCTGCAGCCTCAACCCACTTCTTGACCTCGTCAACGACGGGCACCTTGTAACCCAGCTTATACTTCTTGTTGATGTCGAGCAGATCCTGGAAGAGTTTGCCCGGCTTTTCGAGAGCACCGAGGGCGGCCACGGTGAGCAGGCCGGCCTTTTGGATGGGAGCTACCCACTCCTCGGGGATGCCCAGTGCGGTAAAGGCCTCTACCTTGTCGCGTGCGGGCACCTTCTCGGGTCGCATCTGCGGGAAGAGCAGCACATCCTGGATGTAGCTGTTGCCGGTCATGAGCATCACCAGGCGGTCGATGCCGATGCCGATACCGCTCGTCGGGGGCATACCATACTGCAATGCGCGCAGGAAGTCCTGGTCGATGATCATCGCCTCGTCGTCGCCCTTGTCGGCCAGGCGCATCTGCTCCTTGAAGCGCTCCTCCTGGTCGATGGGGTCGTTGAGCTCGCTGTAGGCGTTGGCCAGCTCCTTGCCGTTGACCATGAGCTCAAAACGCTCGGTCAGTCCGGGCTTGGTGCGGTGCATCTTGGTCAGCGGCGACATCTCGACGGGATAGTCGATGATGAAGGTGGGCTGGATGAACGTGCCCTCGCAGAACTCGCCGAAGATCTCGTCGATGAGTTTGCCCTTGCCCATGGTGTCGTCGATCTCGAGCTTGAGTTCGTGGCACACGGCGCGGATTTCGTCTTCGCTCTTGCCCTCCAGGTCATAGCCGGTCTTCTCCTTGATGGCCTCGAGGATGGGCAGACGGCGGTAGGGCGCCTTGAAGCTGATGACCTGGCCGTCGATTTCGGTCTCGGGCTTGCCGTTGACTGCGGTGCAGATGGTCTCGAGCAGCTGCTCGGTGAACGACATCATCCAGTTATAGTCCTTGTACTGCACGTACAGCTCCATGCAGGTGAACTCGGGGTTGTGGTTGCGATCCATGCCCTCGTTGCGGAAGTTCTTGCCGATCTCGTATACACCCTCGAAACCGCCGACAATCAGGCGCTTGAGGTAGAGTTCGGTGGCGATGCGCATGTACATGGGAATGTTCAGCGCATTGAAGTGGGTGATGAAGGGCCTTGCCGTGGCACCACCTGCGATGGCCTGCAGGGTGGGGGTTTCGACCTCGGTGTAGCCGGCGTCGTCGAGAACCTGTCGCATGGTCTTGACAACCTGTGCACGCTTGAGGAAGGTTTCCTTGACGCCCTTGTTGACCACAAGGTCAACGTAGCGCTGGCGGTATCGCTGCTCGGGATCCTCGAAGGCGTCGTAGGTGACGCCGTCCTTTACCTTGACCACAGGAAGCGGTTTGAGCGACTTGCTCAGGAGCTTGAGCGACTGGCAGTGTACGCTGATTTCGCCGGTCTGGGTACGGAAGACGAAGCCCTGCACGCCGACGAAGTCGCCCATGTCCATAAGTTTCTTGAAGACAGTGTTGTACATCTCCTTGTCCTCGCCGGGGCAGAGGTCGTCACGGCTGACATAGACCTGCACGCGACCGCGTGAGTCCTGCAGCTCAAAGAATGAGGCCTTGCCCATGATGCGCCGGTTCATCATTCGTCCGGCGATGCTCACCTGTCGTGGTGCGGCATCGTCGCTGAAGTTTGCAATGATGTCGTCGCTGTAGGCATTAACGACATACTCATCGGCGGGATAAGGGTTGATACCCAGGGCCTTGAGTTGTTCCAGACTGTTTCGGCGATTAATCTCTTGTTCGCTCAATTCAAGTACGTTCATATTGTCTATCGTTGTTTAGTGATGTTCTTTTTCTTGTTCAAGCTGCAAAGATACAAAAAAGTCGTTAGTCCTCAGCCGATAGTTCGTAGTTTTCTTTCCCAAGGAAGCTAATTGGATGGTTATGCGGATTTCAGGAGACGTCAAAGAACAAATGGTGGTTTGGCAATCCGATTTTCGCAAATCGTTGATCACCAGATAGTTCGCAAATTTACCCACGAAAAAAAAGCGGGGGGAATTCTTAATGAGTGTTAAAACGTACTATATTCTTGTTCTCTACTACAAAGAAAAAGAGTTGCCACGTTGCCGTCAATGGCAAAATGCTACAAATCAACTCCAAATGAATGGGTGTCCGCGCTCTGTGTCTCATGCTAAGGCGCTAGGACGCTAAGGTTTTTTTCAGACAACTAGTACAACTTTTTAAAAGACAACTAGCACAAGTAGTTATTTGGCTTTCGCCCTGCAGATATGCATCATCTTGAGTCTCCAGTGTCGGCTGCTCCATTTTTAAAAAACAAGAAATACAAGAAAAACAATTTATTGATAATCAATGAAATATGTTTATCGTTTTCTTGATTCCTTATGGGTTGTGTGGTTTGTTGGGGTCGGTGTCGTGCAGGAGCATGAGTTCGAAGAGTTTCCACTGGTTGTTGGAGATGATCTGGAGGATGACCCCTCCTGTCCAGAGGAGCATGGCGAGTAGGGCGATGAAGCCGCTGACGATGAGGGTGGGGAAGCGTGGCACGAGTCCGGTGTGCAGGTACTCGATGAGTACGGGGATGAAGAGCACTAGCGAGAGCAGGAGGAGCAGGGCGGCGATGATGCTGAACAAGCGCAGGGGGCGGTGCTGGGCGAAGAGCGTTACGGCGGTCTTGATGGCGCGCCAACCGTCGGTCCAGGTGCTGAGTTTGGAGTGGCTGCCTTCGGGTCTGTCGCTGTAGTCGATGGGGATGGAATAGACGGTGAAGCTGTGTTCGAGAGCGTGTACGGTCATCTCGGTCTCGACCTCGAAGCCCTGAGACTTGAGGGGGAAGTTCCTGACGAATCGTCGGCTCATGGCACGGTAGCCGGAAAGGATGTCGCGCACGTTGCTGTGGCACATCCAGTTGATGAGCGACCGCATGAGGCGGTTGCCGCTGTTGTGGAAGGGGCGCCGGTTGACCTTGAAATAGGTGGAAGAGAGCCTGTCGCCGATGACCATGTCGCAACCATCGTTGAGGACCTTGTCACAGAGCTGGCGGGCGCTATTGGCGGGGTAGGTGGCGTCGCCGTCGACCATGAGGTAGCAGTCGGCGTCCACCGCGTGGAGCAGCGTCCGCAGCATGTTGCCCTTGCCCTGCTTGCCCTCGCTAACGACGCGTGCGCCGGCCTGGCGTGCCACTTGAGCGGTGTTGTCGCACGAGTTGTTGTCGCCCACCACGATGATGGCCTCGGGCAAGGCCCTGGCGAAGTCGTTGACCACCTGTGCGATGGTGGCTTCCTCGTTGTAACAAGGTATGATCACTGCAATGCGGTTCATGAGCTATAGTCGTTTATCGTTGTTGTTCAAGTGTTTGAGTTCCAGCGTGTGTCTCCAGTAGAGGCCGAGGCCGATGGCCAGCACGACAAAGGTGCGCCAGGTGAAGTGCAGGTGGTGCCAGGTGTGCTCGAGCAGGACGAAGGCCCACACGAAGCTTGACAAGGCCACAAGCAGCATCCAGGAGTGACGTCGCAGCGACAGGCGGGACTTGCCGAACAGGGCCGAGACGGCGGCCGTGAGCAGGCAGACGGCGGCGAAGATGATGGCGGTGGCCTTGAGGCACCACAGCATGTAGTCACCCTCGTCGTGGCCGACGGTGCGCTGCGTGACGGCGCCCATGGCATCGGTCAGCGTGGCGTGACCCGTGATGAGGGCAGCGAGCAGCCACTTGGTGGCCCACAAGGAGGCGTAGCCCAGCAGCCATGCCAGTGACAGGAGGATGACGGTGCGCCAGGTGCGTTGGGGCCTGCGCTGGAGCATATAGGCTACCAGGGGCACTGCCATCGTCACCAGCGGGGTGGTCAGCAGGTCGAGGAAGGTGGTGACGGCACCGATGACCATGAAGGTGATTACCGCGTTGTCCCGGCTTGCCGTGGCGGGGCGCCATAGCAGGATGACCAGCGAGGCTGTGAGGGCGATGACGAAGGTGGAGACATAGTTGAGGCACAGCGGTACGCTGGGAATCATCACTGCGGCCAGGCAGAGCATGACGATGAGCGCGCTGGCGGGGTCAGTGCGTCGCCACATGACGACGAGCAACGCCAGCCAAAGGACTGCCAGCAGGACGATGTTGATGATGCGGATGCCGTGGACGGTGGTCACGCACAGCAGAGGGCGTATCACCACCTGGTTGCCGTGCCAGTAGCGGCTGTAGATGACGGGTTGCAGACGGCTGGCGCTGTCGGCGTCGAACATCTGCCGGGCACCGATGATGGGCGAGCCGTCCTTCATCATGAACTTGTCGCTCATGGCGGACTGCAGCGGGTGGCTGCTGTCGCCGCAGTAGGCAATGCCGAGTATCAGGCAGTCGCTGAAGACGCCGAGCTTGTAAGGCTTGACGGGGCCGATGCTCAGGGTGAACATCTTGCCGTCGGCGGTCACTTGTTCGACGGACTGTTTGACGTTGGCGTCAATGGCGCTGGTGGGGATGCAGAATGCCGCTGTCATCGCCCCTGTGAACAGGAGTGTCAGCGCGAGGTAAGTGACCAGTATGCGTGCCGTCAGTCTCATTGTCGATGTGCCGCCGTTAGCGGTTGCAACGGCAAAAATACAATTTTCTGACGGAATACGCTCTTTTTGAAACTACGAATTACGCGAATTATATAACAACTGATTCATCTGAATCTTCTGATGGCATCCGCGGACGAGTTTTTTAACGCGAATTACGCTGATTATCGCTGATTATTGCTTAGCTGACGTTCGCTTCCGCGGCAATCTGGTTGACAATACCTAACACAGTATAACAATAATTAAACTGTTGCATATTCATTGTTATGCCGTAGTCGTCTTTCAATAGCTTTATCAGTTTTGATAGGTTGATTACATTTTTGTCATCATCGCGACGAATTCCAAACAAGCGATGGGATTGATTTTTAGACGAGCATTGTGGCAAAATTACATCATAAATATATTGTTTGTTAGGTATGTTCTTTTTCTTCGATGCACTCTTCTGCGAAGAAGAATTTTTTTCTAAAGTTTTTGTTAATTCTGAAATTTTTCTTTCCAGCTCGGCTATTTGACTTTTGTACTTGTTTTCATTGTCTTTGCTTGTTTCTAATAAAACTTGGTATTCCTCTTCTCTTGAATGGAATTGTTTGTTAAGTTGTTGTTCTAATTCGTGATTATTCTTTTCTGTTTCCTCTAATTTGAGGGTTAGTTCAGATAATTGTACATACGTTATCTGTGAGAGTTTGTCTTTTTCGTTTATTTGGTAATAAAGATCTCGTATTTGTTTTTTTAATTCTTGTATTTGGGTATTCAGCATAGCCTTTTCTTCGGCTATCAGGGAGTTCTTTTTCTGAGATTCTTCTAGCTTCTCTTTTAATTCTTGTATTTGGGTATTCAGTATAGCCTTTTCTTCGGCCATTTGGTCGTTTTCTATCTTGTATTTTTCCAGTTCTTTTGTTTGGTCATGTATTTGGGTATTCAGCACAGCCTTTTCATCGGCTATTTGGGCTTTCTCTTTTTGGGCTTTTTCCAGTTCTTTTGCGAGGTCTCGTATTTGGGTATTCAGCATAGCCTTTTCTTCGGCTACTTGGGCGTTTTCTTTTTGGGCTTTTTCCAGTTCTTTTGCGAGGTATTGTATGGTGTATAGGTCATTTTGCAGGATGAAATTGACTTATAGTGGTTCTATAGGTCAAATTGCAGGATGAAAATTCAAGAGGACTATTGCGTATCAGAAAA
>CACWID010000020.1 GCA_902760865.1 uncultured Bacteroidales bacterium | reverse complement strand
AAGGTAAGTGAAAATTCTGACATGGCAAAATCCTGGGCAACTTTTTGTTGCTCAGGCACTTATAAATAATGTTAAACTATAGTGTTGCGGAATTAAGGAGTAAGAGAAAATGAGTGTTTAGGCATGATTTTTGCTACCTTTGTCGATGAAACGTTTATCATCTTAATGACATGATACTGGATCTCTTCAGATACATATATTATCGCATGGCACATGCCTATATGAATTTTGGATGGAGCAAGAGTTTTTCTTATCACTGCTCTAATTCAAATGTTGGAGTTTGTATATCTTCGAATATCATGACAGTAGCTTTAATTATAGCATATTTTATGGTTGGAAATTTACAACGTAATCAATTATATTATATAGCTATCGCAATTATTCTTATTACAGGAATACCGATGAGTAAGATTTTCTACATGAGAGATGATGACAAGTTCTACGATGAGCTAAACCTCAAATATAAGGACGAAAAGCATAGAATAATCAAGGGCGGCTTGGTGTTTCTTTACTTTTTGCTTTCTGTCATTGGCTGTGTCTGTTGTGTAATATTAGTTATCTGATTATGTGATAGACCACAATACTGTCGTCTTTTCAAGGTCTAAGCGGTTGATTTACCTTTGTGGCAAATCAACCGCTATTTTTTATGATATGGATGATAAACGGAAAACGTGTGCAAGTCGGATGCAAACGGGCTTGCCCGAATTGCTGCAACACCGCAGGTTTTTTCAAATTGAGTAGGAAATGAAGAGTTTAGTGAAAATAATCGCTACCTTTGCGTGGAAATTTGCGGTTATTTATGATTAAGAACATTGTCTTTGATTTAGGTGGCGTTATCTTTAAAATAGATAAGCGCCAAGCCATCAGGCGTTTTAATGAGGTGGGGTTTAGCGATGCCGCGTCCTACCTTGATGCGTTCACTCAGGTAGGAATCTTCGGGGATCTCGAGAGCGGTAAGATCACTGCCGAGCAGTTCTGTTGCCAATTGAGTGAACTGGCGGGAAAGGAACTGACCTTGGAGGATTGCGCCTATGGATGGCAAGGCTATACGGTGGAATTGCCGCAGCGCAACCTGGACAAACTCATCGAGTTGCGCCAGCGCGGCTTCAGGGTGAGCCTGCTGAGCAACACCAACCCGTTTATGATGCAGTGGGCTCGCAGCAGCGCTTTTGATGGCCGGGGGCATGGTTTAGACCACTACTTTGACGCGCTCTATCTCAGTTATGAGATGGGCATCATGAAGCCAGAACCCCGTATCTTCGAGATGATGCTTCAGGGCGAAAAAGCAAAGCCAGAAGAGACGGTTTTTATTGACGATAGCCCGCATAACACCGAGGTGGCCGCTTCGTTGGGACTGCATGTGTTGCAGCCGGACAATGGAGGTGACTGGCACGAAATGCTTGAAGACCTCATCTCCCGCTGCAACAGCCCGGAATAAAACCGGCGATGAAGTGAGAAGGGTGTGTCATGATTCAAAATCCAGCGACGTCATGATGGCCCACCACTCGAGCGAGAACGATTGATCCAGACTGCCGAGATTTATAAGAAAATGAAGTGTTTAGCGAATATTTCGCTACCTTTGCCCAAATTGAAAAAACGAATGATATGAACACGAAACGATTTCTCTTTTCCCTCGTGGCGACGTTGACGCTGGCAGTGACTCCGTCATGGGCATGTACCAACCTCATCGTCGGCAAGGCAGCCTCGGTTGATGGCTCCGTGATCTGTACCTATAATTGTGATGGCTATGGCTTCGCCGGCTCCCTGTCGCGCACTCCGGGCGGCAGGCATGACAAGGACGAGAAGATTGCCATCCGCGAGTGGGGCAGGGGACCCGTGAGGGGCTATATCCCTCAGGTGGATTACACCTATGACGTCATCGGCTTCATTAATGAGAAACAGGTGAGCATTGTCGAAACCACCTTCGATGGGCGTCTTGAGCTGCAGAACCCCGAAGGATTGCTCGACTATTTCACCATGATGCATCTGGGGCTGGAGCGTGCTGCCACGGCCCGTGAGGCCATCATCATCATGACCGACCTCGTGCAGGAGTATGGTTACAGCAGCACGGGCGAGACAATCACCGTGTGCGACAAGAACGAGGCTTGGATTCTCGAAATCATCGGCAAGGGCCCGGGTGTGAAAGGTGCCGTGTGGGTCGCCGTCCGCATCCCTGACGACTGCATCTGTGCCCATGCCAATCTTTCCCGCATACGCCAGTTCCCCTTGAAGGACCCCAAGAACTGCCTGTATTCCAAGGACGTGATTTCCTTCGCCCGCGAGAAGGGCTATTTCAGTGGCAAGGATGCGGACTTCAGCTTCCGCGATGCCTATTGCCCGATTACCTTCTCCTCGGTGCGCTATGCCGATGCCCGCGTGTGGAGTTTCTTCCGCCACCACTACGAGCAGGCCGAGATGGACAAGTACTTGCCCTACATCAACGGCCAGCATGACGTCTGCGACCATCTGCCGCTCTACATCAAGCCCGACAGGAAGGTCTCGGTGCGTGACATCATGAATGACATGCGCGACCACTACGAGGGCACGCCGCTCGACATGACCGCCGACATGAGTGCAGGGCCCTGGAGCTCACCTTACCGTCCGTTGCCCATGAACTGGGAGGTCGACGGGAAGAACTATTTCCGTGAGCGCGCCATCGGCACCCCACAGTCGGGCTTCACGCTGGTGTCACAGCTTCGCAACTGGCTGCCCGACGAGGTGGGAGGCATCATGTACTTCAACTGCGACGATGCCAACATGATTGCCTATGTGCCTGTGTATTGCTGCGTGAACGATGTGCCCGAAGCCTTCCGCCGCGAGAACAACGTGAGCACCGAGTTCAGCGAGCACAGTGCTTTCTGGATGAACAATCTGGTAGCCAACATGATTTATCCGCGCTACAGCGCCATGATAGGCGACCTGCGTGACGCGCAGCAGGAACTGGAGGACTTCTATGCTGCCGACCAGGAGCAGGTGTTGAAGGACATAGAGCCCCTCACCAAGCGTGAGCGCGTCAGTTACCTCACCGCCAAGAGTGCCGCCTACACCGCCCGGATGATGCAGCGCTGGGACAAGCTCTTCCGCCTCATCGCGGTGAAGCACAACGACCAGATCATGAAGCCGTCAGAGAATGGTGTCGTCGTCCCCGGCCGCTATACTACGCCTGGCTATGACCAGCAGTTCCGTGAACAGATCACCAAGGACACCGGTACACGCTACCTGATGCCCGAGAGTTCCGGAGACATCAAGTCGCTGTAAACTTGGGAAAAGGCAGGGCTAGATGACCATGACCCTGCACTATAAAAGACAGGGCCCCCAGTGAGGTCCCTGTTTTTGGCTGGCCGTTTTTTAGAATCCCAGTTTCTTGCGCAGGTCTTTCTTGACGGCGCCTTTGTTGAGGAAGATGTAGGTCGTGTTCAACGCGATGTACGCCTTGGACATGTACCAGATGCCGGCATACTCGCCAGTCTTGCCCCAGGAGTTCTTCACCATGTAGTATTCGCGTCCGTTCTGGTCGTGCGCGATGCCGTAGATGAGCATCACATGGTCATAGGTCGACTGCCAGTTGTCAAAGCGCTCCTGGCGCAGTTCCTGGGAGGGTACCAATTCCGGCGTTTTGGCTCCGAGTTTCTTCAACGACTCGGCTTTTTCCTGTTTGGTGAGCTTCAACCAGCGGGCGGCATCACTGCCCGTCAGGTCGTCGGCGTGTTCAATATCGGCTGCTATTCCTAAGCCCGTACGGGTGAATCCGTCCTCACTCACGTCGCCTCCCCAGCAGACGGTGTAGCCCTGCTTCAGCGCCTCGTCGATGGTCGCCATCATCTCGTCGAGTGTCACGTTCCAGCTCGGGCGGGGCCGCCATTTGTAGGGCGCCTCGATGACAAATTGCTCATAGAACGGGTGATGCGTAAAGCTCGTGATGCTCACATAGTTCCTCTTGTCGATGCCCAGCGACTGGGCGAACGACTTGGGGGTGTATGACTTGCCCTCAAAGGTGAACCGCTCGGGGCACACGCCCAGATAGGCGTCAAGAATGCCCTGCATGCCCACCTTCCACTGCGTGGTCAACTTGGTGCTGTTGCCCTTGGCGATGGACTCCACATAGGGCTCCAGTGTAGCAAAGAATTCTGTGAAGTTGGCCAGTGTGTCGCCGATCATTGAGCCGGGGCGTGCCATGGCTTCCTCGGGGCAGATGCCGTGGCGGTCAATTACCTCAAACACATCGTCGGCCGAGCCTCCCTCCGAGAAACGGCTGCTGCCGTGCATCCTCACGTGATACTCGGCACAATCCACGTAGTCCTTGTTGGCCACAAACATCTCGCTCAGGTCGTACACCTTGCCTGTAGTTCGCAGCAGCTCGGCCTCGATAAATCCGATGGTCGCATAGTCCCAGCACGTGCCGCTGCGGTTCTGGTTCTTGACCGGGGTGATGCCGTTTTCCAGCACAGTCGTGAATACAATCTCGTCACTTGCCTGACCTGCAAACGCGCAAGCCATGCACGTCATCAAAAAAACAACTATCTTTTTCATGTTATGGTGGGATTTTTGTTACGTTTCTGCAAATATACTACATTTCATTCAAATACCAGTTTCTTGCTATCGAAATCCCCATGAGCAGAAACAAGAGCAATCGACTCAAATAGCTGAGATCAAAGAGAAATTGCGTTCCACCCCGTTATGGAGCAGGTGACAGCTGGAGAGATACCAATATATGTCGTTTAAAACAATTAAAATTTCTTAAATATCATGATAAATTTATTGTTTTTCGATAAATTGATATATCTTTGCAGCGGAATTATTCATCAATAGTATTTGTACATTATGAAAAAGACATCTAACAGAGTATTGACCGTCGTATGCGTGTTCGCGCTCATCTGCACCCTCATGTGGGTGGCGTTTTATGCCATCCAGAGCTATTACGTCCTGACAACTGGCAGTGGCCACGGAGTCATCAACTGGGGTTCGCCTAACATGGGCAGCAAGTTGACTATGTTTGTCATCAACCGTATTATGATTATCACGTTGGCAGGATTGATGGCTGCGTTTGTGTACAACATCCTTAAGCATCTCAGGGGAGGCACGATTTTTAACCGTGCCAATGTGGTGCTGTTGTGGATCATGGCCATTGTGCTGCCCATCCACTCGTTTATCAGCGACAATATGGGTTATGCCTGCTCGGCGACTGACCAGTATGAATGGTGCCTGACCGACACCCCGTTTGTCTATGCGATTGTGGCTGTCATCGTCGCCATGCTCTACAAGCTGGCCTACGACGCTGCCGAGGAACAGAAGTTAACCATCTAAATCCCCTTTTGCGCTATGATTATTGTGAATCTAGATGTGATGATGGCCCGCCGCAAGATGTCGCTTAACGAGCTGAGCGAGCGCGTGGGCATCACCGTGGCCAACCTCTCAATCCTGAAGACGGGCAAGGCCAAGGCCGTGCGCTTCTCGACGCTTGACGCCATCTGCCGCGCCCTGGAATGCACCCCTGGCGACATCCTGGAGTACCGCCCCGATGCCGAGTGAAACAACCGAATGGTCTGAATTATCTGAAGGCATCCGCATTGTAGGGCCTCTCCATGGCGTGGCTACACCAAACCCGCGCTAAGACGCTAAGGTTTTTAAAAAACAACTGAATAATCTGATTTTTCTGATGGCATCCGCATCCTTGGCCTCACGCTAAATCGCTAAGATTTTTATAAAACCTGCTTCATTTTTCAATGACTCACGCCACTTCTGGATATTAATCCCCGTGGCGTGTTTTTTGTGAAGTATAAGTCACAAAAAAAATATTGCCGCAGGGGGCCTCACGGCGGCCTGCGGCAATGATTATGAAATAGAAAACTTTACTCATTTCTTTACGGGAGCCTCCTCGAGGGCCTTGACGAGCAGGCGCCAGAAGGGCTCTGCTGCGGGGATGTAGGCACGCTCGATGGTGGTGTGCGGGCTGCGCAGGGTCGGACCGAAGCTCACGACATCCATGTGCGGGTACTTGCCCAGGATGATGGAGCACTCCAGGCCGGCATGGTCAACTTGTACGATGCCCTCCTCGTTGAAGAGCTGCTTGTACAGGTCGAGCAGCATGTGCAGGGCCTCGCTGTCGGGGTTGGGATCCCAGCCGATGTAGTCACCGCCGGTCTCTACCTTGAAGTCGGCGAGGTGGAAGCAGGTCATCAACATCTTGACGATGTAGTCCTTCATGTCCTCACGGGCCGAGCGGGCGAGGATCTTGACCGAAGCCTTGCCGTCCTCGATGTCGATGATGGCGAGGTTGCTCGAGGTCTCTACTACATTGGGATAGGCGGGGATGAAGCGCACGACGCCGTCGTGGCAGGCGTACAGGGCGCGCAGGATGGTCGTCTGGTCGTCGAGGGCCATCTTCATCTTGGGACGGTCGATGGCCTTGATGGTCAGGTCCACGGTGTCCTCGATGAACTTGAACTCGCTCTCGAACTGGGCCTTCATCGTCTTGACGAGCTTCTTCAGACCCTTGAGGTTATCTTCGGGAACTACAACAACGGTCTCGGCCTTGAAGGGGATGGCGTTGCGCATGTTGCCGCCATGCCAGCTCACCAGGCGGGCCTTGTGGTCCACGATGGCGAGTTGCAGCAGGCGAGCCATCAGCTTGTTGGCGTTGGCGCGGCCCTCATGGATCTCGAGGCCGCTGTGTCCGCCCTTCAGGCCCTTCAGGGTGATGCGTACGGCGGTGTCGCCGCTGGCGGTCTTCACCTCGTTGTATTTGCGCGTGCAGGTAACGTCGATACCGCCGGCGCTACCGATGACGAACTTGCCCCAGGTCTCGCTGTCGAGGTTGAACAGGATGTCGCCCTTCATCTGACCCTTGGGCAGGTCGTTGGCGCCATACATGCCGGTCTCCTCGTCCTTGGTGATCAGGCCCTCGATGGGACCATGCTTCGGGCCTTGATCCACTCGCCGTCGATGTAGGGCTCGATGGGATCCTTCTCGAAGTTGTGCTTGGACTCGGGCGTCTTCTGGGGCACCATGTCCATGTGGGCTTGCATGGTGATGCACTTGCGGTTCTCCATGCCGGGAGTGGCGGGCTTACGCATCACGATGTTGCCGGCGGGGTCCTGGAAGGCCTCCACGCCGATCTTCTTGGCGAAGTCGAGCAGGAATTGCTGGATTTTCTCTACATGTCCCGAGGGACGAGGAATCTGCGTCAGCGCATAGAAGTTGCGCCAGATGCACGTCGGTTGCAGTTTTTCAATTTCGTTCATTTTTCTTGTTCTGTTAATGTCTTACAGGTTTAATAAGAATTGAAGTTTGATTACGGCTGCAAATATAAGTAAAAGTTTTTAGTTTCTAGTCCTTAGTTAATTAAAAAACAACTCAAACCACTCAAACAAGGGCATCCGCACTCTGTGGCCTCACGCTAAGGCGCGAAGACGCTAAGTATTATTTTAAAAACAAGAAATACAAGAAAAACAATAGATTGGTCATCAATAGATTATATTTGTATTTATTGTTTTCTGGTCTTCGCGTTGAGGCGCTGAGTTTTTTGATTGATGACAGCGCTGTTTACGTCAAAGAACTATGAGCGATTTTGGTTCCATAATTTCTAATTAACTGGTTCTCAGGTATATCGTCGAATGCTGCAAAAATAAAAAAAAACGGGGGGGGAACGTTAATGAATCTTAAACGCATGTTTTTCCATCTCCAGTACAAAGGTAAAACCACTACTCCGAGCAGTCAATGACAAAACGCTTATAAACTACGAATTATACGAATTGAATTAATTCTTTGGCATCCGCGCTCTATTGTATGCGAATTAAATGAAACTACACGAATGCCCACGAATGATCACGAATCTACCATTCATGATTCTTTATTCATGACCATTCAATGTGAGTCATAACATTCATCTTGGCCTCACGCCGCTATGTTCTAAATAAAGACCAAGACAAATCAAATATTTATCAGTCCACATTCAATCAATTTTGATTTTATCAATGAACGGCCTGTAACAACGTATTCTGCCATCCAATCATAATCAATCGTACCGTCTTGTTTAATCGGCAATCGTAATTTTGCTTTTACAAATGTTTTTTCAATATCCCTTACAAGCACGGAATGTAATAATGAGGTCAAACCATTCAAAACGGTTTGCAAATAAACTTTTGTGTCATAGCTGACATCATCTATACAGGTAACAACTTTCACGTATTGTCCTGCATACCATTCTCGTTTACGCAAGAAAAAAATTTTTTGCATCAAACCAAGACTGAATGTACCTGCTTCTTGTATGCCCTTTTCAGAGATGAATGATGTCACGTCACAGATACCATTGTTCTCAGAAGTGCGGGTGATATAATCATAAGATTTTTTATGATCGACTACAGGCTTAAGTTTGATTTTATCATAACTTGGTTTTGCTGATTTGATAGTGAATATTTTACCTGCTGGAAAATCTTTAAAACCAAAAGGAGCACGAATCGCTGATAAAACGTCTATATCAAAACTGTTTATTATATGTGATATGTTCCACGATTCTGTTTTCTTTAAAGCACTTGTAAATTCTTCTTCTGTAGGTACAGTAACATGTTGAATATGTTTCTCAAAATTCCAATCATCACCTTTTTCTGAAATCGTATCTTCGCAATACACTTTGTCTAAATTCCATAAATTAGCATGGAAAGATTCATTACGAACAGCATTTTTACCTAACTTATATATCAGATAAATGTCATTATAGCGATCAGACGGGTTGTCAATTTCTTTAATTATGCGTTTTGTGCGTTTGTAACCGTCATTTCTGAAATCAATGAATTTCACAATATCATGTTCAAAATCGTGTGGACGTTTAGCTTTGAAAATATATATACTTGTTTGAACGATTGCATTAGGAATAAACAAATCAGCAGGCATTTTGATACTTGCTAACATAGTATGTTTGCTCAGTATTTTTTTTGTTACACTTTTTGCTTTTCCAGAGCCTGCTGAATCTTGAATGATTAATGCGCCTATACCGCCCTCTTGCATATTATCTAAACCGAATTCGAAAAAAGGCAAACCGAAAAATTTATAAGAAAAAGGAGGATTTAATAATAATCTATTCGCACCGAAATCACTAAATATTTGTTTTGGTGTTGTGAATGAATCAGCTTTGATAATATTTGAGCTTCCATCACCACGTAACAACATATTTGCAGCTGCGAGAGTGTACATTTTTGCATCAACTTCGATTCCGAGAAGTTGTTTTTTCTTAATGTCCTCAATTGCTTGATTTGCAAATGTTGTTCCTTTACCATGTTTTTTGTTTGCATCGTTTATCATCAAATCCATTGATGCAACCAAGAAAGCAGCAGAACCTGTTGCTAAATCCATCACTTTGCTATCTTTATTGATATCAAGTATTTTTGCCATCAAGTTTGTTATATATGGTGGTGTTAAGACTTTTCCAAGTGAGGCACCATCACTAAGTGCATATTTCAAAAATGTTGAATACATTTCGGCCATTATGTCTAATGCACCGTGTGTCATATCAATTGCTTTGTAAACATATTCATAAAGAAAACTGAATACTTGTTTAGTAATAGAGGATTTATCTTTCAACAACGAACCAACTATTTTATCACATTCTATAGGTATATCACGGCTTGGGTCGAGTGAAATGGAATTTTTGAATTGTTCAATCATTATTTTTTTCTTGACCGAATCAATATCTTTCTGTTCAATGTATTCTTCAATGTGCGAAATGATCTGTATACTGTCACGTTTTTGTTCGGTTTCTATGCCTTTTAAATCGTCTTTGGTTAAACCATAATCAATGACATTGCCAGCTTTGTCAATGACATCTTGCATCGATAGCAACATACCTGATACATAAACGACACGTTGTTCGACACCGATATTACAATTATTCATTAAGATGTTGAGCTTTTTTGCTTGACGTAAGATTTCATTTCTTGTGGAAATTAATATCTTGTGACGTTCCTGTTCAGTAATAGTTGCGTCATTATAGAAAGCTTTGAAACTTTGCTCATTTTGTAAGAAATTAAGGTTTGTGTATTTTGACATATATTTTGGGGGCAGTGTTGCTGAAAACACATAATACACGGATATGTTTATATCTTCTTCACTTTCGCCAGAAATCCCAATAGCAACTACTTCATTATATTTCTTAGAAGCAATCATATTACGAGCATAGTAAATAGCACCATTTACTGCGTAATCTCTTACGGACTTTTCGTCCGTTTTTATGCCCGAACTATTATAAGCTAAGTGCTTATCATTGCTTAATTTATTCTCTATAATTACAGGTATATCGTATTTCTCGCAAGTAAAATCGGGCTGCCCATAATTTGTTTTTGAAGCGGTTTTAGCCGAGCCTTTTAAAGACTCTTTCATGTAGTTTGACATACTTGATTTTTCGTTAAAATCAAGCAATTTTTTTAATCCTAAGGAAAATAAATATGCTTTTACATAATCATCAACATCGCTTTCCAATTTGTATTTCAACATAACATATAACATCATTTGGTTGTGGCTCTAGGCAACCAAGGGGTGATTATTAGAGGTTAATCCATGTAAATACAAAGCGTGGAGCCAAGTCTGTTGCTCAGTTCCACACTCTAAAGGCCTTCGCGTTGCCTAAATCCGTTGAAACGAGCAACGACGAAGCCCCACAAAGATGTGTATATCAAATCTCCCAAATCTCCATGAGGAGACCTGAGCGAAGGATATAGTACATCCAAAGGGGCGTTCCCGTTGCTTTGTTTTGGACGGATTATAAAAGAAGTTGCGAAGTTCTTAGAGTGCCAAAACCAAAGCGTTACAGTAAACGCCTGTATCTAATATGTCTTCACTGGCGGTTGGTTATTGTGGTCGCCGCTGCGGCCTGGATCCGTCAATGAATTGCTGCAAAAATAGTGGTTTCTGAAGAATTGCGCAAATATTTTAAGAGCATTTTTTCCGTTTCGTTCGTTTTGTCCGGGCATGCAGATGAAACGGGCATAATGCTTTCTGCACTAGTGTTTTCCGTAAAAGTCGAATCTTCGACCCGACTTGCCTCGTCAAGGCAAGAGGCAAGCCACAGTTCCAGGGAATCTTCTTAAAAATGAAAGCCTTAGCGGTTCTCTAAGAGTAGAAAGGGGCGTTGATGCTACCGTGACAAACATATCATCGGTATCATCAACGCCCCCCCTTGGATTAAGTGCTTTGAGGGAGAATCATACTCCTCCGGCGCTTTGCGCCACCTCCCCTATCTTAGGGGAGGAATTGATTATCAGCACTTTATCTTGTTGAGTTCGCGTTGGATATTACGGGTTGGTGCCGGTCAGGAGCTTGTTGATGAGGGCCGTCACGTCGCTGATGTTGATGATGCCGTCACCGTTGACATCGACCAGAGCAGCCTCCAGGCTCGAGGTATCATTGCTCAACATGGAGCTGATGAGCAAAGTCACATCATTGATTGACAGTCTGCCGTCGCCATTGGCGTCACCGATGGATT
The DNA here is from genome assembly GCA_902760865.1 of uncultured Bacteroidales bacterium. Classification (GTDB taxonomy): domain Bacteria; phylum Bacteroidota; class Bacteroidia; order Bacteroidales; family Muribaculaceae; genus Sodaliphilus. The sequence continues at coordinate 43,231 of CACWID010000020.1, read as the reverse complement.
CCATGGCGTAGATGTGCGAGAAGTTACTCCAGTACTCGTCAGTTTGATAGGCCTCGATGGATTCTCTCGGGACAAAGAGGTTGGCATTCTGATAACAGGTAGTAGTAAAAGCATTGGCGTCATTTATAGCGGGAGGCACGATGGCATGACATTCAAGCGTCTTGATTTGGTTGCATTGCTTGAAAGCATTGTTATAAATCGATTGCACACAGGCGCCGATAACTACCGTAGTCAGGTTGGTGCATCCCGAGAATGCGTTATCACCGATCTGGTACAGGCCAATATTATGTTCATATCCATTCTCGTTCACGATGATGCCGTCACCGATCTTGACTGTCTTGAGCGCGGTGCAATTCAAGAACGCATAGCTTCCCAATCCGCCCATGTCGTCACCGATGATCACCTCTTCCAGACTGGTACAGCCCTCGAATGCATTACTGATAATCGCATGGTCGATGTGGGCCGTCTTGAGGTTGGTACACTTATAGAATGAATAGGAACCGAGGTGAATGCGCTCGCCCTGTGTCCTGCCGGTCAGATCCAGGCTGGTAAAACTCTTGCATCCGGCAAATGCGTAAAGGTTGAGGCTCCTTATCTCATCGGGGATGAAAAGATCGTGGATTTCTTCGTCACCGATATAAAAGCGACGATAAATGTAAAGCGGTTGGGTGTATATGCCATAATAGCCGCTACAGTCAAACTCAATATTGCACCATGCTTCCAAGCTTGTGGCATGAACTTCACTCAATGCCCAGCAATCAGAGAAGGCCAGATTGCAGATGGAATCAACCCTCCCGATGTTCAGACACGAGAGATTGCTGCAACTGGTGAACGCATGTTCTCCAATGGCTTTCATATCAGGAATGGTGACGCTCCTCAGGCTGCTACAATAGGCAAACGCATAGTCGCGAAGCCTCTCTATACCCTCGGGTATCACCAGATCCCGGATTTCCTCACCGTTCAGGTAGAGGTGCTTGGCATAGTATAGCGGATTATAATAATAGTTGGGCATGTCGATATCCAACTCACACCATTTGCCGACATCAGCAATGTTGATGACCTCCAGATTGTCGCACCAGTAAAAAGCATCATCGGCGATAAATTCCAGCGTGCTGGGGAGGTTAATCCTCTCCAGATCTCTGTCCTTGTTGAAGGTCATCGGGCCGATTCCGGTAACCCGGTAGGTATTTCCGTTATAGGTCACTTGCTCGGGAATCGTGATTTCACTCATGCCGTGGTAGGTGATGTGATGGCTCACGTTGCTCGGCTCCGGATCATAGGTGTACTTGTCATAGGTCACCGACACCGTCGTGCTGTCATTCTCATTGATCTCATAGTAGATGCCATCGACCTCAAAGGCATTCTCATTGTATTGTATGCCCCATGGCGATACAGTCATGGTAGAGACGTAAGTTCCACTAGAAACGATGTCGCTGGGTTCCTTGCCGGGCGTGACCGCATAGGCTTCAACAGTTACTAAATAGGTGCTGGCATCTGAATCCCACTCCATGAGGTTCATTTCGTCGGAATACCATCCCATCCAATCCAGCATGTTTTCACCCGCCGAGTTATGATAAGTAAGACGGTAGTAGATTTCACAGCCTTCTTCTTGAGGCTGAATTGATAAGAAGTAGAACTGCCGCAATACTTCTTGCAAATTGTCATAATCAAAGTAAAGAAGATCATACCCGCCAGCGCTTATCTCAATGACGGGCGGCGCGGTCTGCTCCTCTCTTGACCCTTGTCCCCACATGACATGACTTGTCGCTGCTACACACACGAGCAGCACCACCGCGATAAGCGGCCGGATGTTGAAGTTGAACTTTCTCATAATTTTTTCAAGCTTAAACCATTAATAATACATTTTCCCTTCTACAAGCCAAGTCCCCACTGTCCACGATTAGAGCTGGATACAGCCCGCATTGACTCATGGTGCACACAAGACTTGTCGCTACCGATGTGATAGTTGCGCAAAAATAACAGAATTTTTGTTATAATCATTAATAAAAAGGACGCAATCGTTAAACGTGTGTCAATAACTACCAATTCAAGTAGTATCGGACTTGGGATTCAGATTAGCCATTAGCCTTTGGTTGGCATCCGCGTTCTTCTGCCTCACGCTAAGGCGCTAAGAATTATTGATTAAGATGGCATCCGCGTTCCTGTCAAACGGAACGCGGATGCTTAATCTGTTTAATCCGTAAAATCCGCCGACAGCTAAAGGAATGCGGATGCTTAATTAAACATTACCCTTCTCACGGTGCCAGCCGTTGCATAAAACCTTTTACCCTTGACAAACGCCACCCTACACATTATCTTTGCAAGAAGATAATCAACATCTTTAAAATACAACACCATGAACAACATCCAGAACACAGACCACCACCCCCGTCCAGTATTGCGCGTTGCCAACGCGCACCGCCCCCGTCGCCCCGCCAACCGCGCCGTCCAGTATTGCGCGTTGCCAACGCGCACCGCCCCCGTCGCCCCAGCGCCCGTGCCGTCCCAGTATTGCGAGCTATCAGTTCGCACCCAAGAGAAGCATCCCACTAACCGCCAACGAGTTAGAAGAATATTAACAATATTTTAACACTCCCCCCCCGAAAAAAATCAACAAAAACGCCCCCTCCACCACCCAATTTCAGTAGGACCATAGAAACCCCGACCACTGATGCCAACTAAAAACTAGGGACTAAGGACTAGAAACTAAAAACTATTTTACTACCTTTGCCGAGGATTAAACAAGATTTTAGTGTATATGAAAAAGATTATTGTTTCGGCAATTATTGCTGTTATAGGTTTGATGGCTGGCATGGCTCAGGCAGCCGAGGCTGGCCAGGGTAATAATGAGATTATTCTGCACGCGTGGTCGTGGTCGTTCAACACCATCCGTGAGCACCTGCCCGAGATTAAGGCTGCAGGCTACACCATTGTGCAGACGTCGCCCATCAACGAGTGTGTCGTGGGCGAGGACGGCGGTCGCCAACTGTTCGGCCACGGCAAGTGGTATTACCACTACCAGCCGACCGACTGGACCATCGGCAACTACCAGCTGGGCACGCGCGACGAGTTCAAGGCAATGTGCGACGAGGCGACCGCCCTGGGCCTGCGCGTCATCGTGGACGTGCTGCCTAACCACACTGTCATCGACCGCACGCAGATCAACGCGCGCCTCGACAGCGCCGTCAATGGCCGTGAGAACCTGTTCCACGCCAACGGTCTGTGGCCCATCAAGGACTACAGCGACCGCTACCAGTGCACGACGGGCGAAATGGGTACGCTACCCGATGTAAATACCGAGAATCCTGACTTCCAGTACTATTACATGCAGTTTGTCAACGACGTGCTGGCCTGTGGCGCACGGGGCTTCCGCTACGACACGGCCAAGCACATCGGCCTGCCGAACGAGATGCGCGACCCCAAGTCGCCACAGAACGACTTCTGGGATGTCGCCATGGGCCGCAAGGCCGTCAAGGGACTCAGGCTCGCCGTGCCTCGCGAGGACCTGTTCATCTACGGCGAGGTGCTGCAAGACCGCAATGTGCCCGAGCAGGGCTATGCCGAGTATATGGACCTCACGGCCAGCAACTACGGCTGGGTGCTGCGCAACGTGCTCAACAAGCATGATGCCCGTGCCGACAACCTGCTCACGTGGCACCACTCGGTAGATCCCGCCCACCTGGTGACCTGGGTGGAGTCGCACGACACCTATTGCAACGAGCACGCCTCGGCCGGCATGAGCGACGAACTCATCCGCCTGGGTTGGGTCTTCCTGACCGCCCGCAAGTATGGCACGCCGCTGTTCTACAGCCGTCCTCACGGCAGCACCCGCGACAACTACTGGGGCGACAACGAGATCGGCAAGGTGGGTAACGACGAGTTCAAGCACCCCGTGGTGAAGGCCGTCAACGAGTTCCGCCACCGCATGGTCAACCAGCCCGAGAACATCATCTATAGCGAGAACGGCAAGCAGATTATCGTCGAGCGCGGCAGCCGTGCCGCCGTCGTCATCAATCTCGACGAGCAGCCCAGCCAGGTGGCCATCCCCGTCACCCTGCAGGGCGGCAAGTACCGCGACGCCGTCACCAAGCAGCGCCTGCAGGTCAAGAACGGCGTCCTCAAGGCCACCCTCGCCCCCATGACCGCCTACATCATTTATAAGTAGGTTTTAGCCATTAGCCTTTAGCCGTTAGCGGTTGGCCATTAGCCGGCATCCGCATCGTAGGGCCTCGCCTTGGCGTGGCCGCTATGCCACTGATGCAATAATCAAAAAACGCTGATTACGCGAATTACACTGATTTTTTATTGATAATCAGTGAAAAATTCGCGTAATCAGCGTTTTTTGAGCATTAGTGAAATTCGATATAATTGTATGCGGATGCTAATTCGTATAATTAGCGTAATTCGTAGTTTTTGAGGAGAGGAGCGGCCACGCCAAGGCGAGGCCCTACACCAATGCGTTTTTACCCGACACCCTGTAATTCTTTAGGGCAGGCCACACGGGATTTCTCAAGGGTCAGTTCCCGCTCTATTCCTGTCCCTCGGGATGGGTGGTGGGGTCCTGCTGCTGGAAGTAAGCCTTGAGTATGCCCTCTGCCATGCCCTCGCGGTTGTCCAGGTCCTTCACGACAACACCTTTCTCCAAGAGCAGGATGCGGGAGGAGATGTCGGTGACGAAACTGAGGTTGTGGCTGGAGATGAGCACGGTGGAGCCCAACTCGCGGTTCTGCTGTTCGATGAGGCGGGACACGATAATCTGTGACGACGGATCCAGGTAGTTGAAGGGCTCGTCGAGGATAAGTACCTTGGGCTGAATCATCATTGCCCCGATGATGCCGACTTTCTGACGGTTGCCCTGTGAGAAGTCCTTCAGGAATTTACTCGTGCCCATGATTTCACCGTGCATCAGCGGTTCGAAGGGTTTCAGGCGCTGCTCCAGCGTGTCCTTGTCTATGCCGTAGATGCGTCCGATAAAGGAGAAATATTCCTCGGGCGTGAAGAAGTCGATGAGGAAATTGCCGTCGATGAACGAACCTGTATAGGTCTTCCACAGCTCGTCCTCATCCACCCGCCGGCCGTCACTCTCCACATAGCCCGTGCTGGCACCGATCACATCGAGAATAAGACGCATCAGCGTGGTCTTGCCTGCACCGTTATTACCTACCAGGCCAATCAGCTCGCCCGAGGACAGCGTCAGGTCGGGGATGTCGAGCACCGTGACCCAATCATACACTTTCTTGAGGTTTGTTATCTTGATATCCATCTGCTCTAAATACTATTACTCTAAATTAATTCAAATATCTCTCCATGTTTTCATATCGATTGTACTTCCACTTCTGCGCCAGCAGGCGGATGCAGGGACGGTGAATAGCCAGTGCGACAAGGCCGATGGCTGCCATCACGGCGTCATCCCAGAGCGGAGGCAACGCGAGGCTACAAAATGCATAAATAGCTATCGGGATTAAAATAATGAACGAATATACGGTCACGCGCATACTTGCTCCCTGATAGTTGAAGAAGGATGACGTGAACAGGTCCAAGCGTGTAGAGAACAGGCACGTGGGCATCATCAACAGACTCTGGCCGCAACCCAAGAACAGGATCAGGGCCAACAGCGTCGTGGGCCGCAGCCCCTTGAAGAAAATGGCCGGGATAAGCAACACTGCCATGCCCAACGTGAGCAGGATGAAGAACTTGTACTTGTTCAGTAACATGTGCTCGATGGAATAAGGCTTGGTCCACAAGCCGTGGAAGTAGTTGCCCTCGATGCCGAACACCCACTGACCTAAGAACATCGACGGCCAGGCTAAAAGGAAATACAGATAGAGGAGCACATGATTTGCCTCGTTACTCGGCATCATATAGGCCTCCAGAAGAAACAGGACCGTGAATATGAGCATCGGGACGCGGAAGCGCTTGCTGCGCCACACGCTCAGGTATTCGGTAGAAAAGAGCGTCACGTCACCCACCGAGCGGACGGTGTTGGCATGCTGCTCATGCTCGTCATAGGCGCGCATGCGACTGAAGTAGAGGTAGAGCACCCCAATCAGCACAATGTCCAGCAAGATAAACAACACCAGCTCGGTCCACGGTGAACCGGGCAATTGCAGGGCCATTCCAGACCTCATGGCCAACATAATCAGGATGGTGCTCAGGCCCGTCATTCCCAAGTAATAAACCACCGCTCCAATCCACAACGGCAGCGAGTGTTCGATGTCAGGAGACTTGTGGATATCAGCCACCAGCCACGACAGCATCAGCGTCTGCACCAATACCGCCACAACGGCCAGGACCGTCACTCCGGTGGGCAACAGCCATGCGCCCACCAGGGCCATGAACATCGGCATCACCAGGTTCCAAGGGTCGGTCGCGAGCAATATAGCTATGAACCGGTTCCACGCACGGGAGGGAATGGGCTTGGTGCGCAGAAAGTCGTCCATCACCACTGCATCTGTGTCCCACATCAGTTTCAGCATGAAGTCGGGCAGGGCGAGCATCGATATCAGCGCAATAGTCAAAGCTGCAAGCGGCAACTCGTCCAGCAGATCGTCCAGCAAATCGTGACTTGCATAGAGCACGGACACAATCATCAGCAGCATGACACCAACGAGATAAAGCACCACCAGGAATTTCTTCCAACTGAAGTTGCGGCGCCACTGGATATACCTTAAGGATAGTAATTGCTTCAACATGGCTATAAATACAAAAAATCAAAGGTTGAAAAACGACCCTTTAAATCCGTGAGGAAAAAGGGTGGTGTCAAGTCGTGGGAGTGGCACCGAGCATGCGCAGGACGGACTCCAGGCGTTGCTTGTGGTCGCCGCGGACGATGACGTGGTGGTTGCCGATGCTGCGCTCCAGAAAGTAGTCCAGCGGCTCGTCGAGGCGCAGGTGCAATTGGGTGCGGCACATGTTGGGATTGGTGGTGCATTCAATGAGGTGCGCCTTGCTGATGAAGTAGCGCTCCATGCTCGCTCCGCCGCACTTGACCACCGTCATGTCCATCGGGTCGAAGATGCCCTCGACGGCGACACCGCTCAGTGACTCGTAGTGGTCACGCACGATGTAACGGTCGGTCATCGCGGGGGCGATGGTGCAGTGGGCCAGTACCATCTCGTGGGCGGCATTGTCCAGAATCTTGGACGGATTGGCCATGAAGGTCATTTCGCCAGTGGCGGCCTGCACGGCAAGCATGGTGAGCAACGTCTGTTCGTCGCCCTCGCAGCCGGCAGGGATGCCCTCCTGGTTGAGCAGGGCCAGCGCCACGCAGCCCGTGGTGCGGGTCGTGGGGATCAGGTCAAAGCAGTTGAGCGTGAAGGCATCCAGGCGGTAACGTTCCACTAAGGCCTTGACCGAGCGGTAGAGGCGCATCGCCTTGACCACCTCGTCGCGCGACGGTTCCTTGACGCCTGCGGCCTTGCTGATAAACTCGTCGGCGATATCCTGCACCTCGTCGGCGGCAACGGCCTCATAGCCCTTGACCACCTCGTCGAGCGGCACGTCCACCATCTCCACACCCCAGCGCTCGCGCATCGCGGCATAGTCCACGTTGCTGGCGATGAGCCATCCTGACGGCTTGCCGATGACGCCGATGCGCCTGCCCTGCAGCTTGGCGATGGCATCGTGGGCGGCGACGTAATCGCCGATGCCCTGCATGATGAAACCCGTGGGCCCGTGCAGCACGCGGCCGTGGCGGTCGTTCTGGCGCATCCACGACAGGATCTCGAGCGAGGCTGCCAGCGAGTTCTTCAGTCCGTCGGCGATGAGCACGACGTAGGGCGGCAGGCGGTCGATGTTGGCCTTGACCATTTCCTCCACGCCGCCGCTGCCCGCCAGCACCATCGTGGCTCCCTCGGGCAAGGGCTTGTCCAATTCCTCAGGGAAGATATACTGCACGTCATATTTCTCGTTGATAGCGTCGAGCAACTCGTGGTGGTCGGTAAAAATCGACTCGCGGCTAGCCAGCGAGGAAGCGAATGTAATCAGATTGAGTTTCATCATGTCTGTATGTTAAGTTAGAATTTAAAGCGCACTCCACCCAGGGCAATACCCTGCTCGCCGATACCCAGTTCGGCAAAACCGCGCACCTGCTGGTTGCCGACTTCGACACCGATCAGCGAGGCCTGGAAATTGAAGAACACATCGTTGGTGATGTTCTTCTCTCCTGTAAGCTTGCCGTTCTCGTTATAGGCCTGGTCGCTGAAGCGGGCAATCGAGGCACCTGCGGCCACTTTGGAGTACAGGCCCCAAATGTCCTTGCGAAGCCAGTTGAACTTCACCGACGGCATGAGGGTGTAATAGGAGCGGAGCCTGTGGTTTTTGATTTGCTCATTCCGGAACGCGTCCTCATTATTGTTGGCGAAGACAGCCACAGCACCGACGCCTACCAGCGGACTGGTGTGGTAGAAGTATTCCACGCTGAGGGGACCGACGTAGTGGTCGTTCTTGGTGCTCTCGCCGAAAATGCCGCCACCGATTTTGCTGAAAACATCAATCCAAATCGAATTGGGCATAGCGCCGTAACTGACGGCAATCTCATGACGAGGATACTCATCTTGAGCTTGGGCGGGCATACTCATGAATGCACAAACGACCCAGGCTGCTGCTAATAAAAACATGTTTCTCATAAATGTGTACAATTTGTGTTAGAAAAGTTATTACGTTGCAAAGTTAGGGAAAATCCATGAGCCTGACAAAAAAGCGGCCGGAGAGTGCTCTCCAAGGCCGCTTTTTATCGTGGGTTGAATGGTTATCAGAACTTGAAGCGCAGACCGGCCAGAGCAATACCCTGCTCGCCGACGCCTAACTCGGCAAAACAGCGCAGGTGTGCGCCGCCGGCTTCAACACCGATCAGTGAGGCCTGGAAGTTGAACAGCAGGTCACTGGAGACGGCACTATCGCCGGTCTTCTTGCCGTTGTCATCGCAGTCCTCATCGTTGAAACGAGCGTAGGTGGCACCCGCTGCCACCTTGGAATACAGGCCCCAATGAGCCTTGCGCAACCAGTTGAATTTTATCGATGGCATAACGGTGAAGAAGGACTTGGTGATGTCCGAAGTCTTTGTGTCGTTGTAGATGCAATCCTGGTTGCTGGTGGCAAATACGGCAACAGCACCGACACCTATCAATGAGCTGGTGTGATAGTAATATTCCAGTCCGATGGGACCAATGCGGCGTTTGGTTTCGTGTTTCTCTCCAAACATTGCGGGAATGATGTCGGTGTAGGCATCAATCCATATAGAATTGGGGATACCGCCATAGCTGACGGCAACCTCATGACGAGTATCTTCGTCCTGCGCCTAGGCAGGAACACTCACGAATGCACAAATGGCCAAAGCGGCCAGCAAAAACTTAATCTTCATAAATGTATCTGATGGTTTAGTAAAAAGTGGCGCAAAGGTAATAGTTTTTTTTGTTGTGTTGGGCTTTGTGAAAGGCATTTTTCTCCTGTTGAGGCGCAGAAAACCCACAAAAATAGTCCATAAATCTTAAATAATGTTAACAGAATGCATTTTCTTGTTCGAAAATTATGTTTAATAACATATTTGGCATTACCTTTGCAGTCGATTTTTCATCATTATGCTTGTGACGGGTGCTGTGAAGCACGGAATCACACAGCAAAAAAGGTTAAGATTTAGTTTTAAGGTTTATGTTAATGGTATTAGAGGTTAATTAGATTTTTTCAAAAATGATCCGCGGCGAGAGTCGGGGATTTTTTTATCCTGTTCGGCAGCTTGCAGCCATTCTGCCAAATGAATCTCGTCCCCCTAAGACTTCAAGGTCAATACCGTGTACAGTATCTGCCGCAGTCATGTGGCGATTGGTGTTAATCTTTTAACAATATATGTGTTAAATTAACGTGATTTTTAGATGGGGGTTGGTGGGAAACACTTACTTTTGCACGTTGAAAAAACAAATAAGGATAACCAAAGAGAAAAACAGATATTGTTATGGCAGAAACAGTCAATATCAGGGAATTGAATGACCTGATTGCTAGTAAGAGTAATTTCGTGAACATGATTCGTCAGGGCATGGATCAGACCATCGTGGGGCAGAAACACCTGGTGGATTCGCTGCTCATCGCGCTGCTCGCCAACGGCCATGTGCTGCTCGAGGGCGTTCCCGGCCTGGCCAAGACCAAGGCCATCAGCACCCTGGCATCGCTGATCGACGCGCGATTCTCCCGCATCCAGTTCACGCCCGACCTGCTCCCCGCCGACGTGGTGGGAACCATGATTTACAGCATTAAGAAGGAACAGTTCGAGGTCAAGAAGGGCCCGGTGTTTGCCAATTTTGTCCTCGCCGACGAGATCAACCGTGCTCCGGCCAAGGTGCAGAGCGCCCTGCTCGAGGCCATGCAGGAACGCCAGGTGACCATCGGTGAACAGACTTTCAAACTGGACGACCCCTTCCTGGTTCTGGCCACCCAGAACCCCATTGAGCAGGAGGGTACCTACCCGTTGCCCGAGGCCCAAGTGGACCGCTTCCTGATGAAGGTTGTCATCAGCTACCCCAGCAAGAGCGAGGAGAGCGACATCATCAAGATGAACATCGCTCCCGACCCCGTGCAGGTGCGCCCCATGGTCACTCCCGCCGACATCGTTGACACCCGCAAGGTCGTGCAGCAGATCTATATTGACGAGAAAATCCAGAAGTATATCGTGGACATCGTCTTCGCGACGCGTTTCCCGGCCGACTACGGCATGAACGACCTGAAGAGCATGATCTCGTTCGGTGCGTCGCCGCGCGCCTCGATCAACATGGCGCTGGCGTCAAGGGCCTATGCCTTCCTGCGCAACCGCGGCTACGTGATCCCCGAGGACGTGCGCGCCGTCTGCCACGACGTGATGCGTCACCGCCTGGGCCTGACCTATGAGGCCGAGGCCAACAACATCACCAGCGACGAGATCATCAGCAACATCCTAGACAAGATCGCGGTGCCCTGATGTCGCGAATAGTTAACAGATAACAGTTAACAGTGAATAGTTAACAGAAAACTGTTTCTGTCGACTATTAACTTAAAAAGAAATGGATACCAATGAACTGCTGCGCAAGGTCCGCAAGATCGAAATCAAGACCAGGGGCCTGTCGCAGAACATATTCGCCGGTGAATACCACTCTGCCTTCAAGGGCAGGGGTATGACCTTCAGCGAGGTGCGCGAGTACCAGTATGGTGATGACGTGCGAGACATCGACTGGAACGTCACCGCCCGCTACAACCGCCCCTACGTCAAGGTCTATGAGGAGGAACGCGAACTCACCGTCATGCTCCTTGTTGACGTCAGCGGCAGCAAGGACTTCGGCGCCGTGGGCGTCGCCAAGCGCGAGATGATGGCCGAGGTCGGTGCCACGATCGCCTTTTCGGCCATTCAGAACAACGACAAGGTGGGCGTGATCTTCTTCAGCGACAAAATCGAGAAATTCATCCCGCCCAAGAAGGGCCGCAAGCACATCTTGCTGGTCATCCGCGAGTTGCTCGACTTCCAGCCCACCGGCACCGGTACCGACATCAACATGGTCCTCGAGTACATGACCAGCGCGCTGAAGAAGCGGTGCACCACCTTCCTGGTGAGCGACTTCATCGACGAGCATGACTACAGCAAGTCGTTGTCCATCGCCAACCACAAGCACGATGTTATCGCCGTGCAGGTCTATGACAAGCGCGAGGCCCAGTTGCCCGACGTCGGCCTGGTGCGCATGCGTGACTCCGAGCGGGGCACCCTCAAGTGGGTCAACACGAGCAGCAAGCGCGTGCGCGACACCTACAGCCGCTGGTGGTACCAGCAGCAACAGGCGGTCAACGGCACGTTGCAGCGCTGCAATGTGGACCTGGCCACCGTTGCCACCGATGAGGACTACGTCACCGCCCTGATGGGCCTGTTCAAGAACCGAGGCGTGAAGGCTCATTGAGCCTGAATGGAAATTAGTGATTAGAGATAAGAGATTAATGAAAACATGTCACAGAATGTGAGACATATCGTGATGACCGCAGTCGTGCTCCTCGCCACCGTGCTGGGCGCATGGGGCGGCAACGTCACGTTCAAGGCCAAGCTCGACAGCGCTACCCTGATCATGGGCCGGACCACCGCCTTGCACCTGGAGATAACCCAGGACAAGAATGCGCGCGGTTTCTTCCCTGGCGAGCAAGCCGACACGTTGAGTGCCATGGTCGAGATTGCCGAGCGCCCCGCGGCCGACACTACTGACCTGGGCAACGACCGCATCCAGATCAACCGTGACCTCATCATCCAGAGTTTTGACTCCGGATTGTGGGTCATCAAGCCCATCCCCTACGTCGTGAACGGCGACACGGCCTTCTGCAACCAGTTGACGCTCAAGGTCTTGCCCGTAGATGTCAGCCAGGTGAAAGACATCCACGACATCAAGCCCGTCGAGGACGTGCCGTTCAACCTGCTGGACTGGCTGCCCGACTACTGGTGGGCATGGCTGCTGGCCCTGTTGCTGATCATCGGCACCATCTGGGCCTATAACAAGTATTACAAGAAGGGTATCAATCCGCTGAAGCCCTCGCGCAAACGGCTGCCGCCCTACGAGGAAGCGATGCTCAACCTGCAGAACCTCAAGGCCGCCCAGTTGTGGCAGCAGGGGCAGGAGAAGGAATACTTCACGGGCCTGACCGACATCCTGCGAGTCTATATCGACCGCCGCTTTGACATCAACGCCGTAGAGATGACCTCGTCGCAGATTATCGACACGCTCAAGCGCAACGAGGAGACCAAGGCCGTCAACGAGCAGCTCGAGATGATCCTCGAGGTCGCCGACATCGTCAAGTTTGCCAACGCCCGCCCGCTGGCCGACGACAACGAGGTCGCCTATCAGCGTGCCGTGAACTTTGTCGAGGCGACGCGCCCCGTTGTTGAACAACCCGAAAACAAGGAGGAGGCAAAGAAATGATACATCTTGCTCATCCAGGATGGCTGTGGCTGCTGCCCGTGCTGATGATTCCCCTCATCGCATGGTACATCTACAGCCAGGACAAGAACGAACCCGAGATGAACGTGTCGTCGACGCGGGCATTCGATACCCTGGGCACCAGCTGGAAGGTCTGGGCCAAGCACCTGTCCTTTGCCCTCAAGTTGGGAGCCCTGGCCTGCCTTATCGTCATCCTGTGCCGGCCGCAGACCCATGACAGCTGGTCCACCAGCGACGTCGAGGGTACCGACATCGTCCTCGCGCTCGACGTGTCCACCAGTATGCTCGCCAAGGACTTCAAGCCCAACCGCTTTGACGCAGCCAAGCGTGTGGCGACGCAGTTCGTCAGCGGCCGTGACCACGACAACATCGGCCTGGTGCTGTTCGCCGGCGAGAGTTTCACCCAGGTGCCCATGACCCTGGACAACGCCGCCCTCGTCAATGCCATCGGACAGACCGAGATGGGTGCCCTCGAGGACGGAACGGCCATCGGTGACGGCATCGCCACGGCCATCAACCGCATCCGCGACGGCAAGGCCAAGAGCAAGAGCATCATCCTGCTCACCGACGGTTCGAACAACACGGGTGTCGTCGCTCCCAACACCGCTGCCGAGATTGCCCGCAAGTATGGCATCAAGATCTACACCATCGGCGTCGGCAGCAACGGTACCGCCGACTATCCTGTCGCTATCGACTATGCCGGCAACATCCAGTACCAGCGCATGCCTGTCGTCATTGACGAGGCAACCCTGAAGAACATCGCTGCCACTACCGGCGGCAAGTACTTCCGTGCCACCTCGGCCAACGTGCTGAGCAACATCTTCAAGGAGATAGACCAGCTCGAGAAGACTCACATGGACGTGCAGCGCTTCTCGCACACCGAGGACCACTACGAGCCCTGGGCGCTCCTGTTGTTGGGGCTGCTGCTGTTGAGTCTGCTGATGGACTACACCGTGTTGAGGCACATCCCTTGATGTGCTGCGCACTGATTAGTGATTAGAGATTAGAGATTAGTGAGAATTTAATGGGTACATTGAATCAATAGAAGAAACAATGATCAATTTTGCTCATCCGCAATATTTCTACCTGCTGTTGCTGCTGCCAGCGCTGTTGCTCCTGTTCCTGTGGAACCGCCGCGACCGCCGTCAGCGTCTGCAGCGCTACGGTAAGCGCGCCTCCATTGAGCCGCTGATGCCCGATGTCTCGCGTTACAAACCGTGGATTAGGCTCGTGCTTGAGATGCTCTTGCTCACGATGGTCATCCTGGTGCTCGCACGTCCGCGTGCCGGCTCCAGCAAGACAACCACCAATGTGCATGGCATCGAGGTGATGGTCGCCGTCGATGTGTCTAACTCGATGAATGCCTCCAGCACCGATAACCCGCAGGACGTGAGCCGCCTGCAACGTGCCAAGATGATTCTGCAGAAGCTCATCGACCGTCTGGAAAACAACAAGGTGGGCCTCATCGTATTTGCCGGCAATGCCTACATGCAGATGCCCATGACCAGCGATGCCGCATCGGCCAAGCTGTTCCTCAACGGCATCAACACCAGCATGGCACCCACCCAGGGAACAGCCATCGGTGCCGCCATCAACATGGCCCTGAACGGTTTCTCGCAGAGCAAGAAGTCACAGAAGGCCATCATCATCATTACCGACGGCGAGAACTTTGAGGACGATGCCGTAGGTGCTGCCAAGGCGGCCGCCAAGGCAGGCGTGCATGTCTATGTCATCGGCGTGGGCTCCACCACCGGCGCCCCGATTCCGGTTGACGGCGGCTACCTGACCGACGACAGCGGCAACCCCGTCACCACCTACCTCAACGAGAAGATGGCCCAGCAGATTGCCGAGGCCGGCGACGGCGTCTATATCTCGGGAACGGCGGCCGACGCCGTCTCGACCCTGCAGGAGACCCTCGACAAGCTCTCGAAGAGCGACCTGGCCACCGTTTCCTACACCCAGCACGACGAACAGTTCCCCGTGTTTGCGACACTGGCGCTGCTGTTGCTGTTGGCCTTGTTGCTCCTGCTCGAGCGCAAGAACCCGTGGCTCAAGAAGTACAATTTCTTCACCAAGGAAAAGAAAGAAAACAAAGTAACCGATGAGATTAAGCAAGATAAATAAGCATCTGGTGGCATCAGCACTGGCCATTGTGCTGGCCGTGGGCATGCCCGTGTCGGCCCAGGCCGGTGACAAGGGCCCCAAGATGAACAAGCAGGAGCGGGTGGCCCTGCGCAACGGCAATAAGCTTTACGAGAAGAAACGCTATGCCGAGGCCGAGGTCGAGTACCGCAAGGCCCTCCAGGCCAATCCTGCCAGCGAAAAGGCCCAGTTCAATCTCGCCACGGCGCTCATGCGCCAGGGTAGCGTCACCGCCCAGCAGGACGACGAGAAGAACCCCATGAACCAGGCCGAGGGTATCCTCACCAACCTGGCCAAGGGAGCCCAGGACAAGCTGCTGCGCGGCAAGGCCTGCTATGACCTGGGAAATATCGCCTATGGCCGCCAGGACTACGGCAAGGCTATCGAGTTCTACAAGCACGCCCTGCGCTGCAACCCCGATGACGAGCAGGCCCGTTACAACCTGCGCCTGGCTCAGCTCAAGAAGCAGCAACAGGACCAGAACAAGGACAAAAACCAGGATAAGAACCAAGACGACAAGGACCAGAACAAAGATCAAAACAAGGACCAGAATAAGGACCAAAACAAAGACCAGAACAAGGATAAGCAGGACCAGAATAAGGACCAGCAAGACAAGGACAAACAGCAACAGAACGATCAGGACAAACAGCAGCAGGACCAGCAGAAGCAACAGCAACAGCAGGGCGGCATGAGCCAGCAGAACGCCGAGCAGGTGCTCAAGGCCATGCAGGACCGTGAGCGGGCCACCCAGCAGCGCATCAACGCCCAGCAGGCCCAGCAGCAGCGTCATGAGCGTCAGCGTACTAATAGGAAGTGGTAGTCTCTAGTCTCTAGTCCCTAGTCCCTAGTCTCTAGTTGGCATCCGCTAACATCTAACTAAGGTCTAAAGTCTGAAGTCTAACATCTAAGGTCTATAGTCTAAGGTCTCAAAAAACAATGAAGCGAATTATCAACATAGCAATCCTTCTGATGACCGTGGTCATGGCCCAGGCGGCGACGTCGTTCACCGTCGAGGCGCCGCGGCAGGTCATCGAGGGCAACAAGTTTAACGTCACCTTTGTGCTCAACAACGGCGAGGGCAGCAGCTTCACGCCGCCCGAGGTGACCGGAGCCAAGCTGATCTATGGCCCCAGCGTTTCACACAGTTACAGCTCGTCGTGGGTCAACGGCAAGTCGAGCAGCAGCTCCAGCGAGGAGTACACGATGATCTATAAGGCCACCTCGACCGGCAAGTGCCATATCGGCCCGGCGTCGATAGTCGTCGGCGGCAAGCGCATGGCTACCAAGGCCCTCACCATCGACGTCGTGTCCTCGGGCAGTCACGCCAACCATGGCACCCAGCAGCAGACCACTCCCGGCGCGCCCACACCCTACAGCGACCCCATGAACCAGACGGCCGACAAGGAAGTGAGCAGCAAGGACCTGTTCGTGCGCATCCAGCTGTCCAAGCCCCGCGTCTATGAGCAGCAGGCCGTAGTGTGCACCATCAAGCTCTACACCAAATATCAGATTTCGCAGTTCATGCCAACCATCCAGCCCTCGTTCGACGGCTTCCTGATCGAGGAAATCCCCGTTCAGCCGGCATTGAACACCGTAGAGACGCTTAACGGCGAGCGCTACATGACCGCCATCCTCAAGCAGTGCATCCTCTACCCGCAACAGAGCGGACAGCTGACCATCACCTCGGGCAACTACGACGTGAGCGTCGTGCAGTTCGACACGTTCAAGAGCATCTTCGGCTCCATCTCCAAGCCCGTCGAGAAGGACCTAAAGGTCACCAGCAACAAGGCGACCGTCAACATCCTGCCCTTGCCCGAGCCCAAGCCCGCCTCGTTCACGGGTGCCGTGGGCCGCTTCAATGTCACCACCGACCTCAAGCCTGCCACGGGCCTCAAGACCTATAGCGCCGCCACCTACCGCTATATCATCAGCGGCACCGGCAACATCAAGTACATCAAGGCGCCCGAGGTACACTTCCCCGAGCAGTTTGACGTCTATGACCCCAAGACCGACGCACAAGTCAACGACGCTGCCGGTGACATGAGGGGAAAGGTCACCATCGACTACACCTTCATCCCGCAGTATGCCGGCGAGTTTGATATCCCGGCTGGCGAGTTCTCCTATTTCGACCCCGATGCGGGCAAGTACGAGACCATCACCATCCCGGCAAAACACCTGACCGTTGCCAAGGGTGAGGGCCAGCCCAGCAACCACTACCGCATGAAGAACATGGACATCCGTCCCATCAAGAGCGGTAACCTAGGCCTGAAGAAGTCACATGACTACATCGTGGGCCATTGGACCTATTGGCTCTGGTTCCTGCTGCCCCTGCTGGCTCTCGTGGCCCTGTTGCTCTACTACCGCAAGCAGCTCAAGGAGCGTGCCGACGTGCGCCGCATGCGCTCCAAGCGTGCCAGCAAGGTGGCCCAGCGCCGCCTCAAGGCCGCCCGTGGCTTTGCCGCCCGTCAAGATCGCAGCGGCTTCTATGCCGAGATGCTCAATGCCCTGTGGGGCTACATGAGCGACAAGCTGTCCATCCCCGTGAGTGAATTGAGCAAGGACAACATCAATGCCGAACTCGAACAGTACGGCATCGATGACCAGCTCCGTCAGGAGTCCATCGCGCTCATCGACAAGTGCGAGTTTGCCCAGTATGCCCCCGAGTTGGCCTCGGGCGACATGAATGCCGTGCTCGACGAGGCTGTCGGCATCATCGACCGATTGGAAAGTGTTAAACGCAAGAAAACCATCGTAGAGTCATGAAACAGTTCGTTATTACTATACTTTTAGTCGTGTTGGCTTTGCCCGTTCTGGCAGGCGATAACCCCTTCATCGGCCGTGCCAACCAGGCCTACAAGCAGGAACTCTATAACGAGGCATTAAAACTCTATCTGCAGGAAGCCGAGCGAACGGGTGTCTCGTCGGACCTATACTGCAACATCGGCGATACCTATTATCGTCTCAAGGACAACGTCCACGCCGTGCTCTACTACGAGCGGGCGCTGTTGCTCGACCCGTCGAACAGCGATGCACGCTTCAACCTGGAGTTTGTGCGGAGCAAGATGCAGTTGCCCGACGATGCCGGCGACTCATGGTTCAGCAACTGGGTGGACCGTACGGTGAGCCGCCTGTCGAGCAACGCTTGGGCCATTATCGCCATCGTCACCTTCCTGTTGCTGCTGGCTGGCCTTGCAGCCTATATATTCCTCGACAATGTGCTGATGCGCAAGATCGGCTTCTTCGGCGGCGCGGTGATGCTGGTGGCCACTATCCTGGCCAATATGGCCGCCTTCCATGTCTATCACAAGGCAACAGACGGCACCGGTGCCATCATCATGCCCGAGAGTGTCACCTTGAGCACCGCTCCGCGCGAACCGCGTACCAAGCAGGAGGAGGCCTTCATCTTGCAGCAGGGCACCCGTGTCGAGATTGTCGATACTATCTCGGACAAGGCCAACGGCAAGTGGTTGCAGGTCTCGACGGCCGGCGGTCACAAGGCCTGGCTGAATGCCAAGGATGTAGAGATTATTTAATGGATGTATGACGGTATGGATTTTCTGATTGAGTGGGATAGGGCAGGACTGCTGGCAGTCAACGGCATGTATGATGCCTTTCAGGACGCATTGTGGTGGATGGTGTCGGCCAAGTGGTCGTCCCTGCTGCTCTTGCTGGCCTTGCTGTGGGTGCTGATGCATCAGAACCGTCGTCACGCCTTGCTGTTTGTGGCGATGCTGGCACTGGCCTTCCTGGTGGCCGACCAGGTCGCATCGGGCCTCATCAAGGGCCTCGTCGAGCGCCTTCGCCCGACCCACGACCCGTCGCTCGGTTCGCTGGTCCATGTCATCAACGGCTACCGTGGCGGGATGTATGGCTTCGTGTCGAGCCATGCAGCCAACTCCTTTGCCGCATCCATGCTCATTGCCCTGATTATGCGGCGCCGGCTTGTTACGGTTTCGCTTTTCACATGGGCGTTACTGCAGTGCTACAGCCGCGTGTATCTCGGCGTGCATTATCCCGGCGACATCCTCGGTGGCATAGCTGTCGGCCTCCTCGCCGGATGGCTCGTGTGGATGCTGATGTGCTGGATTGAACGCCGCTGGCGACTTCCCCAGGGCCAATACACCGCGGGCCATGCTACCCTCATCGCTGGCTCGCTCGCCATTACCGTCCTGGCACTGCTGATTGCTGCGACCTTCCAGGCCCTCTGACCTTTTTTCCTTGATTCCTGATGCGGGCGGGAAACCCGCAATACTCCAACGGCACGGCCTGCAAGACCGGGCGGCGTTACATCTGCCTTCAGTTCTACATGTTGTCGTGATAGGTTGCTTAGCTAGCCTTCATGAAGTGAGACCTCACGGGACGGTCATAGAAACGCCAGCACAACCATGCCAGCAGGATGCAGGCGAGGGGCAATGCGAGGGCGACGGGCCACACGTCATTCATCACGGTGATGGGAACGAGATTGCCGTCAAAGCCGATGTGGGCATAGAACAGATACATCAAGGGGTAGTGGACTGCATAGAGCGGATAACTCAATTCGCCCAAGAAATGGCTCACGCGACGCGTGACATGACTGACCGACAACTGTGAGGCCCCCAGCCACACCAGGCACGGAAAAACCAGAATAACGCACAGAGCGTCATAGAGGCCGTTCTGCTACGGCTGCATCTCGCCTAACGCTAAGGGCAGGCACCCCACCGACAAGATGATGAGGCCGCAAATCCAGAAGACACCATGAACCCCCTTCACGGGACGGAACACCCGTGCCATGAGCATACCCATCGTGTAGGGGAAGAGCATACGCACCAAGCCGGTCCATAGGCCGCCATCTACCATCGACCACCCTACACCCAGATAGCCGTCGCCCACGGCGATATAGGCGAGTAGGCAGCCCGTCACAGCAGCCGTCACCGCGAGCCATCGGGTGGGCAGGCGTCGCAAGAGCAGGGCATAAAGGATGTTGCCGATATACTCAAAAAACAGCGACCACGAGGGGCCGTTCAAAGGGAACATCTCGCCATTGCCGCGCACATCGGCTGCAGCACCAGGATAGAGGGGTAACATCAGCATGCCTAAAAGCATGGCGACCATTACCCACCCCGTCGATACCGCGGTGCCATCCCAACGCACACCACCCTGCAAGAGGAAACAGATGGCGCCAATGAGGGCCCCGATGATCACCATCGGGTGCAGACGGATGAGGCGACGCTTGAAGAAAGAGCCGACCGAGAGGCCCGCTCGCCAACGGTCATCATAGGCATAACCGATGACAAAACCCGATAGCACGAAGAAAAAGTCCACGGCCAGATAGCCATGAGGCACCGGAGACCAGTCAAAGCATTCGAACACATGATACATGATCACCAACAAGGCTGCGACACCGCGCAGCCCGTCAAGTAGGTCATAATGTGGCTTTGCCTGGAATTGCTGCATCACTAATCAAGGCTTAAACTCCGTCCCTTCAGACGGGGATAACGAGCATGGGCGTGTCGGTCTGGAAGAGGACACGGTGGGCGATACTGGGATTGAACAGTCGCGAGAAGATGCTGGATTTCTTGTTGGGAATAGCGATGAGCTGGATGTTGGCATCTTGGGCGAACTGTGAGAAGCTATCGACGAAGGTCTTGGTGGGAAGACGCTTGGTCTTGAAGGTGCACTCGGGGTAGTGGTCACGGCAGTACTGCACGAGCTGCTGCAGCGACTGGTCCACGAGTTTGCGGTCCTTCTTGTCGACGACGGGGATGATGGTGACGTCCACGCCGCGCATGTTGAACAGGCGGGCAAAGCGGTCGAAGGACAAGAGGTCCTGCTGGATGAGGTTGGAGAAGAAGGCGACATGCATGATGTCGCTGAGGCCCACGTCAGGCATGCCGATGGGCACCGTGAAGATGGGGAACTTGCAGGCATCCATCACCTCGCCGGCCACGCTGCCGATGAGGTTCTGGCGCCGACGGTTGGTGCCGCTGGTGCCCATGACGATGAGTGAGACGTCATACTTCTGGGCATAGTGCAGGATCTGCTCCTCGGGGATGCCCTCCTTGACCTTGGTCTCGATTTTTACCTTGGGGAGTTCGCCGGCGGCAATCTTCTCGTTGAGCATCTGGACGAAGTCTTCCATCTGCTGGCGTGCATTCTTCTTGATGACCTTGGAGTCGTCTTCGGGGCTGTCATAGCGGTCACTGCCGAAGGGCAGCGACATCGTGTGGCGGTCGCTGGTGTAGCAGTGCAGCAGCAGCACCTTGCCGCGGGTGCGGCGGGCATATTCCATACCGAGCCTGACGGACTTGAGCGAATACTTGCTGAAGTCCACCGGCAACAGTACGCAGCGCTTGTCGCTCGTGGTCGTCTCGGGCGATTCGATGATCTGCAGGGCCAGCGGCAGGTCGCGCTCACGGATGCGTACGCGCACGCCCGAGGCCAGGACCTTCTCGTCGAGGTTGACATTGTGCAACACCACCTCGATGCCCTCTTCCTCAAGGGTGTTCTTGAGTTCTACCGCGCGTTCAAAGGTGTGAATAGCGACCGTGATCAGTCGGTTGGGGTCGTTGTTGTTCTTGCAGTCCATAGCGAGTGGTAAAAGGGTTATCAGGTGTGTTATTATCTGTTACTGTTGCTGTTGCTTCTCGAGGATATCGATAGCCATCTCCAGAATCTGGGGGTCGTCAAGCACGACCAGTCCCCCGTCGGGGCCCGGCTCCAGGTGGAAGCCCATATTGGTGCCGTCATCATAGTTGGTCCCTCCGAAGTAGTTCCTCACCGACTGTACCGGCAGGTTCAGTTTCTCGGCAATGGTGTGGATGGAGCCTTCGGGAAGCCTGTTCTTGATGCGCCTGAGTTCGTTGAAAGTGATGGTCCTTGACATAGCAATCTCGGATTTAATGTGTTGTGATTTCCTAATTTTCCCCAAAGTTAATACTTTTCGGCCACATCACAAAATAAAAGCCCGTTTTTCAACAAAAAAGGCCGATTAGGGAGGGCGATTGTTATTTTTTGAACCTTTTTTGCCGCAAATTCCGATAAACTGCGTATATTTGTGACCTGCAACCAAATTGACTTTTTGCATCATGAGCATCAAGTACATCATATTGAGCCTGCTGGCGTGCCTGGCCATGACGGGTGTGTCACAGCCGGTGCAGCAGCAGGAACAGAGGGACTGGTACCTCGGTGAGGTGGTGAACGACGTGTTCGTCGGGCGTAACTATTTTGAATACTACTACATGCCCAGCGCTGCTGACATGGAGCAGCAGCGGGCCCGTGGCGAGGTGAGCTATTTCCTCAACAGCCCGGCGGGCCTCAGCTTGGGCAAGGTGCGTAGCATGATCGACCGCCTCATGGCCAGCTATGACGACATCCGGGAGGTGAACGCCTGGCAGACCACCAGCACGACCTGCTGGAGGGAATTCCGCTTCGAGAACAACAAGTTCCGCTTCACCGTGAAGCGCAAGGCTCTTGACGATGGCACCTACTATGTCAGCGCCACCGAGACAGCGTCCTACTACAAGTCGCTGGGCAAGAACAAAAAACAGGACGACAAGGCCGAGGCCAAGGCCAAGAAGCCCACTGCCAATGACAAGCCCTCCAAGCGCAGCCACCGCGGCCGCCGTGCCATCACCCTGGACGATGAGGAAGTAGCGGCTGACAGTGACAATGCCCAAGCGGAGGCTGATGCCGCTCCCGTGATGAGCGAGAAGCAGCGTCGCGCCGCAGCCCGTGAGCGCGAGGACTCCATCAGGCTGCAGCAACGCCTGGCCAAGCAGTATGAAGAGGAGCAGCAGCGCGAGGCCGCCCGAAAGCAGAAACTGGCCGAGAAGCAGAAAAAGGCCGAAGAAAAGCAAAAGAAAGAAGAAGAGAAACGCCTCAAGAAAGAAGAGGAGAAACAGCGCCGCGAACAGGCCAGGAAGGAGCGCGAGCAGGCCGCTCGGGAGCGTGCCGCCCAGCGCGAGAAGGCCGCAGCTCCCAAGCCCGTCGAGAGCAAGTACCACTACAGCGACGTGGCCCTGTGGCTGAGCGAGAAATATGACTTCACCCAGACCTCTGCCAGCGCCAGCGGCTGCACCATGTACTCTACCGCCGTCAAGGACGTCGAGATGGCCAAGCTAGCCATCAAGAACGCCCTCAAGGGCAGCAATGCCCGCATGGCTGTGCCCTGGCGTCTCAACGACGACACTCAGGCCGTCGAGACGGGCTATACCGTCGATGACCACGTGCTGGTGTTCGCTATCGGCACCGATGAGGCAGGGCGCGTGACGCTCTCGGTCACCGAGGTGAGCAACGAGCAGTTCGAGAATTTCAAGCAACAGCTCAACGAGCCCTGACGCAGTGCCTTGACAACCATTGAGAATTAATAACCAAAAATAAACTCAAGATGATGAAAAAGATTGTTTTAACTTCCCTACTGACGCTGTTGGTCCTCTCCCTCGGCTGCAAGCCCAAGGATCATCACGCACAACCCATCAGTGAGAACTTCATGGTGCCCGAGGTGGCCGACGTCGTGCTCTATCAGGTCAATCCCCGCGTGTTTGCCCCGTCAAACTCGCTGCAGGCCGTTGTGGACCGTCTCGACTCGATTGAGGACCTGGGTGTGAACATGCTCTGGATCATGCCCATTTACCCCATCGGAGAGGAGAAGAGCAAGAACTCGCCCTACTCGGTGCGTGACTACAAGGCCGTGGCTCCCGAGTATGGCACGGTAGATGATCTGCGCATGCTGGTGGAGTCGTGCCACGAGCGCGGCATGGGCGTCATCCTCGACTGGGTGGCCAACCACACCGCATGGGACAACGCGTGGCTCAAGGACCATCCCGACTGGTATACCCACGACTCGGTGGGCAACATCATTTTCCCGCCGGGCACCGACTGGACCGATGTCGCCGACCTGAACTATGACAACAAGGACATGCGCGCCGCGATGATCGATGCTATGCGCTTCTGGGTGGACAGCGTCGGCGTGGACGGTTTCCGCTGCGACGTGGCCGACCAGGTGCCCTATGACTTCTGGAAGGAGTGCATCAGGACCCTCCGCGAAACGGCCAAGCCTCGCAACCTGATCATGCTCGCCGAGGGTTCCAACCCGGCTAACTTCAGTGCCGGTTTTGATCTGAACTACGCCTGGGACTTCATGCGGGCCATCTCTGAGGTCATGAAGGATAATGCCAAGGTGAACATGCTCATCAAGGTGGACCAGAGCGAGTATCAGGACCTCGAACAGGGCAAGTACAAGCTGCGCTTCACGACCAACCACGACGAGGCCACCAAGGCGTCGCCCATCACCCAGTATGGCGGTGTCCGCGCGTCGATGGCAGCGTTTGTCGCCACCACGATGCTGCATGGCGGCATGCTCATCTACGGCTCACAGGAGGTGGGATATCCCGAGACGATCAATTTCTTCCACTATGTGCCGGTGAACTGGAATGCCAATTCCCAGCTGCGTGAGGAATACAAGAAACTAGTTTCAATCTATAATGAGCATCCTGCCCTGCGCTCGAGCGGCAAGGTGACCCAGTATGACGACGACCAGAACAACGTCCTCTGCGTTGACCGTGTGCTCAACAACGACAACGTGCTCGTGATGGTCAACGTGCGCAAGGATCCCCACAACGTGGAAGTGCCCAGCATGTGGGCCAGCCGCCCGGTCATCAACCTGATGACCGGCGAGGAAGTAATCCTGAGTACGAACATCACGCTGAATCCATATCAGTATATGCTCATCGGCAACAAGTAAAGGAAAACGTTAAGGATTACTACTCTGTGGCTTTGTTACAGAGTGCATTTTGGACAGCGGCGAGAGCCGCTGTCGCTGCTTGTTGGTATTGCTCGAGGGTGCGGGACTTGCGGATGGCTTTGAAGAGTTTGCGGTCCGTGCCGGGCAGGAAGGTCTGCCAGATGTCCTGCAGGTGCCGTACCAGCTGGGCCTCGCCGCCGTTCAGTTGCTCGGAGTAACCGTCCCGCAGCAGGTCGTGGAAGCGGCGATAGTCGTCGGGCGTGGCATCGGGGGCCAGCATGCCCGGGTTGGCTGCTAGGCCGCTGCCCACCATCACGGCGACAATCGACGGGTAACGGCTGACTGCCTGCTCGATGTCCTCGACCGTTTGCAGCCCACCATTATAGATTACCGGCCATGACGTTGTCGCCAGCAGGGCCTCGAACTGCTCGATGTCCAGCTCGCCCTTGTACTGCTGCTTGCCCGTGCGGGGATGCACCGTGATGTGTACCGGCCTGATGATGTCCATCAGGGGCAGGATGTCGCGCCACTGGTCGTTGCTGTCCCAGCCGATGCGCATCTTCACGCTGTAGTCCACGCCCTCGACGGCGGCCAGTGCGTTGAAAAGTTCCTCGACGAGCTCAGGGTGGGCCAGCATGCCGGAGCCCTTGCGGTGAAGGGCGATGGGCGGGAAGGGACACCCCAGGTTGATGTCGATGCGGTGGTAGCCCATCTCCTTGAGGGCCTCGACCATCATCAGGGCGTGGGCGGGCTGGCAGGCGAGAATCTGGGGGATGAGTGTGATGCCCGGGTTGCGTTCGGGCTGTACGTCGCGCAGGTCCTTGCGCCGCACCTCGCCATGCTCAACGCGCATGAAGGGGGCATAATAGGCATCGACGCCGCCGAACACGCTGTGTTGGGCCATGCGCCACACGTTATCGGTAACACCTTGCAGCGGTGCTGCGAATACGGGAATCTTATTGTCGTTCATTGTTTTCAGTCGTCAGTTTTCAGTTTTCAGTTTGAGGGCGATTGATAGCGTCCGTCGGTGATGGTTGCTATCGACAGGCGCTGGAAGAGCAGGTCGTAGGCCGTTGTGCCCGGGTTGTCGTTGCAGTCCTCGTGCAGGAAGGCGATGTCGCCGTCGTTGAGGAGGATCATGGTGGAGTAGGCCGAGTAATTGCCTGCTACCTGATAGCATTTCCAGCCCCAGGAGAAGTCGCGCGGCTCGTCGTAGTCGCTGGCATCGAGCAGGGGCTTGTAGTAGATGCTCACCCGCTGGCGGCCTGGGCCGCGAGGCACTGACTGCAGGGCCAGGTGCATCGGCCGGTTGTCGCTGGTGCGGATGACGGGCACGATGAGCAGTTCGCCGTTGCATGAGCAGTCCTGGCTGAGTGTGCCCAATTGGTCATCATTGCTGATGGCCATGTCGCCCCACGAGGCGGTCGCGTAGTCGTAGATGTTGAACAGTCGGCCACTGGTATCGGTCTGCTTGGAGCGGCAACTGAGCAGCACATTGCCATCGGGCAATTCTTCGACCTTGGCCTCGTCGCCCCAAGGGGCCGTCGTCGGCCGTGCTGCAGGGCCGCCCAGGGCGTGCCAGGTCAAGCCGAAGTCGTCGCTGTAGAGCACGAGGCATCCCACGCCGTTAGGAGCGTCAATGGCGGAGTAGATGCGGTAGTATTCGCCCTTCTTGATGTGTCGGCTCTGGCAGATGCGGCCGCTGGAGAAGAAGAGGCTGTTCACCTCGGGGCAGTCGGCAAAGATGCCGTAGATGGCATCGGTGACATCCTCGCCGTTCCAGGTCTTGCCGCCATCGTCACTGATGTAACGGCCCACGCGCAGGGGCTCCTCGAGCGTCGAGGACAGGAAACCCTGCTTGCCCGAGGCACACATGATGAGCACGCGGTCCGACTCGCGGTCGGCCACCGCAGCCGCATCGCCGTGGCTATCGTCAAAGCCTTCGCGCCGGCCATTGCCGTCGGCGATCATGAAGGTCACACCCCAGGTCGTGCCGCCGTCGGCACTGAGGCGCCCCACGATGTCGATGCCCCAGTTGCCGCCGATGTCGATGTCGCTGCCGTGACGGTCGTCGCCGATGGCCATCAGTTGCCCGTCCCGCAGCTGCACTATGGCCGGGATGCGGTAATAATAACTTGCATTGACGTCGCTGTCAAACAGCGTGACGGGCTGTTGCTGCGCTATCGCTTGCAGCGCGACAGCCAGCACAGCCAGGGTGATCCACCGATTGAAACTACTCTTTCTCATGAAGCAAAAGGGAAATTACTGGCTCCCCACGACAAAGTTAGTCATTTTTCTTGAAGCACGCCAAAATGATGATGAAAAACCGCGCGACAGGGCCTGTCGAACCCCTTGGACATGAAACATCAAGGGGCCGCACCAATTGGTACGACCCCTTGACAGTAGCGGGACTGAGAATTGAACTCAGGACCTCCGGGTTATGAATCCGACGCTCTAACCGACTGAGCTATCCCGCCATCTTTTCTTCAAAGCGACTGCAAAGGTACAACCATTTTCCTTACCCGCCAAATTTTTTCTCAA
This sequence comes from uncultured Bacteroidales bacterium, assembly GCA_902760865.1. Lineage (GTDB taxonomy): Bacteria > Bacteroidota > Bacteroidia > Bacteroidales > Muribaculaceae > Sodaliphilus. The sequence continues at coordinate 15,895 of CACWID010000020.1, read as the reverse complement.
AAAATTTCATTTCAGACGAAAAACGGGAAGCGGTGTAGCCATGCGTGGCGGTCTTGCCGAGGCAAAGCCTCGGCCCACGAGACAGGCTGTGATGCGGCCGCCGGGGTGCGGTCTCGTCTGTTGCCGCCCGGGTTGCCTTTACATATACAACTTCTGGTTCTCGAAGTCCACCTCGCGGTCGAGCAGGTTGACGAAGTCGTCGAGGACGTCACGGTCTACGTCACCCAGAGTGTATTCGTTCTCGGCGTCCTCGCGGATGAGGGCGATCCACTCGCGGCGTGCTGTGACGTAGTCCTGGTGGACGCGCTGCACGGCCTCCTCGGTGAGGGCATCAATGCCGTAGTAGTCCAGAATGATGCGGTAGCTCCAGGACCAGCGCAGCTCGTTGTAGTTGGCGTCGAGCTCCTTGAAACGGGCGTTCACGGCCTCGATGGTGTCTAGGCGTCCGTCGATGATGTCGGCGATAATCTTCTCCTCGGCGCGCTGCGGCATGAGCAGTCCGGCCAGGTCGATCCAGTTGCCTTCACCCTCGGTGGTGACAGGAGGAATGGGTTTGTGGCGCTTGAGCACGGCACCCATGTAGATGCGCAGGGCCATGTCATAGAACTTGATACCCTTGTGCAGGAAGGGCGCCTTGATGACGTAATCGTGGTAGTTATAGGTGCTCACCTTGTCACCGCTGGCGGCGCGCAGGTTCTCCAGAATCTTCTTGCCGCGCAGCACCTCGCTGATGGTGAACGGGCTGAGCCAGTCGAAGTTGACGACGCTCTTGCGGACGCCCTGCGCGCGCTTGTCGCGCTTGGGCCACTTGCGGATGTCGCGGTACAGGCCGACGGTGGCAAAGTTGCGGCCGGGCTTCAAGTACATCGTGTCGCCATAGGCAATCAGGTAGGAGAAGGGCAGGTCGCTCGTGTCGGGGTGGTACATCAGTTTGCCGAACAGGACGCTGAACGAGCCGATGTTGGCCGGCAGCAGCAGGTAGGCACCGCTGGCGGTCTTGCAGCCGCGCTCCAGCGTTCCGTAGTGCATCGGGCCCATCTTGTAGGCATGGTTGCTGAAGTTGGTCGCCGAGCCGGCGTTATAGAACGAGAACATCGCGCCGATGAGCAGTGAACTCTTGTGGTGACTCACCGTGAAGGGGCCGCAGAAGGCGGCACAAGCCTCGCCATTGGACATGTAGCTGTTGGCAAAGAAGACGCTGCTGGCGGCAGTGAATCCGTTTTCCAACTGGCACGACTCGCCGACGAAGCAGTCGGTCAACTTGACGCTGCCGTGGATGCGCGAGCCACCGCTGATGATGGTGTTCTCGCAGATCACGCCGGTGCGGATGATGATGGGATTCTCTATCGTGCTGCTGATGGTGCAGTTGCTCAGTCGAGACACGCCACACAGCTGGCATCCATCGTCGATGATGGTGTTGATGACAACGCCAGTGTTGACAATCTTCACGTGGTTGCCGATGGTGCTGCATTCCGGGCGGGCATCGGCCACTGACTTGGCTACCATGCGCTGGATGGCACTCATCATGAGTTTGTTGTCACCATGCTTGACCATGAGGGCGGCCAGCTGGCTGTTGAGCTCGCTGAGCAGCAGCAGGTTGCCGTTGCCCACCTCGTTGAGCACAGCGATGGTGTGTCCCTGGCCATAGTCGGGATGGCCCTGGGTGTCGATGGTGCTCACGTTGGAGATGTAGCACCCGTCACCGATGGTCACGTTATTCAGGTAGTTGCCGATATTCTCGATCAGGCAGTTGTCGCCGATGGTCACGTTGCGCAGCGTGGCGTTATAGATGCCGCAATTCTTCACAAAGCCGTCGGTAATCTCCACGGTGCCGCAGCCGTTACCCAGGCGCGCCCATCCGTAGAACTGCACACGGTGGCAACGGCTGGCGTCAAAGTCAGCAGTCACCATGATTTCGTTCCAGTCTTGTGCCCAACAATCTTTTTTCTTCAAGGACTCGATTTGTTGTTCGGTCAAATGGAAGTATTCTTTCATGTTTTTTAGATAGTCTTGATGAATGATGGCCGCAAAGGTAGAAAAAATGGCAGGGAAAAGCGACAATCCCCATCATTTTAATATTTGATAGGGATTGTAAATGCTTTTTTAGTATCCAGCTTTCGGGAGTTCTCCGAGTTCTTGGAGTCCTCCGAGTTCTCCTAACGCCAAAAACCTAATCCAGGCAGTGGACGAGCAGGTCGGTCTTACCTCTGTTCACGAGGTCGATGACCAGTTCGCCGAACAGGGTGTTCTGCCAGGCGAACCAGGGGCGGGTGTAGTGGTAGGGATCGTCCTTGTGGAACGACTCGTGCATGAACCCCGTTCCCGCATCGGTGGTCAGCAGCTGGCGCATGCACCAGGCGATTTCCTCGTCGTTGTCGGCAGTGAAGGCCTTCATGATGAGGCTCATGGGCCAGATGAGGTTATAGGCAGTGTGGGCACCGCCGATGCCCTCGCAGGCCTTGCCCTTGAAGAAGCAGGGGTTGTCCAGGCTCCACACGAAGCGGCGGGTATTGCGGTAGATGGGATCGTCCATGGGCACGTCACCCAGATAGCCCATCGCCAGCAGGCTGGGCACATTGGCATCGTCGGCCAGCACGCGGCCGCCCCAGCCGTCCACCTCATAGGCGTAGATCTTGCCATACTTGGGATGGTCCACGATGGCATACTTGTGCAGGGCGTCTTCCACCTCCTGGGCCAGACCGCGGCACTGCTCAGCCAGCAGATAATCCTGGTTGACCTTCTGGAGAATTTCGGCTGCCTTGCGCAGCGAGCTCACGGCCATGAAGTTGCTGGGCACCAGGAAGGGCATCACCGTGGCGTCGTCGCTGGGACGGAAACACGACACAATCAGTCCCACGGGGTTGGCGGGAGGTCCCCAGCCATACCACGTCAGTGACGACTTGGCGTCGATGTCGCGGCGCATGAACTTGTACGGGCCCTTTTCGCCGTTCTTGCGCTGCTGCTCCTTGAAGGTGCGCAGCACGGCCTGCATCGCCTGCTGCCACAGGTCGCCGAAGATGCTGTCGTCGCCCGTCACCAGCCAGTACTCATAGGCCAGGCGGATAGGGTAGCACAGCGAGTCAATCTCATACTTGCGCTCGTGCAGCTCGGGCTTCATGTCGGTGTAGTCGCTCTCCCACTGCGAGCCTGTCGGGCCGTCGTTGAAGGCGTTGGCATAGGGATCCAGGATGATGCACTTGAACTGGCGCAGGATGACGCCGCGCAGCATGTGGCGCAGCTTCTCGTCCTTGTTGGCATACTTCACGTAGGGCCACACCTGGGCACCGCTGTCGCGCAGCCACATCGCGTGGATGTCGCCCGTGTAGACAAAGGTGTCGTCCTCGCCGTCGTCGCCGATGCGGTAATGCACCGTGCTGTCGAGCGTGTTGGGGAAGCAGTTCTCGAACATCCAGGCCAGCCTGGGGTTGCCCTTGATGAGCTTCAGCACCTCCTTGATGCGCTTCTCGATGATGGCGCTGGTGAACAGGCGCTCCTCGGCGGGCGGGCGCTTGGTGACATAGGTCGTTGTGGCGTCGCTCACCACATCGGTGTAGCGGGGGTGTACATCGGCAGCCGCCGGCAACACTGCTGCCACGGCCACAATAGTCAATAACAATTGTCTCAGCTTCATATTCTCTTAGTTTATTAGATGTTATTTCATTTCATGAGTGCCAACAGGAGAATCCAACAGAGGGCGAGCATGGCGAACAGGGAGGAGAACATGTAGAGCTGACGGCGGATGTAGCGCCGCTCAGGTTTCATGAAACTGCCGCGGGCAAACGTGTAGGCCGCCATGACGATAAAGCAGTCGTCCACATAGCCCACAATGCCCTTTTTGTCAAAGTCTCCTTCCCACACCAGATAGCCTAAGGCGGCAAGGACCAGCACGATTCCAATCACTCGGCACACCTTCATCGCTGTGCCCACTTCCATCTTTTCTTGTTTCTCTCTCTTCTCCATATTGTGTAATGATTAGTCATCATCGTATAGACAGGTACAAATATAGTGCATTTTATTGGAAAAACCGTGAAAATCAGGAGTTGTACTCCGCATTTTCCTGTAAAATCGGGAGTACTACTCCGCAAATTCAATGTAAAGTTAGAAACAATCTCCTGAATTACCAAAAGAAATCATCGGTTTTTGACTCTCAGTAAATCGGATTGAAAAGAAAAAACAGCGACTCCCCTTAATTTTTTGAACAAAAAGTTGAATTAAAATTGGTGTAGTTCTCAAAATATTGCTTATATTTGCAGATGTTCTTTGGCAGAAATCCGTTCACCGATGGTGGCGGGTGCATGGCAAAGAGCGACATGACATATAGAAAGGCGTTTATTGGCGCTTTGTTCTTGACACGCTGGAATCTTGCAAATTCACAATTAGTAGTCAAGGATGAAGCAACGGTAGATGTCCTGTGTGGGATATGTATATTTGCCAGTGATGGCAATAAGCATATTCGGCGTGGGCTTCTGCGTTGCTCGTTCAACTACTAAGGGCAATGCAAGAGCCTCAGCGTGTGGGACGAGTAACAGTATCAGACTCCCGCGCTTCTTTTTTATGCCTATGACAACCAACCATTAACAAACCCACGCCACCCTTCGGGAGTCAAGTGGCAAAAAATCTTAAAGACCGAACGATGGCAAAACTATTATGTACAGAATGCGGGTATGAGTTTGACGATCATTTGGACGCTTGCCCAGAGTGTGGCAACCCCGCCAGCGAGTGTAAACCAGTAAATCAAGGTAATCCTGCTCCTGCAAATCAAGGCAATCCTACAAGCCAAAGTAATCCTACAACTGTCAAAAAGCCCACACAGTCTAAAAACACTTCAGATACAGTCGTCTTATGTGATTTTAAAGCAGATTGGGCCCATTACATCTACGAGTGTGGCGCAATCTTCTGGAAGACGTTCTCTACAAAGTATGCTGATTTTAGTGGACGTGCAACTAGGCGTGAATATTGGTCTTTTATTTTGATTTTTTTATGGCTTGCTGCTACGTCAGGAGGTCTTTTGATATTAATAACCCTTATCCCCTTGTTGGCTGTATCAGTCCGTCGTATGCACGACATCAACCGTAGTGGGTGGTGGATCCTTGTTCCGTGGGTTCCAATCTTTTTCCAGTTCAAGAAATCAGACCCAGGTGTTAATGAATATGGAGAACCCTCTCAGATTATAATATAAGACAATGGCAATCATTAAATGTGCAAACTGCGGTGGCAACGTCTCGGACAAGGCAAAGGCTTGTCCCCACTGTGGCACCAATATTAGTTTTGGTAATGAAGATATTTCATCGGTGAAAAAAACTCTAAGTGATCTCGAAAAAGCGCCAGTAAAAAAGAAGAGAAAATCCAAAGTGTTTTTATGGTGTGCTGCTATTTTAGTTTTTTCGTTTTCACTTTTTCTTTATTTAGGTAATCTGAGCGATTGGAGTAGTTTTTATTGGGAATGCTTATTTGGTGCAATCAAAGGAGATCCCGAAGCTCAGTATTATTTAGGTGAGCATTATGCCGATGACGAGGATTTCAAAACGGCAGTTAAATGGTTCCAAAAGGCTGCTGACCGAGGCAATGCTGATGCCCAAAATAATCTTGGTTTTTGCTATCATGAGGGCCAAGGTGTCCCCCAGGATTACGATAAAGCCGTGAAATGGTACCAAAAGGCAGCTGATCAGGGCAATGCTGGTGCCCAAAATAATCTTGGTTTTTGCTATCAAGAGGGCCAAGGTGTCCCCCAGGATTACGATGAAGCCGTGAAATGGTACCAAAAGGCAGCTGACCAAGGCCTTGCGTTTGCCCAAAATAATCTTGGTTTCTGCTATCAAGAGGGCCAAGGTGTCCCCAAAAATTACAACGAAGCAGTGAAATGGTACCTCAAGGCAACTGAAGGTTATACTCAAGGAAGAGCGGAACGCCATCTGGGGGACTGCTATGAACATGGCTATGGGGTTGTCCAAGATATTACCGAAGCAATAAAGTGGTATAAAAAAGCGGCAGATGATGATGATTCTGAAGCACGTGAGGCACTAAAACGCCTCGGTTACTAATCACGTAAATCAATTTGAGTTATGGCACTGATAAAATGCAGCAATTGCGGTCGCATGATTTCGGACAAGGCAAAGGCTTGTCCGCACTGTGGCAATACTATTGAGCAGAATGTAAAACCTGGAACTGAGGGCCACAGTGCTCTACCGAAAGCGCCGAAGAGTGAAGAGTTCAGCAAAAGCAGAAAAGGTAAATCTGCTGTCAGGGTGATACTTGCCATTTTTGGAAGTATTCTCTTGCTATATGTTGGGATTATTGCTTTTGGTTATTTTAGGTATGGGTTTATTTCAGCCAATCCAGGGCATTGGTACGATGTGATTAGAGCTGAACAAGGAGACGCAGATTTCCAGTGGGGTCTTGCCGATGAATACCTAAACGGGTCAAGCTACCCTTTAACAGATATCCCACAAGATGATTATAAAGCCGTGAAATGGTTCCGCAAAGCAGCAGAACAAGGACATTGTCTTGCTCAAATGGAACTTGGTTTGTGCTATGAAGTGGGTCGAGGTGTTCCTCAGGATTACGATGAAGCCGTGAAATGGTTCCGCAAAGCAGCTGAACAAGGCTACGAAGTCGCTCAGAATGAACTTGGTGTTTGCTATTATAAAGGCTTTGGTGTTCCTCAGGATTACGCCGAGGCTGTAAACTGGTATCGCAAAGCCGCTGAACAAGGATATTGGGATTCAATGTACAACCTTGGTATTTGCTATTACGAAGGCTTTGGTGTGTCTCAGGATTACGCCGAGGCAGTAAACTGGTTCCGCAAAGCAGCTGAACAAGGACATGTGGGTTCAATGTACAACCTCGGTGTTCTTTATGAGCTTGGCAATGGGGTTCCCCGTGACTACTGCGAAGCAGCGAACTGGTATCGCAAAGCAGCTGAACAAGGACATGTAAAGGCAATGAAGTGCCTTGCCGAATACTATGAAAAAGGCTTGGGTGTCAACCAAGACCTTGATGAAGCGCAGAAATGGCGAGCCAAAGCTGAAGATGGCCAATAATCAGAATAATTAGGAATGAACAAAGAAAAGATCTTATGGCACTGATAAAATGCAGCAATTGTGGACGCATGATTTCGGACAAGGCAAAGGCTTGTCCGCATTGCGGACACCAGATAGGCCTAGAAAATAAACATGGCGAAAGTAGCCAGCCCCGATTCAATCAGAATCAAGAGGCTCAAGTACAAACCGAAAGGGCCATCATATCAGAGCCGGTTGAGTATTACAAAGAACCTAAGCATAAGAGCAATGTAGGTCTCATTGCTCTTATCGTTATAGGATTACTTGCCCTCTTGGGTGTTGTAGGCTGGCTGTGGTATGACAACAATCAGAAACGTGCCGAGCAGGAACGTCAACTTGCCATTCTGGCCGAAAAAGCTCGCCAGGATTCCATCGCTGCAGCTGAACTGCGCGAACAACTCCGCCGTGACTCTATTGCCGAGGCTCAAAAACAAGAACAAATTAGTTTAATCTATAATGAATATGCCAGAGTGCTGAAAAAACATCATGACGGTAGATATTTCCTCTTTGATATCACAAAAGACGGAATCCCTGAACTTTGGGTGCATGCTCATAATAGTAACGAAAGAAGTCAGGGGTATTGTGCCCCAATGCATATTTTCACTATTAAAGATAATAAGTCCAAAGAACTTGAGCTTTATGAAACAAGCTATCTGGATCTTGTGCAATTTGACAGTTATTATCAAGGAAATGATTATATTATTGAATTTTATAACGATGTAGGTGATGGGTATTGTGAAACTATGTTGGTTCACCTAATTTATAACGGAGAAAAAATTATTAGAAAAATTATAAGAGAGTGTGACTGTGAAGAGAATGTACATATCTCAGAACCTAAAATTAGTGAACTTGATTTGATGGATTATGATTCATTAAAACAGAAGTTAGATCTTATTATGAGGATTTGAATTATGGCACTGATTAAATGTTGTAAATGTGGACGCATGATTTCTGACAAGGCAAAGGCTTGTCCGAAGTGTGGAGAACCCGTTAGAATTATCAAAGAGACTCCGAATGAATCTCGCACTGGTAGTCAATCTTATTCTCAGCCCGATAATTCAATAAATCCATCATATAAGAAGAAAGCTTCTCCTACGTTAATAACCGTTATTGCTCTGTTAAGTTTGGCGGTTCTTGCGCTTGGCGGTTTTGTTCTGTACAAAATGGTATATGAGCCGTCTCGGCTTGCAGATCAATCAGATCAAGAGGTAATGATAGATATGTTTGATTATTACTCAGATGACACTACTGTAGTCCTGGAAGAGCAGACAGGGATCGTTCAAGAGGATGCACATATTGCTACTGACGTGCCTGCTGAATCTGCTGCCGATTATGCTGCCGATTATGCTGATGATTATGCTGATGATGGTGCACTCACAAGATTCGTCGTTGTTACTGGTGTAAACGTTAGACTACGCACAAGCCCAGAAATTAATGATTATAATATTATCACCGATAGCAGTGGAAAGAACCTGCATCCCAATAAAGGGGACCGATTAGAATGCGTTGGTGAGTATGATGATTTCTATCTTGTGAATTTTAAAGGTCGAGAGGTATTTATCTCAAAACAATTTACATATTTAGAATAATAGTGAAAATGCGAATGATTAATCAATTATTTATGATATTATTTACCGTAATGGCGATAGTATCATGTGGGGGTGGTGGCAAAAAGGAAGCGATGCCCAATCAACAAGTTGTAAATGATAGTGAAGCAGAATTCATTAATGATGATGGAGGGTTTAACTACCGCCCTGATACGTCAAAGGTATATTATAATAAGCCTATAGATAAAACTAAAGCATTTATTGTAATCTCAAAGAAAGAACTACGGCTCTATGTCTATGCCGATATAAATGGAGATACAACTCTCATTGCTCATTATCCTGTATGCTTAAGTCGAAACAAAGGGCAAAAAGAAAAGCGAGGAGACATGAAAACGCCTGAGTCTGCGCCTGGCGCGCCTTTCAAGATCAAGCAGATACAAGATGCGAGTACATGGACACATGATTTTGGTGATGGCCGTGGGGCAATTCTATCTTATGGTCACTGGTTTATGCGCCTTGAAACGCCATTCTCAGGCATTGGAATCCATGGAAGTACCAATAACGAAGACAAAATGCCTGGACGCGATAGCGAAGGGTGTATAAGACTGCGCGACAAAGATCTCGACCATTTTCACGACAACTATGCAATAGTTGAGATGCCAGTGATTATTAAAGGAGAGAAACAGGGCAATTTGCCCTTTGAAGATAAGGCTCAGAAAGGTAAGGGACAGTTGATACGATAATTGGGAAGGAGCATGATTAGAGCCTAGTGATTGGTTTCTGCCTCTATTTTGCAGTCTGCCATTATAGGCTACTGCCGAGGTAAGTGGGGCGGTCGAGGTTGCGGTAGGCGATGGCTTCCATGATGTGGTGGTCGAGGGCGTCGGCGGTGCCTTTGAGGTTGGCGATGGTGTGGGCGACTCTAGAGGTTGTTTCGGGCGTATGCGCGGGAGAATGGCGACTAAGGTTTCGCTCGGGGCCCTATACCCTCATTGATTGGACAGAGTTTTTACTGGGCACTAATAGTCTAAAATGAGAGTTTAGTAGCCAGTGTGGTCGGCGCGGCCGTCGATGAAGCCTTCGTCGTAGCCCATTTCCCAGTATTTGTTGACTTGGTACGATTTCTTCTTCTTGGCGGTTTTCTTTGGCGTGGATTTCTTCTTGCTTTTGCGCTTCTTGTTTTTTGCCTTAGTTTTTGTGACCTTGGCGACGGCGAAAGGAGCCTCGAATGGCTGGGGCTCGGGGTTCATCGCTACTGCGGTCAGGGCGATGACAAGGTTGATGATCGTGGCAAAGAGGAACGTTCTCATTGTTTATCTTAATGTGAGTTCAATGTAAATAAGTTGCTGATACTCAATTCCTCCCCTAAGATAGGAGAGGTGGCGCGTAGCGCCGGAGGAGTATGATTTACCATCAAAGCACTTTCTCTTGGGGTATCAACGCCCCCCGGCCCCCTCTAATCTTAGAGGGGGAGTTGCTAACGTGCTCACTATCGGTGGACTTATTCATTGAACTAACGTTGTCTTACTGCTTGGGTTGGTCGAGGTTGCGCATGGAGAGGGCGATGCGGCCGCGTTCCATGTCGATGCTGGTGACGCGGGCGCGGACGTGCTGGTGGACGTGGACCTGGCGGGCGGCGGGGAGACCCTTCTGGGGCATCTGTGAGACATGGACCAGGCCGTCCTTGTGTATGCCCAGGTCGACGAAGGCGCCGAACTGGGTGACGTTGGTGACGATGCCGTTCAGCTCCATGCCCTCGCGCAGGTCCTTGATGTCGTTGACGGCGTCGTCAAACTCCCATACCTGTACCGTGGAGCGCGGGTCGCGGCCGGGCTTCTCAAGCTCGCTCATGATGTCGCGCAGGGTGGGCTCGCCGACGTCCTGCGAGAGGTAGCGCCGCGGGTCAATCTTGTCGCGCTGGGCCTTGTCCCGGATCAGGTCGGCGATGGTGCAGCCGCAGTCCTTGGCCATCTGCTGCACCAGGGCGTAACGCTCAGGGTGGACGGCGCTGTTGTCCAGCGGATTGTCGCTCTCGGGGACGCGCAGGAAGCCTGCCGCCTGCTCAAAGGTCTTGGGCCCCAGTTTGGGCACCTTGAGCAACTGCTGGCGCGACGTGAAGTGGCCGTTGGCGGCACGGTAGTCCACGATGTTCTGTGCCAGGGCGGGCCCCAGGCCGGCGATATAGGTGAGCAGTTCCTTGGAAGCGGTGTTGACGTTCACGCCGACGCTGTTCACGCAGCTCTGGACGGTGAAGTCGAGCGCCTCCTTGAGCCGCGTTTGATCGACATCGTGCTGATACTGGCCCACGCCGATGGACTTCGGGTCAATCTTGACCAGTTCGGCCAGCGGGTCGAGCAGTCGGCGGCCGATGGAGACGGCACCGCGCACGGTCACATCCTTGTCGGGGAACTCGTCGCGGGCAATCTTGCTGGCGCTGTAGATGGATGCGCCATTCTCGCTGACGACAAACACGTCGATAGGCCTGCGGTAGCGGATGCGCTTCAGGAAGCGCTCCGTCTCGCGGCTTGCCGTGCCGTTGCCCAGGGCGATGGCGTCAATCTTGTAGGCCTCGGTGAGGGAGTGGATCTTCTTGGTGGCGCCCTCGATGTCGTTGTGCGGTGCAGTGGGGTAGATCACGTCGTGGTGGAGCAGGCTGCCCTGCTCATCGAGGCAGACGACCTTGCAACCGGTCCTGAAGCCCGGATCCACTGCCAGGACGCGCTTGCGGCCCAGGGGCGGCGCGAACAGTAGTTGGCGCACGTTCTGGGCAAACGTCTCGATGGCCTCATCGTCGGCCTTGAGCTTGGCGGCCGTGGCGAACTCGGTCTCGATAGAGGGCTTGACGAGGCGCTTGAAGCTGTCCTCGGCAGCCTCCTCGACGAGCTGTGATGCCTCACCATTGCCCTTGACGACGATGCGTGCGATGTTGTCAAGCGTGCGGTCGTCATTGATCTCGATGCCCACCTTGAGGAAACCTTCCTTCTCGCCGCGGCGGATGGCCAGCAGCTGGTGGGAGGAGACGCGCTTCAACGGCATCGAGTACTCGTAGTAGTTCTCATAGTTGCGGCCCTCAATCTCCTTGCCCTTGACGAAGTGGGACACCAACCTGGCGTCATACTTGAAGCCACGGCGGACGGCATTGCGCACCGCCTCGTTCTCGCTTACCCACTCGGCGATGATGTCCTGGGCGCCAGTGATGGCGGCATCAGTGTCGGGCACCTTGTCGCCATCGACGAACTGCCGTGCCCGTTCCTCGATGTTGCCGCCACGCTGAGACATGATGATCTTGGCCAGCGGCTCCAGTCCCAGTTGTCGTGCTGCCTCGGCGCGGGTTTTGCGTTTGGGCTTGTAAGGCAGGTAGATGTCCTCGAGCGTGTTGGCATCCCAGCAGTTGTTGATGCGGTCGGCCAGTTCGGGCGTGAGCTTGTCCTGGGCCTCGATGGTCTTGAGGATGGTGGCGCGGCGCTTCTCCAGTTCGCGGTAGTAGCGCAGGCGCTGGTCGATGGACTGGATGGAGAAATCGTCGAGGTTGCCCGTCACCTCCTTGCGGTAACGGCTGATGAAGGGGATGGTGGCGCCCTCGTCAAGCAGATTGACGGTGCCGGCCACCTGGTTGAGGGGGATGTTGAGCTCCTGGGAGATGAGGGTCGAGAGTTGAGTTGCCATTTCTAAACTACAAATTGCACGAATTAAACTAAACTAGCGACTAGTGACTAGCGACTAGCGACTCTTTTTAAGCGTGATGACGGTGATCTCGGGCGTGGCGCCGATGCGCATGGGCGGTCCCACCATGCCCGTGCCGATGTTGACGTAGAGGTGGCGGTCGCCCTCGCTGTAGTCGCCGCCCCACTCGCGGTAACGAAAGCAGGCCGGGGACCAGCGCCAGTTGCCCACGGTGAGCATCATCTGGAACGCGTGGGTGTGGCCCGCGAGCATCAGGTCGATGTTGCTGTTGGTGAGCGTGTTGGCTCGCCAGGCATAGGGGTTGTGCTGCAGCAGGATCTTGAAGTTGCCGTCATTCAGGCCGCTGTAGGCCTTGGCGAGGTTGCCGCGCTTCTCGAACGGGCGGTCGCCGAAGTTCTCGGTACCGATGAGCACCAGCTGGTCGTCGCCACGACGGATGATGACATGGTCATCGTTGAGCAGTTTCCACCCCATCGCCGTCTGCAGGTCGCACAGGGCCTTGCGGTCGTCGAGCTTGGCGCGCTCGTCGGCCCAAGTGACGTAGTTGTCGTAGTCATGGTTGCCCAGGACCGAGAAAACACCGTCCGGGGCATGCAGGGAGGCGAGGATGTCGCGATAGGGGAGGGCCTCGGCTGTCTCACGGCTCACGAGGTCGCCCGTGAAGCAGATCATGTCGGGATGCAGGTCATTGATGGCCTTGATCTGCCGCTCGACGATGGCCGTGCGGCCGTTGTAAGTGCCCAGGTGGGCATCGCTCCACTGGACGATGCGGTAGCCGTCGAAAGCGTCGGGCAGGTTGTCAAACGCCATCTCCACCTCACGCACATCAATTTTGCCCGGCGTGACAATGGCTCCCCACCACATGATGCCGAACACCAGTGCCGCGACGATGAAGGCGCACACCGTCATCCATCGCTGCCTGATGAGCCGTCCGATGCCATAGACCAGCATGCCCAGTGCCTTGGGGGCAAGCAGTGCGAAGAAGGTGTAGAGCATGTACTGGCCCGTGACAAAGGCACTGTTGGATGTCGTGGCCTCGCCCAACGGCATGACGGCGATGGCGGTTGCCAGTGCCGCTGTCAATACTGCCAGTGCGGCATTGAACCACGCCAGCCAGCGGTAGCCGTTGCGCCGCAGACGCCGACAGATATAAACGTCCATGGCGATGCAGAGCACCGCCACGACGATTAATCCTGCCCAATGAATTTTCATTTTTAGACCTTCTTGTAGAGACGCAAAATCTTGCGTCTCAGTTTCGTCATTCACAAGGAGGATGTGTCATAATCAACTGCTAGAACTATAACCGCCCTGCGGGCGGGAAATTAATCAAATTAATTATAAAATTTTAATTTAAAAATTTGTTTAATTTCCCGTGCGATAGCACGGTTATATTACCGAGTAGCAATTTTGGCACAGCCTCTACATGGCTTACTTGGTTGCCTCGAGGTAGTTGCTGAGCGGGTTGCTGTACATCTGCAACATCTTGTTGTACATGTAGAAGCGGTCTGCCTCGCTGAGCTTCATGCCCTCGGTCTTGTCGATCTGGGACGAGAGGTACTGCTCGAACGCCTCGCGCTCCTCCTGGGTGTACTTGTCGGCAAAGTGCTTGTCGTCGAAGAGGATGTCGTGGGCGATGTAGTTGGTCTTGAAGATCTTGTAGTTCTGATGGATGGCGTGGTCGATGATGGCGCACACGCGGTCCACCTCGAGGAACTTGTCAAGGCCTTCGGGAATGTTGTCCAGCTCCTCGTTGATGCAGGGCGTGAAGGCATAGTGCACCTCGCCCTTGTGTCCGATGATGCCGGTCTTCATGCTGATGAGGTCGTCGTCGGGCGACTTGCGCCAGTTGGGATTCTTGCTCTTGCACAGGAACTCCTTGGCCTTGAGGTAGTCGTTGGGATCATACTCATAGCTGATGGAGATGGGCGCGATGTTGAGCTCCTTCAAGCTCTGGATGAAGGGCTTGTCGCGGTTGCCATAGGCGAGCATCTTGACGAGGCTCTCCTGCGTGCGGTCGTTGCTGTCCTTGCAGCGTCCCTCGCGCTGTGCGATCCACAGAGAAGCATTCTTCTGCTGGACGGCAAAGTGCATGTAGCCCGAGAGCTGGACGGCGGCGGTGAGCGTCTGGATGCGGCCCAGGTTGCGCTTGACGATGAAGCTCTTGTTCATGCGCACGAGCTTGGTGATCCAGTCATAGATGAGCAGGTTGTTGCCGATGGCGATTTCGCACGCATCGCGGCCGCCCTTGATGAGCAGGTAGCTGAGCTGTGCCGAGTCGAGGACGATGTCGCGGTGGTTGGTGATAAAGGTGTAGGGCACCTCCTTATCGAGGTTCTCCTTGCCGCTGACGGTGAGCGTGGTCGCCGTCTTGGCCATGAGGCCTTCCATGAAGGGCTTCATCACCTTGACCTGGAACTCATGCTTGGAGTTGATGCCCAGCAGCACGTGCTTAAACTCCGAGTACTTGTAGTTGGGCAATGCCATGGATACAATCTTCTGGAAACCAGGTTCCTGAACCAGAATGGTCATCGCTGTCTGGAAGTCCTTGTCAGGAATCGGGCAGATGTCCTGATACTCCAATGGAATGGGTATGTTCTCGTTTTCTATCATAGTGGTTAAGTGTTGTGGAGGAGCAATGCGACCCCTCCCAGTTTTTGGTTCAATAGTTCTTAACCCACAAAATTAGTGCTAAAAGCGCAAAATGCCAAATTTTGATTTGATTTTGTTGAGACACAGACAAATTTAACCCATCAGCCGCGAATTGAGGCCACGCCAAGGCCCTAGAATTATAGCGTGCCGCAGGTCGATTTGTCCAAATCTAGAAGAAAATGAAGGGTTTGGCGAATAATTATCGCTGTTTTTGTGTAACTTTTTCTGCTCAAGTGAGTCTAAATAATAAGATTATTAACCAACTAAATACGGGGCATTATGAAGTACGCAGAATTAGATAAGCTGAGCAGAGGTGAGCAGTTTGATAAGATCAAGGCTCTGTGTCGGTTCCAAGCCATCATTGGACTGTGCATCGCTGTGGTGATCTTGCTCGCTACCATAGCTCTCGTGAAAACATGGGGAGATCTGGAAAAAATCAGGGTTCCTCTTATCTGCTTGTTGTCAGTCGGTTGTGTTGCATCGGGCTGGATGGTTGTGAACAACCTGTGGTTTCTCTACAAGCAGCGCAGCCTCGATATGCCAGATCAGCTGTTGCATTGGTATGAAAAGAGGTTTAAGAATGACCGCAATGCTGCTTACCTCATCGGGTTTGGAATTGTTTTATGCTCTCCATCGTTATGGTACGATATATTCTATCTTGATGACCGGTATTGGATATTGCTGGAATTGGTGTCCGTGGCAGTAGTGGTTGGATTGGTGATATACTCCTACTTCCATGACGATATTTTAAGGAACATTAAGACTCGCCGCGACGAGGAGATCATCGACCGGCTGGATGACCTTTCTAAGAAGATGTAGTGCCGCTATCTCAAGTTATCGGGTCGTTGATGATAAAAGGAAAACAATAAGTACCCTAACTTTGCGGCGATGGAAGTTTAACGAATAAACTTTCATCGCCGCACGGCTTTCATTACCTTTGTTGTGTTAAGGTAATGA